>NZ_JAVKPV010000001.1:0-525310 GCF_040981075.1 Kocuria sp. CPCC 205263 | reverse complement strand
CGTCGACGGGGACCTCGAGCAGGTCCGCGCCGTAGCTGAGGGCGGTGCCGGAGCCGTTCGTGTAGGTGGGGGACTCGACCACCACGAGGTCGCCCGGGTCCACGAAGAGCTTGAACGCGAGGTCGAGGCCCTGCATGCCGCCGGAGGTGATGACGAGCCGTTCGGGCCGGGTCGGCTCCGGGGTCGTGGAGTGGTGGGCCACGACGGTCTCGAGCAGACCAGGCTCGCCCTCCGTGGCCCCGTACGTGAACGAGCCGGCGACGAGGACCTCGGCGGCGATCCGCCGGAACTGCTCCGTGGGGATCACCTCGGCGGCCGGGGCGCCCATCGCGAAGCGGACGATGTCGTGGGTCTGGGCGGCGAGCAGGGACGTCGAGGAGTCGATGACCGACCCCACGAGCCCGTCCGCCCGGCGGGCCAGGGGCAGCAGGCCCCGGGCGGGGTCGCCGCCCACCCCCGCGGTGGGGGTGGTGCGCAGGCCGGCCACGGTGGTGAGGGATGCGGCGGTGGTGGTCATGGGATCACTTCCTGATGAGGGCTCGGGGGAAGGAGGTCAGGGCCTCCGTCCCGGTGGCGGTGATGCGGATCGACTCGGAGACCTCGTAGCCGTACCCGGTCATCCACATGCCGCAGATGAGGTGGAACGTCATGTTCTCGGCGAGCACGCTCTCGTCCTCCGAGCGGATGCTGATGGTGCGCTCGCCCCAGTCGGGGGGATAGCCGATGCCCACGGAGTAGCCGAGCCGGCTGGGCTTCTCGAGCCCGAACTCCGCCAGCGCCCAGTTCCAGGTGCTCGCGAGCTCGCGCACCGGGACGCCCGCGGCGGTGACGTCGAGCACGGCCTCGAGCCCCGTGGCCACGGCCTCCTCGAGCAGGCCCAGCTCGGCCGTGGGCGGGCCGAGCATCACCGTGCGGGCCAGCGGCACGTGGTAGCGCCGGTGCACCCCGGCGAGCTCCACGACCACGGCGTCGCCCTCCCGCAGCACCCGGTCCGACCACGTGAGGTGCGGGGTGTCGGCGGAGGCCCCGGTGGGCAGCATCGGGACCATGGCCGGGAAGTCCCCCCACGCGTCGTCGACCCCCTCGACCTGGGCCCTGGCGATCTGCGCCGCGACGAGGTGCTGCGGGACCCCGGGCTCGATCGTGTCGATCGCTGCCTGCATCGCGGCCGTCGTGACGCGGGCGGCCGTGCGCAGGTACTGGATCTCCGCCGGGGACTTCACGGCGCGCACCCAGTTCACGAGGTCGAAGGCGTCCACAAGGGTCCACTCCGGGAGGGCGTTGACGAGCGAGCGGTAGCCCTTGGGGGAGAAGAAGTGGGAGTCCATCTCCAGGCCCACGCACCCCCGGGCGGCCGGGGCGACCTGGCCGCGGCGGCGCAGGGCGAAGGCCACCCAGTCGAAGGGGTGCAGGTGCGGGCGGTGCACGTAGCGCTCGGGGTAGCCGACGATCTGCCCGGGGTCCAGCCGGGACGTGCGGAACGCGCCGTTGGCGTCCATCTCCCGCAGGAACAGCAGCAGCTCACCCTCCGCCGGCACGAACAGCAGCTGCGGAGTGTAGAAGGACCAGGCGTCGTAGCCCGTCAGGTAGAACAGGTTCGCGGGGTCGGTCACCACCAGCGCGTCCAGGCCCTGCTCCGCCATCCGCTCCCGCACCGCGCGCAGCCGGGCGGCGTACTCCGCGTCGGGGAACAGTGCGGGGCGGACGTCCGGATCGGCCACGGTGTCATCGGCCACGGGGCACCGCCGTGTACTTCGTCTCGAGGAACTCCTCGATCCCCGTGCGGCCGCCCTCGCGCCCGAGGCCCGAGGCCTTGACCCCGCCGAAGGGCGCCGCCGGGTTGGAGACCAGCCCCGTGTTGATCCCGACCATGCCGACCTCGAGGGCCTCGCTGACGCGGAAGCTGCGGTCCACGTCGCGGGTGAAGAGGTAGCCCACGAGCCCCCACGGGGTGTCGTTGGCCCACCCGAGCACCTGCTCCTCGGAGTCGAACGCCACCACGGGCGCCACCGGCCCGAAGATCTCCTGGGACATGAGCGCGGCCTCGGGGCTGACCCCGGACAGCACGGTGGGGGCGTAGAACCAGCCCCGGCCCCCGGCCCGGCGGCCCCCGCACAGCACGGACGCACCGCGGGCCAGGGCGTCGTCCACGAGCTCCTCCACCTTGGCCACGGCCTTCTCCTCAACGAGGGGGCCCACCTGGGTGCCCTCGGCCACGCCGTGGCCCACGGTGAGGGAGCCCATGCGCTTTGCGAGGCGTGCGGAGAACTCCCCGGCCACGGAGCGGTGGACGAACAGGCGGTTGGCCGCCGTGCAGGCCTCGCCCATGTTGCGCATCTTCGCGGTCATCGCGGCCTCGACCGCCACGTCGAGGTCGGCGTCCTCGAACACGATGAAGGGGGCGTTGCCGCCCAGCTCCATGGACGAGCGCATGACGTGCTGGGCCGCCTGCTCGAGCAGCCGCACCCCCACCTCTGTGGAGCCGGTGAAGGAGATCTTGCGGGCGATCCCCGAGGACATCCAGGGACCGACCACCGACGAGGCCCTCGAGGTGCACACGACGTTGAGCACCCCCGCCGGCAACCCGGCCTCCACCAGGACGTCCACGAGGGCCAGGGAGGACAGGGGCGTGAGGTTCGCGGGCTTGAAGACCATCGTGCAGCCGGCCGCGACGGCCGGGCCGATCTTGCGGGTGCCCATGGCCAGTGGGAAGTTCCACGGGGTGACCAGCACGCAGGGCCCCACCGGTTCCTTGGAGACCAGGATCCGGGTCCTCCCGTCGCCCGAGAGGGTCATGTCCCCGCCGATCCGCACGGCCTCCTCGGAGAACCAGCGGAAGAACTCGGCGGCGTAGGCGACCTCCCCGCGGGCCTCGGCGAGGGGCTTGCCCATCTCCGTGGACATCACCAGCGCGAGCTCGTCGCGGCGGGCCATGATCAGGTCGTGGGAGCGGCGCAGGATCTCCCCGCGCTCGCGGGGCGCGGTCCGCGCCCAGTCCTTCTGGGCCCGCCCCGCGGCCTCGATCGCCCGGGCGGCGTCCTCTGGGCCGCCGTCCGCCACCGTGGCGACGACCTCCTCGGTGGCCGGGTCCACCACGTCGAAGCGGCGCCCGGAGGCGGCCTCGGCCCACTCGCCGTCGACGAAGACCCCGGTGCTGACCCCGGCGACGGCCTCCCGGGATCGGCGCAGGACGTCCTCGGAGGCGGTGGTGGGGGCGGCGGAGTCGGTCACGGGGTGTCCTTCCGGTCGGGATCGACGCGGGGTGCGGGGCGGGGTCCGAGGCGGGATCCGGTGCGTCCGGGCGCGGTGCGGGACGGGGCGGGGCTCATGCGGTCGCCGCCGCCCCGTCGAGGACCTCGGCCAGGGCGGTCTCGAAGCGCTCGAGGCCGGTGCGGATCTCCTGCTCGGAGACCACCAGCGCGGGGATCAGCCGGACCACGTTGCCGGCCGGCCCGCAGGTCAGGGTGAGCAGTCCGTGGCCGGTGGTGGCCTGCTGCACCGCGAGCGCGGCGGCGGCGTCCGGGGAGCCGTCCTCCTGCGCGAACTCGACGCCCTGCATCAGCCCGCGGCCGCGGACGTCGCTGATCCCGGGGTAGCGCTGCTGCAGGGGCCGCAGCCCCGCCTGCAGCTGGTCCCCGCGGACCCGCGCGTTCTCCACCAGGTCCTCGTCGCGGACCACGTCCAGGGTGGCGCAGGCCGCCGCGGCGGCCACGGCGTTGCCGCCGTAGGTCCCGCCCTGCGAGCCGGGCCAGCCCCGCTCCATCAGCGCGGTCGGCGCCGCGATCGCGGAGATCGGGAAGCCCGAGGCGAGGCCCTTCGCGGTGATCAGCACGTCTGGGACCACGTCCGCGAACTGGTGACCCCAGAACCGCCCGGTCCGCCCCACCCCGGCCTGCACCTCGTCCAGCACCAGCAGGATGCCGTGCCGGTCGGCCCGCTCCCGCAGCCCCTCGAGGAAGGCCGGCGGGGTGGGCAGGTAGCCGCCGTCGCCGAGCACGGGCTCGATGAGGAGGGCCGCGGTGTCCTCGGGCGCCGTCCTGGTCACCAGGAGGTAGTCCAGCTCCCGCAGGGCGAAGTCGACCGCCGTCCGCTCGTCCCACCCGTAGCGGTGGGCGTAGGGGAACGGGGCCATGTGCACCCCGCCCATGAGCGGGGAGAAGCCGGCGGAGAACCGGGTGCCGGCGGTGGTGAGCGTCGCCGCGGCCACCGTGCGGCCGTGGAAGCCGCCCTGGAAGACCACCACGTTGGGCCGGCCCGTGGCCATCCGCGCCAGCCGCACCGCGGCCTCGACCGCCTCGGAGCCGGAGTTGGCGTAGAACACGGAGTCCAGGCCCGGCGGCAGGACCTCGCCCAGCTTCTCGGTGAGCTCGAGCAGCGGGGGGGTGCAGCACGGTCGTGTACTGGGCGTGGATGACCCGGCCGACCTGCTCGCGGGCCGCCTCGACCACCCGGGGGTGGCAGTGGCCCGTGCTGGTCACCCCGATCCCGGTGGTGAAGTCCAGGTACTCGCGCCCGTCCATGCCGGAGATCCAGCAGCCCCGTGCGGAGTCGACGACGACCGGGGTCGCCTGCTTCAGGAGCGGACTCAGTGAGGTCATGGCTCATCATGGGAACAGCCCATGCGGATTGTCAACAATCGGACCGCCCCCGTAGGGTGGCCCCATGAGCACCGTGCGCGAGCCGCCCCGTGTCGTCGTGCTGACCGCCGAGGGCACGCCACCGCCCGGCAACGAGGACGCCCTCCGGACCCTCGCCGACGTCACGGTGGTGACGCGCGAGGATCTCGCCGACGCCCTCGCGGGGACCGCCGGGCGGCGCCCGGCGGAGGTGCTGCTGCTGTGGGACTTCTTCTCGGACGCGCTCGCCGGCGCGTGGGACGCCGCGACGGGGCTGCGCTGGGTGCACGTCGCGGCCGCCGGCGTGGACGCCGTGCTGTTCCCGGCGCTGCGCTCCTCGGAGGTGCTGCTGACCAACGCGCACGGCGTCTTCGACCGGCCCATCGCCGAGTTCGTCCTCGCCGCGGTCCTGGCCCACGACAAGCAGCTGCACCGGAGCGCGCGGCTGCAGCGCGAGCACCGGTGGGTGCACCGCGAGCTGCGGCGCACCCAGGGCTCCACGGCCCTCGTCGTGGGCACCGGGGGGATCGGCCGCGCCACCGCCCGCCTGCTGCGGGCGGTGGGGATGGAGGTCCGCGGCGCCGGGCGCACGGCGCGGGCGGAGGACCCGGACTTCGGGACCGTCGTCCCCACCGCCGAGCTGGCCGAGCACGCCGGGTGGGCGAACCACGTGGTGCTCGCCGCCCCGCTGACCGGGCGCACGCACGGGATCGTGGGCCCCCGGGTGCTCGCGGCGATGTCCCCGCACGCCCACCTCGTGAACGTGGGCCGGGGCGCGCTGGTGGACGAGGACGCGCTGCTGGAGGCCCTCCGGGCGGGGCGTCCGGCCGCCGCGACCCTGGACGTCTTCGACACGGAGCCCCTTCCGCGGGACCACCCCTTCTGGGCGATGGACAATGTGCACGTGTCCGCGCACATGTGCGGGGACGTGGAGGGGTGGCGGGACGAGCTCGCCGTCCAGTTCGAGGACAACCTCCGGCGCTGGACGGCCGGGGAGCGGCTGGTCGACCAGGTGGACAAGAACGCCGGCTACGTCCGCTCCCGGTGAGGGGGGCGGCGGGATCGCCGGCGACGGCGCCGCGGATCCCGTGCCGGCGGGCCACGACGAGAGGAGAGCACGGACCATGCGCGTAGCAGTTCCCAGAGAGATCAAGCCGGCCGAGCGGCGGGTGGGCCTCGTGCCCGCCGGGGTGACCCAGCTCGTGCGGGACGGCCACGAGGTGCTCGTGGAGACCGGCGCGGGGGAGGGCTCCGGGTTCGACGACGACGCCTACACCGCCGCGGGGGCCGAGGTGGTCGACCGGTCCACCGTGTGGGAGCGGGCGGAGCTGCTGGTCAAGGTGAAGGAGCCGGTGGCCGAGGAGTACGGGTTCCTGCGCCCCGACCTCACGCTCTTCGCGTACCTGCACCTGGCCGCCGACCGCCCGCTCACCGAGGCGCTGCTGGAGGCCGGCGCCACCGCCGTGGCCTTCGAGACCGTGCGCGCCGGCCGGACCCTGCCCCTGCTCCAGCCGATGTCCGAGATCGCGGGCCGGCTCGCCGCGCAGTCCGCCGCCCACCACCTGCAGTCCAACGCCGGCGGCCCCGGGCTCCTGATGGGCGGGGTCCCCGGCGTCGCCGCGGCCAAGGTCGTGGTGGTCGGCGGCGGGGTCGTGGGCACGCAGGCCGCCCTGATGGCCTCGGGGCTGATGGCCGACGTCACGGTGCTCGACGCCAACGGCGTGCGGATCCGCGAGCTCACCGACCTGCTCGGGCACCGGGCCCGCGTGCTGATGAGCGACGAGCACGTGCTCGAGGAGGAGATCTCCGGGGCGGACGTGGTGATCGGGGCGGTGCTCGTCCCGGGGGCGGCGGCGCCCAAGCTCGTGCGCCGTGAGCACCTCGCGGTGCTGCACGACCACGCCCTGCTCGTGGACGTCGCCATCGACCAGGGCGGGTGCTTCGAGACCTCCCACCCGACCACCTACGACGACCCGACGTTCGAGGTGGACGGCATCACCCACTACTGCGTGGCGAACATGCCAGGCGCCGTGCCGCGCACCGCGACCCGGGCCCTCGCCAACGCCACCACACCCTATCTGCGGCGCCTGGCCCGCGGACCGGAGCAGGCCCTGGCCGCCGATCCGGAGTTCGCGGCCGGGCTCAACACGGCCGCCGGCAGGATCCGGCACGCCGGAGTGGCGGAGGCCTTCGCGGACCTGCCCGCGCAGCTGGACTGAGCCCCGGCGGACGTCCCGCCCGGGCTCAGTCCGGCGCCGGGCCGTCCGCCGTGAGCAAGCGGAGCAGCCGCTCCAGCTCGACCCGGTCCTCCGGGACCAGCCGTGAGAAGTACTCCTCGGACTCCCGGCGCCGGTCCTCCCGGACCCGCTCGCGCAGGCCGGTGCCCCGGGACGTCAGCGCCACCAGCGTGGCCCGCCGGTCGGACGGGTCCGGGACCCGCTCCACGAGCCCCTTCTGCTCGAGCAAATCCACCACCTCCGTGGCGGACCGCGGGGCGATGCGCAGGGCCTCGGCGAGGTCCTTCACCCGCAGACTGGCGGACCCGCCGCCGTGGCGGCAGGTCCCGGCCGGGCCGTGCCGGTGCCCCGGCCCACCGGCACACCCGGCGAGGGCGTCGAGCGCCCGGAACTGGTGCGGGGTCAGTCCGAAGGGGGCCAGCTGCTCGGCCCACCGGCGGCGCAGCCGACGGAAGACGGCGTGCAGCAGGTCCCCCAGGCGGGCCGGATCGGGAGCGTCGTAGGGCATGGCGTCATCCTATCTTCATTGCGGGCTACCTCATAGAGAGGTAACCTCCTTGATAGTTCCCGAGGAGGATCCCATGGCGACGACCCATCACCCCGCGCGCGTCCGCACCCCGGCGCACGACGGCGGAGGCACCCCGGCCGACAGCCCGGGCGTCCTGCCCGGTTCCGGTCCCGGAGGCGGCGGGGGCGGCGGTCGGCCGGCGCGCCAGAACCCCGCGGACCGGACGCAGCTCGCCCGGCACCCCGTCAGCCCGCGTCGGATCGCGGCGCTGTTCGCCCCGCACCGGGGCACGATCGCGCTCGTCGTCGTGCTTATCACCGCGTCCTCGGTCGTCAACCTCGCCCAGCCGTTCCTGGTCCGCGGCGTGATCGACGACGCCCTGCCGAGCGGCGACACCCGCCTGCTGGTGCTGCTGACCGCCTCGATGGTCGGGGTCGCGGCGCTCACCTCCGTGATCGGCGTGGTCCAGACCTGGATGGCCACCGCCATGGGCCAGCAGGTGATGCACGCGTTGCGCGTGCAGCTCTTCACCCACCTGCAGGCCCAGTCGCTGGGGTTCTTCACCCGGACCCGGGGCGGGGAGGTGCAGTCGCGGCTCACGCACGACATCGCGGGGATGCAGTCCGTGGTCACCAGCTCCGCCACGGGCGTGGCGTCCAACCTCACCACCGCCGTGGCGACGGCCGTGGCCATGGTGGCGCTGTCCCCGGCGATGAGCCTCGTCTCCCTGGTGGTGCTGCCGCCGGCGATCTGGCTCTCCCGCCGCGTGGCCCTGATCCGCCGGGACGTCACCGACGAGCGCCAGCGGGAGCTCGCCGCGCTCCACACCCAGGTGGAGGAAGGACTGTCCGTCTCGGGGGTCCGGCTGGCCAAGACCCTGGGCACCACCGCGCGGGACGCGGAGCGCTTCACCGAGCGCTCCGACCGGCTCGTGGGCCTGGAGCTGCGCAGCCAGCTGGCCGGACGCTGGCGGATGGCCACCATGCAGATCGTCTTCGCCGCCATCCCCGCCGTGATCTACCTGGCCGCCGGCTTCCCGGCCACCAGCGGCGGCATGACCATCGGCACCCTCGTGGCGTTCACCGCCCTGCAGGGGACCATCTTCCGGCCCGTCATGGGTCTGCTGAACATCGGCGTGCAGTGGGTGTCCGCGCTGGCCTTCTTCAGCAGGATCTTCGAGTACCTCGACCTCGAGCCGCAGATCGTCCCGCCCGCCGCGCCCGTCCGGCTGGATCCGGCCGCCGTGCGCGGCGAGGTTCGGTTCGAGGGCGTGCGCTACGCCTACGACGACGGGGCCGACGTCCTGCACGAGCTCGACCTGGTGCTGCCGGCGGGCACCACCACAGCGGTGGTCGGGCCCACCGGCTCGGGCAAGAGCACCCTCGGCTCCCTGCTGCCGCGGCTCAACGACGTCGCCCACGGCAGGGTGACGATCGACGGCGTCGACGTGCGGGAGATCGATCCGGCGGACCTCGCCCGGATCGTGGGCGTCGTCTCCCAGGAGACCTACCTGGTGCACGCCACGGTGCGCGCGAACCTCCTGCTGGCCGATCCGGGCGCCTCCGACGCCGAGCTGTGGGCCGCCCTCGGCGCCGCGCGCATCGCCGACACCGTCGCCGGACTGCCGGACGGGCTGGACACCGTGGTCGGCGCGCGCGGCCACCGCTTCTCCGGCGGGGAGCAGCAGCGCCTGGCCATCGCCCGGACCGTGCTGCGCAACCCGCCCGTGCTGGTCCTCGACGAGGCCACCAGCGCGCTGGACAACACCACCGAGGCGCAGGTCCAGGAGGCCCTCGACCGGCTGGCCGCCGGCCGCACGACCCTGACCATCGCGCACCGGCTCTCTACGGTCGAGAACGCCGACCAGGTCATGGTGCTCGAGGGCGGCCGCATCGTCGAGCGGGGCGCGCCGCGGGAGCTGCGCGCGGCCGGCGGCCCGTTCGCGCTGCTGGCCGCCCGGACCGGCCGGGACGACGACGCCGGCCGGCGCACGGCCGCTGCCCGTGACGCCGCCTCATGACCCGCGGGAGCCCGCGTGACCACGGACGTCCGTGGTCACGCGGGCTCCCGCGGGTCGGCCGGTGCGCTCGGGGTCAGCCGCGCGTGCCGTGCTGGACGATCAGCGGCCGACCGGCGGGCTGCGCCACCCGCTCGCGCGCGGTCCGGGCCGCCGCCACGAGGTGCTCCAGCGACGCCCTCGTCTCCTCGTAGCCGCGGGTCTTCAGGCCGCAGTCCGGGTTGACCCACAGGGTCCGCGCCGGGACGTGCTCGAGGGCCCGCTCGAGCAGCTGCTCGATCTCCTCCCGGGAGGGCACGCGGGGGGAGTGGATGTCCCACACGCCCGGCCCGATGCCCCGGGAGAAGCCGGCGGCCTCGAGGTCGGTCAGCACCTCCATCCGGGACCGGGCCGCCTCGATGCTCGTGACGTCGGCGTCCAGGCCGTCGATCGCCCCCACCACCTCGCCGAACTCCGAGTAGCACAGGTGGGTGTGGATCTGGGTCTCGTCCCGCACCCCCGAGGTGGCCAGGCGGAACGCGTCCACCGACCAGCCGAGGTAGGCGGGCTGGTCCGCGCGGCGCAGCGGCAGGAGCTCCCGCAGCGCCGGCTCGTCCACCTGGATGATCCCGATCCCGGCGGCCTCGAGGTCCGCGACCTCGTCCCGCAGCGCGAGCGCCACCTGGTTCGCCGTCTCGCCGAGCGGCTGGTCGTCGCGCACGAAGGACCACGCGAGGATCGTCACCGGGCCCGTCAGCATGCCCTTGACCGGCTTGTCGGTGAGGGACTGGGCGTGGCCGATCCACGGCACCGTGAACGCCTCGCCGCGCAGGCCCTGGCCCTCCCGGCTGACGTCGCCCCACAGGATCGACGGGCGGGTGCAGCGGGAGCCGTAGGACTGGACCCAGCCGTGGACGGTGGTCGCGAAGCCGTCGAGGTGCTCGGCGAAGTACTGGACCATGTCGTTGCGCTCCGGCTCGCCGTGCACCAGCACGTCCAGGCCCAGCTCCTCCTGCAGCCGCACGACCCGCTCGATCTCCTCCCGCAGGAAGGCGTCGTACTGCGCGTCCGTCAGGGCGCCGGCGCGGTGCCGGGCGCGGGCGGTGCGGACCTCCGCGGTCTGGGGGAAGGAGCCGATCGTGGTGGTGGGCAGCGGGGGCAGGGGCCCGGACGCCGTGAAGGACCGGCCTTCCTGGGCGCTCCGGCGGACCTCCGCGGCCGACCGTCCGATGTCCGCGGCGGTCAGCGAACCGGCGCGCTCGCGCACGGCCGCGTCGCGGACCCCCGCGGCGTCCTGCCGGGTGCGGCGGGCCTCGGCCGCCTCGGCCAGCTCCGGCGCGACCGCCTCCGTCCCGGCGGCGAGACCGCGGGCCAGGGTGACGATCTCGCCGACCTTCTGGTCGGCGAAGGCGAGCCAGCTCCGCAGCTGCGGGTCCAGCCGGGTCTCCTCGGCCACGTCGTGCGGGACGTGGAACAGGGACGTGGAGGAGGCCACGGACACCTGGGCGCCCCCGCGGGCCAGCTCCGCGAGCTGGTCGAGCCGGCCGGCCAGGTCGGCCCGCCACACGTTGTGCCCGTCCACGGCGCCGGCCACGAGCACGGCGGAGTCCTCGCCCCGGAAGAACTCCAGCTCCTCGGCGGTGGGGGCGGCGCCCTTGACGAGGTCCAGGTGCACGGCCTCCACGCCGGAGCAGGCCAGCGGGTGCAGTAGCGGCCCGGGGGAGCCGTAGGACGTGGTGACGAACAGCTGCGGGCGCCTGGTCACGGCGGTCAGGCCCGTGTAGGCGTCCCACACGGATGCGGCGAGCTGCTCGGCGGGGACGTCCTGGTCCGCCACGAGGGCCGGTTCCTCCAGCTGCACCCAGTCCGCGCCGGCGGCGGCGAGCTCCTGGAGCAGCCGCGCGTACACGGGCAGCAGCTCGGGGAGCCGCTGCAGCGGGTCGAAGCCCGCGGGGGCGCCGTCGTCGGCCTTGGCGAGGAGGAGGAAGGACACGGGGCCCACGAGGACCGGGCGGACGGTGAAGCCGTGCGCGGCCGCGCGGCGGACGTCGGCCACGAGCCGGTCGGCGGTGGCGCGGAACGGGGTCTCCGGGCCGATCTCGGGCACGAGGTAGTGGTAGTTGGTGTCGAACCACTTGGTCAGCTCGAGCGGAGCGCGCCCGGCGTCGCCGCGGGCCAGCACGAAGCTCGCGTCGAGGCCGAGCCGGCCCTCGGCATCGGCGAGGTCGGCGAAGCGGGTCGGCGTCGCCCCGAGGGCCACGGTGGTGTCCAGGACCTGGTCGTAGAGGGGGAATGCCGCGGGCAGGGACGAGTCCCGGGCGCCGAGGCCCAGCTCCACGAGCCGGCGGTGGGTCGCCAGCTGCAGGTCGGCGGCCGCCGACTCCAGCTCCTCGCGGGTCGAGCGCCCGGCCCAGTAGGCCTCCAGGGCCTTCTTCAGCTCGCGGCGGCGGCCGATCCGGGGGTAGCCGGTGATGGTGGCGGCGGGGAACGGGACAGTGGTCATGGTGGTCTCCTGAAGAGGTGTCGAGGGGTCGTGCGGAACGGTGGGTCGGTGCGTGCTCAGGCGGGGAGCAGGAGGTCGTCGAGCGCGACGGGCACGTGCGGGACGCGCGGGAGGTCCACGTGCTCCAGCAGGTCGAGCGCGGCCCGGTGCTCGTTGAAGGTGTAGAGGTGCAGCCCGGGGGCGCCGGCGTCCAGGGCGGCGCGGGCCAGCCGCGCCGCGAAGGCCACGCCGGCGCGGTGCCGCTCGGCAGGACCGGGCGCGTCCTCCAGCGCGGCGGCCAGGCCCGGGTGGGGCGCCAGGCCCGCCAGCCGGCACAGCGTCCGGAGCCGCCGCGGGTCGGTGACCGGCATGATCCCCGGGACGATCGGGATCGTCACCCCGGCTGCCCGCGCCGCCGCGACCAGGCGCTCGTAGCGCTGCGGGCGGAAGTAGACCTGCGTGATCGCGAAGTCCGCCCCGGAGCGCTGCTTGGCCAGCAGCACCTCGACGTCGTGCCGGAACGAGGGCGACTCCGGGTGCCGGGTCGGGTAGGCGGCCACGCCCACGGCGAGCCGGCCGGCCGCCAGGGCCGCGGTGTGGCGCCGCTCGACCTCGCGCACGAGCTCCACGAGCTCGCCGGCGTGCCGGAGCTCGCCCGGCTCGGCTCCCGGGTCGAGGTCGCCGCGCAGGGCCAGCACGCCCCGGACGCCGCGGCGGACCAGCGCGGCCACGGTCTGCTCCAGCTCGGCCCGGGTGCTGCCGACGCAGGTCAGGTGGGCCAGGGGCCGCAGGCTCGTGCGCGCCAGGAGGTGGTCGAGCAGGGCGAGCGAGCTGTCCCGGCGCTGCTCGTCCCCGCTGTACGTCACCGAGACATGGTCGGGACGGGTGGGCTCGAGCTCCTCGATGGTCCGAAGCAGCGTGTCGGCGCTCGCCGCGCTGCGCGGCGGATAGAGCTCGTAGGACAGGGACGGCGGCGCCGGCCGGGCGGTCGGGCGTGGTGTCACGTTCTTCCTCCAAGGGTCACCCCGAGGGAGGGCAGCAGCCGTCCCGGAGTGGACCCGGGAGGCTGCGACAGCTCCATCGGTCCTGGCGGGAGCACCGTTCCGCGCACCCCGTGGCGGGGGCGCGGATGGTTGCTGCGGCGTCGACGAGCCAGGTCTCTCGGCCGCTCTGGATAGATGCAGGACCCATTCCAGCGGCTGCCCCGCCGCGCTGCCAAGTGCGGGCGCCCAGAAGACGCCGGTGCGCGGACTGTGACGACCGCGACGTCACAGGACGCAACACGGACGCGCGACGACGCACCGGCGACGACGCCCATGAGGAGCGCAGGTCCGGGGCCGTCACGATCCGGTCTCGGGTCTTGCCGGGCCCGGGCGGGCGGCATAGTCTTTGACAACCAACAGGTTGATCAAGGAATCAGTTGACAAACACCGTGGACCCCGGCGACGACGAGCTCGACAGGGCCTTCCTGGCACTGGCCGACCCGGTCCGCCGCCGCATCGTCGCCCGGCTCAGCCGTGGACCGGCCACGGTCACCGAACTGGCGGAACCCTTCGCGATCTCCCTCCAGGCGGTCTCGAAGCACATCCAGGTCCTCGAGCAGGCGCAGCTCGTCACGCGCACCCGTGACGCCCAGCGCCGGCCCGTCCACCTGGACCCCGCACGGCTCGAGGCGCTCACCACGTGGATCGACCGGTACCGGCTGGTCCGGGAGGAGCAGTTCCGCCGCCTCGACGCCGTGCTCGACACCCGAGCCGCGGACCGCGGCGAGCACACCCAGGACTGAACCATGGGACACGCACTGCACCTGACCGTCCCCGACGGCCTGCCCTTCATCGACTTCGAGCGCGAGTTCGACCACCCCGTGGCCGACGTCTACCGCGCCCACGCCGACCCCGAGCTGTTCCGGCAGTGGATCGGGCCGCGCGGGCTGCGGACCCGGATCGACGGCTTCGAGTTCCGCCCCGGCGGCGCCTACCGGTTCGTCCAGCGCGGCGAGGACAGCGCCGAGGAGTACGCCTTCCGCGGCGTCTTCCACACGGTGCGCGAGAACGAGCTCGTGGTCCAGACGTTCGAGTACGAGGGCTGGCCCGACGCCGTGGACCTGGAGTACCTGCACTTCGAGGACCTGGGCGACGGCCGGTGCCGGCTGCGCGGGCACACCGTCCACGCGTCCCAGGAGGCCCGTGACGGGATGGTCGGATCCGGCATGGAGAAGGGCATGGCCGAGGGCTACGAGCGGCTCGAGGAGCTGCTGGGCGGGCGGGCCGCGCAGGGCGGGGCCTGACCGTGGACTGGACGCTCGAGGTGGTTCTGCTGCCGGTGCGCGACGTCGACCGTGTGATCGCGCTCTACCGGGGCGGGGTCGGCTTCCACCTCGACCACCACACCACCACCGGGCAGATGGACATCGCCCAGCTGACCCAGTCCGGGTCCGGGTGCTCGATCGTGGTCGGCGACCTCCCCGGCCGGCCGCAGCGGCCCGGGGCCGGCCGGGGAGCCCGTGCTCAGTCGCGGGGGAGGTGCTCCGGCCGCCGGCCGAGGGTGCGCGCGGCGAGTGCGATGAGCAGCACCAGCCCGGCCGTGAGCAGGAGCTGGCCCCGCACGGCGTCGTCGAGCAGCCCGAGCAGGACGATCCCGGCGAGGAGCGCCAGCGCCAGGTACGACAGCCACGGGAAGGCCCACATCCGCAGGGGCAGCTCGGCGCCGTCCCGGTCCGCGCGGCGGCGCAGGACGATCTGCGAGACCAGCGCGAGCCCCCAGACGACCAGGCAGGTCGCGCCCACGGTGTTGAGCATCCACAGCAGCACGGTCTCGGGCCACAGGTAGTTGAGCACCACGGCGGCGAAGCCGAAGAGCACGGAGACGACCACCGCGCTCCGGGGGACCCCGCGGTCGGAGACGTCGGCGAAGGCCCGCGGCGCCGAGCCGCGGCGGGCCAGCGACCAGAGCATCCGGGACGCCCCGTAGATGTTCGCGTTGAGGGCCGAGAGCAGCGCCAGGATGATCACCACGGCCATCAGCACGTCCGCACCGGGCACCCCGGCGGTCTCCAGCACGGCCACGAACGGGCTGACCGAGAGCTGCTCGTCGTTCCACGGCAGCACCAGGACCATGACGGTCACGGCGCCCACGTAGAAGACGAGGATCCGGACCAGGATGGTGCGCACGGCGCGGGCCACGTTGCGCTGCGGGTCCTCGGTCTCCGCGGCGGCGATGGTCACGAGCTCCGTGCCGCCGAACGCGAAGACCACCACGAGCAGCGCGGCGGCCACCCCGGTCGGGCCGTGGGGCAGGAAGCCGCCGTGGGCGGTGAGGTTCGCGAGCCCCGGGGAGGGCTCCTCCGTCAGGCCCAGGAGCACGGCGACCCCGACCACGAGGAAGGCCAGCACCGCGAGCACCTTCATCAGCGCGAACCAGAACTCGGTCTCCCCGAGCGTGCGCACCCGCACCAGGTTGATCGCCGTGAACACCACCATGAACAGCAGCGCCAGCACCCACTGCTCGGCCACCGGCCACAGCTCCGTGAGCAGCTGGGCCGCGGCCGTGGCCTCCGCCGCGACCACCACCACGATCTGCGCCCACCACAGCCAGCCGAGGGTGCGTCCCACGGTGCGGCCCATGGCCTTCTCGGCGTAGGTCGAGAACGCGCCGGGGGACGGGTCCGCGGCGGCCATCTCGCCCAGCGCCCGCATCACGAGCACGAGCAGCACGCACGCCACCAGGAAGGACACCAGCACCGCCGGCCCGGCGGTGCGGATCGCGGCGCCCGTGCCGATGAACAGGCCGGTGCCGATCGCGCTGCCCAGGGCCATCATCACGAGGTGCCGGGCCTTGAGGTGGGTGCCCGGGGCGGCCGCGGGCGCGGAGGACGGGGACCCAGCCGGGGTCCACGTGGAAGGGGAACTCATGAGCATCGAGGGTATCGGACCGCGGCGGCCGCCGGACGGGGCGGCGGATGCCGGTCCCGGGTCACGGCCCGCTAGACTTGCACGGTACGAGCCCCTGGGTCTCCTCCTGCCGGCGTCGCGCCGTCCCGGGCGCGCGGGTGGGAGCGGGCCGACGCAGGGGCGTTGTCGTGCCCGGCCGGTGCGAGCCTCCGCCGGGGCCCGCGGGAGAAGTCCCGTTCCATCCAGGCAGGAGAGTCGTTCAATGCCAGCAATCGTGATCGTCGGCGCCCAGTGGGGCGACGAGGGCAAGGGCAAGGCCACCGACCTGCTGGGAGGCCGCGTGGACTACGTGGTCAAGCCCAACGGCGGCAACAACGCGGGGCACACCGTGGTGGTGGGCGGCGACAAGTTCGAGCTCAAGCTCCTGCCGGCGGGCATCCTGAGCCCCAACGCCGTCCCCGTGATCGGCAACGGCGTCGTCGTCAATCCCCAGGCCCTCTTCGAGGAGATCGACGGCCTCGAGGCGCGCGGGGCGGACACCTCCCGGCTGCGCGTCTCCGCGAACGCCCACCTCGTGGCCCCGTACCACCAGACGATGGACCAGGTCTCGGAGCGCTTCCTCGGCAAGCGGGCGATCGGCACCACGGGCCGCGGAATCGGGCCCGCCTACATGGACAAGGTCGGCCGGCTCGGCATCCGCGTCCAGGACGTCCTGGACGAGTCGATCCTGCGGCAGAAGATCGAGGGCGCGCTGCGGCAGAAGAACGAGCTGCTCGTGAAGCTCTACAACCGCCGGGACATCGACGTCGAGGAGGTCGTGCAGTACTTCCTGGGCTACGCCGACCGGCTCGCCCCGATGATCGTGGACTCGACCTACCTGCTCAACCAGGCGCTCGACGAGGACAAGGTGGTGCTCATGGAGGGCGGCCAGGCGACCTTCCTCGACGTCGACCACGGCACCTACCCGTTCGTGACGTCCTCCAACCCCACCGCGGGCGGCGCGTCCGTGGGCTCGGGCATCGGGCCGACCCGCATCACCCGGGCGATCGGCATCATCAAGGCCTACACCACCCGCGTGGGCGCCGGGCCGTTCCCCACCGAGCTCTTCGACGAGATGGGCGAGCAGCTGCGCACCACGGGCGGCGAGTTCGGCGTCAACACGGGCCGTCCCCGCCGCACCGGCTGGTACGACGCCGTGATGGCCCGCCACGCCTCCCGGATCAACGGCTTCACCGACTACTTCCTCACCAAGCTCGACGTCCTCACCGGCATCGAGCAGATCCCGGTGTGCGTGGCCTACGACGTCGACGGCGTCCGGCACGACGAGATGCCGATGACCCAGACCGAGTTCCACCACGCGAAGCCGATCTTCGAGCACTTCGACGGGTGGGAGGAGAACATCACCGGCTGCCGCACCCTGGAGGACCTGCCGGCGAACGCCCGGGCCTACGTCGAGGCGCTCGAGTCGATGAGCGGCACCCGGATGTCCGCGATCGGCGTGGGCCCGGACCGCGACGACACCATCGTGGTGCGCGACCTCATCAACTGATCCCGTCCCCGAGGTCGCACGTGCCGGCGACGGGCGCGTCGCCGGTCGCCGGCACGTGCGATCTCGCGCCCCGCGGGGGTTCCCCGGGAGGGGTCAGACGAGGACCAGGACCACCCAGATGCCGAGGGCGCCGAGGGCGAGCATCGCGGCCGAGGTCGCCAGCACGGCCCCGACCTCCGGCTCGGTGCCCTCCTCGACGATGCCGCGGGCGCTGCGGGCGTAGCGGGGGCGCTGTGTGACGTAGATCGCCGCCGCCGTGAGGACCGCCAGGCCGAACAGCACCAGCACGAACGGCCCGTGGTGCGGCAGCCAGCGCAGGAAGATCGCCGAGACCACCACGAAGGACATCAGGGTCCGGCCCCAGGCCATCGTGGTGCGCTCCGGCTGCAGGCCGGGGTCCCCGTGCGGCGGCTGCGGAGGGTCCGGGGGCTCCGGAGGGCGGCGGAGCTGCGGGCGGGGCATCTCAGCCCTGCAGGACGACGACGACGAGCACTCCCGCCGCGATCGCCCCGCCCACCGCGAGCACCGGTGCGATCAGGGGCAGTGGCAGCGGGACCTGGCGCCGCATGCTCCGCTCCACCCCGATCCAGCGGAACGTGGCGCCCGCGCTGAGGAGCATGCTCAGCACCAGCAGCACGATCGCGAGGAACTTCCGCACGCCGTCGTCGAACAGGTCCGCGGTGAACGCCTCGATGGCGATCCCGCCGGCCAGGAACGCGAGCGCGGTCCGGATCCAGGCGAGGAACGTGCGCTCGTTGGCCAGCGTGAACCGGGGGTCGGGGGCGGTCCCGCCGCCGAGCACGCGCTCGGACAGCCGGCGTCGCCCCGGGGTCTCGGACTGCTCGCCCATCGCCTGCCCTTCGCTCGCGCGGTCGTGTCGGCCCCATCCTGCCACGGGCCGTGCCACGGGCCGTGCCACGGGCGGGGGCACGGGCCGGTCGCGGATGCACCGGTCGCGGATACAGTGGGAGCTCCAGCCGCGACCCGCCGAGGAGGACACCCGTGAAGATCGCCGTCGGACAGTTCGCACCCACCGCCGACACGGCCGAGAACCTGCGGACCATGCGCCGGCTGGCCGAGCAGGCCGCGGCCGGCGGGGCGCAGCTGGTGGTGTTCCCGGAGGAGGCCATGTTCTCCGAGCGGCTCCTCGGGGAGGACTTCGAGGAGCTGGTCCTGCGCGGCTGGTCCGGGTTCGTCCAGCAGCTGTCCTTCCTGGCCGCGCAGACCGGTGTCGCCGTGATCGCGGGCGGCTACGAGGGCTCCGCCGACGGGCGCCCCTATAACACGCTCGTGGCCGTGGACGCGCAGGGCGCGATCCTCGGCACGTACCGCAAGCTCCACCTCTACGACGCCTTCAGCCACCGGGAGTCCGACCGGATCCGCCCGGGGGACAAGGGCGTCACGGTGGTGCGGATCGGGGAGCTCGCGGTCGGCATGATCACCTGCTACGACCTGCGCTTCCCCGAGATCTGCCGTGCCGTGGTCGACGCCGGGGCGGAGCTGCTCACCGTGCCCGCGGCCTGGTTCGCCGGCGAGCACAAGGTGGACCACTGGCAGGCGCTGCTCAAGGCCCGCGCGATCGAGAACACCGTCTGGGTCGCGGCCGCGGACACCTGCTCCGAGCACACGGTGGGCCGCTCCGCGGTGCTCGACCCGCTCGGCGTGGTGGTCGCCGAGGCGGGGGAGGACGAGATCGTGCTGACCGCCGACGTCACGCGCGAGCGCATCGCCGAGGTGCGCGAGAACGTGCCCGTGCTCGCGAACCGCCGGTTCGGCCCGGCAGATCTGCTGCCCTCCGACGAGGGCTGAGGCGGCCGCAGCCACGCCGACACCGCGCTGATCCTCGGCATCCTGAGCGTGGTGGTGCTGCCCCTGCTGGGTCCCTTCGCGATCCGGCAGGCGCGCGAGGCCGAGAAG
The DNA here is from genome assembly GCF_040981075.1 of Kocuria sp. CPCC 205263. Taxonomy (NCBI): domain Bacteria; kingdom Bacillati; phylum Actinomycetota; class Actinomycetes; order Micrococcales; family Micrococcaceae; genus Kocuria; species Kocuria sp. CPCC 205263. The sequence continues at coordinate 506,115 of NZ_JAVKPV010000001.1, read as the reverse complement.
TTCGGCACCCCCGCCGTTCCCGGGCGGGTGCTCTGCTGGGTCGGCACCGTCCTGCTCGGCGTCCTGGTGCTGTTCCTCGTCCTGTGGCTGGTCGCCGTCGTGTTCCTGATCAGCTCCGGCGGCTGAGCCGGGGGCTGGGACGGATCCCGGCCCCCGGTCACCAGATGCGCACGCGCTCCACCTCGGGCAGCCACAGCGCGTCCGTCTCCCGGACCCCGAAGGCCTCGTAGAACGCGGGGACGTTGCGGACCACCTGGTTGGCCCGGAACTCGTTGGGGGAGTGCGGGTCGGTGGCGATGCGGTGGCGCAGCGCCTCGTCGCGGGACTTCTGCTGCCACACGTAGGCCCAGGACAGGAAGAGCCGCTGCTCAGGGCTGTAGCCGTCGATCAGCTCCCCGGGGCCGAAGGCGCTGCCGGTCTCCCGGGACATCCGCCACGCCTGGTGGGCGATCGTGAGCCCGCCCAGGTCCCCGATGTTCTCCCCGAGGGTGAGCTCGCCGTTGACGTGCGTGCCCTCCTCCGCCAGCTGCTCCGGGACCAGGCGGTCGTACTGGCGCACCAGCTCCGCCGTGCGCTCCTCGAAGGCCTGCCGGTCGGCGTCGGTCCACCAGTTGCGCAGCCGGCCGTCGCCGTCGCAGGTCGAGCCCTTGTCGTCAAAGCCGTGGCCGATCTCGTGGCCGATCACGGAGCCGATCGCGCCGTAGTTCACGGCGTCGTCGGCGTCCTCGTCGAAGAACGGGGGCTGCAGGATCGCGGCCGGGAAGACGATCTCGTTGCGCAGCGGGTGGTAGTAGGCGTTGACCGTCTGCGGGGTCATGAGCCACTCGTGCTTCTCCACCGGTTGGCCCGCCTTGCGGACGAGCTCGGCGAGCCGGAACTCCGTGGTGCGGATCCGGTTGCCCACGAGGTCCTCGGGGTCGATCCGCAGGGAGGAGTAGTCCTTCCACTGCTCCGGGTAGCCGATCTTCGGGGTGAACTGGGAGAGCTTCTTCAGCGCCTCCTGGCGGGTCTCCTCGGTCATCCAGTCCAGGCCCGTGATCGAGACGCGGTAGGCCTCCAGGAGGTTGGCCACGAGCTCGTCCATCCGCTCCTTGGCGGTGGGGGAGAAGTGTGCGGCGACGTAGAGCTCGCCCACGGCCTCGCCGAGGACCCCGTTGACGAGCTCGACCCCGCGCTTCCAGCGGTCCTTGAGCCGCGGGGTCCCCGAGAGCACGGTGCCGTAGAAGGCGAAGTCCTCCTCGACGAACGCGGACGACAGGTAGGAGGCGCGCGCGGAGACCAGGTGCCAGCGGGCCCAGGACCGCCAGGCCGGCAGCAGCTCGTCGACGAGCAGCTCCTCGACCCCGGTGAAGAAGCTCGGCTGGGCGTTGACCACGGTGCGCAGCGCCGCCCCGGGCAGCTCCGCGCCCTCGGCCAGGAGCCGCCAGTCGAGGACCGCGGTGGAGGCCGCGAGCTCCTCGAAGCCCATGGGGTTGTACATCTTGGTGAGGTCGCGGACCGTGACCTTGTCCCAGTGGTGGGAGGCGATCCGCGTCTCGAGGTCCACCACGGCGCGGGCCTGCTCCTCGGCGTCCTCGACCCCGGCCAGGGACAGCATGGTCCGCACGTGCTCCAGGTACTTCCCGCGGATCGCGGCGTGCTGGTCGTCCCGGTAGTACTCCTCGTCGGGCAGGCCCAGCCCCGACTGCCCCACGAACACGAGCTGGCGCTCGGGGTCGCCCGGGTCGGCGTCGACGTCCACGCCGACCAGGCCGCCCGCACCGCGGCGGATCATCCGGCCCAGGTGGCGCACCAGGCCGGGGACGTCCGCCACGGCGTCGACCTCCGCGAGGTCCGGGGCGAGGGGGGAGGCGCCGAGCGCCTCGATCCGCTCCTCGTCCATGAAGGACGCGTAGAGGTTCGCGATCTTGGACTCCACGGCCTCCGGGTCCCCGGCGCGGGCCCGGGTGATGAGCTCGCGCACGGCGGCCTCCGCCTGGTCCCGCAGCTCGATGAACGCGCCCACGGACGGCTTGTCGTCGGGGATCTCGGTCCGGCGCTGCCAGGTGCCGTTGACGTGGCGGTAGAGGTCGTCCTGGGGGCGGACGGAGCGGTCGAAGCCGGAGAGGTCGAACACCGAAGAGGTCACCGTGGATGTCATGCCCACCACGTTAACCGGCTCCCGGCGGAGCGGGCGGGCTGTTCCCCGACCGCTTAACCCGGTTCGTCCCGGGTGCGGCCCGTGTCCGCCACGGGGCCGGCCCCGGCGGGACCGTCCTCCCGGGTCAGGAGCGGTCGCCGGTGAACCGCGGCGGGCGCTTCTGCTGGAACGCGGCGAAGCCCTCGGCGTAGTCGGCGCTGCGGCACAGCTCGCCCTGCACCCGGTTCTCGTTCTCCACGGACTCCCACAGCCCCAGCCGCTCGTCGCGGATCTGGGCCACGAGCTCGCGGGAGGCGAGGAACGCGCCGGTCGCGCCCTCGGCCACGGCCGCCGCCTTGGCCCGGGTGAGCTCGAGCAGCTCGTCGGCTGGCACCGAACGGCTGAACAGGCCGGAGCGCACGGCCTCCTGGCCGCTCATCAGCTCGGCCGTGTAGATGAGGTCCAGGGTCCGGTGGGCGCCGAGCCGCTCGGTGAACAGGGCGTGCCCGCCCGAGTCGAGGGTCGCCCCGAGGCTGGCGAAGGGGGAGCCGATCTTCGCGCTGTCCGCGACGTAGACCACGTCCGTGGCGATCGCCAGGCCGAGCCCCACGCCCAGGCACGGGCCCTGCACGGCGGCGAACGTCGGGGCGGGGAACCGGGTCATGGCGCGCAGCAGCGGGGTGACCTTCCCGGCCAGGTAGCCGTGGGCGTCGTCGGTCGCGGGGTCCACGGCGGAGATGTCCCGGCCGGCGCAGAAGCCGCGGCCCTCGCCGCGCAGCACGAGGGCGCGGACGCCCGCCTGCGCCGCCTCGGCGTAGGCGTCGCCGAGCTCGGCGAGCGCGGCCTCGTCCAGGGCGTTCATCCTCCCGGGCGCGTTCAGCACCACTTCGGCCACGGATCCGTCGATGGTCAGGTCGATCACTGCTGCTCCTCGGTGAGGTCGGGGACTGGGTGCGGGAACCGGGATGCCGGGGGCCGGGTGTGGTGCCGGCGCCCGGCGCCGGGGGCGGTGCAGGACGGCCCGGGGCCCGGCACCGCGCAGGTGCCGGGCCCCGGGCCGCGCGGCTCAGGCGTCGAAGTCGACGGTGAGCTGCTCGGAGGTGGGACGCGTCTGGCAGGTGAGCACGTAGCCCTTCTCGATCTCGTCCTTCTCGAGGGCGTAGTTCTCCTCCATCACGAACTCCCCGGAGACGACCTTCGCGCGGCACGTGCCGCACACCCCGCCGGCGCACGCGAACGGGACGTCGGGACGGACCCGCAGGGCGGCGTTGAGGACGGTCTCCTGGGCGTTCTTGGGGGACTCGATCGAGGAGGAGAGCCCGTCCAGGGTGAACGTGATGTCGTAGCTCTCGCCCGAGGGGTCCGCCGGGACCACGCGTCCCTGCTGCCCCTGGGGGGTCTCGGGACGGCCGGTGCTGAAGAGCTCGAAACGGATCTTCTCCTCCGGCACGCCGCGCTCCGCGAGGGTGTCCCGGCACAGCTGGACCAGCTCGAACGGCCCGCACAGGAACCACTCGTCCGTCCGGTCCACCTGGAGCACCTCGTCCAGGATGTCCTGGAGCTTGTCGGCGTCGATCCGCCCGGACATCAGCGGGCTGATCCGCTGCTCGCGGGAGAGCACGTGGTGGACCGCCAGGCGGGACGGGTACTTGTCCTTGAGGTCCCCGAGCTCCTCGGCGAACATGACCTCCATCGCGGAGCGGTTCGCGTAGACGAGGTCGAACGTGGAGGACTCCGAGGCGCGCAGCACGGCCTTGGCGATCGCCATGATCGGGGTGATCCCCGAGCCCGCGGCGAAGGCCACGAGGTGCACCGAGGCGTTCTTCGCGACCTCCTCGGCGGCGAGCCGCTCGGGGTCGTTCATGCTGGTGAGCCCGAGCTTGGAGATGAACGCGCCCTGCGGGTTCATGACGTCGAGCGTGTCGCCGGCACTCAGGGAGCTGTTGGCCCAGGTGGAGAAGACCCCGCCGATGTCCTGCTTGATCGCCACCCGGATCTCGCCCGGCCGCGGCTCCGCGCAGATCGAGTAGGACCGGCGGACCTCCTGCCCGTCGATCCGGGCGCGCAGCGCCACGTACTGCCCGGGCAGGTAGTCGTAGTCGTCCACGAGCTCCGGGGGCACCGCGAAGGCCACCTCGACGGAGTCCGCGGTGAGCTTGCGGACCTGGGAGACCTCGAGGGTGTTGAACGTGGCCCGGCGCCGGGCAGGGGCGGTGATCTCGGTCATCAGTGCACCTTGAAGTAGTCGAAGGGTTCCAGGCACTCGTTGCAGACGTGGAGCGCCTTGCAGGCGGTGGACCCGAAGCGGGTCAGCTCGCGGGTGTTCAGGGAGTGGCAGCGCGGGCACTTGACGGTGAGCCCCAGCCGGACGGGGCCGGCGGCGGCCCGGCCGCTGGGCGGGGCGATGCCGTACTCGTCGAGCTTGCGCCTGCCCTCGTCGCTCATCCAGTCCGTGGTCCACGCCGGCTGCAGCACGAGGTCGACCCGCACGTCGTCGTAGCCCTCGGCGTTGAGCGCCCGGGTGACGTCCGTGGTGATGGTCTCCATCGCGGGGCACCCGGAGTAGGTCGGGGTGATGACGACGACGGCGCGCGCGCCCTCCAGCCGGGCGTCCCGCAGGATGCCGAGGTCGGCGATGGAGAGCACGGGGACCTCCGGGTCGTTCACCGTGGCGGCGATGTCCCAGACGCGGCCGGCGGCCTCGTCCCGGGGGCGCAGCTCGCGGCCGGTCACCTGCGTGGCGCCCGTCTGCTCGGAGCCCGTCATCGTCATCGCCTGCTCACCAGGTGGCGCCGGGGTGCCGGCGGGCCAGCACCTGCATCTCGGCGAGGATGTGGCCGCGCTGCTCGCTGAACTGCCCCGAGCGGTCGCCGCCCCAGGCGCCCAGGACCTCGGGGACGGACAGCCCCGCCTCGTCGAGGATCGCGGTGATCCGGCGGTCGAAGTCGGCGCGCAGGGAGGACGGGAGCACGGCGACGTCCCCAAGGGACTCGACGAGCTCGTCGTCGTGGAACAGCTCGTCCACGTAGGGCCACATGTAGGTGAGGCCGGCCTGGACGCGGCGCTTGGACTCCTCCGTGCCGAGGCCCAGGCGCAGGATCCACTGGCTGGCGTGGTCCTGGTGGTACTCGACCTCCTTGAGCGCCTTGTGTGCGATGGCCGCGAGCGTCGGGTCGGTGGAGCGGACGAGGCGGCGGTAGAGCTCGTACTGGTAGTAGGAGAAGATCAGCTGCCGGGCGATGGTCTGTCCGAAGTCGCCGTTCTCCTGCTCCACGAGGCGGCAGGAGCGGAACTCCTCCTCGTCGCGGAAGTAGGCGAGGTCGTCCTCGGTCTTCCCCCACGCGGTGCCCGCGTAGGTGAGCAGGAAGCGGGCGTGCCCGAGCAGGTCCAGGGCGATGTTGGCCAGCGCGATGTCCTCCTCGAGCTCCGGGGCCCGGGCGATCCACCAGCCGAGGCGCTGGGCGAGCATCAGGGCGTCGTCGCCCAGGTACAGGGCGTAGCGGGCCACGTCCTCGGGGGCCTTCGCGCCGCCGGCCCGGATGTCCTCCGCGGTGATGGCGTCGCCCGCGCTCTGCCGGGTCGCGGACTCGTGGGATGCGAAGCTCACAGGTGCTTCACCCCTTCGCTCTTGGTGTAGTACGTGGCGTGGCGGTAGCTCTTGCCCTGGGCGGACTCGAAGAACCCGCCCTTGGAGTCGGGGTCCGAGGCGGTGATCGCCGCGGAGGGCACCACCCACACGGAGGTCCCCTCGTTGCGGCGGGTGTAGAGGTCCCGGGCGTTGCGCACGGCCATCGTGGCGTCCGGGGCGTGCAGGGATCCGGCGTGGACGTGGGAGAGCCCGCGCGAGGACCGCACGAACACCTCCCACAGGGGCCACTCGTCCGAGGGCGCGCCGATCGGGCTCACGGTGTTCTCGCTCATGCTCAGGCTCCGATGAGTTCGGCGGAGGCGCGCTCCGCGGCGGTCTTGCGGGCGTAGGCGGCGGCGGCCTCGCGGACCCAGGCGCCGTCCTCGTGCGCCGTGCGGCGGCGCTGCATGCGCTGGAGGTTGCACGGGCCCCGGCCGCCGACGACGGCCTTGAACTCGTCCCAGTCCAGCGGTCCGTAGTCGTAGTGGCCGCGCTCCTCGTTCCACTTGAGGTCCGGGTCCGGCAGGGTCAGGTCCAGTGCCGCGGCCTGCTCCACGATCATGTCCACGAAGCGCTGGCGCAGCTCGTCGTTGGAGAAGCGCTTGATGTTCCACGCCATGGACTGCTTCGAGTTGGGCGAGTCGTCGTCCGGGGGGCCGAACATCTGCAGCGAGGGGCCGTAGAAGCGGTTCACGGCGTCCTGGGCCATCTGCTTCTGGGCGGGCGTGCCGTGGGAGAGCTCGTAGAGGATCTCCCAGCCCTGGCGCTGGTGGAAGGACTCCTCCTTGCAGATGCGGACCATGGCCCGGCCGTAGGGGCCGTAGGAGGCCCGGCACAGCGGGACCTGGTTGGCGATCGCCGCGCCGTCCACGAGCCAGCCGATGGCGCCCATGTCGGCCCAGGTGCGCGCGGGGTAGTTGAAGATCGAGGAGTACTTGGCCCGGCCGTCCAGCAGCTGCTGGTTGAGCTCGGAGCGGGGGGTGCCCAGGGTCTCGGCGGCGGAGTAGAGGTACAGCCCGTGGCCGGCCTCGTCCTGCACCTTGGCCATGAGGATGGCCTTGCGCTTGAGGGACGGCGCCCGGGAGATCCAGTTGCCCTCCGGCTGCATGCCGATGATCTCGGAGTGGGCGTGCTGCGAGACCTGGCGGACCAGGGTCTTGCGGTAGGCGGCGGGCATCCAGTCGCGCGGCTCGATCCGGGAGTCCTCGGCGATGATGCGGTCGAAGTGCTCCTCGCCCGCGCGGTCCAGCTCCGCCTGCTCGGCCGCGTCCGCGGCGGGCACGGCGTGGAGCCCGGTGTTCTGCGTAGTCATGGTGTCCCTCTTCCGACGAGATGGCGCCGCGGGGCGGGAGGGCCGCACGCGACTAACTGACCGTTCGTTCAGAATATAAGCCCCCGGGGGCGGCGTCAACAGGTGGCGCCGATGGTGTGCCGCCGCGCTCCTCCGGGGCGGCACGGGTTGACACGGGCGGCGGAGTGGGATTGTCTACTGAACATTCGGTCGTGAACTGTGAGGAGAGTTACATGTCCCAGGGCCATCCGATCCTCGCGGGGGACCACACCTCGCGCTGGATGGGCATCACCGTGGACCGTGCCGAGTACGGCCACGCCCAGATCCGCATGACCCTGCGGGAGGAGATGCTCAACGGGTTCGGCATCGCCCACGGCGGCATGGTCTTCGCCTTCGCGGACACCTGCTTCGCCCTCGCCTGCAACGACCCCGCCGGGGACGGCACCACCATCACGGTGGCCGCGGGAGTGGACATCAACTTCCTCGCCTCGGCCTACCGCGGGCAGGAGCTCACCGCCGTGGGGACCGTGCGCGCCCAGGCGGGGCGCAGCGGCGTCTACGACATCCAGGTCCTGGCCGACGGCCGGCTCATCGCCGAGTTCCGGGGCCGCAGCCGCACCATCCCCAACCCCGCCCTCCGCGCGGCGACGCCCGCGGAGCGCCCGGCCGGGGACCCGGCCGCGCAGCCCGTCCTGCAGTCCGCCCAGCCGTCCGCCCCGCAGCCCGAGGAAGTCTGACATGACCGAGTGCTCCGTCCCGAACCCCTACACCCCCGCCCCCGCCCCGGCGGACCGGTCGCAGCCGGACCCCGAGGAGACGATGAGCCGGGACCAGGTCGAGTCCCTGCAGGTCGAGCGGCTGCGCTGGACCCTGCACCACGCCTACGAGAATGTCACCGCCTACACGGAGCTCTTCGACGGGCACGGCGTGCACCCCGGCGACTTCAAGGAGCTCGAGGACCTCCGGCTCTTCCCGTACACGGACAAGGAGTTCCTGCGGAAGGCGTATCCGTTCACGTCCCTCGCGGTGCCGATGAGCGACGTCCGGCGGATCCACGCCTCCTCCGGCACCACCGGGCAGCCCACCGTGGTGGCGTACACGCAGAACGACGTCGACACCTGGGCGGGCCTCGTGGCCCGCTGCTTCCGGCTCTCTGGCGTGCGGCCCGGGGACAAGGTGCACAACGCCTACGGCTACGGTCTGTTCACGGGCGGGCTCGGTGCCCACTACGGCGCCGAGCGCCTGGGTTGCGCCGTCATCCCGATGTCCGGCGGGCAGACCGAGAAGCAGGTCCAGATGATCCGGGACTTCGAGCCCGAGGCCATCCTCTCGACCCCCACCTACCTGCTGACCATCGCCGACGGCTTCAAGAAGCTCGGCCTGGACCCGCGGGAGACGTCGCTGCGCACCGCGGTGCTCGGGGCGGAGCCCTGGACCGAGGAGATGCGCCGCGAGATCGAGACGGCCTTCGACGTCGACGCGTGCGACATCTACGGACTCTCCGAGGTCATGGGCCCCGGCGTGGCCGGCGAGTCCGCCGCGTCCAAGGACGGCTCGCACATCTGGGAGGACCACTTCCGCCCCGAGATCATCGACCCGTTCACGGACGAGGTCCAGGACACCGGCCAGCCCGGTGAGCTCGTGTTCACGGCGCTCACCAAGGAGGCCCTGCCGATCATCCGCTACCGCACCCACGACCTGACCCGCCTGCTGCCCGGCACGGACCGGCCCGGGCACCGGCGAATGGGCCGGATCACGGGCCGCTCCGACGACATGATCATCCTGCGCGGGGTCAACCTGTTCCCCTCCCAGATCGAGGAGCTCGCCCTGCAGGTGCCGGAGCTGAGCCCGCACTTCACGCTCGATATCACCCGCCCGCACCGGATGGACCAGATGACCATCAACATCGAGCGGCGCGAGCAGGTGACCGTCGAGGCCGCCGAGGCGGGCGGCCAGAAGCTCCTGCACGCCATCAAGACGAAGATCGGCTCCTCGGCCTCGATCCGGATCGCCGAGCCGGGGACCCTCGCCCGGTCCTCCGGCAAGCTGCGCCGCGTCTACGACCACCGCAAGGACGCGTGACGCCCCGGCGCCGACCCGCGCCGCGGCGGGCCCCCGCGGCGGCATAAGATCGTTGTCCTGCCCGTCCCCACCGAGATCGAGGTCCCCATGACGCACGCACCGGCGCCCGCCCCTCCGGACGGCGCGGCCCCGCGCCGGGGCCGGCCCGGCTACGACCGCGAGACGCTGCTCGGCGTGTGCGTGGAGGTCTTCAACGTGCACGGCTACGACGCCACGTCGATGGGGACGCTGTCCAAGCACCTGGGGATCTCCAAGTCCGCGATCTACCACCACGTGGAGTCCAAGGAGGAGATCCTCGAGCAGGCGCTGAGCCGGGCCCTCGACGCGCTCGAGGAGGTCCTGGCCGCCGCCGAGCGGACGGAGGCCCCGGCGGTCGAGCGGCTCGAGCAGGTGATCCGCGGGACCGTGCACGTGCTCGTGGAGCAGATGCCGTACGTGACCCTGCTGCTGCGGCTGCGGGGCAACTCCGAGGTCGAGACGAGGGCGCTCGAGCGCCGCCGCACGGTCACCCGCCGGGTCGGTGCGCTCATCGAGCAGGCGCAGGCGGAGGGTGACCTGCGCCGCGACCTCAGCGGCCGGTCCGCCTCGCGGCTGCTCCTGGGCATGATCAACTCGATCGTCGACTGGTACCGGCCGGACCCGGACAAGGCCGACGACGGGCTGGCCGACACCGTGGTCGCGCTCGCCTTCTCGGGGCTGCGGGCCCCCTGAGCCCGGCGCCGGTCCCGCCGGATGCCTCCGAGGACCCACCGGTCCGGGCCGTCACCGGCCGGGAAGGGTGCTACCGGTCCTGCGGCGAGGGGAGCACCGTCCCGCGGGCGGTCTCGTTCCGCGGCTCCACGCCCAGCCGGGCCCCCGTCCCGTCCCCGTCCACGGCGAGCATGTTCGCCGTGCCGAAGATCCCCGCTCCCACCGCGACGTCGTGGCCCCTGCGGCGCAGATCCTGGACCGCGGCCGGCGAGAAGTCCGCCTCCACCTGGAGGGTGTTGCCGACCTCGTGGGGGTGGTTGGACGCGGGGAAGGCCGTGCTGACGAAGCGCGGCTGCGCCACCGCCTGCTGGGGCGTCATGCCGAAGTCGACCACGTTCATGAACTGCTGCAGCTGACCCTGGGGCTGGGTGTCGATCCCGGTGGTGCCGCCCAGCAGGTACGGCCGGCCGTCGCGCAGGGCCATGAAGGGCGCGGAGGTGTGCCGCACCGTGGCCCCGGGCGCCACCGCGTTGACGTTGCCCTCGTCGAGGGACAGGAAGCTCATGCGCTCGTTGATGTGGATCCCCGTGTCGCCCACCACCAGGAACTGCCCGCCCCGGCTCGTGGTCACGGCGGCGGCGTTGCCCGAGGAGTCGGTGAGGTGGAACGTGGTGGTGTCGGAGGCCTGCCGGTCGATCCCGCTGCCGATCGGCCACCGCGCGGCCCGGTCGTCGTCGATGCGCGCCCGCTGCGCCCGGGCGTACTCGTCCGACAGCAGCTCCGCCACCGGCACGTCGGGGTCGTCGGGGGAGCGGCCGGAGAAGTCGTCCTCCGCCAGGATGTGGAGTGCCTGCAGCATCGCGATGCCCTGGCTGTTGGGCGGGTTCTGGTGGACCGTCACGTCCTCGCCGTAGTCGATGGAGATCGGCTCGACGATCTGCGCCGCATAGCCGCTGAAGTCCTCCAGGGTGAGGTATCCGCCGTCCTGCTCCGAGAAGGCCACGACGGCCTCCGCGACGGGCCCGCGGTAGAAGTGGTCCGGGGCGGCCCGGATCCCGGCGGCGCGGTCGGCCCCGTCCTCGGCCTCGCCGTCGTAGGCGGCCACCAGGTCCTCGAAGGTGCCGGCCATGTCCGGCTGGCGCACGGTGTCGCCCGCCTCCAGCAGGGCGCCGCCGCGGTGTAGAGCTCCGTCATGACCGGGCTCTGCCGGATGTTCGCCTCCTCCCGGGTCAGCCAGTAGACCATCTCGGAGCTCGCGGGATACCCCTCGCGGGCCACGGCGATCGCCGGCGCGAGGACCTCGCCCAGTCCCAGCTCGCCGTACTCGTCGAGCCAGAGCATCCACCCGTCCCAGGCGCCGGGGAGGATGGCCTGGTGCATGCCGAAGTCGCCGGCACGCGGACGGTAGTCGTCGAGCGTCGCCGCGCTCCCCACCGACCGGGCCCACACCGTTCAGGCTCGTCACGTCGTCGCTGTCCGCGTCGTAGTACAGCGCCCACGTGCCGCCGCCGAGCACGCTCGAGTAGTAGGGCTCCACCACGCTCAGCAGGGCGGCGACCGCGACGGAGGCGTCGGCGGCGGTGCCACCGGCCTCGAGGATCACCGCGCCCGCGGCGGTGGCCAGCTCGTGCGAGGACACCACCGCCTGGACGTGCGGGGCGGGGGGCCTCGGCGCCGCCCCGGGGCGGGCGCCGTGCCGGAGCCCGGCGCTGCTCCTGCGGTGCCGTCCGGGGACACCGGCGCCGAGGCCGCGGTGCCGGCCGGACCCGGCACGGTCCCCGCGCCGTCCGCCCCGCCGCGAACAGGCCGCCCCGGTCTCCCGGTCCCGCCCCCGTCAGCCGCTCAGACGGCGGGCCAGGTCTTCGCGACCAGGGTCAGCACGTCGTAGGTCGCCACGATCTCGTCGTGCTGGTTGTGCAGGATCGCGTCCCAGCAGACCTCGCCGTACTCGTCGGTGACCCGAGGGGTGATCTGCTTGGCGGTGAGGGTCACCCGGATGTGGTCGTCGTAGGTCACCGGCATGATGAAGCGCAGGTTCTCCAGGCCGTAGTTCGCCAGGACGGGACCGGGGGCCGGCTCCACGAACAGCCCGGCCGCCCAGGAGACCAGCAGGTAGCCGTGGGCCACCCGGCGCGGGAAGAACGGGTTGGCCGTGGCGGCCTCCTCGTCGGTGTGCGCGTAGAAGGTGTCGCCGGTCTTCTCGGCGAACTCGGTGATGTCCTCGAGGGTCACGGTGCGCAGCTCGGAGGCGAACTGGTCGCCGATCCGCAGCGTCTCCAGGGACTTGCGGAACGGGTGCTCGCCGGTGCCGTTCTCGACCGCCTCGCGGGTCACGGTGTTCGCCGCGGCGCCCCGGTGCCAGACCCCGGTCACCGCCGTGAGGATGTCCGGGGGCCCCTGGATCGCAGTGCGCTGCATGTAGTGCTTGACGCCGCGCACGCCGCCCAGCTCCTCGCCGCCGCCGGCGCGGCCTGGGCCGCCGTGGACCAGGTGCGGCATGGGGGAGCCGTGGCCGGTGGAGGTCTTCGCGTCCTGGCGGTTGAGGAAGTGCACACGCCCGTGGTGCGAGCCGATGCCCGCGGTGAACCGGGCGGCGGTCGCGCCGTCGTTCGTGCACACGGTCGCCACGAGCGAGCCGCCGCCGAGCGCGGCGAGCCGCACGGCGTCGTCGACGTCGGTGTAGCCGAGCACGGAGGTGACGGGGCCGAAGGCCTCGACGAAGTGCACCTCCGGGGTGTCCGGGTCGTCGAAGGACAGCACCGTGACGGGGAAGAAGGCGCCCGCCCCGGTGTCGGCGTCGCTGACGGAGGCGTCAGGGCCGCCCAGGCGGACGGTGCCGCCGGCGGCGACCAGGCGCTCCACGGCCCTGCGGACCTCGCCCTGCTGCTCCTTGGAGGCCAGGGCGCCCATGGTGACGCCCTCGGTGCGGGGGTCGCCGATGACCACGCGCTGCTGCACGCGCTCGGCGACGGCGGCCACGACGTCCTCCACACGGTCCTGCGGGACGATGACGCGCCGGATGGCCGTGCACTTCTGCCCGGCCTTGGAGGTGATCTCGACGAAGACGGCCTTCACGAAGGCGTCGAACTCCGGGGTCTCCGGGGTGGCGTCGGGGCCGAGGATCGCGGCGTTGAGGGAGTCCGTCTCGGCGGTGAAGCGCATCCCGCCGTCGATGACGTTGTCGTGGTGGCGCAGCGACTGCGCGGTGCCGGCGGAGCCGGTGAAGGCCACGTGGTCGCGGTAGTCCAGGTGGTCGAGCAGGTCCCGGGCGGAGCCGGAGACCAGCTGCAGGGAGCCCTCCGGCAGGATGCCGGAGTCGATCATCAGGCGCACGCAGGCGGCCGTGACGTAGCCGGTCGGCGTGGCCGGCTTCACCAGGGTCGGCATGCCGGCGAGGAAGGCGGGGGCGAACTTCTCGAGCATGCCCCACACCGGGAAGTTGAACGCGTTGATCTGCACGGCGACGCCGGGCATGCGGGTGTAGATGTGCTCGCCCAGGAAGGACCCGTCCTTGGAGAGCTGCTCCACCGCCCCGTCCACGACGACGTTGGCGTTGGGCAGCTCGCGCCGGCCCTTGGAGGAGAACGTGAAGAGGGTGCCGATGCCGCCGTCCACGTCGAAGAAGTGGTCCTTCAGCGTGGCCCCGGTCGAGTAGGAGACGTCGTAGAGCTCCTGCTTGTGCTCGGTGAGGTACTGGGCGAGCTCCTTGAGCTTGAGCGCCCGCTCGTGGATGGTGAGCTCCCCGAGGGAGTCCTGGCCCACGGTCCGGCCGTAGTCCACGGCGGAGGCGATGTCGATGCCGTCCGTGGACACGCGCGCCACGACCTCGCCGGTCGAGGCGTCGGCCACCTCCGTCACCTTCTGCGGGTTCTCCGGCGACCACCACCGGCCCCTCAGGTAGCTGGGGAGGATGGTCTGGGTCTGTGCTGCCACGGTGCGTGGTCCTTTCGCTCGGGTGCGCGCGGGCGGCCGGTCCGTCGCCCGCATCCTGACCGATCGTTCGGTATTATGACCACGATAACCTACGTCACACCCCGGGACCACTGCCCCACGGTGGTCCTGCCCCGTCGCCGAGCGCCCGAGGAGTGCCATGACCACGACCGAGACCCACGAGCCCTGGCGCATCGTCCTGGGCGAGCTCGACGAGAAGATGGGCGTCACCGTCCTCGAGGAGTCGGCGGAGCGGGTGGTCGCCTCCATGCCCGTCGAGGGCAACCGCCAGTCGCTGGGCCTGCTCCACGGCGGCGCCATGGTGGCCCTCGGCGAGGCCGTCGGTTCCTGGGCCGCGGTGATCCACGCCTCCACGATGGGCAAGGTCGCCGTGGGCGTGGACGTCAACGCCACCCACCACCGGTCGTCCCGCACGGGCACGGTGACCGCCACGGCCACCGCCCTGCAGCTCGGGCGCTCCCTCACGTGCCACGAGGTTGTCCTCGAGCACGAGGACGGCGCCCGGCTGTGCACCGTGCGGATCACGAACTTCCTCAAGGACAAGCCGCAGCAGGCCACGAACCCCGCCGAGGGCTAGACCGGGAGCCACGCCCGGGGATCCGCCGGCCGGCGGGTCGGGACGCCGGCCGGGGGCGGATCAGGACGGACCGTGGAGCCGCCGCCGCAGGGCGGCCAGCTCCTCGGGCGACAGCCCGGCGTCCACGAGCCAGCGCTCGGCGTCGAACCCGTCCAGCAGCTCCTCGAGGGCCGCGCGACGCCCCGCGAGCAGCGGGGCGAGCTCGTGCTCGGGGTGGTGGCGCTCGACCGGGTGGGGGACGGGCGAGACGCGGTGCCACTCGTTGATCCCGCGCGCGGCGGCCTCGTCCTCCGCGACGAGGCGCTCCGGGGGCGCTCCGGCCAGCCCCAGGAGCAGCAGCGCGAGCACCCCCGTGCGGTCGCGGCCGGCAGAGCAGTGCACCACCACGGCGCCCTCGGCGGTCGCGACCGCCCGCACCGCCTCGGCCAGGAAGGCCGGGAACAGCCGCAGGTAGTCGCGGTAGCCGCGCGGGTGGTGTAGATAGGGCGTGCCCACCAGCGGGAACTGCGGATGGGTGGGGTCCTCGGTGGGGCGGTGCAGCACCGTGATGCCGGCGCGGGCGGCCGGGTCGTCCGCGGGGTCCGTAGGCCGGCGCCGCCGCTCGTCCGCGTTGCGCAGGTCCACGACCGTGCACACCCCGTCCGCCGCGGCGGCGCGCCACCCCGAGGGGCTCAGCCGCTCGGAGCGGCCCATCCGCCACACGTCGCCGGCCAGGCGCCGGGCGTTGAGCGCGCCGTCCCACGCGGCGGGGGTCCCGGGCTGTGCGTGCATGCCCCCACCCTAGGTCCCGCGTCCGACGGCGCGCCCCGCCCGCCCGCGCCCGGGAGGGCGGGGCGGCAGGGGGTGGGTGCTAGTGGTCGTAGTCGAAGAAGCCCTTGCCGGTCTTGCGGCCGAGCTCGCCGCGGGCCACCATGTCCCGCATCAGCTGCGGGGGAGCGAAGCGCGGGCCGAGCTGCGACTCGAGGTACTCAGCGATGCCCAGGCGCACGTCCAGGCCCACGATGTCCGTCAGGGCCAGGGGGCCGACCGGGAACTTGTAGCCCAGGACCATGGCGTTGTCGATGTCGGCGGGAGAGGCCACGCCCTCCTCGACCATGCGGATGGCCTCGAGGGCGATCGCCACGCCCAGCCGCGACGAGGCGAAGCCGGGGGCGTCGTTGACGACCACCGGGGTCTTTCCGAGGCCCTCGACCCACTGCACCGAGAGCCGCCTGAGCTGCTGGCCGGTGTGCTTCGAGTTCACGACCTCCACGAGCTTCGAGGCCGGCACGGGGTTGAAGAAGTGCAGCCCGCAGAACCGCTCGGGGCGTCCCAGCTGCTCGGCCAGCCCGTCCACGGACAGCGAGGAGGTGTTGGTGGCCAGCCACGCGGTCTCGGCGAGGTGGCGCTCGACCTCCTGCAGGGCCGAGACCTTCAGGTCCCACGCCTCGGGGACGGCCTCGACGACGAGCTCGCAGTCCGCGAAGTCGGCGTGGTCGAGGGAGACGGTCAGGTTCTCGGCCCACTCGTCCAGGTTGCCGTCCACGCCCCCGCGCTCCAGGGACTTGGCGAGGTCCCGCTCGATCCGCTCGCGGGCGGCCTCCGCGGCCTGCCCGTCCCGCTCCACCACGGTCACCCTCGCCCCGGCGAGCAGGAAAGCGTGGGCGATGCCCGCGCCCATGCGGCCTCCGCCCAGGACGCCGACGACGGCGGGAACGGCCAGTGCGTGCTTCTCGGTCATGGTCAGGGTGCTCCTACTTCTTGTTCTTCTTGCGGTCCAGGAAGGCCTGCATGCGGTCGAACTTCGCCTCCGACTCGAAGAGCACGGCCTGGGCCAGCTCGTCGATGTGCGGGTGGGCGGACGGGGGCGCCGCGAAGACCCGCTTGGAGATCCGCACGGCCAGGGGGTCCTGGGCGCCGATCCGGTCGGCGAGCGCGTGGGCGGCGCCGACGAGCTCCGCGGGCTCGTGCAGCTCGGTGACGAGGTGCAGGGCCAGGGCCTCGTCCGCGCCGAGGATCCGGCCGGCGAGCAGGATGTCCAGGGCGACCGCCTCGCCGACCAGCTCCTTGAGCCGCCATAGCCCGCCGGCGGCGGCGATGATGCCCAGGTTCGTCTCCGGCTGGCCGATCGTGAGGTGCGGGGTGGCGATGCGGAAGTCCGCGGCGTAGGCCAGCTCCGCGCCGCCGCCCAGGGCGTAGCCGTCGATCGCGGCGATCACCGGCATGGGCAGCTTGTGGATCCGGTCGAAGATCCGGGAGTTGATCCCGGCCAGGGCGTCGTCGCGGCGGCGTTCCCGCAGCTGCGCGATGTCGGCGCCGGAGGCGAAGATCCCCCGGCCGTTCACCTCGGTGCCGGAGAGGATCAGGATCTTCGGGTGCCGCTCGAGGTGGCCGCACACGGTGTGCAGCTCCTCGACCATGGTCGCGTCGATGGCGTTGCGCACGGCGGGGCGGTCCAGGACCACGTGCAGGCGGTCCTCGCGCTCCTCGAGCCGCAGGGCGGTGAACTCCGTGCCGAGGATCTCGCTGGGCCCGACCATCAGAGCTTCTCCACGAGCATCGCGGTGCCCTGGCCCACGCCCACGCACATGGTGGCGAGGCCGCGGTCGGCGCCCTCGCGCTCCATCCGGCCCAGCAGCGTCACCACGAGCCGGGAGCCGGAGGAGCCCAGCGGGTGGCCGAGCGCGATCGCCCCGCCGTCGTTGTTGACGGTGCCGGCGTCGAGGCCGAGGCGGCGGATGCAGGCCAGGGACTGGGAGGCGAAGGCCTCGTTGAGCTCGACCGCCCCGAGGTCGCCGATGCCCCACCCGGTGCGCTCGAGCACCTTCTGGGTGGCAGGGACGGGGCCGATGCCCATGATTTCCGGGGCCACGCCGGCGGAGGCGCCGTCGACGATCCGGGCCCGGGCCTGCAGCCCGTACTTCTCGGCCGCGCGCTCGGAGACCACGAGGATCGCCGAGGCGCCGTCGTTGAGGGAGGAGGCGTTGCCGGCGGTGACGACCGTCCCGTGGTCGACCACGGGGCGCAGCCGGGCGAGGGCGTCCATCGTGGTGCCCGGGCGGGGGCCCTCGTCCGTGTCGACGACGGTCGTCGCACCCTTGCGGCCCGTGACGGTCACCGGGACGATCTCGGGAGCGAAGCGTCCGGCGTCGATCGCGGCGATCGCGCGCTCGTGGGAGGCCACGGCGAAGGCGTCGGCGTCCTCGCGCGAGATCCCGTCGACGATCGCGACCTCCTCGGCCGTCTCCGGCATCGAGTAGGTCATCTTGTCCTGCTTCTTGAACTCGGGGTTGGTGAAGCGCCAGCCGATGGAGGTGTCGAAGACGTCGCCGGGCTTGGCGTAGGCCTTGGTGGGCTTCTCCATCACCCAGGGGGCCCGGGACATGGACTCCACGCCGCCGGCGACGACGATGTCGGCGGCGCCGGCCTTGATCATGTGGGAGGCCATGATGATGGCCGAGAGCCCGGAGGCGCAGAGCCGGTTGACGGTGATGCCGGGGACGGTGTCGGGGAAGCCGGCGAGCAGCCAGGCCATGCGGGCGACGTTGCGGTTCTCCTCGCCGGCGCCGTTGGCGTTGCCGAGGATCACCTCGTCCACGTCGTGCGGGTCGATCCCGGCGTCGGTCACCGCGTGCCTGACCACGAGGGCGGCGAGGTCGTCGGGGCGCACGCTCGCCAGCGCGCCGCCGTAGCGGCCCACCGGGGTGCGGGCCCCACCGACGAGGAGGGCCTGAGGGGTTGAGGGCATGGGTGAACTCCTGTCGCGACGGGGTGCGGCCAGCATCCGGGCACCGTCGCCCGACTTTACTGACCGATCGTTCATCAAACCTTCCCACGCGTGCGCCCGCGGGGTCAACAGAGCCACGACCGCAATCGCCTGTGGCGTGCTTCACAAATCGGGGTCCGGGGGCTACCGTGGAACTGATACAGCATTTGACTATCCCGGGCGGCACCGGCCCGGGCCAGACCCCGGGTCCTGCGCGGCCCCACGAAGGAGACGGCACATGGGCACCACCAAGTCGTTCGCGTCCTCGGCCGACCTCGGCGAGAAGCAGAAGACCCTCGAGATCCTGGCCGAGGGCGTCTACGCCCTCACGGCCGAGGGGGACCCGAATATCGGGGCGATCGAGGGGGAGGACTTCCTGGTCTGCTTCGAGGCCCTGGCCACCCCCGTGGTGGCCGACGAGTGGCTGGCGGAGCTGCGGAAGCACACCGACAAGCCGATCCGCTACCTGGTGCTCTCCCACTACCACGCGGTGCGCGTGCTCGGCGCCTCGGCCTTCCACGCCGAGACGATCGTCGCCCACGAGAACACCTACAACCTCATCGTGGAGCGCGGCAAGGAGGACTGGGCCTCCGAGTTCGGCCGCATGCCGCGCCTGGCCAAGGGCGCGGACACCGTCCCGGGCCTGACCTGGCCCACGGTGACCTTCCGGGACAAGCTGACCATCGACCTCGGCGGGGACCGCGGGGACCTCGTGCTCCAGCACTTCGGCCGCGGCCACACCGAGGGCGACATCGTCGCCTGGCTGCCCCAGCAGAAGATCCTCTTCGCCGGGGACCTGGTCGAGGCCGAGGCCGCCCTCTACACCGGGGACGCCTTCCACCGCGACTGGGCGAGCCACACCCTCGACGCCGTCAAGGCGCTGGGTGCGGAGCAGCTCGTGGGCGGGCGCGGGGCGGTCTCGAGGGGCCGGGAGGCCGTGGACGCGGCGATCGAGCAGACCCGCCGCTTCCTGGACGTCATGATCGAGGAGGTCGGGGCCGTCCAGCGCAACGGCGGCACCCTGAAGGACGCCTTCGAGGCCGTGCACACCGCCCTCTACGACGACTTCGGCCACTGGCCGATCTTCGAGCACTGCCTGCCCTTCGACGTCTCCCGGCTGTGGGACGAGCTCTCGGGCATCGAGCGCCCCGTCATCTGGACCGCCGAGCGCGACCGCGAGGTCTGGGACCAGCTCCAGAACGGCTGACCCCGGCCGCACGAGCAGCGACACGAGAACGAGGAGGGCGACAGTGAGACGAATCGACTCCGGCAAGGTGCTGGTGCTCGGCAACGGGCCCGTGGGCCAGACCGCGGCGCTGCTGTTGGCGCGGTGGGGCATCCCCGTCACGATCCTGGACGCCCGCGCCGAGCGGGACCCCATCGGGTCCAAGGCGATCTGCCAGCAGCGCGACGTCCTGGAGGTCTGGGAGGCCGTGGGCGTGGGCCGGCAGGTGGCCGCCGAGGGCGTCACGTGGGACACCGCGCGCACCTTCTACCGGGAGAAGGAGCTGTTCGCCCAGCCCTTCCGGGACAGGGGGCAGTCCCCGTTCCCGCCGTTCGTGAACATCTCGCAGACCCGCACCGAGGAGCTGCTCGCGGCCAGGATCGCCGCCGAGCCGCTGATCGAGGAGGTCTGGGGCCACGAGATCGTCTCGATCACCCAGGACGAGCGCTCCGTGACCGTGGTGTGCTCCTGCTTCGACGGGAGCCGGGCCGAGATCGTGGCCGACTACGCGATCGCCGCACTCGGCTCGAAGGCGCGGTCGCTGCGCGACCAGCTCGGGGTGAGCTTCGACGGCCGCTCGTTCGAGGACAAGTTCCTGATCTGCGACATCCGGGCCGACATCCCCGGCTGGGCCACCGAGCGCCGCTTCTACTTCGACCCCGAGTGGAACCCTGGCCGGCAGGTGCTCATCCACCCGTGCCCGGACTCGACCTTCCGGATCGACTGGCAGGTGCCCGGCGACTACGACCTCGCCGCCGAGGAGGCCTCCGGGGCCCTCGACGCGAGGATCCGCCAGATCATCGGGGACACGGACTACGAGATCGTCTGGAAGTCCGTCTACCGCTTCCACGCCCGGCTGGCCTCCCGGATGCGGGTGGGCCGGGTGCTGCTGGCCGGGGACTGCGCGCACATCGTCTCCCCGTTCGGCGCCCGCGGGCTCAACTCGGGCGTGGGCGACGCCGAGAACGCCGCCTGGAAGCTGACCTCGGTGCTGCGCGGCAACGCCGATCCGGCGCTGCTGGAGTCCTACGACGTCGAGCGCCGCGCCGCCGCCGTCGAGAACCTCGAGGTCACCGAGGCCACCATGGACTTCCTGGTGCCCCGCACCGAGGAGCAGCTGGCCGAGCGGCTCGCCAAGCTCGAGCGGGCGATCGGAGACCCGGCCGCGTCTACCTACGTGGACTCCGGGCGCCTGGCCGAGCCCTTCTGGTACGTCGACTCCCCGCTCACCACCCCGCACCCGACCCGGACCTTCCCCGGGCGCCCGCCCAAGGGGGAGGTCCCCGCCCCCGTCCCCGGCGTGCTGCTGCCGGACGTCCCGGTCGCCGTCCCGGGCATCGCCGCCGACCGCGTCCGCGAGCTCGCCCGCTTCGGGATCCTGCTCCTCACCGGCCCGGCGGTCGACCAGGAGCTCGTGCGCGGGACCGCGCTCGCCGCCATCAGGTCCCCGCTGCGCCTGCACGCCATCGCGGACATCGACACCACCGGCAAGCTCGCCGAGGCGCTGAAGCCGGAGCCGACCGACGTGTGGGTGATCCGCCCCGACTCGCACATCGCGGCCGTGGTGGACGGCACGGACCACCGGGCGCTGAGCCGGGCCCTGCAGAACACCGTCGCCGCCCCCGGTTCGGAGGCGGCCCGGGTCCTCGCCGAGCGCGAGCGGCCGCCGGGGCCCCCCAGGCGGCGGGGCTCCGCGCCGGAGACCGTGCCCCGGGAGGTCGTCGCCGCCGGCTGACGGCGGACCGTGAGATCCTGGCGTCCTCATCGCAGACTCGAGCCGGCGCGTCCCGCCGGGGTCACCGGAGGTGCAGGATGTCGTTCCAGGAGTCCATGGAGCTGGTCGGGGAGGCCATCGACGTCGCCGGCGTGGTCGCCATCGTCGTCGGGACGGTGGTGGCGACCCTCCTGGCCGGGCGGGACCTGCTGGGCCGCGGGAGCGGGGAGCGCGACACCTACGAGAGCTACCGGCAGCGGCTCGGCCGCTCGATCCTGCTGGGCCTGGAGCTGCTCGTGGCCGCGGACATCATCAAAACCGTCGCCATCACCCCCACGTTCGAGTCGGTGGGGGTGCTGGCGCTCATCGTGGTCGTGCGGACCTTCCTCAGCTGGTCCCTCGAGCTCGAGATCAGCGGGCGGTGGCCGTGGCAGAAGAAGCAGGACGAGGCGGCGCCCCTGCCCGAGCGCGCCGCGTAGGCCCGCCGGGCCCCGGCCGGGCGCTCAGGCCTCGGGCGGGTACTCCTCCGGGCGCAGGTCCCGGCTGCACGGGACCCGGTGGCCGGGCACCAGCTGGTTGGCGGCCCGCGCCAGGCTGTCCCGGTGCCGGGGCGGCAGGTACAGGGCGTGGTGCAGGTAGGCGTCGAGCTCCAGCTCCCCGACCTCTCCGCCCAGGTGGACGTACCGCAGCCACAGGTCGCGCGCACCCAGCCCGGTGCTCGTCAGCGCGGTGCGAATCAACCTGGCCTGCGTCCTGGCGATCGTCCGGTCGTCCATCTGACCCCTTCTGCCCGCTGCCACCAGGATAGTCGGCGGACCACGGCGGGGGCAGGGCGCACGGGCGCCCGGACCGGGCCCTCGGGGGCGTCCGGGGCCGCGGCTATCCGCGGTCCGGTTCCGGGCGCGCCTGCGCGCGCAGCCCCGCGCCGACGGCGCCCAGCCACGCCTCCACCGACGAGCGGGCCTGCCCGGTGCCCGGGTAGCGCGCCCGCAGGTGCAGGCCGCCCTCGCCCACCACGAACCACACCTGCACCCCGGTGGTCGGCGCCGACGCGGAGATGTGCTGCGCCCGCAGCTCCGGCGCCAGGGTGGCGGGCAGCCGCCGGTAGTCGAGGTAGGACAGCATGAACATCCCCGGCGGGACGGGCATGCCGCCGTGGGGCCGCAGGATCGGCTCCAGGGCGTGCGAGCCCAGCTCCAGCGTCTCTCGCACGGCGGCGCGGCAGGCCTGCGGATCGGGGTCCGAGCACTCGAGCACCGAGTTGGTGATGAACCAGCCCACGGCGTCGCGCCAGTGCGGCTCGGTGCGGCTGTGCACGGGCAGGACCGCGCGCAGGGGCCGGCCGGCCAGCTCGGCGGTCGCCCGGGTCAGCACCGAGACCACCAGGACCAGCAGCCGGACGTGCAGCGCGTCGGCGCAGGCCTCCAGGCGGGCCAGGCCCTCGGCGTCGAGGACGTCGTGCGTGGTCACCGTCTCGGGCGCCGGGGCACCGGGCTCGCCCAGGGGCAGGGGGAAGACGGGCAGGGCGCCGTCGCCGTCCGCGAGGATCCGCGCCCAGCGCCGCACCACGTGCGGCGGTGCCGGGGGGCGCGCGGCGAGCTCCCGCGTGTGCTCGGCGAAGGACGCCGCGGGCGCCCGGCCCGCGCCGGCCGGGCGGCCGGCGCGGAGATCGTCCAGCCCGTCGAGCAGGTCCCGGGCGAGCAGGGGCAGGGACCAGGCGTCCACGTGCGCGTGGTCGGCGGCGAGCACGACGACGGCGGGCCCGGCCGCGGGCTCGATCAGGCACAGCCGGTGCGAGGGCCGGGCCAGCGGGGAGCAGGCGACGTCGGCCACCGCCTGCAGGGCCGCCCGCGTTCCCGCGGCGCCTACCTCGTGCCGGGTCCACACGGGGCGCACGGCGTCGGCGATCTCGTGCAGCCGGACGCGGCCGTCGTCGTCGGCGGAGAAGACGGTGCGCAGCGTGTGGTGCCGCCGCACGACACCCGCCCAGGCCTCGCCCAGGTGCGCGGCGTCCACCGGCGCGGGAAGCTCCACGGCCACGGCCATCCAGGACCCCGGGCGGGGACCGGCTCCGACGTGCATGCCCTGGTCGAAGGACACCGGCAGCGGCCGGCCAGCGCCCTCGGCGGGGACGGTGCAGCTGGACAGGCGGCCCTCGGGCAGCCGGGCGTGCGTGATGCTGGTCAGCCGCATGCGCACCTCCTGGTCGGGCCGGAGCGGTCCGGCCGCCGAGGACGCGTCCGGTCCACCGGTGGTCACAATCTACGCGTACCGTGGCGGCATGCCGACGCTCGAGCTCCCCCGCTGCCGCCTGACCTACGACGTGACCGGCTCCGGCCCGCCGGTCGTCCAGCTGCACGGGCTGCTGTCCGACCGGGCCGCCAACACCGCGGGCGGTCTGGACCTGGCGGCCGGGCTGAGCGGGCACCGGACGGTGCGCTACGACGCCCGGGGCCACGGCGGCTCCGCCGCGGAGCCCGTGGCCGCGGACTGGACCTGGCCCCGGCTGGCCGAGGACCTGCTGCGCCTGCTGGACGCCGTGGCGCCCGGTGAGCCGGTGCACGGGATCGGCCCGTCCATGGGGGCGGCCACGCTGCTGCACGCCGCCCTCGCCGAGCCCGGTCGGTTCCGCTCGCTGACGCTCTGCGTGCCCTCGACGGCCTGGGCCTCGCGCCGCGGCCAGGCGGGGACGTACCGGCAGGGCGCGGACCTGGTGGAGCGCCACGGCCTCGAGGCCTACCTCCGGGCCGGCCGGGCCGCGACCCGGCCGCCCGCCGTGGCGGACCGGCCGGTGCACCCGCCGCGCGTCGACCCCGGCCTGCTGCCCGCCGTGCTGCGCGGCGCGGCCGGCACCGACCTCCCGCCGGTCGAGGAGCTGTCGCGGATCGGCGTGCCGACCCTCGTGCTGGCCTGGTCCGAGGACGCCACCCACCCGCTGTCCACGGCCGAGGCGCTGCGCGCGGCCCTGCCCGGCGACGGCCTGCACGTGGCCGGCACGCCCGCCGAGCTGGCCGAGTGGCCGCGCCGGTGCGCGGACTTCGTCCGGGCGGTGGAAGCGGGCCGGGGGGCCGGTTCGCCCGGCTGATCCGCGGGGGTCGCCGGGGTTCGCCGCGGCCTCGCCGGGGCCGGCGGGTCAGAGCCGGCGGCCGGCGGTGAGGGAGGCGGACATAAACTCGGCGACGACCTGCTGGGAGATGGCCACGTCCAGGACGAAGACGCCCTCGTCGTGGGTCGCCAGCCAGTCGGTGAGCGCGGTGAGGTCGGCCAGGGTGTGCGCCTTGGCCCCGGCCGCGCCCATCGCCCGGCCCACGGCGGCGAAGTCGACCTCGTCGATGAGCATCGCGGTGGGGTCCAGGCCCTTGGACGCGTACTGGTGCAGCTCGGCGCCGTAGGCGGAGTCGTTGAGCACCACGATCACCCCGCGCTTCGTGGCGCGCAGGAACGTCTCGAGGTCGGCCAGGCCCATCAGCCCGCCGCCGTCACCGGTGACGAACACGGTGGTGCGGTCGGGGCGGGCCACCGAGACCCCGGCCGCGGAGCCGAAGCCGAGGCCGATGGACTGGAAGGCGGTGCCGACCAGGACCATGGCCTGCGGGTCCGGCACGGTCAGGTACATCGGGGCCCAGCCGATGAAGTGGCCCCCGTCCATCACCACGGAGCGCTCGGCGGGGAGGACGTGCTCGAGGGCGGCGACGACGGCCCGGGGGTTGAGCCGGCCGTCCGGGCCGAACTCGGCCGGGTCCTCGACCGGGGCGGAGCCGCGGAAGGCGGCGGTGGCGACCTCGGGGGCGGCCGCCCGCCAGGTGCTCTCCGGGGCGGCGGCGGAGATCCGGCCGGTGAGTCCCTGGAGGAACGGTCCCAGGTCCGCGCGCACGTAGTCGGTGACCGGGGGCGTGCGGTCCTCAGGCTCGTTGTCGATGCGGATCACCCGGGTGCCCTCGGCGAAGAGCGTGCCGTAGCGCAGCTGGAAGGCGTTCAGCGATGCCCCGGCGACCAGCACCACGTCGGCCTGCCGGGCCAGCTCCAGGCGGTGGGCGCGGGTGAAGCCCCCGGCGATGCCCAGGTCCCACGGGGAGTCGAAGACCCCGGTGGCCATGGCGGAGGTCATGAACAGCGCCCCGAGCCGGTCCCCGATCTCGGTGAGCGGGGTGGAGGCCCCGGCCAGGAGCACTCCGCGCCCGGCGAGGATCAGGGGCCTGCTCGCGGCGCGCAGGAGCCCGGCGATGCGGTCGAGGTCCTCGGTGGAGGCCGTGAAGGTGGGCTTCGCCGGCAGCGGGTCCAGGACCGTCTGCTCGGTGAGGGGGGCGGTGGCGTGGTCGTAGGGGAGGGCCAGCACCACCGGCTGCACGGTCCGGGCGGCGAGGTCGAAGGCCCGGTGGGTGATCGCGGTCGCGTTGTCCGGGGCCGCGACCAGGGTGGTGACCCCGGCGGCGGCGGCCGCGGTGGTCTGGTCGACGTCGAAGGCCCGCCGCCCGGTGGTCGGGGCGTCGCCGACGACCAGGACCAGGGGGATCCGGGCCAGCCGCGCCTCGGCCAGGGCGGTGTAGGTGTTGGTGAACCCGGCCCCGTAGGTGGTCGTGGCGGCCCCGGTCCGTCCGGTGGCCCGGTGGTAGGCGTCGGCCATGGCCACGGTGGCGGACTCGTGCCGGGCGGAGGTGAAGCCGAAGCCGCGGGAGGTCAGCGAGCTGATCAGGTGCGCGTTGCCGTTGCCCATCAGGCCGAACAGGTGGTCGGTGCGCTCGGCGAGCACGTCGGCCACCGCCGTCGAGACCGTGGGGAGCAGGAGGTCGGTGGTCATGGAGGGGTCCTTTCGGTGGGGCTCCGGTGGGAGCCCGGGGGTGGGAGCGGGGTGTGCTCGGGGGTGCCCGCACGAGCGGAGCCGCCCGCCCGCACCCGTGGGTGCCGGCGGGCGGCTCCGTCCTCGGCCGGGGCGGCGCTCAGTCGCGCTGCTTCTCCGCGGCCTGGGAGGCCGCGAGGATCTCGGCGGCCTCGGGGTGCTCGGCGACGTAGTCCTCGTGCACCTCCTGGACGTGCAGGTCGATCTCCTGGATGTCCTTTGGCACCATCGAGACGGCGATGAAGGAGACGATCGCGATGCCGGCGATGTAGACGCCGATCGTCCAGGACATCCCGGTCTCGTTGAGCAGCAGCTGCGCGATCATTGGGGCGAACGCGCCGCCGATGATGGAGCCGAACGCGTAGCCGATCGAGACGCCCGAGTAGCGCACGCGGGCCGGGAACATCTCGGCGTAGAGCGCCGACTGCGGGCCGTAGGACGGGCCGAGGCCCACGGTGAGGATCACGATCGCCAGGGCGAACAGCGGCAGGGACGCGGTGTCCAGCAGGAACCACATCGGCACGGCCCACAGGATGATGATGGCGTAGCCGATCTGGAAGGTGCGCACGCGCCCGATCTTGTCCGAGATCCAGCCGCCGAACATCGTGAAGACGAGCCAGCCCACGCCGCCGATCAGGGACGCGATGAGGGTCTGCGAGCGCGGCATGCCCAGCACGTTGGAGCCGTAGGAGGCGAAGAACGCGATCACGAGGTAGCCGGCGGCGTTGTTGGCGGCGAAGATCAGGGCCGCGAGGGTGACCGGCTTCTTGTGGTGCTTGAACAGCTGGCCCAGGGGAGCGGAGGACTCCTTCTTGCGCAGCTGCATCTCCTTGAAGACCGGGGACTCGTCGACGGTCTTGCGGATCAGGTAGCCGACCACGATCAGCACCACGGAGGACAGGAACGGGATGCGCCAGCCCCAGGCCTGGAAGTCCTCGGGGGACATCATCGAGGTGAGGGCGAACATGAAGGACGTGGCGAGCAGCATGCCCAGCGGCACGCCGATCTGCGGGTAGGCGCCGAAGAGCCCGCGCTTGTTCCGCGGGGCGTGCTCGACGGACATCAGGGCCGCGCCGCCCCACTCGCCGCCGGCCGAGAAGCCCTGCATGATGCGCAGGAGCACCAGGAAGATCGGGGCCCAGATGCCGATCGTCGCGTAGGTCGGGAGCATGCCGATCAGCATCGTCGCGGCACCCATGCCCACGAGCGTGAGGACCAGGACGATCTTGCGGCCGTACTTGTCGCCGAGGTGGCCGGCGACCACCGCGCCCAGCGGGCGGAAGAGGAAGCTGATGCCAAGGGAGGCCCACGCGACCACCTGGGCGAGGCCGGCGTTCTCCTCGGACAGCGGCGCGAAGTACAGCGGCGCCAGGACGAAGGCCGCGGCCTGGGCGTAGATGAAGAAGTCGTACCACTCGATGGTGGTGCCCACGAGGGTGCCGGCGAGGACCTTGCGCTCCTCGCGCGACATCTCGTGCCGCCCGGCCGGGGCGGAGGATGGGTGCACCATGGGATCTCCAGGGAATCGGGGACGGCGACGTCCGCGGCGGAACCGAACGCATCATGACCGAACGTTCGGTAGTTCAGTGCGATACTACGGGCGGAGGTGACGCCTGTCACCCTCAGCACGGAATAATCAAACCATGTATCACCAATGTGACACAGACCACCGTGGATGGAAACCGCCGGGCCCGGCCCTCGCAGGAGGACCGGGCCCGGCGGCGCGGCAGCGAACGTCGAGGACGTCGGGGTCGGCGGCTCAGCGGTTGAGCCGCTCCGAGGCCAGGCGCGCTCCCTCGACGAGGGACTCGAGCTTGGCCCAGGCGATCTGCGGGTGCAGGCGCCCGCCCAGACCGCAGTCGGTCGACGCGACGACGTTCTCGCGGCCCACGACCGAGGCGAACTGCTCGATCCGGTCGGCCACCAGCTCCGGGTGCTCCACGACGTTCGTCGAGTGGGAGACCACGCCGGGGATGATCACGCGGCCCTCGGGCAGCGCGTGGTCCTTCCAGACCTTCCACTCGTGGGCGTGCCGGGCGGAGGCGCCCTCGAAGGTGTAGCCGCCGGCGTTGATGGTCAGCATCAGGTCCACGAGGTGCTTCAGCTCGAGGTCCGTGGTGTGCGGGCCGTGCCAGGAGCCCCAGCACAGGTGGAAGCGGACCTGCTCCTCGGGGATCCCCCGCAGCGCGTGGTTGAGCGCCTCGACGCGCAGCCGCGTGAACGCCAGGTAGTCCTCGACCGTGGGCTCGGGGTTGATCTGGTCCCAGGACTCCGCGATGGACGGGTCGTCGATCTGCACGGTCAGCCCGGCGTCCGTGATCGCCAGGTACTCCTCGCGCATCGCGTCGGCGCACGCGTAGACGAGCTCCTCGTCGGTCCTGTAGTACTCGTTCGTCACGCGCGCGGCGGAGCCGGGGGAGAGGGCGGCCACGAACCCGGTCTGCGCCCCGGTGGCCGCCATGGCCGCCCGGAGGTTGCGGACGTCCGAGGCCACGGCCTCCTGTCCCGTGTAGGTCAGCGGCCCGGTGATCTTGGGCTGCGTGGTCGAGGAGCGCCCGGTGAGGATGC
Organism: Kocuria sp. CPCC 205263; assembly: GCF_040981075.1. Taxonomy (NCBI): domain Bacteria; kingdom Bacillati; phylum Actinomycetota; class Actinomycetes; order Micrococcales; family Micrococcaceae; genus Kocuria; species Kocuria sp. CPCC 205263. The sequence goes on along the minus strand of NZ_JAVKPV010000001.1, from coordinate 477,688 downwards.
CCGACGACGGGTCCTCGTACGCATCCCGGAAGCGCTCGCGGTCCCGGCGGTCCGGGAAGCTCGTGAGCACGATGCTGCCGGGCGAGGAGCGCTTCTTCTCCGTGGACGCCCACCGGTCCTCGTCGGAGGGGGTGAGCCCGCCGAGGCGGGAGAAGGAGTAGTTCCACCACGCGCCGTAGTCGACCGCGCTGGACATCGTGTGCCCGTACTCGCCGTCGTTGACCACGTCCACGCCGATCTCGCGCTGCCGGCGGACCACGTCCTCGACGCCCGCGGCGAGCTCGGCGGTGAGCTGCTCGAACGTGATGGCGCCCTCGGCGTGCCGCTGGTTGGCCTCGAGCAGCCGCGGGGTCCGCGGCAGGGAGCCCACGTGGGTGGTCTGCACGTGGTCGGTGTTCTGCATGGTCATGCGTGTCCTCCTGAGGGTCTGCGGGAAGGTCGGGGGCCGGTCAGGACCAGAGCCGGCGGGAGGCGAGCTCGGCCCCGCGGGCGAGGGTCTCGAGCTTCGCCGCGGCGATCTGCGGGTGGATCCGCCCGCCCAGGCCGCAGTCGGTCGAGGCGATGACGTTCTCGCGGCCCACCTGGCGGGCGAAGCGCTCGATCCGGTCGGCCACCAACTCCGGGTGCTCCACCACGTTGGTGGCGTGGGAGACGATCCCCGGGATGATGACCTTGCCCTCGGGCAGCTCGTGGTCCTGCCAAACCTTCCACTCGTGCTCGTGCCGGGCGTTGGCGGCCTCGAAGCTGTAGCCGCCGGCCCTGATGGAGAGCATGAGCTCCACCAGGTGCTCGAACCCGAGGTCCGTGGTGTGCGGGCCGTGCCAGGAGCCCCAGCACAGGTGAAAGCGGACCTGCTCCTCCGGGATGCCCTCGAGGGCGTAGTTGAGGGCCTCGACCCGCTTGCGGGTGAACGCGAGGTAGTCCTCCACGCCGGGCTCGGGATTGACCTGGTCCCAGTTCTCCGCGATGGAGGGGTCGTCGATCTGCACGATCAGCCCGGCGTCGGTGATCGCCCGGTACTCCTCGCGCATCACCTCGGCGCAGGCGGTCAGCACCTCGTCCTCGTCCGCGTAGTGGGTGTTCTCCAGCCGGGCGCACGAGCCCGGGGACAGCGCGGCGAGGTAGCCCTCGCTCGCGCCCGTGGCCTGCAGCCCGGCCTTGAGGTTGCGGATGTCCGCCTCCAGCGCCGCGTGGCCCGTGTACTCCAGCTTCCCGGTGATCCTGGGGAACGGCGCCTGCTTGCCCGTGGTGATGCCCGAGGAGGGGTCCGTGTACGCCTCGTGGAACAGCCGGCGGTCCCGGCGGTCCCCGAAGCTCGTCAGGACCACCTTGCCTGGCGAGGAGCGCTGCGGCTCCTGCTCCCACAGGTCCACGTCGCCGGGGGTGAGGCCCGAAATCCGGGCGAAGATGTAGTGCCACCACGCGCCGTAGTCGACCTCCGCGGCCATGACGTGGCCGTACTCGCCGTCGTTGACCACGTCGATCCCGAGCTCGGCCTGCCGGCGGACCACGTCGACCACCGAGTCTTGCAGGAGCCGGTCGTACTCCGCCTCCGGGACGGCGCCCTTCGCCCGGTTGGCCTCGAGCAGCGCCGGGGTGCGCGGGAGGGACCCGGCGTGGGTCGTGCGGATGCGGTCGGCGCTGTGCAGCATGGTTCGTGCGTCCTTTCCATCGGTCCTGGCGGTAGCACCGGAGGCGGGACGGGGGAACCGTCGCCCGGGTTGCTGCGGCGTCGTCGAGCCAGATCTCTCGGCCGCTCTGGATGGTGACCCTGTCATCCAAGCGCACCCGTGCGCGCTGCGCCATTCGGCGCCCGGATGACGGACATGACGCCGTGTGACGCAACCCGGCGCGCGCTCCCGGGCGGCGCTGTCCTTCGCGAATATGGCCTGGATCACATACCGTGGCGGTGATCCGTGCCCCTCACCCCGCGGGCACGACGGACCAGAGGAAGGACCCCCATGTCCCAGACGCCCCAGCAGGAGGATCTCGAGGGCCGCACGGCGCTCGTCACCGGTGGCGCGAGCGGCATCGGCCTGGCCGCCGCCCGGGCCCTCGCCGGCTCCGGCGCGCACGTGGTCGTGGCCGACGTCGACGAGGCCGGGGCGCAGCGCGTCGCGGACGAGCTCGGCGGCCGCGCGTGGGCCGTCGACCTGCTCGACACCGCGGCGCTCGCCGAGCTGAGCCTCGAGGTCGACGTGCTGGTCAACAACGCCGGCATCCAGAAGGTCGCCCCTCTCCAGGAGTTCGACCCCGCGGACTTCCACCGGATCCTGGTGCTGATGCTGGAGTCCCCGTTCCTGCTGGTGCGCGCCGCGCTGCCGCACATGTACGAGCGGGGGTGGGGGCGCGTCATCAACGTCTCCTCCGTGCACGGGCTGCGGGCGTCCCCCTACAAGAGCGCCTACGTCTCGGCGAAGCACGGCCTGGAGGGGCTGTCCAAGACCGTCGCGGTGGAGGGCGCGGCCCACGGGGTGACGAGCAACTGCATCAACCCCGGCTACGTGCGCACCCCGCTCGTCGAGAAGCAGATCGCCGACCAGGCGAGGGTGCACGGGATCCCCGAGTCCGAGGTGGTGGAGCGGATCATGCTCGGCGAGACGCCGATCAAGAAGCTCGTGGACCCGGAGGACGTCGGCAGCCTGGTCGCGTGGCTGGCCGGACCGCACGCGTCCATGGTCACCGGGGCCTCCTACACGATGGACGGCGGCTGGACGGCGCGCTGAGCCCGCCCCGAGCCGCGGCGGCGCACTGCGGCGCCGCCGTCCGGACAGCCCGGCGGCCCGGACCGTCCGGCGGCCCGGACGGCCCGCCGCCGGTCCGGGCCGCTCAGCGGTGACCCAGTTCCCGGGAGAGCCGGTGGGCCTCCGTGAGCAGGGCCCGGCCCAGGAGCTGCCGCCGCTCGCCGCTGAACCGGGGCTCGATGCCCGTGAGGCTCAGCGCGTAGACCGGCGCGCCCGTCGCGTCGAAGACCGCGGCGGCCATGCCCCAGCTGCCCTCGACGATCAGCCCCGGGTTCACTGCGAAGCCCTCCTGCCGGACGTCCGCGAGCAGCTCCCGGATCCGCTCGGGCGTGTGCAGCGGGCCCCACTCGGCGCGGGCCCCGGCCGTGGCCGCGAGGACCCGGTCCACCTCCGCGTCCGGGAGGTGGGCCAGGACCGCCAGCCCCGCCGAGGCCACGCCGAGCGGCAGCCGCAGCCCCTCGTAGAGGACGTGGGAGCGGATGGGGAACGCGCCCTCCACGCGCGCCAGGCAGACGGTCTCCAGCCCCCGGCGGGCCGAGAGGAACGCGCTCTCGCCGGTGGCCTCCGCGAGCCGGCGCAGCGAGGGCCCGGCCAGCTCCCGGATCGGATAGCGGTGGGCCGCCACCGCGCCCAGCACGTACAGCTCGGGACCCAGCTGCCAGGCCCCGGTCCCGGCGTCGCGGTCCACGAGGCCCTCCTCGGCCAGTCCCGTGAGCAGCCGGTGCACGGTGGGGCGGGTCAGCCCGGTCTCGGCGGCGAGCTCCGCCACCGTGGTGCCCCGTTCCCGCCCCGCGACGGCCCGCAGCAGCTGCCCCACCCGGTGGACCACCTGGGTCCCCTGGCCCGTCGTCCGCTCCTCTCCCATGGCTCCACTATATGGACAGTCGGGGGACGAATGGCCGGATGCTGAGGAGAAGCGCCGTCATCCCGCCAAATCTGTTGACCGGCATGTGGAGGCTCCCTAGATTGAGTGCTGGGTCACAGTCGGACGAGAGGAAGGGACAAGGGTGTCCAAGGTCAGAGACAACGCCGCCGAGCTGCTGGCGGAACGCCTGCGGGACGGCATGACGCTCGCCGTGGGCGGGTTCGGGCTGAGCGGGATCCCCCGGGATCTCATCGACGCGGTGCGGGACTCCGGGGCCACGGACCTCACGGTGGTCTCGAACAACATGGGCGTGGACGGCAAGGGCCTCGGGGTCCTGCTCGAGAACCGCCAAGTGAAGAAGGTCCTCGCCTCCTACGTGGGCGAGAACAAGCTGTTCGCCCAGCAGTACCTGGACGGCGAGCTCGAGGTCGAGTTCAACCCCCAGGGCACCCTCGCCGAGCGGCTCCGGGCCGGCGGCGCGGGCATCCCCGCCTTCTACACGAAGACCGGGGTCGGCACCCTGGTGGCCGAGGGCAAGCCGCACGCCGAGTTCGACGGCGAGACCTACGTGCAGGAGCGCGGCATCGTCGCCGACATCGCCCTGGTCCACGCCCACACCGGGGACACCGACGGCAACCTCGTCTACCGCTACACCGCGCGCAACTTCAACCCGATCGTCGCGACCGCCGGGAAGGTCACCTTCGCCGAGGTCGAGCACGTCGTGGCGGTCGGCGACATCCACCCCGACCACATCGTGACCCCGGGCGTCTACGTGCAGCACGTCGCGCAGTACAGCGGCGCGCCCAAGGACATCGAGCAGCGCACCGTCCGCCCCCGCCCCGCCGGGCGGACCACCCAGCAGAACGGAGACCAGGCATGAGCTGGACCCGCGACGAGATGGCGGCGATCGCCGCCGTCGAGCTCTCCGACGGCGACTACGTCAACCTCGGCATCGGCATCCCCACCCTCGTGGCCAACAACCTGCCCGAGGGCGTCGACGTGGTGCTGCAGTCCGAGAACGGCGTGCTCGGCATGGGCCCGTTCCCCTACGAGGGCGACGAGGACCCGGACCTCATCAACGCCGGCAAGCAGACCATCACGCTGCTGCCCGGGGCCTCCATCTTCGACTCCGCCACGTCCTTCGGGATGATCCGCGGCGGCCACGTCAAGATCGCGATCCTCGGCGCCATGCAGGTCTCCGGCACCGGCGACCTCGCCAACTGGATGATCCCCGGCAAGATGGTCAAGGGGATGGGCGGCGCCATGGACCTGGTGGCCGGCACCCCGCGCGTCGTCGTGCTGACCGAGCACGTCACCAAGGACGGCTCCGCCAAGATCAAGACCGAGTGCGACCTCCCGCTCACCGGGGTGCGCGTGGTCGACCGCATCGTCACGGACCTGTGCGTGTTCGACGTCGAGGACGGCGGGCTCGTGCTGCGCAGCCTCGCCCCCGGGGTCACCGAGGACGAGATCCGCGAGAAGACCGAGGCGTCCTTCCGCACGGACCTGCAGGACGTCACCCCCGACACCGTCCCCACCGAGACCGCCGCCGCCGGCGGCGCTGAGGAGAACCGATGAGCACCGCCACCGACGTCGTCGTCCTGTCCGGCGCCCGCACGCCCCAGGGCAAGATCCTGGGCCACCTGGCGTCCTTCACCGCGGCCGAGCTGGGCGCCCACGCCATCCGGGCCGCGCTCGAGCGCGGCGGGATCGCCCCCGAACAGGTGGACTACGTGCTCATGGGCCACGTCCTGCAGGCCGGCGCCGGGCAGAACCCGGCCCGCCAGGCGGCCGTCACCGCGGGCATCCCGCTGAGCGTGCCCGCCGAGACCGTCAACAAGGTCTGCCTCTCCGGGCTCGTGGCGATCACCAACGCCGCCCGGATGATCCGCGCGGGCGAGGCCGAGATCGTCGTGGCCGGCGGCCAGGAGTCCATGACCAACGCCCCGCACCTCGCGATGGGCGTGCGGCAGGGCAAGAGCTACGGCGACCTCAAGCTCGAGGACGCCGTGGCCAAGGACGGGCTCGTCGACGTCGCCGCGTGCGTGTCCATGGGTTCGCTCACCGAGTCCGGCAACAGCGAGCGCTCGATCTCCCGCGAGGAGCAGGACCAGGTCGCCGCCCGGAGCCACCAGCGCGCGGCCCGCGCCGCGGAGGAGGGCGTCTTCCGCGACGAGATCGCCCCCGTGTCCGTCCCGCAGCGCAAGGGCGAGCCGCTGGTCGTCGACACCGACCAGGGCGTGCGCCCCGACTCCAGCGCGGAGTCCATGGCGAGGTTGCGCCCCGCGTTCGCGAAGGACGGCACGATCACCGCCGGCAACTCCTCGCCGCTCTCGGACGGCGGGGCCGCCGTGGTCCTGACCAGCCGGGAGTACGCCGAGCGCCACGGCCTCGAGTACCTGGCCGTGGTCGGTGCCCCGGGCCAGGTGGCCGGGCCCGACACCTCGCTGCACTCCCAGCCGTCACGGGCGATCGAGGCCGCGCTCGAGCGGGCCGGCTGGTCCGTGCAGGACCTGGACTTCATCGAGATCAACGAGGCGTTCGCGTCCGTGCTGATCCAGTCGCTGCGCGACCTCGACTACCCGCAGGAGCAGGCCAACATCCACGGCGGCGCCGTGGCCGTCGGGCACCCGATCGGCGCCTCCGGGGCCCGGCTGGCGCTGCACGCGGCGTTCGAGCTCTCCCGCCGGGGCTCCGGCCGGGCCGCGGTGTCGCTGTGCGGCGGCGGCGGCCAGGGCGAGGCGCTGCTGCTCTACCGCGACTGACCCGCGTCCCGTCCGCCGACCCGCGGGGGCCCGGGTGACCACGAATTCTCGTGGTCACCCGGGCCCCCACGGGTCATTCGATGATCCTGAGGTCACGCGCGTCGAGCTCCCTGCGCACGAGGGCCACCAGGTCGTCCGGCCGGTGTACCACGGTGGCCCAGTCCGTCCGCGGGATCCGCCACCCGGCATTGGCGAGGTCCTTCTCCCGCCGCCGCTCCTGCACGAGGACCCGGTCGGTGGGGCCGTGGTCGTAGTACTTGGTGTCGCCGTCGAACTCCAGGAGCAGGCGCTGCACCCGCCACCCGAAGTCCCCGCGGTACAGGCCGTGCGGCGTCCGGATGCGCACCTGCAGCTCCGGCCGGGGCAGTCGCGCGCGGAGCAGCACCAGCCGGGTCAGCGTCTCGCCGGGCGACTCGGAGCGACCGTCGGCGAGGTCGAGCACCCGCCGGGCCCGGCGGCACCCCGGCGCGCCGGCGCGGCGCTCGAGCAGGGCGAGCAGCTCCGCGCGCTCGGTGCCCCGGCGGAGGGCGTGGTCGGCGGTCACCACCGCCTCGCGGAGGGGCAGGGTGGACGCGCAGTCCAGCACGGTGCGGGGCACGGACGTGGCCAGCAGCCCGCCCACCCGGACGATGTGCTCCGGCGGCAGCTCGGCCCAGTGGTGGACGCAGGTCCGGTTGTTCCGGGAACCGCGGCCGGGAGGAGAGACGACGTGCGGTGCCGCCGGTCGGTGCAGCAGGTCCAGGCCGTGGAGCAGGGCCGCCGAGGAGTGCCCGAACACCGGGGCGGTGGCGGCGCGCAGGGCCAGGGCGGCGTGCATTTGCCGCAGCCGTCCCTCCGCTCCCAGGTCCCGCCACCAGGACGGTGTCGCGTACACCCCCTGCCGGATCCGGAGGAGGTCGCCCCGGCGGACGGCCCGGGTGACGGTGGACGGCGAGAGGCCGAGGTCCTGCAGCGCTTCAAGGGTCAGGAGCCGGCCGGGCAGCGTGGTCATGGGGCCAGGCTCACCGTGGCGGGGCCAGTCCGTCCGAGGTCCGGCCCGGCACGGGGACGGTGCCCGGAGGGGGATGCGTGGGCGCCCGGAGTGCAGTGCGGACGGAGCTCGACGCTCCTGACCCCGGAATGGCCCGATGACCCGCCGGGGCCCGGGTGACCACGATTTTTCGTGGTCGCCCGGGCCCCGGCGGGTCATCCGGCGAGAGGGTGGTCAGCGCTGCTGGGCCGCCAGGACGAGCGCTTCCTGGGCCTCGGCGGTGCGCCCGGGCAGATCTGCGGTCCCGGGGGTGCTCCGCCCGCGGGGCTACTTGCGGGCGCGGGCGCCGATCCGCTCGCGCTGCTCCATGAGCTTCTCCAGCAGCGTCACGAGCGTGTGCTGCTCCTCCTCGGTGAGGGCCTCGGCCCACTGGCTCTCCCGGTCGTTCTGGGCCCGGAACGCCGTGCGGATCTTCTCCTGCCCGGCCTCGGTGAGGTGCAGGGTCACGGACCGGCCGTCGGCGGCGGAGGCCTCGCGCCGGAGCAGGTCCTTGCCGACCAGCGTGCCCGTCAGGTTGGAGACCGCCGCGCGGCTCATCCCCGTCAGGCGGGCGGCCTCGTGGGGGTTGAGGGGGCCGGCCACCCAGAGGGCCAGGAGCAGCCGGAAGCTCGACCAGGTCCCGCCGGCGGGGCGGTGGATCGACGACTCGAAGTCGTAGACCGCGGTGGACGAGGACCGGTTGAGCGAGAGGAACACCCGGTTGGCCGCGAGGTCGGCGTCGGGGAACTCCTCGGAGATCCGGCGCTGGGCGGCCCGGACGAAGGACCAGTAGTCGGGCAGCGCGGCGGCGGAGGGCGTCGCGGTGGACGCCTCGGTGGGCGCCTCGGTGGGCGCCTCGGTGGGCGTCGCTGGGGGCTCGGTGCGGTCGGCGAGGGGCATGGTGTCGATTCTAGGGGAGGGGTTGCCCCATATAATACAACGCTTTACTATCTGGGGGAGAGCTGGATCACAGACCGCCACACGCAAGGAGACGGCCATGGCCTACTACCGGCAGCTGGGCCCGGTGCCCCGGCAGCGTCACACCCTGTTCAAGGACGACGAGGGCAGGATCCTCTACGAGGAGCTCATGGGCGAGGAGGGCTTCTCCTCCGACTCGTCGCTGCTCTACCACCGGCACATCCCCTCGGCGATCGTCGGGACCCGCGGCTGGGAGCTGCCCGACCAGACCCTGACCCCCAACGACCCGCTGCTGCCGCGCCACGTGAAGCTGCACGAGCTGTGCACCGAGGAGCAGGCCGCCGGGACCGACGCGGTGACCGGCCGCCGGCTGGTGATGGGCAACCCGGACGTGCGGCTCTCCTACGCCTGGGTGGGGAAGACCTCCCCGCTGTACAAGAACGCCGTGGGCGACGAGTGCGTCTACGTGGAGCGCGGCTCCGCCCTGGTGGAGACCCAGTTCGGCCCGCTCGAGGCCGTCGAGGGCGACTACGTCATGATCCCGCGCGCCACGATCCACCGCTGGGTGCTGCGGGAGGGGGAGACGGCCCGGCTCTACTTCGTGGAGGCGAACTCCCACATCACTCCGCCGCACCGCTACCTCTCCAAGTACGGGCAGCTGCTCGAGCACGCCCCCTACTGCGAGCGCGACCTGCACGGTCCCTCCGGCGTGCTCCTGCGGGACGAGACCGACGTGGACGTCTACGTCAAGCACCGCGGCCGCGGCCCCTCGGGCCTGGACGGGACGGTCCACGTCCTGCCGCAGCACCCCTTCGACGTGGTGGGCTGGGACGGGTGCCTCTACCCGTACACCTTCAACATCAAGGACTACATGCCGATCACCGGCAAGGTGCACCAGCCGCCGCCCGTGCACCAGGTCTTCGAGGGGCGCAACTTCGTGATCTGCAACTTCGTGCCCCGGAAGGTCGACTACCACGAGCTGGCCGTCCCGGTGCCCTACTACCACTCGAACGTGGACTCGGACGAGGTCATGTTCTACGTGGACGGGGACTACGAGGCGCGCAAGGGCTCGGGCATCGGCAGGGGGTCGATCTCCCTGCACCCGGGCGGGCACCCGCACGGCCCGCAGCCCGGGGCGATCGAGAAGTCCCTGGGCGTGGAGTACTTCGACGAGACCGCCGTCATGGTCGACACCTTCGCCCCGCTGGAGCTGGGCGAGGCCGGCCTGGCCGGCGACGACGGCAAGTACGTCACGTCCTGGACCCCCGGCCGGGAGTGGACCGGCGGGCTCTGGTCGAACTCGTGAGCGCCGCCCCGACCACGGAGACCGCGGAGCGGCGCGTCCCGGCCCAGTTCGTCGGGTTCTTCGACGACGCCGCGACCTTCCCGCCCGGACTCGCCCCGCTGCAGAAGGCCGTCGCGGACCACGTGGCGCGGTGGGCGGACCCGCTCGTCGCCGCCGTGGGGCCGGCCGTGCTGGCGCTGCACGACCTGCCGGAGGCCCGGCGCATCGCGGCCGGCCTCGACCGGGAGGGGAGGCCCGTGGAGGTCTCCGCCGTCGTTCCCGCCGGGCAGCTGCACGCAGCCCTGGAAGAGGCCGGGGAGCTCGGTCCGGAGCTGCAGGTCGTCTCGGTCGAGCTCAGGACCGACCCGTCGGACACCGACACCTGGAGGGCGCAGATCGCCGAAGCGGCCCGGGTGCAGAACCTCCCGGTCTACGTGGAGCTGACTGCGGACCAGGTCCGCGGCGGGGCGCTGGAGCTGCTGGAGGGGACCGGGCTGCGCCTCAAGCACCGCACCGGTGGGATCGAGGCGCACCTGTTCCCCAGCCCCGAGCAGCTGGCCGCGGTGCTCACCGGGGCCGTGGCCGCGAGGATCCCGTTCAAGCTCACCGCCGGGCTGCACGAGGCCGTGCGGCACACGAACCCCGCCACGGGGTTCACCCACCACGGCTTCCTCAACATCGCGATGGCCACCGAGGCCGCCCGCGCCCACGAGCCCGCCGAACGGGTGGCCCGGCTGCTCACCGAGACCGACCCGGAACCGCTGGTCGAGCTCGCCCGGGCCTCCGACGGGGCCTGGCGTGAATCCTTCGTCTCGTTCGGCACGTGCAGTGTCGGCGAGCCCGCCGCCAGCCTCGAGCGCCTGGGCCTGTTCCCGCACGGCCTCACCTGACACGGCGCCCTCCCGCCCCGGGACCACCGGGGCGGGAGGGCGCCGTGTCACCACCGTCCCCCACGTCCAAGGAGATCCACCCCGTGAGCACCGCCGCCAACCGCTTCGCCGCCGAGGGCTTCGGCCCCGAGAACCTGCCCTACGCCTCCTTCTCGCCCACCGGCGGGGACCCGCGCCTGGGGGTGCGCCTGGGAGACCGGGCGATCGACGTCGCCGCCCTGGCCGCCACGGTGGAGGGGCTCGACGGCGCCGCGCGCACGGCGGTGTCGGCCCCGAACCTGGATGCACTGCTCGCGGCCGGCCACGGGACCTGGACCGCGCTGCGGGCGTGGCTCGTCGAGGTCGTGACCGCCGACGGGCTCGCGGACACGGTGGAGCAGGCCTCCCACCCGGTGGACGGGATCACCCTGCACATGCCGTTCACGGTGGCCGACTACGTCGACTACTACGCCTCCGAGCACCACGCCTCCAACGTGGGGAGGATGTTCCGTCCGGACCAGGCCCCGCTGCTGCCCAACTGGAAGCACCTGCCCGTGGGCTACCACGGCCGGGCCGGCACCGTGATCCCCTCCGGCATGGACTTCCCCCGGCCCAAGGGCCTGCGCCCCGAGCAGGACGGGCCGCCCCGCTTCGGCCCCTCCCGCCGCCTGGACATCGAGGCGGAACTCGGCTTCGTCCTCGGCGGGGCGGCCCCGGCCGGGGAGGTCTCCCTGGAGCAGGCGGCGACCGAGCACCTCTTCGGGGTGGTGCTGTTCAACGACTGGTCCGCCCGCGACATCCAGGCCTACGAGTACGTCCCCCTGGGCCCCTACCTGGGCAAGTCCTTCGCGTCCTCGATCTCGCTGTGGGTCGTGCCCTGGCAGGCCCTGTCCGCGGCCCGCGTGGCGCCCCCGGCGCGCGAGCACGAGCTCGCCCCCTACCTCGACGACGAGGGCAAGGAGCCGTGGGGGCTGGACATCACCCTGGGCGTGAGCGTGGACGGCCGGACCGTCTCGCACCCCCCGGCGTCCACCCTGTACTGGACCGCACCCCAGATGGTCGCGCACATGAGCGTCAACGGCGCGTCCCTGCGCCCGGGGGACTTCTTCGGTTCCGGCACCGTCTCCGGCCCGGAGAAGGACCAGCGCGGGTCCTTCCTGGAGCTCTCCTGGGGCGGCAAGGAGCCGTTCGCCCTGCCCGGCGGCACCGAGATGACGTTCCTGGCCGACGGCCAGAGCGTGACCCTCACCGGCACCGCGCCCGGCCCCGGCGCCTCCGTCATCGACTTCGGCGAGTGCACCGCCACGATCCTGCCCGCCACCTGAATACTGGTCCCGTCCCCCGCCGGTGACCACGATCACCCCCGCCGACCCCGCCGCGCCGCGGCCGGCGGGGGAGGGCGTGGTCGCCCGCGCGCCCGCCGACAGCAGGAGTCCCCGCCATGAGCACCGGCACCCGTGAACCCGCGATCGCCCGGGCGATGCGGCCCGTCAACTCGGTCGTCGAGAAGTACATCCCGTCCGCGCTGAACTTCGCCATCCTGCTGAGCGTCGCCGTCGGGCTCATGGCTTTGCTGCTCACCGACGCCGGACCCGCCGACGTGCTGCGCGGCTGGGGCGAGGGGCTCGCCGGGCTGCTCGCGTTCATGACGCAGATGGCGCTGATCCTGCTGCTGGGCCACGCCCTCGCCAACACCCGTCCCGTGCGCCGGCTGCTCGGCGCCCTGGCGCAGGTGCCCCGGACTCCCCTCCAGGCGTACGTGTTCGTGTTCCTGGTCGCGGCGGTCGCCTCCCTCATCACGTGGGGGCTCGGCCTCGTCGTCGGCGCCCTGCTCGCCCGCGACGTCGCCGCCGCGGGGGACCGCCGCGGCCTGGAGCTGAGCTTCCCGATGCTCGTGGCCTCCGGGTTCTCCGGATTCGTGGTCTGGCACATGGGCTACTCCGGGTCCGGGCCGCTCACCGCGGCCACCCCCGGCTCCTTCATCGAGGAGCAGCTCGGACGCACCGTGCCCATCACCGAGACCACGTTCTCCGCCTGGAACCTCACCGCCGTCGTCGCCACCGTGGTCCTCGTCGCGCTGGCCCTGTGGCTCATCGCGCCCCGGGCCGTGGAACCCGCCCACCGGATGACCGCCGCCGCCCTCGCCGCCTCGGAGCAGACGGTCACCGAGGAGGAGGTCGTCACCCCCGCCGACCGGCTCGACGCCAGCCGGGCCCCCACCCTGGTCGTGGGGCTGGCGCTCGCCGGCTACCTGGTGCTGCACTTCGCCGAGGGCGGGACGGTGACGCTCGACGTCGTGAACTGGATGTTCCTGGGCCTGATCTTCCTGCTCGCGCGCAACGCCTTCGAGGTCATGGCGCTGATCAAGAACGCCGCCGCGAACGTGGGCGACATCCTCCTGCAGTTCCCGCTCTACGCCGGGATCATGGGGATGATGGCGGCGACCGGTCTGATCCAGGTGCTCTCCGACTCGGTCGTGGCCGTCGCCACGCCCCAGACGCTGGGGCTGCTCGCGTTCCTCTCGGCGGGGTTCGTAAACTTCTTCGTCCCCTCCGGCGGCGGGCAGGTGGCCGTGCAGGCCCCGATCCTGTTGGACGCCGGCGCCCGCCTCGACGTGGACCCGGCCGTGGTGATCATGGCGATCTCCTACGGCGACCAGTGGACCAACATGATCCAGCCGTTCTGGGCGCTGCCGCTGCTGGCCATCGCCGGGCTCAAGATCCGCGACATCCTGGGCTACACCACCGTGGTGCTCGTGGTCTCGGGCCTGGTGTTCGGGGCGACCCTGCTGCTCGTCGGCGCGGGCTGAGTCGGCCTCGGCCCGTGCCGCCGGGTCCGCGCCGCTGGATCCGTGCCGCGGCGGCCGGGGGGCGTGCGCTCAGGCGGTGCGTTCCGGGGCGCCGCGGCCGGTGCCGTGGCGCAGGAGGTCGGCGCTCGAGGGCACGCGCGGGTGGTACCGGCGGTCGAGGAGGGTGTTGGCCGCCCAGCTCAGCAGGTCCCGCTCACGGACCGGCAGGTCCAGGCACTGGTGCAGGTACGCGCTGACCTCGAGCTCGTCGGCCGTCCCGCCCAGGTACAGGTAGCGGATCCAGAGCCGGCGGTGCCCGATCGACGCCCGCTCGAGCGCCCGGTGCAGTCCGACGGCCTGTTCCCGGCCCAGGGAGTCCTCCATCGTGGTTCCTTCCGTGCGGTGCGGGGGTGCGGGGGTAGGGGGTGCAGCAGGGTGCTCGAGCTCCGGAGGGAGCACCCACCCGCACCCACAGGCTCCACGGTAGGAAAGCGGCCGTGCCGGGGCCACGGTATTAGCGGAGGTACACCATTGTGTCCGAGTGTGAGGGAACGCCCGGCCGGCACCCAGGCGACGCCGAGCCGCCCGGCCGGGTCAGGAGCCGACGACCGCGCCGTAAAGCTCCTCGAAGCGGGCGCGCGCGGCGCGGTAGTGCTCCGCGCGTCCGGGCACCGGCCGGTGCTCCGGCCCGTAGGGCGGGGAGGCCCGCTCCACGCCCGGGGCGAGGCTCTCGAGGGCGAGCAGGGCGGTGCCGCGCAGGGTCGCCCGCTTGAACTCGGCCCGCGCCACCGGCTTGCCGAGGGCGTCGGCGAGCAGCTGCAGCAGCTCCGGCACGTCCTGCGACGCGCTGCCGGAGGCCACCACGCGGTCCACGCCGCCGGCGGCGTCCTCGAGCTGCTCGGCCACCCGGGCGTACGAGACCGCGACGCCCTCGAGCACCCCGCGGGCCAGGTCGGCCCCGGTGCTGGAGGCCGAGACGCCGGTGAACACCGCCCGGGCGCCGCCGGCCCAGCCCGTCGAGCGCTCGCCCGTGAAGAACGGCAGGACCACGGGGGTGGATCCGGACACGTCCGCGGCGGCGACGTCCGCGAGCGTGGTGCCCTCCGGCAGGGTCACCGTGCGCTCGAGCCAGGCGAGCGCGCGGCCGACGTCGTTGAGAGCCCCGCCCAGCAGGCACCGCCGCGCGTCGACGCGGTAGCACCACAGCCCGGCCGGCACCCGCTCGGGGACGTGGTGCAGCAGCACGCGCGCGGCCCCCGAGGTGGCGGTGGAGACGACCATCGTCGAGGCGTCGGTGCCGCCCGTGCCGAGGTTCGCGCTCAGCCCGTCGGCCACCGGCGCGAACCACGCCGCGCCCTCGAGGACCGGCCAGCGCTCGGCCACGGACGCGGCGACGTCCGGGATCGGCTCGTGCGGGTCGGCGAGCGGGTTGAACTGCTCCGCGTCCAGCCCGCAGGCCAGGAGCAGGGGCTCGTCCCACCGGCCCGTGCGGCGGTCCAGCATCCCGGTCCACGCGGCCGTGGCGGTCCCGGCGCGCGCGGTGCCCAGCAGGCGCAGGTGCACGTACTCGCCCAGGGACATCCACCGCCGGGCCCGCCCCCACGCCTCCGGGTCCGTCTCCCGGAGCCACCGCAGCCGCGGGGCCAGGTACGAGGTGTGCAGGCGGGCGCCCGTGCGCTGCAGGGCGGCGGGCTCGTCGAGCTCGCCGCGCAGCCCGGCCAGCTGCTCGGCGCACCGGGAGTCGGCGTAGGTGAAGCACGTGGTGACCGCGGCGCCGTCGGCCCCGACGCCGACCAGCGAGGACGCAAAGGTGTCCAGGGCGACGCCCGCGACCCGGCCGGCCAGCGCGGGGTCGGCCAGGACGAGGTCGAGGACCGCCGCGAGCTCCTCCGTCACCTGGTCGGGGTCGATCACGGAGGTCCCGTCCGCCGCGGTGGTGAACTCGTGCTCGATCTTGTGCCGGTAGCCCCGCACGGGGGTCCCCGTGGCGTCGTGCAGACCGCCCCGGCTGCCCGTGGAGCCGACGTCCAGGGCCATCACCAGCGGGTCGAGGGCCTCGCGCAGGTCCACGCTGAACGCGGCGCCGTCGTCCGGCCGTGGGGGCGTCGGGTGGTGGCTCATGGTCGGCTCCTCCTGGGGCTGCGCGGCTGGCCCCAGTGTAGGAGGCGGCGCGGAGCAACGGTCACATCGTGAGACGCGGGTCCGCCCACCAGGACGTTGCGGTCGAGAAGCGTATTCTGGACGGCGGACCGCCGGCGGCCGGCCCGGGCGCCCCACGGCCCGTGCGTCGCCCGCCCCGCCACCGGACATCCCCGACCGAGGAGACCCAGCTCCGCCATGCCCCACCTCCGCTCCCGCACCTCGACCCACGGCCGCAACATGGCCGGCGCCCGCGCCCTGTGGCGCGCCACCGGCATGGGCGACGACGACTTCGGGAAACCGATCGTCGCGATCGCGAACTCCTACACGCAGTTCGTGCCGGGCCACGTGCACCTCAAGGACATGGGCGACCTCGTGGCCTCCGCGATCCGGGAGGCGGGGGGCGTGGCCAAGGAGTTCAACACCATCGCGGTCGACGACGGCATCGCGATGGGCCACGACGGCATGCTCTACTCCCTGCCCTCCCGCGACATCATCGCGGACTCCGTGGAGTACATGGTCAACGCCCACCGGGCCGACGCCCTGGTCTGCATCTCCAACTGCGACAAGATCACGCCGGGCATGCTGCTGGCCGCGCTGCGGCTGAACATCCCGGTGGTCTTCGTCTCCGGCGGGCCCATGGAGTCCGGCGAGGGCGTCGAGGGCGTCGTGGAGCACCGCCTGGACCTCGTGGACGCGATGTCCATGGCCGTCGACGAGTCCGTCACCGACGAGCAGCTGGGCCAGATCGAGCGCAACGCCTGCCCCACCTGCGGGTCCTGCTCGGGCATGTTCACCGCCAACTCCATGAACTGCCTCACCGAGGCCCTCGGCCTGTCCCTGCCCGGCAACGGCACCACGCTGGCCACCCAGGTGGCCCGCAAGGAGCTCTTCCTCGAGGCCGGCCGCCGGGTGGTGGACCTGTGCTGCCGGTACTACGAGCAGGACGACGAGTCCGTGCTCCCGCGCAACATCGCCACCAAGGCCGCGTTCGAGAACGCCATGGCCCTGGACATCGCCATGGGCGGATCCACCAACACGATCCTGCACATCCTCGCCGCGGCACAGGAGGGCGAGGTCGACTTCACCCTCCCGGACATCGACGCCCTGTCCCGCCGGGTGCCCTGCCTGTGCAAGGTCGCGCCGAACTCCACCCGGTTCCACATCGAGCACGTGCACCGCGCCGGCGGGATCCCCGCGCTCCTCGGCGAGCTGCGCCGTGCGGGCCTGCTCAACGAGGACGTGCACGCGGTGCACGCCCCGGACCTCGCCACCTGGCTGGACGAGTGGGACGTCCGCAGCGGCCGGTCCTCGGAGCGTGCCCGGGCGCTCTTCCACGCCGCGCCCGGCGGCGTGCGCACCACGCAGGCGTTCTCCACGGCCAACACGTTCGAGTCCCTCGACCTCGACGGCGAGGACGGCTGCATCCGCTCGGTGGAACACGCCTACACGCAGGACGGCGGCCTGGCGATCCTCTACGGCAACATCGCCGAGGACGGGGCGGTCATCAAGACCGCCGGCATCGACGAGGAGCTGTTCCACTTCGTGGGCAGGGCCTTCGTGGTCGAGTCCCAGGACGAGGCCGTCTTCGAGATCCTGTCCAAGAACGTGGAGCCCGGCGACATCGTGGTCATCACCCACGAGGGCCCCAAGGGCGGTCCGGGCATGCAGGAGATGCTCTACCCGACCTCCTACCTCAAGGGTCTCGGCCTCGGCCGGGAGTGCGCGCTCATCACCGACGGCCGCTTCTCCGGCGGCACCTCCGGCCTCTCGATCGGGCACATCTCCCCGGAGGCCGCCGCCGGCGGCGCCGTGGGCCTCATTGAGACCGGCGACGAGATCGAGATCGACGTCGCCCGGCGCGTGCTGCGCGTGAACGTGGACGACGCGACGCTGGCCGCCCGGCGGCAGGCCAGGGGGCCGGCCCCGTGGTACCCCACGAAGCCGCGCGAGCGTCAGGTCTCCAAGGCCCTGCGCGCCTACGCCTCGATGGTCACCTCCGCGGACAAGGGCGCCGTGCGCGTGATCTGACCCGCTCCGGCCCGTGCCGGTCGCCGTCGGCCGTGATCGCGGGGCCCGCGGGGGCATCGAGACGCGGGTCACTTCCACTAGAGTTCCGTCGGGGCGCGCAACCGCTGCGCCCGGTCGTTCACGCGGGCCCCGCAGACCCCACGCCGGGGACCCGCGTCCGTCACAGTTCGGAGCTGCAATGGAACTCGTCACCGATCTCGTGGGCACCCTCGGCGGCTGGGTGTGGAACGTGGTCTTCGCCATCCTCATCGGGGTGGGCCTCTACCTGACCGTCCGCACCGGCGTGGTGCAGCTGCGGCTGGTCCCGGAGATGTTCCGGGTGCTCAACGACAAGCCCGGTCTGGCCGAGGACGGCCAGAAGGGCATCTCCGCGTTCCGTGCCTTCACCGTCTCCGCCGCGTCCCGGGTGGGCACCGGCAACATCGCCGGCGTCGCGATCGCCATCAGCCTGGGCGGGCCGGGCGCCGTGTTCTGGATGTGGGTGATCGCCGGCATCGGCGCGGCCAGCGCGTTCACGGAGTCCCTGCTGGGCCAGCTCTACAAGATCAAGGCGCCCACCGGCTACGTGGGCGGGCCCGCCTACTACATGGAGCGCGGCCTCGGCGCGCGCTGGATGGGGCTGCTCTTCGCGGTCGTCATCACCCTCACCTACGGGTTCGTGTTCAACTCCGTGCAGTCCAACTCGATCGTGGACGCGCTCGGCGGCTCCCTCGGCGTGGACATCGCCGCGGCGGAGGCCCTGTGGTTCCGGATCCTGGTCGGCGCCGTGCTCGTGGGGCTGACCGCCGCGATCATTTTCGGCGGCATCCGCCGGATCTCCGCGGTCTCCGAGATCGTCGTCCCGATCATGGCGGTGCTCTACCTCCTGCTGGGCCTGCTCGTGGTCTTCCTGAACCTCGGCGAGGTCCCCGCCGTGCTCGGCCGGATCCTCGAGGGGGCCTTCGGCATCCGTGAGTTCGTCACCGGCGGGCTGATCGGCGTCATCATCCAGGGCATGAAGCGCGGCCTGTTCTCCAACGAGGCCGGCATGGGGTCGGCCCCCAACGCCGGCGCCACCGCGTCCGTGTCCCACCCGGCGAAGCAGGGCTTCCTGCAGGCCCTCGGCGTGTACTTCGACACCTGGCTGATCTGCTCGATCACCGCGTTCATCGTGCTCCTCTCCAACCCCGAGTTCGGCGGCCGGGAGGGCGCGTCCCTGACCCAGTCCGCGCTGGCCCTGCAGCTGGGCAGCTGGGCGGTGCACTTCCTGACCGTGGCGATCTTCCTGTTCGCGTTCACGTCCGTGATCGGCAACTACTACTACGGCGAGTCCAACGTTCGCTTCCTCACGGGCTCGCCCGCGGCGATGACCGCCTACCGCGTGCTCGTGCTGGTGTTCGTCTTCGGCGGCGCCGTGCTGGCCCTGGACCTCGTCTGGTCCCTGGCCGACCTGTTCATGGCGGTCATGGCCACCATCAACCTGGTGGCCCTGGTCCTGCTCGCCGGCGTGGCCGTCCGGGTGCTCCGGAACTACGAGGCCCAGCGCAAGCAGGGGCTCGAGCCGATCTTCCACAGCGGCGACGTCCCGGGCCTGTCCGGGCTCGGCGCGTGGGACGGCACCGACGTGGTCACCACCCGCGGCTACTGGGAGGAGCTGGCGCAGAAGCCCACGAGGACCCGCTGACGGGCACGGAGCAACAGGCCGGGGCCGGGACCGCGTGGCGGCCCCGGCCCCGGCCCATCTACAGTGGGGCCATGGAATCTCGTACGGACATCGACGCCTCGGCCCTGCGACAGCTGCAGGCCCCCCTTAAGGAACACTACCGGGAGCACCCCGAGGAGGCCCGCACGCCCCTGGGCGCCCGCGGCGACTTCCGCGACCCCGGGCTCACGAGCACCGTCGACACGTGGGCCGGGCCGGTGCGGGCCGGCCTGCACGCCGCCACCGGCGGTGACGGCAGCGACGCCTGCTCCGGGGACATGCTCCTCGACGCGCTCGCAGCCTGCGCGGGCGTGACCCTGCGCAGCGTGGCGACGGCCATGGGCGTGCCGATCCGGTCGGCCGAGCTCCGCGCGGAGGGCATGTTCGACGCCCGCGGGACGCTGGGCCTGGACCGGTCCGTGGCCGTGGGGGTCCAGGACGTCGTCCTCACCGTCCGCCTCGACACCGACGCCGACGACGCCACTCTCCAGCGGCTGGCCAAGTCGACCGAGCGGTACTGCGTGGTCAGCCAGAGCCTGAACACGGACGTGGCGTTCGTCGTCGAGCGCGTGTAGCGGCCGCACCCTCGCCGGACGCGGAACGGCTCCGTGCGCCCCGGGGCGCACGGAGCCGTTCCGCGTTCAGGACAGGACCTGGCGCTTCGACGAGATGACCCCGGTGTTGAAGCCGGCCAGGTGGAGCCCGCCGTGGAAGCGGGCGTGCTCGATCTTCAGGCAGCGGTCCATGACCACGGAGAGCCCGCCCTCCTCGGCGATCCGGGCGGCCTCCTCGTGCCAGGACCCCAGCTGCAGCCACAGGGTCCTCGCCCCGACGGCCACGGCCTCGCGGGCCACGCCGGGGAGATCGTCGTGGCGCCGGAACGCGTCGACGACGTCGGGAGTCTCCGGCAGGTCCGCGAGGGACGGGTAGACGGGCCGGCCCATGATCTCCCGCAGCGTCGGGTTGACGAAGTACACCCGGTACGGCGAGGAGGACAGCAGGTAGGTCGAGACGAAGTAGGAGGCGCGGGACGGCTTGTCGGACGCGCCCACGACGGCGATCGACTCGGTGCCGTGCAGGATGCTCAGCCGCTCGGGCGCGCTCGGCCCCGTCCACGTGCGGGTCTCGGCGGTCATCGGAGCGCTCCTTCGGTCGTGACGTCGGCAGGGACGTCGGCAGCGGCGGTGTCGTCGGCGGTGGCACCGGCCGGGGCGCCGGCCGCGCGGCCGGGGGTCTCCCGAGGCAGGCCCGTGGCCGCCGTGAGGGCCTGGTCGAGGTCCCAGAGGATGTCCTCGACGTCCTCGAGGCCCACCGACAGGCGGATGAGGTCCTCCCGCACCCCCGCGCCGACCAGCTGCTCGGCGCTCAGCTGCTGGTGCGTGGTCGAGGCGGGGTGCAGGACGAGGGTGCGGGCGTCGCCGATGTTGGCGAGGTGGCTGGCCAGCTGCAGGTTCTCGATGAAGCGCGCGCCGACCTCCCGCCCTCCGAGTCGGTCCGTGGGGGAGACCCCGAACGCGAACACGGAGCCCGGGCCGAGGGGCAGGTACCGCCGGGCCCGCTCGTGGTGGGGGTGGCTCGGCAGCCCGGCCCAGTTGACGTAGGAGACCCGGGGGTCCTCCTCCAGCCACCGCGCGACGGCCCGCGCGTTGGCCAGGTGCGCGTCCATGCGCTGCGGCAGCGTCTCCACGCCCTGGAGCAGGTTCCAGGCAGACTGGGGCGCCAGGGCGGGGCCGATGTCCCGCAGCTGCTCGGTGCGCAGCCGGGTCAGGAATCCGTACTCCCCGAAGTTCCCCCACCAGGTGACGTCGTTGTACGTGGGCACCGGCTCCGTCATGGACGGGAAGTTGCCGTTCGCCCAGTCGAAGCGGCCGGACTCGACGACGACCCCGCCCAGCGTGGTGCCGTGCCCGCCCAGGAACTTGGTGGCCGAGTGGATGACGATGTCCGCCCCGTGCTCGATCGGGCGGACCAGGTACGGCGGGGTCATGGTCGAGTCGACGACCAGCGGCACGCCGGCTTCGTGCGCGACCGCCGCCAGGCCCTCCAGGTCCGCGACGTCGCCGGAGGGGTTGGCCACGACCTCCGTGTAGACGGCCTTGGTGCCCGGGCGCACCGCCGCCCGGTAGTCGGCGGGGTCGGTGCCGGGGACGAACGTGGTCTCGATCCCGAAGCGGCGCAGGGTGACGTCCAGCTGGGTGACCGTGCCCCCGTAGAGCTGGGCGGAGGCCACGATGTGGTCCCCGGCCTGGGCGAGCGCGGCGAACACGAGGAACTCGGCGGACATGCCGGAGGCGGTGGCCACGGCGCCGATGCCGCCCTCGAGGGACGCGATGCGCTCCTCGAACGCCGCGACGGTCGGGTTGCCGATGCGGGAGTAGATGTTGCCGTACTTCTGCAGGGCGAACAGGTTGGCGGCGTCGTCGGCGTCCTTGAAGACGAACGAGGTGGTCTGGTAGATCGGGACCGCGCGGGCGCCGTGCTCGGCGTCGGGGGTGCCCCCGGCGTGCAGGGCGCGGGTGCGGAACCCGAACTGGTGGTCGGCCATGGGGAAGCTCCTCGTGCGAGTGGTGCCGCTGGACGGTCCCGGGCGTCAGGAGGGTCCCGGCGGGGGTGCCGGGGGTGCGGTGCCCCATCGGTCCTGGCGGTAGCACCGTGCGGTCTGCGACGTCGACCACGGTTGCTGCGGCGTCGTCGGTCCAGGTCCCTCGGCCGCTCGGGATGGCTGCCTCCCATTGTGCTGCCCGGGGCCGCCCCGCGCCAACCGCGGGCCCGGGGCGGGCCGCCCGCACACCGGGCGGGCCGGCCGGGGCGCTATGATCTGCGCCATGCGCGGAAGGCGCCCGCCTTTCCCGCGCCCACGACGCTGCGGAGGACCTGGTGACGAGGACACGGCACTACACCATCGACGTGATCGCCGGCGACGGCATCGGCCAGGAGGTCATGCCGTCCGCGCTGCGCTGCGTCGACGCGCTGGCGCAGGCGCACGGCTTCACCGTCGACTGGCGCGAACGGGGGTGGGGCTCCGACCACTACCGGGCCCACTCCCGGATGATGCCCGTCGACGGCATCGAGCAGCTCGCCTCCGGCGACGGCGTCCTGCTCGGGGCGGTGGGCGCCCCTGACATCCCCGACGACGTCACCCTGTGGGGCCTGCTGATCCCCATCCGCCGCGAGTTCCACCAGTACGTCAACCTCCGGCCGATCCGGATCCTCCCGGGCGTGACCTCGCCCCTGCGCGGGCTCGACGAGCTGGACCTCGTCGTCGTCCGCGAGAACATCGAGGGCGAGTACTCCGAGGTCGGCGGCCGGCTCTACCGCGGCCGGCCCGAGGAGATGGCCGTCCAGGAGTCCGTGTTCACCCGCGCCGGCGTCACCCGGATCGCTCGCTACGCCGCCGAGCTGGCCCAGCGCCGCACGGGCCGGCTGGTCTCGGCCACGAAGTCCAACGGCATCATCCACACCATGCCGTTCTGGGACGAGGTCGTGGAGGCCACGGTCGCCGAGTACCCGGGCGTGACGGTCGAGAAGGTTCTCATCGACGCGCTGGCCGCCCGGATGGTCCTCAAGCCGCGGAGCGTCGACGTGATCGTCGCCTCCAACCTCTTCGGCGACATCCTCTCCGACCTCGCCGCCGGGGCCGCCGGCTCGATCGGTGTCGCACCCAGCGCGAACCTGAACCCGGAGAAGTCCCACCCGTCCATGTTCGAGCCGGTGCACGGCTCCGCCCCCGACATCGCAGGACAGGGCATCGCCAACCCCGTGGGCACGATGTGGGCGGCCGCCATGATGCTGGACCACCTCGGGGAGACCGGGGCGGCCCGGCACCTGGAGTCCGCCTTCGAGCAGGCCCTGGCCGACGGCACCCGCACCGGCGACCTCGGCGGGACGGCGAGCACGGAGCAGTTCACGCAGGCCGTGCTGGCCCGATGCACCATCGCGCCCTGACGGCGCCGGTGGCACGACCAGGGGGCCCGTGGACACCACGGGCCCCCTGTGCCGGGACGAGGACGGGCTAGATCACCAGGCCCAGGGCGAAGGGCCCGATGAGCACGGTGAAGATCGTGATCAGGATGACGCCCACGATGTTGAGGACGATGCCGCCGCGCACCATCTCGGCGATCTTGACCTGGCCGGTGGCGAAGACGATGGCGTTGGGCGGAGTGCCCACGGGGAGCATGAACGCGCACGTGGCCGCCAGCGCCGCCGGGATGAGCAGCGTCATGGGATCCACTCCGATGCCGACGGCGACGCCGCCCAGGATCGGGATGAAGGTGGCCGCCGTGGCGGTGTTGGACGTGATCTCGGTCAGGAGCAGGACGATCGTGACCACCGCCGCGAGCAGCAGGACGATCGGCAGCGCACCGAGCCCGGAGACCTGCGCGCCGAACCAGGCGTCCAGGCCCGTGCCGGCCACGGCGGCGGCGAGCGACAGGCCGCCGCCGAAGAGCAGGAGCACGCCCCACGGGAGGCCCTCCTCGGCGTCCTTCCACTCCAGGGTCATGTTGCCCTGCTTGTCCCCGGGGAGCAGGAAGAGCAGCACGCCGGCGCCGATGGCGACCACCGTGTCGTCGAAGAGGTCCAGCCAGGGCAGCTGCTCGCCGATGGTGCCGATGCCGGACAGCAGCCCCGGGACGATCCAGAAGAACGCCGCGATGACGAACACGGCGAGGACGGTCCTCTCGCCCTTGCTCATGGGCCCCAGGGCGGCGATCTCCTGGTTGATCAGCTCCTTGCCGCCGGGCACCTCCGCCAGGTTGAAGCGGAAGATGACGCGGGTGATGAGCAGCCAGGCGAGACCGATGAAGACCACCACGATCGGCACGCCGAGCATCATCCACTGCGCAAAGCCCACGGTCCGGTCCAGCTCGTCGCTGATGTAGCCGGCCACGATGGCGTTGGGCGGGGAGCCCAGCAGGGTGCCGAGGCCGCCGATGGTGGCGGCCCAGGCGATCGCCAGGACCAGGGCCACGCCGAACAGGCGCACGTCGCGGTCGTCGATGACGTCGCTGATGGCCTTGCCGCCGCGGATGTCCTCGGTCATGGCGTCGGACTCCGCCTGGGTGCCGGCGTTGCGGCTGTTCTCGACCACCAGGGTCAGCACGGAGAGCCCGATCGGCAGCATCATCAGCGTGGTCGCGGTGTTGGAGACCCACATGGAGAGGAAGGCCGTGGAGATCATCAGGCCGAGGATGATCTGCCGCGGGTGGGTGCCCACCCGGCGCAGGGTCAGCAGCGCGATCCGGCGGTGCAGGTTCCACTTCTGCATGGCGATCGCGATGAGGAAGCCGCCGAGGAACAGGAACACGATCGGGTTGGCGTAGGGTGCGGTCGTCTCGGCCACGGTGAGCGCCGTGAGCACCGGGAAGAGCACGATGGGCAGCAGCGAGGTGATGGACAGCGGCACCGCCTCGGTCATCCACCAGACCGCCATCAGCGTGGCGACCGCACCCACCACCCGGGCGTCGGCCGAGACGTCCGCGCCGCCGAGCAGGAACCAGACCAGGAAGGCCAGCAGCAGGCCGAGGCCGCGGAAGAGCCAGGTCTTCGCCGCCGGACGGGCAGGTTCGCGGTCGTCGGGTTCGTAGTCGAACTCGCCCTGCTCGGGGACGATCTTTCCGGGGCGCTCGCTCATGTGATCCACCTCATGGTCTCGGGGGTGTGCCCGAAAGGTAGCAGTCACGTCACCGGGCGGCAAGGCGCGCCGCGCCGGGTCATCCGGGGTCCGGGGTGTCCCTGCTCCGGCGCGGGAAACGGTTGCGCAGGTTCTCCTGCGCCACCGCGGAGAGGTTCTCGATCGGCAGCCCGGCCGGGCAGACCTCCACGCAGTCGCCGAGCAAGGAGCAGGGCCCGAACTGCTCCTCGGAGGCGTCGATCACCCGGGCGGAACGCTCCCGGCGCTCGGCGTCGTCCTTGGCCAGCGGCGGCAGCTCCCGCAGCATCGTGCCCACGAACAGCTGGCCGGACCCGTTGGGGCAGGACGCCACGCACGCCCCGCAGCTGATGCAGCCGCCGTTGGCCAGGGCCTTCATCGCCACCGGGAACTTGCCCGCCTTCGCCACGAGGCGCAGCGCCTTCTTGTCCACGGAGAGGTCCCGCTTGACCGGGAAGGACGCCGCCCGCAGCGGCTCGATGCGCACGCGGTCCCCGTCCCGGTAGGCCCCCAGGTGCTGCATGCAGCTCGCGGCGTTGCGCTCGGGGCCGTGCGCCACGCCGTCGACCGTCACCCCGCACTTGCCGCAGACCCCTTCGCGGCAGCCGTCGTCGAAGACCACCGGGTCCTCGCCGGAGGCCTCCAGCTGCGCGTTGATCCGGTCGAGCAGCTCGAGCACGGTCATGTCGGGGCTCGCGTCCGGGACGTCGTAGGCCGTGAAGTCCCCGGGCTCCTCCGGGGAGGGCTGGCGCCACACGTCCACGGTCAGGGAGAAGGTGCTCACTCGCTCGGGTCCTTGTCGTCTCGAAGAAAGTCGTCTCGAAGAAGGTCGTCCTGCAGGAGGTCGTCCCGCAGCAGGGCGTCCCGCGGGAGGTCGTCCCGCAGGCGGGGGAGGGCGGCCACGGGGCTCAGCGCACCGCGCGGGTCAGCACGGCCACCGGGATCGTGGTGTTGCCGGCGGCCACCGCGGCGCCGAACGCGTTCGCGGCGATCCGCAGCCGCCGCTGGAAGCGCCGGTCACCGCCCACGCCCACGTCGTTGGCGATCTCCGGGATGCCGTGCACCAGGTGGGCGGCCAGCGCCGCCATGGACAGGGCGTAGGCGGCGGCCACCGGCGGGCGGGAGAGGCTGGCCACGAGGTTGGCGTGGGCGCTGCCGTGCTCGAACCCCCGGGCCGCGGCGGGCCGGGCGCCCAGGGTCAGGTCGAGCACGTGGAAGAGGGTGAACAGCCCGAGCACGCCGCCCGTGCTGCGCATCGAGCGCTTCGCCACCGTCCACGGGGAGCGACGACGACCCCGCGGACGCCGGCCGGTGCGCCGCAGCAGCGTCCCGTTCGCCGCCCAGGACCGCGCGGTGAGCACCGCGGCGGCGCCCGTGTGGACCACGAGGCCGGCGGCGAGCACGCCGCGGGCCGCCCAGAGCACCGTGCCGCGCGGCAGCACGGGGGCGCCCGCCGTGCGGAGGAGCTCGGCGTAGGCGTCGAACTTCTCGGCGCCCTGGTAGACCTTCAGGTTCCCCAGCATGTGCACCAGCACGTAGCCCGAGAACAGGGCGCCGGAGGCGGCCATCGCGAGCTTGAGGTCGGTGTTCGGCAGGGCGGGCAGCAGCCCGTCCGGCGCGGAGCGGGCCGTGCCTGCGGGGCGGGGGGAGTCGTTCACGGCATTCATCCTAGGGGCGGTGCGGGCTGAGACGTCACAAGTCTCAACGTGCTTGCGGAGAGGGTCGCGGACCGTCACGGAGCCGCGCCGAGGGGTCGTTCTCCGCCTCCGCGCCCGCCTCCGCGCCGGCCTCCGCGTCGGCGCGAGGGGTTGTTTTCCGCCGGTGTGAGGAGCTCATTCCGACCGAAAGCGACCCCTCGCGTCGGGGTCTACCGCCGTGCGGCCAGGACGCCGGCGATGCGCTCGAGCGACTCCTCGTTCTGCAGCGAGGACCGGTCGCCGAGCGGGGCGCCCTCCCACAGCTGCGCGAGCAGCCGCCGGGTGATCTTCCCGGACCGGGTCTTCGGCAGGTCGGGGACCGCCACGACCGCCCGCGGCTTGGCGATCGGCCCGATCTCGTGCGCCACGTGCTCGCGCAGGGCCGCGGTCAGCTCCTCCGCCGGGACCCGGGCGGCCTCGGGGGTCAGCACCACGTAGGCAAGCACCGCGTGCCCGGTCAGCTCGTCGCGCACCGGAGCCGCGCCGGCCTCCACCACCCACGGGTGGGTGACGAGCGCCGACTCGATCTCGATGGTGGACAGCCGGTGCCCGGAGACGTTGATGACGTCGTCGACCCGCCCCAGGATGTAGATGTCCCCCTCCTCGTCGTAGCGGGCGCCGTCCCCGGCGAGGAACCAGCCCTGCTCCGCGTAGGACTCCCAGTAGGAGGACAGGTAGCGCTGCGGGTCGCCCCACACGGTGCGGGCCATCGAGGGACCGGTCCGGTCCACCACCACGAAGCCCTGCACCCCGGGCGGGACCGTCTCCCCGGCCTCGTCGACCACGCGGGTGGAGATCCCCGGCACCGCCCGGGTCGCGCAGCCGGGCTTGAGCGCGGTGCGCGGGGCTCCGTCGTCGAACGTCCCCGGGGGCGCGAACTGGGGGTCGTGCGGACGCGGGGACATCACGGTGGCGCCGGTCTCGGACTGCCACCACGTGTCCACGAACGGCACCTCGTCCCTGCCCAGCTGCGCGCGCAGCCAGCGCCAGGCCTCAGGGTTGATCGACTCGCCCACGGAGCCGAGCAGCCGGATCGAGTTGAGGTTGTAGAGCGGCGGGACGCCCTTCGGGAACGCGCCCATCAGGGAGCGGATCAGCGTGGGCGCCGTGTAGTAGGCGGTGACCCCGTAGCGCTCGACGACCTCGAAGTGCCGGCCCCAGTGCGGGGTGTTCGGGGTGCCCTCGTAGATCACCTCGGACACGCCGTTGACCAGCGGCCCGTAGATCTCGTAGGTGTGCGCGGTGACCCACGCGAGGTCCGCGGTGCACCAGTGGACGGTCGAGTCCACCTTCGCGGGGTCGTTGACGGTGGCCAGCTCGTCCGGGCGCAGTCCGCCGTCCTCGTCCTCGACGTCGGGCAGCAGGTCGAACAGCAGCGCGTGGGTGTAGGCGGTCTGCACGAGGTAGCCGCCCATCGTGTGCACCAGGCCCTTGGGTCGTCCGGTGGTCCCGGAGGTGTAGATGATGAACAGCGGCGTCTCGGCGTCGAACGCCTCGGGCATGTGCACGTCGGACTGCTCGGCGACCAGCTCGTGCCACCACACGTCCCGCCCGCGCGTCCACGGGACCGCGTCCTCCTCCTTCGAGTGCGTCCCCCGGGTGCCCCGCGGCAGGTCCGTGCGCCCGGGCCGGGAGGTGCGGCGCACGACGACGACGTGCTCGACCGCGTTGTCGCCGCTGCAGGCCTCGTCGGCCACGGCCTTCACGGGCACCACGGCGCCGCGCCGGTGCTGCCCGTCCGTGGTCACGAGGACCTTGGCGCCGGTGTCCTCGACGCGGAAGCGCAGCGCCTCGGCGGAGAACCCCCCGAAGACCAGGGAGTGCACCGCGCCGATGCGGGCGCAGGCCAGCGTGATGATGACGGTCTCCGGGATGACGGGGAGGTAGATCACCACCCGGTCGCCCTGCTCCACGCCCAGCGCGAGCAGGGCGTTGGCGGCGCGGGAGACCTCCCGCTGCAGGTCGGCGTAGGTGTAGACCAGCCGGTCCCCGGGCTCCCCCTCGAAGTACAGGGCCACGTGGGCGCCGCGGCCGGCCTCGACGTGGCGGTCCACGCAGTTGTGGGCCACGTTGAGCCTGCCGCCCTCGAACCAGGCGATCTCCGGGACCGACCAGGTGGGGCCGCCCTGCTCGTCCGTCCCGAGCCGCCGCGGGGCCTCGAAGCGGTGCGCGGTGGTCCACGGCCGCGCCCAGTCGAGGCGCGACGCCTGCGCCTCCCAGAAGGCGATCCGGGCCTCGTCCGAGACCAGGGCGGGATTGGGGGTGGGGGAGGAGGGGTCGCTCCAGCTGAAGCTCACGGTGCTGCTGTCCTTTCCGGTCGGCACGGACGACGGTTCCACTGTGCCAGGCGCACGTGTCAGGCCCATTTCTTGGCGGCCCACTTCTCGAAGACCCCCAGCAGCGCGTCCGTCGCCTTGCCGAGCACCGCGAGCAGCACGATGGCGAGGAGCAGGCGGTCGGTGCGGCCGTTGTTCTGCGAGTCGGTGAGCAGCCAGCCCAGTCCCATGGAGGCGCCCAGCAGCTCGGCGGCCACGAGGAACAGCCACGCCTGGGCCAGGGCCAGTCGCAGCCCCGAGATGACCGACGGCATGACGGCCGGCAGCTGCACCGTGGTGAGCAGGCGCAGCCCGTGCAGCCCGAACGCCCGCGCCGCCTCGATGAGGTTGCGGTCCACGTGCTGCAGGGCCGCGGAGACCGTGGTGTAGACCGGGAAGAACGCGCCGATGGCCACCAGCGTGACCTTGGAGTCCTCGCCGAGACCGATCCACAGCAGCAGCAGCGGCACCCACGCCAGGGACGGCACCGCGCGGAACGCCCCGATCGTGGGGCCCACCAACGTGGAGCCCCAGCGGGAGAGGCCGATGAAGGACCCGGCCACGAGGCCGAGCCCGGCGCCGATCAGGAAGCCGATCAGCACGCGCTGGGTCGAGATGCCCACGTGGGTCCACAGGTCCCCGCCGGCCAGCAGGCCGATCCCGGCCTCGAGCACCGCGAGCGGGGCCGGCAGCTGCACGGCGCTGAAGACCCCGGCGGTGGACAGCACGTGCCACAGCACCAGCAGCGCGGCGGGCAGCAGCAGGCCCAGCCCGGTGCGCAGCAGCGGCCGCCGCCGGGGGGCCGCGGCGGGGGCGTCCTCGAGACGCTGCGCCTCCTCGGCGGGGGCCAGTGGCTGCGTCACTGCCCGTCCCCGACCAGCTCGGCCGCGCGGGAGGCGTCGGCGTTCTCGGCGTAGGAGCTCTCCACGATGCTCCCGAGCGCCTCGTCGATCTGCTCCTGGTCGGCCACGTCGTCGGACTCCACGAAGATCGGCCCGACCTTCTCGAGGACCGCCAGCTGCTCGTCGCCCGGCACGTGGTCGATGTCCAGGTTGGTGCGCTCGAGCACCTTCTCGGCCACGGACAGCTCGATCCCGGCCGCCTCGGCGAGCAGCTGCGCGGTCTCCTCCGTGTTCTCCTGCGCCCACTGCCGGGCGTAGGCGTAGACGTCCACCACGGTCTGGGCGGCCTCGGGCTGCTCCTCGAGGAAGCTCTCGTGGGCGTTGAGGAAGCCGTAGGTGTTGAAGTCGACGTTGCGGTAGAACAGCTCCGCGCCGTTCTCCTCCGCGGCGGCCATGATCGGGTCGAGCCCGGACCAGGCGTCCACCTGGCCGTTCTCCAGGGCGGCGCGGCCGTCGGCGTGCTGCAGGTTCTGGATCGTGACGTCCTCGGCGTCCACCCCGGCCTCGTCGAGGGCCTGGAGCAGGAAGAAGTACGGGTCGGTGCCCTTGGTCGCGGCCACGGTGCGGCCCTCGAGGTCCGCGACCTCCTGCACCTCGCTGCCGGCGGTGGTGACGAGGGCGGACCACTCCGGCTGCGAGTAGAGGTCGATCACCCGGATCGGGGTGCCGTTGCTGCGGGCCAGCAGCGCCGCGGAGCCCGCGGTGGAGCCGATGTCCACCGCCTCCGCGCGCAGCGCCTCGTTGGCCTTGTTCGACCCGGCGGACTGCACCCACTCCACCTCGATGCCCTCCTCGGCGAACGCGGTCTCGAGCCAGCCCTTCTCCTTGATCACCACGGAGAGCGGGTTGTAGGTGGCCCAGTCCACGCGGACGGTGCCGTCCCCGGCGGCCTCCGCGGGCGGCTCGCCGGAGCCCTCGCCGGCCATGCACCCGGTCAGGCCGAGGGCCAGGACGGCGGCGAGTGCGGGGATGGTGCGGGCGGAGCGCTGGGGCAGGGGCATGGCGGAGCCTTTCGTGGTGGACGGACGGTGCCGGGCGGCGCGGGCGGGTGCCGCCGCTGGTCCGGGGAGGGGAGTCGGGGTGGGGGCAGCCGCGTCAGCGGGTCGCGGGGTGGTGGGTGTCGACGCCGAGGTGGCCGAGGAGCTGCACGCGCAGCTCGGCGAGGACCTCGGAGGCCCGGTCCCGGGGGCGCTCGCCGGGGACGGCGAGGATCGTGCTGATCGAGGCGGGGGCGGTGGGCCCGGTCCGGCCCAGGACCACGATCCGGTCCGCGAGCTGCAGCGCCTCGTCGACGTCGTGGGTGACGAGCAGGACGGTGGTGGGCTGGGCCGCGTGGATCGTGAGCAGCAGGTCCTGCATCTTCAGGCGGGTCAGGGCGTCGAGCGCGCCGAAGGGCTCGTCGAGCAGCAGGACCCCGGGATTGCGGGCCAGGGCCCGGGCCAGGGACGCGCGCTGGGCCATGCCGCCGGAGATCGCGCGGGGACGGTGGCCGGCGTGCGCGGTGAGCCCCACCAGGCGCAGCAGGTCGTCGATCACGGCGTCCCCCTCGTCCCGGGGGATTCCGCGGGACAGGCCCAGGCGGACGTTCTCGCGCACCGAGCGCCACGGCAGCAGGCGGGGCTCCTGGAAGGCGACCGCGCAGCGCGGGTCGATGCCGGACACGGGGGTGCCGTCGATGAGCACCCGTCCGGCCGAGGCGGTGTCGAGCCCCGCCGCGGCCCGCAGGAGCGTGGACTTGCCGCACCCCGAGGGCCCCAGGACCGCCAGGACCTCGCCGGGCCGGGCCGTGACGTCGACGTCCTGCAGGACGTGGTGGGTCTCGCGGCCGGACGGGAAGGACTTGCCGACGTGCTCGAAGGCCACGGAGAAGGCGCGCTTCGCGGTGCCCGGTGCGGTGGCCGGCGCAGAGCCCAGCAGGGAAGTGCTCATGATCAACTCCATCGGTCCTGGCATTAGCACCTCGCACGGAGGATCAGACGGATCCGTGCCGGTTGCTGCGACGTCGACGAGCCAGGTCTCTCAGCCGCTCCGGATGGTTACACCACCAATTGAACGTCCTCGGCGTGTTTCCTGGCAAATCCGTCGCATCCGTGATGATCGCGACACATCGCTGGCACGGGAGCCCTCCGTGCCCCACCATGGACCCATGACGAGCCGCAGAAGCCCGGCCCGGGCGGACCTGGTGCGCGACGCCTGCACGGCGTTCGGCGCGGTCCTCGACGGGCTCGGCGACGACGACTCCTGGGCCGCCACGGGCTGCCCGGGGTGGTCGGTCCGGGACCTCACCCACCACTGCGCGATGGACGCCCTGCGCGGGCTGGTCGCCCTGCACACGCCCACCACCGCCCGACCCGACCGGGACGCCGCGACCTACTGGACCGACTGGGGTGGCGATCCCGCGGGGGCCGCCGAGGCCCGGCGCCACACCCGCGTGGCCGCGTCCATGGTCCTGGACTGGGAGCCGGTGCGCGCCCTCCACCGCGAGACCACCCGGGCGCTCGTGCACGCGGCGCAGCACTGCGGCGACGGCGCGGTCCGCACCCAGGGGCACGTGCTGCGCCTCGAGGACCTGCTGAGCACCCTCGCGGTGGAGGCCACGGTGCACCACCTGGACCTGATCCAGCACCTGGACGGCTCCCCGGGTCCCGCCGTGGACGGGCTCGCCGAGGTCCGCCGGGTCCTCACCGACCTGTGGGAGCGGGAACCGCTCGAGCACTGGAGCGACGAGCACTTTGCCCGCGTGGGCACCGGCCGGGCGGAGCTGACCGCCCAGGAGCGTGCGGAGCTGGGCGCGCACGCGGACCTCCTGCCGCTCTTCTCCTGACCCCCCCCTCCGCGAGGTCGCACGTGTCGGCCACCTCGGGCGCCTGAAGTGGCCGACACGTGCGGCCTCGCGGAGGTACACGGAGGAAGAAGGAGAGGAAGCGGGTTCCGTGCCAGGCTGGGGGCATGAGCCGCAACGACCCTGCCGTCATCGACCGCCTCATGACCCGGCCCGGCCGGTGGGCCGTGGTGGGACTGACCGGCAACACGGCCCGTCCGGCGCACTCGGTGGCGAAGCGGATCCGGGACGACCTCGGCATGACGATCGTGCCGGTCAACCCGAAGGGCGAGCCGGTGCACGGCGAGCCCGGCTACCGCACGCTCGCCGAGGTCCCGGGACCGATCGACGTGGTGGACTGCTTCGTGAACTCCCGCCGCGTCGGCGCGGTGGTGGACCAGGCCATCGCCGTGGGCGCCGCCGCGGTGTGGCTGCAGCTGGGCGTCGTCGACGAGGACGCCGCCGCCCGGGCGGAGCGGGCCGGCCTCGACGTGGTCATGGACACCTGCCCCCTGATCGAGCTCCGGTCCCTGCTCCGGCGCGGCTGGACCCTGGACCCGAGCCGGACCCCGCCGCTCGCCCCGCCCGGCTGAACGACCCGGCTGAGCGCCCCGTCGGAGCTGCCCGTACCGGATCGGCACCGTCCCGCTGCCGGCCGGGACCGTCCCCGTGCGGTGGGACCGCACGGGGGTTGCACCCGGTCAGGGGCCACCCGCTAAGCTGTCCCCCGACGACGATGACGAGTCCCGACACGAAGCTCTGGCTGGTCGGGCGGCAACCCTCTCCCGTAGCGGGGTGCCCCAGATGAACATCGGGCCGCGGTGCACGTGCTCCGCGGCAAGTACGGCGCCCACCAGTGCGTCGGACCCGCGGGCAGGTCTCCACGACGCACGGGCGCGGGTCGGCATCGACCCGGGAGGAACACCCCATGAGCAAGCGCATCGCCCTGAACGCCTTCGACATGACCTGCGTGGGCCACCAGGCCCCCGGCCTGTGGAAGCACCCCCGCTCCCGGGCGGACGAGTACAACACGATCGAGTACTGGACGGACGTCGCCCAGGTCCTGGAGAAGGGGCTCTTCGACGCGCTGTTCCTCGCGGACGTCGTCGGGTACTACGACGTCTACCAGAACTCCGCGGCCCCGGTGATCCGGGACGCCACCCAGATCCCGGTCAACGACCCCTTCATGCAGATCTCCGCGATGGCGGCCGTGACGAAGCACCTCGGCTTCGGCGTGACGAGCGCGATCACCTACGAGCAGCCGTACCCGCTCGCCCGGAAGTTCGCGACCCTCGACCACCTCACGAAGGGCCGGATGGGCTTCAACGTGGTGACGTCCTACCTGAAGTCGGCCGCCGAGAACCACGGGCTGACGGAGCAGATCTCCCACGACGAGCGCTACGAGATCGCCGAGGAGTTCATGGAGGTCTGCTACAAGCTCTGGGAGGGCTCCTGGGAGGACGGCGCGGTCCGGCGCGATCGGGTCAACGGGGTCTTCGCCGACCCGGCGCTCGTGCACCCCATCCAGCACCACGGCAAGTACTTCGACGTCCCCGGCATCGGGCTGACCGAGCCGTCCCCGCAGCGCACGCCGCTGATCTTCCAGGCCGGGGCCTCCTCCCGCGGGCGGGCGTTCGCCGGCCGCCACGCGGAGGCGGTGTTCGTGGGCGGCATCCGCCCGGACCTGACCCGGGTGGTGACCGACAAGCTGCGCGACGAGGCGGAGGCCAGCGGCCGGAACCGGGACGACCTCAAGATCTTCGCCATGCTGCACGTGATCGTCGACGAGACCGACGCGAAGGCCGAGCAGAAGCGCCGCGACTACGAGCGGTACGCGGACACCGACGGCGCGCTGGGCCTCGTGGGCGGCTGGTCCGGGCTGGACCTGGGCCGCTACGACGAGAACGACGTCCTGGAGTACATCAAGACCGACTCGATCCAGTCCTTCCTGACCCCCTTCACCACGGCCGACCCGCACAAGAAGTGGACGATCAAGGAGGTCGCCAAGCACATCTCGATGGGCGGCATGGGCGTGCCGATCGTCGGGTCCCCGCAGACCGTGGCCGACGAGCTCGAGCGGTGGATCGACGAGGGCGGGCTGGACGGCATCAACCTCGCCTACCACGTGTCCCCGGGCTCGTTCGAGGACTTCGTGGAGTGGGTCGTGCCGGAGCTGCAGAAGCGCGGCCGCTACCGCACCGGGTACGAGGGCACCACGCTGCGCGAGAACCTCTACGGCGAGGGGCAGACCAAGGTGCTCGGCACCCACCCCGCCGCCGCGTTCCGGGGCGCCTACGCGGGCAAGCCCTCCGCCGCGGACACCCCCGCCCGCCAGCTGGCCCTCTGAACCCCGTCCCCTGACCCCGCGGCCCCGCCGGGAGCACGGGGCAGGGCACGGACGAGGGGCCCCCGCGTGCGGGGGCCCCTCGTCCGTGCCGGGTCAGGACGCCGGTGCGGCGCTCCAGCGCAGCAGGGCCGCGACGTCCGTGCCGTGGGGCAGCGCCCCCGGCGGCACGAAGACGGGGCGGCCGTCGGTCAGCACCGCGGCGCGCACCAGCGCGGCGTCGGCGGAGACCCGGCCCAGCACGCCGGCGCCCACGGCCTCCGACTCCTCCAGGGCGATCCACGGCTCGGCGTCCAGGGCGATGAGCTGCTGCTCCGTGTCCAGGTGGGTGTCGTCGAGCAGCAGCGTCTCCGCCTGGGCCTGCTGCAGGGCCGAGACCACGGGCGCCATCCCCGAGACGGCGGTGGGGTCCGCGCGTCCCTGCTGCTCGGCGAGCCGCTCGAGCAGCGCCTGCTGGCGGTGCGCCACGACCTCCGCCACGCGCTCCTCGACCTGGTGGTCGAAGTCGGCGGACTTGCTGCCCTCCGCCCGGGTGTTGGCGTCGACGACGCTCAGCATCGCCCGGCTCGCCTTGGACAGCTGCTCCTCGACCAGGCCCCGGGCCCGCAGGTCCCCGGCCAGGACGACGAGCTGCGCCCCGCTCTCGGCCACGACCTTGTCGATCTGCTCGGCCACCTGCTCGGTGTTGCGCCGCCACACGTCCTCCGTGTGCCGCTGCCAGCGTCCCTGCGACCAGCCGCCCCCGGGGAACTTCTTCAGGTGCTCGGTCTCGCCCTCGATCTGCTGCTCGTCCGCGGCCCGGACGCGGCTGGCGTGCTGGAGGCAGATCTCGCCGCCGTCCCGGCCCACCTCGGCGACCACGTACGGGAAGTCGTCCGGGCGGTGCCGGAACAGGGGAGTGAGATCGGGGACGTCCTCCACCTGGACGACACCGCGGCCGGCCCGGGGACCGGGGAGGACCTCGTCGACCTCCACGGTGCCTCCGCGCACCAGCAGGTACCGGCACACCGGGTCCGGCACGCCCTCGGCCGGGCGCACGGCGGCCTCCACCGCGGCGAGATCGGCCTTGCTCGCGCCCTGGCGCTCCAGCTCTCGGCAGATGTTCTCCGGAAGCACGTCGATGGCGTGCAGCGAGTCGACGGTGCCGGTGCTGATGTCCGTGTAGACGGTGCACCAGGGACCCTTGCTCTTGAACAGTTCGGCGTAGCGGTGGAATCGGCTCGTCATGATCGACAACTCCTGCTGTTGAGCGGTGCTTCCTGTGGTGCAGACCACGTTATCCGACCACCAGGGGGCTGGGAACAGACGACCCGACGAGTAGGGTCGGAGGCACACGACCGGCCCCACGGCCGGTGGTCCCGCAGGTCCCACGACGCAGGAGGCAGCCATGAGCGACGTACCCGAGTACGACGAGGCCGACCGGCTCGAGCAGTCGATCGACGCCGATCAGCAGGATCTCGACGACCAGGACGAGGAGGCTCCGGTGCACGCGCCCGACCGCTCGGAGGCGTCCTCGCTCGAGGCGAACCCCGACGACCTCGTGGAGCAGGACCAGGAGGTCGTCCTCGACGAGCCGCAGGAGGTCTTCACGCTCGAGGAGGAGTGAGCCGCGCACCGCGCGGGGCACGGACCCCGCGCGGTGCGTCACACCGCGGACCAGCCGCCGTCCGAGGGCATGATCACGCCGTTGACGTTGGAGGCGTCGTCGCTCGCGAGGAAGGCGATGACGGCGGCGACCTGCTCGGCCGTGGCCGTGTAGGGGATGTTCTGCATGAACCCCGCCATCCGCCCGGGGAAGAGGTCCGAGACCATGGGCGCCTCGATGCCCGTGGCCGTGGCGCCGGGGGCGACCGCGTTGGTGCGGATGCCGTCCGCGGCGTGCATGAGAGCGGTGCTCTTCGTCAGCCCGGCCACGGCGTGCTTGGAGGCGGTGTAGGCCGCGCCCGCGGCGGAGCCGCGCAGGGCCGCCTCGGAGGCCACGTTGACGATCGCTCCCCGTCCGGAGGCCCGGAGCAGCGGGATCGCCGCGCGGGTCAGCCGCATGACGGAGCCGACGTTCACGGCGAAGACCCGATCCCACGTCGCGTCGTCCACCTCGGCGACGGACTCGAAGCGGTCCATAATCCCGGCGTTGTTGACCAGCACGTCGAGCCGCCCCTCGGTCGCCGCCAGCACGCGGCCCACCGCCCCCTCGTCCGTGAGGTCCGCGAGCACGGGGAACAGCGGCAGGCGCGGCGCGCCCGCCACCAGGGCCTCCAGCCGGCGGGCCGACAGGTCGACCACCACCACCGTGGCCCCCTCGCCGGCCAGGCGCAGCGCAGTGGCGCGCCCGATGCCCGAGCCCGCCCCGGTGACCACGGCGGTCCTGCCGGTGAAGCGATGGGTGTCCACGGTTCCTCCTGGGGATGCGAGGGATGCGAGGGGTGCCCGGACGGCGGCTCCCGCGGGCCGCGCGGGCCACGGCGCCGCCCTCTTCATTGTGGTGCGGAACGGGCCCGGAAGAACTTCTCGGAAAAAATGTGACCTGCTGCATCCACGGAGGGGTCCACGGCAGTAGTACGGGTGCAAGGTCGATTCCGCTTCCGCCAGGGAGCCCGTTCAAGGAGCAGTTACCATGCGCAAGACCCTTTCCGCCGCAGCAGCCCTCGGCCTCGGTGCCGGTGCCCTCAGCATGAGCTCGGCGTTCGCCGCCGAGCACGCCGAGCTCTCCGTGCTCCACGGCGTCCCCGACACCGTCGTGGACGTCTACGTCAACGGTGAGCTCACCCTCGACGACTTCGAGCCGGGCACCCTGGCCGGCCCGCTGGAGCTGCCCGCCGGCAGCTACGACCTGGCCATCACGGCCCCCGACGCCGCCGATGCCTCGGAGCCGATCATCGGTCCCGTCACCGCCGACCTGCAGACCGCGATGAGCTACACGGCCGCGGCCCACCTCGACGGCGAGGGCAGCCCCACGGCCGCCGTGTTCACCAACGACATGTCCGAGATCGAGGCCGGGAAGTCGCACCTGACGGTCCGGCACGTGGCCGCGGCCCCGGCCGTGGACGTCCTCGTGGGCGACCAGGCGATCATCACCGGGCTCGAGAACCCGAACGAGGAGACCCTCCCGGTTGACGCCGGCACGGTCTCGGCGTCCGTGGCCGCCGCGGGCACCACCGACCCGGTCATCGGCCCCGCCGATCTCGAGCTCGCCGAGGGCACCCACAACATCGTGTACGCGTGGGGCTCCCTCGAGGCCGGGAACCTGGACCTCGCCGTCCAGACCCTGGAGGGCATGGAGCAGGCGCCCGAGGCCGTGCCGGGCGGCCAGTCCGGCCTCGCGGCCCAGGAGCAGCGCCCGATGCTGACCGCCGGCCTCGCGGCCGCCGGTGCGCTCGGGCTGATCGGCGCGGCGTACGGTGCCCGCCGGGTGCTCGCGGGGAACCGCCGGTAGTGAGCGGTCCTGACAGGCACGGTCCGGGTGCGCGGCAGGCCGCGGCCCACCGCGCGCCCGGACCGACAACTCCCGGCACCCGTCGTCGTCGTCTGGCGGCGGTGGGTGCCGGGGCGGTCGCCTCGGTGTCCCTGCTCGCGGCAGCGGCCGTCACCGCTCTCCCGGAGAGCGGGGCCACGCCGCCCGCGAACTCCCTGGCGGCGGGACCGTACCAGGGTGAGGAGGCGGTGCCGGCACGCGCCGGACTCGACCGTCCGGTCTCCGCGGGTGCCCCGGCGCAGTCCGCCACGGCACCCGCGGAGATCCCGGTCGCTCCCGCCACCCAGGCGCCCGCCGAGAAGATCCCCGCCCCCGTGCGGGTGGTCGTGGACGGCTCCCCGATCGACATGCCGGTGGTCCCGGTGGGGGTCGAGGACAACGGGGCCATGACCATCCCGGACAACCACGTGGAGCTGGGCTGGTACCGGTACGGTCCGTCCCCCGGGGCGGACGAGGGCGCCGCGGTCGTCGCCGGCCACGTCGACACCCTCACCGAGGTCACGCCGATGGCGCAGCTCAAGGACGTGCCGGTCGGGGCGGAGGTCCGCGTGGAGCGCGCGGACGGGAGCGTCCAGCGCTACCGCACCGAGTCCGTCCAGCACGTGCACAAGAAGTCCCTCGCGGAGGCAGACCTGTTCCGCCGGACCGGCGAGCCGGTGCTCCACCTCGTGACGTGCGGCGGGGAGTGGCTCGAGGAGATCGGGGACTACGAGGACAACGTGGTGCTGCGGGCGGTCCCGGTGCCCTGAGCGGCGGAGGGAGGCGAGAGGCGCATGACCGGATGGCCGGTGTCCACTAGGCTGGGCACGACTCGTGCGCCCGGGCACCGCCCGACCGCCCGCGACCTCCGCCCCACGAGGAGCCCTTCCACGATGCCGACGCCGCCCCCGGAATGGGGACCCGAGCTCGACGCCGCGTTCGCCGCGGGGGACGAGCAGGCGCTGAGTGCCGCGTACAGGCACTGCGCCGGGGTCATCCGGGGTCTCGCCCTCCGGGCCCTGCGCGACGACGCGGGTGCCGACGACGTGGTGCAGGAGGTCTTCATCCGGGCGTGGAAGTACCGGTCCG
Source organism: Kocuria sp. CPCC 205263 (assembly GCF_040981075.1). Lineage (NCBI taxonomy): Bacteria > Bacillati > Actinomycetota > Actinomycetes > Micrococcales > Micrococcaceae > Kocuria > Kocuria sp. CPCC 205263. The sequence continues at coordinate 438,325 of NZ_JAVKPV010000001.1, read as the reverse complement.
GCTACCGTCCCGAGCACTCCTCGGCCCCCGCCTGGCTCATCGGGATCGCGCGCAACTGCATCGCCGACGCCGCGAGGACCGCCGGCCGCGAGGCGGAGCGGCGCCAGGCGGACGCGGTGCGCACCGACCGGGAGCCGCGGCACGAGGAGTCGGACCTGCTGGTGGACCGGCTCGTGGTGCGGGCGGAGGTCGAGCGGCTCGGGCCCCCGAAGTCGACGATCATGGCGCTGGCGTTCTACGAGGAGCTCACGCACCAGCAGATCGCACAGCACCTGGACCTGCCCCTCGGCACGGTCAAGAGTCATCTGAGGCGCGGCCTCACGAACCTACGAACACGATTGGGAGACGGTCATGGCACACCTGAGTGAGGAGTCGCTGACGCTCCTGGCTCTGGGTGAGGCCGTCGGCCCCCAGAGCCGGGAGCACGTCGCCGCCTGCCCGGACTGCGCGGCCGAGCTCGCGTCCCTGCAGCGCGTCGTGCACGCCGGCCGGGCCGAGGCGCCCGCCGTGGCGCCCCCCGGCCCCGGGGTCTGGGCCGCGATCCACGCCGAGCTGGGCCTCTCCGACGAGGTCGCGGCGGATCCGCTCGCCGGCACCCGGGACGGCGCCCGCGGCGACACCGCCGCCGAGGACAGCACCGGCACCGCCGGTGACCCCACGGGCTCCGCGGCCGGCCCGCGGGGCGACGACGGCGCCGGGCGCGGCGGGGCGACCGTCGTCGACCTCGACGCCCACCGGCGCAGGCCCCGGCGCGGGGTGCCGTACCCCCTGGCGGCCGCCGCGGCCGCCGCGGCGCTGCTCGTGGGCGGCGTCTCGGTCTGGGGCGCGCAGCGCCTGGGCCTGGAGCCGGACCCCACGGTGCTGGCCACGGCGGAGCTCGAGCCCCTCGCCGGCTACACCGCCCGCGGCTCGGCGGAGGTGGACGAGCGCCCGGACGGGACCCGTCAGCTGGTGGTGCGGACCGACCCCGCCGACGTGGACGGGTTCAAGGAGGTCTGGCTGCTCGCCCCCGACGCGCAGCGGATGGTCAGCCTCGGCGTGATGGCCGGTGACGAGGCGGTGTTCGTGCTGCCCGAGAACCTGGACGTCGGCGAGTTCCCGGTCGTGGACGTCTCGAACGAGCCGATCGACGGTGACCCGACGCACTCGGGGGACTCGATCGTGCGCGGCGTCCTGGAGGTCTGAGCGCGGGCTCGGCCCCTCAGAGCAGGGCCGAGGTCAGCCGGGCCACGTTGTCGGCGTACTTGTGCCACAGCGGCCGCCGGTTCCACGCGTCGAAGTCGAGCAGGGTGCTGGCCTCGTGGAACTCGGCGACCACCGCGTCCATCCGCCGCCGGAAGTCCCGGTCCGCGATGAGCACGGAGACCTCGAGGTCCAGGGCGAACGAGCGCTCGTCCATGTTGGACGAGCCGATCACGGAGACGTAGTCGTCCACGAGCACGAACTTGGCGTGCAGCACGGTGGGGGAGCGGTACCGGTAGATCTTCACGCCGGCCTCGACGAGCTCCTGGTAGTAGGAGTTCTGGGCGTGGTAGGCGAGGAAGTGGTCGGAGGTCTCGCCCACGAACAGCCGCACGTCCACCCCGGACTGCGCCTCGGTGGTCAGCGCGTGCATCAGCGACTCGTCCGGGACGAAGTACGGGCTGGCGATGACGATCTGCTCGTTGGCGTTGTAGATCAGGTGGTTGAACAGGCGCAGGTTGTTCTCCGTCTCGAACCCGGGGCCGGAGGGCACGACCTGGGCGAAGACCGGCCCCTGGGTGTCCGGGAGGTCGCGGGCGGCCTCGTCGAGCAGGAGGTCGCCGGTCTCGGAGTACCAATCGCTCGTGAACAGGGCGTTGAGCTCGGCGACCACGGGACCGGTGCACTCGAGCATCAGGTCCTTCCACTCGAGCCCCTTCCGGCGGTTCCGGCGCTTGTTGTAGGAGCGGTGGATGATGTTCTGCGAACCCGTGTAGGCCAGGGAGCCGTCGACCACGAGGATCTTGCGGTGGTTGCGCAGGTCGGGCCGCTGCCACTCGCCCTTCCACGGTCGGACGGGCAGCATGCGCTGCCACGGCAGCCCGGCCTCGTCGAAGCGCTTGATCATCCCCCGGTACCCCGGATAGCCCACGGAGCCGAGGTGGTCGATGAGCACCCGCACCCGCACCCCCCGCCGGTGGGCGCGCACCAGGGATTCCAGGAGGGGACGGGAGGCGTCGTCGATGGCCACGATGTAGAACTCGAAGTGGACGTAGTCCCGGGCCCGGTCCACGGCGTCCGCCATGATCCGCATCGCCTCGTGGTTGTCGGTGAGGATTTCGAAGGAGTTGCCGCCGACCATGGGCAGGGCGCCGAGCTTGTAGTTCAGGGCCGCGGTGGAGGCCACCCACTCGGGTAGCTCCTCGTCCGTGTTGCCCAGGATGTGGAGGTCCGGGGTGTTCTCGCGGATGACGTCGTTCATCTTCGCCTGCATCGCCATCCGCTTCTTCGGCAGCTTGGCGGAGCCGATGGCCAGGAACAGCAGGACCCCCAGGTAGGGCAACAGGAAGATCGCGAGCAGCCAGGCCAGGGCCACGGAGGGCCGCCGGTTGTGCGGGATCCAGCCCAGGGCCACCAGGTTGATGAGCAGCCCCAGCACCAGCACGACGATCGTCGCGGTCTCCGGGAGGAGGTGCGCGGGGATGCCGCTGAAGGGGAACAGGGCCGGGATCACCTCGCCAGTCTAGGTTCCGGCGCCGCGCGGTCTACGCAGGGCGCGGCAGGACGTAGTCGGTCTCCGGACCGGGGGTCTCGCGGTGGACGAAGCCCGCGGCGACGAGCACCTGCGCGGCCGGCGCGTTGTCCCCGGGCACGCTGGCGCGGACCCCGGTGACCGCGGGGTCCGCGAACGCGACGCCGAGAAGCGCGGTGATGCCCTCCTGCGCGTAGCCCAGGTTCCGGCGGTCCGCGGCGAGGGAGCCCACGATCTCGAGCTCGTCGTCGATCGGGGGGCCCACGAAGCCGGCCGTGCCGACGATCTCGCCGGTCGACTTCTCCACGACGGCCATCCGCGCGTACACGGACTCCGTGAAGAAGTAGCCCCCGGCCATGAGGGATTCGCGGGCGAAGTCCATGTCCTCGGCGGTCGGGAAGCCGTGGGCGAAGTGGGCGCTGTGCTCGCCGGCCGCCACGGCGTCGAGCTCCTCGGCGGTGAAGGGGCGGAGCAGGAGCCGTTCCGTCTCCAGGACGGGTGCGGGGCGCTGGGCCTCGAGGTCCTCAGTCATGCTGGTGCTGCTTTCTGCGGGTCCGGGTGCCGAGGGTGGACTGGGTGGATCCGTGGAGCGGGGTGCAGGGGGCGGGGATCCGCCCCCGGCGGATCAGCCGAAGTACTTCGGCAGCGTGCCCTCGTGCGCGGTGCGGAGCTCGTCCAGGCCGATGCCAAACTCGCTCTGCACGTCCAGCGCGCGGTTCTCGGTGTCCACCACGCCGATCCGCGTGTGGGGATAGGCGCGCATGGTGCACATGTCCTTGAACCGTACTTCCTCGCTGCGCGGCACGGCCACCACGGCCCGTCCCTGGGTCTCGGAGAAGAGCATGGTGAACAGGTCCACGCCGTCGCGCTCGCACACCTCGCCCAGCCCGATGCGCGCACCGGTGTCGAAGCGCAGCGCCATCTCGGCGAGGGTCGCCGCGAGGCCGCCCTCGGCGACGTCGTGCGCGGCGTCGATCATGCCGTCGCGGGACATGTTGATCAGCAGGTCGCCGAGCAGCTTCTCCTGGGCGAGGTCCACGGCCGGGGGGAGCCCGCCGAGGTGCCCGCGGAGGTTCGCCCACTCGGAGCCGTCCAGCTCGTCCCGGGTGGTCCCGAGCAGGTAGATCGCCTGGCCGTCCTCGCGCCAGCCCGACGGCGTGCGCCGCCTGACGTCGTCGAGCACGCCCAGCATCGCCACCACGGGCGTCGGGTGGATGGCCACGCCGCCGGTCTGGTTGTAGAGGGAGACGTTGCCGCCCGTCACGGGCACCCCCAGCTGCTGGCAGCCGTCGGCGAGCCCGCGCACGGCCTCGGCGAACTGCCACATGGTCTCCGGGTCCTCGGGGGAGCCGAAGTTCAGGCAGTCGGAGACGGCCGCAGGGCGGGCGCCGGCGGTGGCCACGTTGCGGTAGGCCTCGGCCAGGGCCAGCTGCGCGCCGGCGTACGGGTCCAGGTAGGCGTAGCGGCCGTTGCAGTCGGTGGACAGGGCCACGCCGAGGCCGGTCTCCTCGTCCACGCGGACCACTCCGGCGTCGTCGGGCATCGCCATGGCGGTGTTGCCCTGCACGTAGCGGTCGTACTGGTCGGTGACCCAGTCCTTGGCGCAGAGGTTCGGGGAGGCCATGAGCTCGAGGACGGCGTGCTTGAGCTCCGCGCCCGAGGGCCGCCCGGCGTCGGCCGGGGAGCCGGCGAAGCGGTCCGCCTGGAGCCGGTCCTGGTCCGCGGGACGGGCGTAGGGCCGGTCGTAGACGGGGCCCTCGTGGGCGACGGTGCGGGGATCGACGTCGACGATGACCTCGTCGTCCCACTCGATCAGGAGCCGGCCGGTGCCGGTGACCTCCCCGATCCAGGAGTGCTCGACGTCCCACTTGTCCATCACGGCCTCGAAGGCGGCGACCTTCTCGGGGGTCACGACCGCCATCATGCGCTCCTGGGACTCCGACATGAGGATCTCGCCCGGGGTCAGGGTGGGGTCGCGCAGGAGGACCTGGGTCAGGTCCACGTGCATACCGCCCTCCCCGTTGGAGGCCAGCTCCGAGGTGGCGCACGAGATGCCCGCGGCCCCCAGGTCCTGGATGCCCTCCACGAGGGAGCCCTTGAACAGCTCGAGGCAGCACTCGATGAGCACCTTCTCCGCGAACGGGTCGCCGACCTGGACGGCCGGCCGCTTGGACGGCTTGGCGTCGTCGAAGGACTCCGAGGCGAGCACGGAGGCGCCCCCGATGCCGTCGCCGCCGGTGCGGGCGCCGAACAGCACCACCCTGTTGCCCACGCCGGAGGCGTTGGCGAGGCGGATGTCCTCGTGGCGCATCACGCCCACGGCGAGCGCGTTGACGAGCGGGTTGCCCTGGTAGCAGGAGTCGAAGACGACCTCCCCGCCCACGTTGGGCAGGCCCAGGGAGTTGCCGTAGCCGCCCACGCCCGCCACCACGCCGTGCACCACGCGCGCGGTGTCCGGGTGGTCGATCGCCCCGAAGCGCAGCGGGTCCATGACGGCCACGGGCCGGGCGCCCATCGAGATGATGTCGCGCACGATCCCGCCGACGCCCGTGGCGGCACCCTGGTAGGGCTCCACGTAGGACGGGTGGTTGTGGGACTCGATCTTGAAGGTCACGGCCCAGCCGTCCCCGAGGTCGGTGACGCCGGCGTTCTCGCCGATGCCCACCAGCAGGTCCTTCTTCATCTCCTCGGTGACCTTCTCGCCGAACTGGCGCAGGTGGACCTTGGAGGACTTGTAGGAGCAGTGCTCGGACCACATCACCGAGTACATGGCGAGCTCCGCGGCGGTGGGCCGGCGGCCGAGGATCTTCTTGATCTCCTCGAACTCGTTGTCCTTGAGGCCCAGCTCGGCCCAGGGCAGCTCGGTGTCGGGGGTGGCCGTCGCGTGCTCGACGGTGTCCAGGTTGAAGTGCTTGTCGCTCATGGAGTGCTCGGTGTCCCTTACTTGACCAGTGCCTTGAGGGCGGAGACGAACAGGCCCAGCCCGTCCGTGCCGTCGCGCATGCCGACCTCGCCGGAGGCCGAGGAGTCCGCGCCGAAGCCCGGCTCAACCGCGTGCTCCGGGTGCGGCATGAGGCCCACCACGTTGCCGCCGGCGTTGCAGATCCCGGCGATGTCCCGCCGGGACCCGTTGGGGTTGCCCCCGACGTAGCGGAAGACCACGCGGCCCTCGGCCTCGAGGGCGTCGAGGGTCCGCTCGTCCGCCACGTACTGGCCGTCCTGGTTCTTGAGCGGGACCACGATCTCCTGGCCCTGCTCGAAATCGGTGGTCCACACGGTCGTGCTGTTCTCCACGCGCAGCCGCTGGTCCCGGCACAGGAACTTCAGGCGCTCGTTCTTGATCATCGAGCCCGGCAGCAGGTGCGACTCGGTGAGCATCTGGAAGCCGTTGCAGATGCCGAGGACCGGCAGCGGGGCGGACCCCGAGGTGCCCGCGGCGTTCGCGCCGTCGATGATCGGCTCCATGATCGGGGCGAACCGGGCGATGGCCCCGGCGCGCAGGTAGTCGCCGTAGGAGAAGCCGCCGGGCAGGATCACGGCGTCGACGCCCTGCAGGTCCTCGTCGGCGTACCAGAGGGGGACGGGGGTGCCGCCGGCGAGCTCGACGGCCCGCGCCGCGTCGCGGTCGTCGAGGGTGCCGGGGAAGGTCACGACGCCGACGCGCGCGCCGGCGAGCCCGGCGTCCGGCGCGGGGCCGGAGAGGTCCGCGATCAGGGGGGTCTCGAAACCTGCCATGCTCAGTTCTCCTCGGTCTCGTCGAGCACGGCCACGCGCACGACGTCCTCGATGACGGGGTTGGAGAGCAGCTTCTCCGCGGCCTCGCGGGCCTGGGCCAGCGCGTCCTCGGTGGCCTCGCCGTCGACGGTCAGCTCGAAGCGCTTGCCCTGCCGGACACCGGCGAAGCCGTCTAGGCCGATGCGGGGCAGCTCGTTGGCGATCGCCTTCCCCTGCGGGTCGAGGATCTCGGGCTTGGGCATGACTTCGACAACAATGCGGGCCATCGGGGAACTCCTGAGGGTCGAGCAGCGGGCCGGGATCCGGCGAACGGTGACCATCCTATCGTTTCGCCGCACGCCGGGCCCGTCGGGCCCGGACCGCCCGCTGGGTGTGGTAGGGGTCACCCGCCGGCCTCCAGGTGTTCTCCAAGGCGCCTCCGGTAGACCCTGGTGCCATGAGCACTGCACCGGGGAGCGCCGGAGCCGGAGCCGGCGCCGGAGCCGGCACCGGGGCCGGCGCGGAGGACGCGCGGCTGGTCCCGGTCTACCGCCGGGTCCTGACGTTGGTGGGGATCGGCACCGTCCTCGGCGCGCTGACCGAGCTGGCGATGCTGCGGCACTGGCAGGGGCCCGCTCAGCTGGTGCCGTGGGCGGTGCTGGCCGTGCTGCTGCTCGGGGCCGTGGCCTGGTTGGTGCGGCGCACCACCGGGACGGCCCGCACCGTGCGGGTCGCCGCGGTCGTCTCCGTGCTCGGCAGCGCCTACGGCGTCTACGAGCACGTCCTGGCGAACCTGCGGGCCGGCCCGCTGGACCCGCGGTACGCCGAGGCCTGGGACACGATGTCGGGCGCGGCCCGGCTGTGGGCGGCGACCAGCGGGGCCGTCGGGCCGTCCCCCGTGCTCGTGCCCGGCACGATGGGTCTGGCGGGGGTGCTGCTGTGGCTCGCCGTCCTCCGCTGGCGGCGCGGGACGGACTGAGCCCGGTCCTCCGCCGGCGGAGGGGAGCGGAGCGGTGCTGGAACAATGGGCCCATGACCCAGCACCCAGAGACGACCACCCCCGGACTCAGCGGCCGGGAGGCCGAGCGGCTCGCGGACGCCCTCCAGGCCCGGGACGTGACGGTCTTCGTGGACGGCACCTCCCTGCGCCTGCCGGAGGGGGCGCGCGACGCCGTCGTGGACCTCCTCTCCCGGATGACCCGCGGGGAGACCGTCACGGTGACGTCCGCCGCAGTGACCACCGCCGCGGAGCCGCCGGCGGACCCCGGGGACCTGCTGACCACCTCGCAGGCGGCCGCGCTCGCCGGGATCTCGGCCACCTATCTGCGCAACCTCACCACCGAGGGCGTCCTGCCCGTGCAGTACCGGGGCAGCCACCGCCGGATCCGGCGCGCGGACGTCCAGGCCTGGCTCGCCCGCCACGGCGAGGACGGGGCCGCCCCTGACTCCCCGGAGGACCTGCTGACCACCTCGCAGGCGGCCGCGCTCGCCGGGATCTCGGCCACCTATCTGCGCAACCTCACCACCGAGGGCACCCTGCCCGTGCAGTACCGGGGCAGCCACCGCCGGATCCGGCGCGCGGACGTCCAGGCCTGGCTCGCCGGGCGGCAGCGGCGCGACGACGACGGCGCGCCCGCGCCGCACTGAACCCGCCTCAACCGAAGCGGGCCACGACCCAGCCCTCGACCACGTCGACCGCCGTCGCCCGGAGGAGGTCCTTGGCGGGGTCCGGTGGTGCCTCCCGGCCGGCGGCCAGGGCCAGGCGGGACCCCACGAACCGCCCGTCGGCGGCGAAGACCCAGAAGTGGTTGGGGCACTCGAACGTCTCGGCGCGCCCGGCGGACTCCCGGCACACGGTGGCCAGCTGGTGCGTGCACGTGTTGCGCAGCACGTGCAGCGCGCCCCCGGCGTCACGGGTGACGAGGACCGGCCCCGTGCTGGAGGGCGCCGTCACGAAGTCGAGCGGGTCCGGCACGGCGGAGACCGCCACGATCCGCTCCCAGCCGCCGGCGGACTCCCCGGGCGCGCTCACGCCGCCGCCCCGTCGGTGGCGCGGGCCGGGTCGAGGACCTCGAGGGCCGCGCCGAGCCGGCGGCGCAGCGGCTCGGCGCGCCGGGCGAACTCCCGCTGCCGGCGCACGTACTCGGCCTTGCCCTCCGGCGTCTCGATCCGCACGGGCTCGTAGCCCCAGCCGGAAAGGTCGTAGGGGGCGGCCCGCATGTCCGTCTCCCGCACGTCCCACGCCAGCTCGAAGCAGTCCATCAGCAGCTCGGAGGGGATCCCCGGGACGAGCTTGTACGCCCACTTGTAGAGGTCCATGGTGGCGTGCAGGCAACCCGGCTGCTCCATCCGGCGCTGGGACTCCCGGGTGGGCCGCAGCTCGTTGAGCGGCACGGCCTGCGGCTGGAAGAACCGGAACGCGTCGAAGTGGGTGCACCGGATCCGGGCGGACTCCACCACGGCGTCCGTGCCCGCGGCCCCGAGCCGCAGCTCGAGCTGCTCGTGGCGGAGGCCGTTGTCCTCCGAGCGGTAGGTCATCGCCCACTCGTGCAGGCCGAAGCAGCCGAAAAAGCCCGGGTTGCCCGCGTGCGCGCCCAGCACCGCCCGGGCGAAGTCGATCGCGGGGGCCCGCCGGTCCCGGAGGGCGTCGTCGTCGACGGTCACGGCCCCGTCCCGGGCGCTGAGCCCCAGGGCCGTGATCTCGGCGCCGGTGAGCGCGCGGTAGAACTTCTCCCCGGCGCGGTCCGCGGCGTCCAGCAGCACGGTGCCCGCCCCGGGGTGCCAGCGCTTCAGCTGCGCGGGCTTGAGGGTGTAGTAGGTGAACAGGAAGTCCTCGACCGGGTGCTTGTGCCCGCGGTGGCGGCGGGCCACGAACGGGTCCGCGCGGCGCGCTGCGCGCTGCTCGTGGGCGTGCGCCCGCGGCGCCCACTCCTCGCGGGACAGGACGACGACGGGGCGGGTCACGGGACCCGCCCCGTCGTCGTCGGACCGGTGGAGTGCGGCACGGGGATCAGCGGCCGGTCCCCGCGTGGACCGTGGCCTCCTCGTCGGAGTCCAGGCCGAAGGCGCTGTGCACCACGCGCACGGCCTCGTCGAGCCGGTCGGCGGCCGTGACCACCGAGATCCGGACCTCGGAGGTCGAGATCATGTCGATGTTGATGTTCGCGGCCGCGAGCGCCTCGAAGAACGTGAAGGTCACCCCGGGGTTCGACTTCATGCCGGCGCCCACGAGGGAGAGCTTGCCCACCTCGTCGTCGTACTCCAGGCCCGCGTAGCCGATCTTCTCCTCGGCGGCGCGCAACAGGCTCATGGCCAGATCGCCCTGGGACTCGTCCACCGTGAAGGAGAGGTCCGTCAGCGGGTCGTCGCCGGTGGAGATGTTCTGCACGATCATGTCCACGTTGACCTTCGCCTCCGCGAGCAGCCGGAAGATCCGGGCGGCGATGCCGGGCTTGTCCGGCACTCCGACGACGGTGACCTTCGCCTGCGTGCGGTCGTGGGCGATGCCGGAGATGAGCGGCTGTTCCAACGGGATCTCCTTCGGGGAGGTGACGGCGTCTTCGGGGCCCGGGATGACCCAGGTGCCCTCGTTGTGGGAGAAGGACGAGCGGACGTGCAGCTTCACACCGAAGCGGCGGGCGTACTCGACGCAGCGCAGGTGCAGGATCTTCGCGCCGTTCGCGGCGAGCTCGAGCATCTCCTCGCTGCTGACCACGTCCAGCTTGCGGGCCCTGGGCGCGATGCGGGGATCGGCGGTGAACACGCCGTCGACGTCGGAGTAGATCTCGCAGACGTCGGCGTCGAGGGCCGCGGCCAGCGCCACGGCCGTGGTGTCCGAGCCGCCGCGGCCCAGGGTGGTGATGTCCTTGGTCTGGCGGTGCACGCCCTGAAACCCGGCGATGATCGCGATGTTGCCCTGGTCCAGGGACTCGCGCACGCGCAGCGGATTGACCTCCACGAGGAGGGCGGCGCCGTGCGCGCCGTCGGTGACCATCCCCGCCTGCGACCCGGTGAAGGACTGGGCGGGAACGCCCATCCCCGACACCGCCATGGCCAGCAGCGCCATGGAGATCCGCTCGCCGGCGGTGAGCAGCATGTCGAGCTCGCGGGCCGGGGGCTTGCGGGTGACCTCGTGGGCGAGGTCCAGGAGCTCGTCCGTGGTGTCGCCCATCGCGGAGACGACGACGACGACGTCGTGGCCCCTGTTGCGCGTCTCGACGATCCGCCGTGCAACGCGGCGGATGCCGTCGGCGTCCGCGACGGAGGATCCACCGAACTTCTGCACGATCAGGCTCATGGGTTCAACTCCTGTGCTCGAGGGCGGCCGGCGGTCGGGGCCGGGCCGTGCGCCCGCTCCCCGCGGCAGGGCACCAGGACATCCTACGCGAGTGCGTCAGGCGACGACCGTCCGGCCCTCGAACGCGCGGCCGAGGGTCACCTCGTCGGCGTACTCGAGATCGCCGCCCACGGGCAGCCCGGAGGCCAGGCGGGTCACGCGGATCCCGAGGGTCTTGAGCATGCGGGAGAGGTAGGTGGCGGTGGCCTCGCCCTCCAGGTTCGGGTCGGTGGCGAGCACGACCTCCTGCACGGTGTCGCCGGAGAGCCGCGTCATGAGCTCCCGGATGCGCAGCTGGTCGGGGCCGATGCCCTGGATGGGGCTGATCGCCCCGCCCAGGACGTGGTACCGGCCGCGGAAGCTGCGGGTGCGCTCGATGGCCATGACATCCTTCGACTCCTCGACCACGCAGATGACGCTGTCGTCCCGGCGGGCGTCGCGGCAGATGGCGCACTCGTCCAACTCGGACACGTTTCCGCAGATCCGGCAGAACTTCACCTTGTCCTTGACCGCCGTCATGGCCTCGGCCAGCCGCCGGACGTCCTCCTTGTCGGCGTCGAGGAGGTGGAACGCGATCCGCTGCGCGGACTTCGGCCCGACGCCGGGCAACCGGCCCAGTTCGTCGATCAGATCCTGAACAGCGCCTTCGTACACGTTTCCCTCGATTTCCGGGCCGGTGCACGGCCCTCCTGATCGTCCTCGGCCACGACGTCACCGGGGTGCCGGTGCGTGGGGCGGTCCCGGCTCACTCCCCGGTGTGGAGGTCCCGCTCCTCGATCAGCATCCCCCCGAGGATCCGCTCGATCGCGGCGCGGCCGTAGAGGGTGGAGTCCTCGAGCGCCTCGTCGTCCGAGCTGGGCACGAAGGAGTCGTCCCATTCTACGCCGCTGTCCTGCGGGGCCGCGGCGGAGGCGGGTGCCTTGCGCCCCGCGGCGATGGCCGCGGCGTGGCGCTCCCGGAAGCTCAGCCGTGCGTTCCGGTCGGCGCCGGCCGGTGCCGCCGCCGGGCCGTCCTGCTGCGGGGCGTCCTGCTGCGGGGCGGCCGGGGCCGCTGGGGCCGCCGGGTTCGCCGTCGGAGCCGGGGCAGAGGCGCCCGTCGCGGTCCGGGACCCCTCCGGGCGGGGGGCCGGGCGGGCGGTGGGGGGCGCGGCGCTGCCGGTCGACCGGTTCCCGGGCCCGCCCCCGGAGCCGGGAGCGGGCGCAGGGCTCTGCCGTGCGGGGGCCGCGGGCCGCCACTGCTCCGGGGGCGCCGCGTCCGGGTCGTCGGGGTAGGGGGGCTCGTCCGGGTACGGGGGCTCCTCGGGCGGCGGGACGTCGTCGTCCGACGGAGGGACGTCCCGGTCCCGCGCCCCCGGGGCCTCGCCGGGGAAGGCGGGGCCCGGACGCCCGGTCCGCCCGGGGCCGGACGCTGCTCCGGGCTGCGGCCCGGTCTGCGGGGCCGGCCGGTCGGCGGGCTGGGCGCCGGCGGGGTCCTCCGCCATCCGGGCCGGTCCCGGCGGCCGGGCCCCGGACTGCGCCGGAGCCCGGGGTGCGGGTGCGGCCGGGGACCCGGCAGGGGCCGCGGCCGGGGCGCCACCCTGGGGGATGGCGGCCACGGACCAGCTGTGCACGGGCTCCTGGGCCCAGGCGGGGTCGGCCCACTCCGCCGGCGCGTCCGTGGCGGGTCGGCCGTGGGCGTCCCAGGGGTCCTGGCCACCGCCGTCCCCGTCCGGGGACGCCGCGCCCGCGGCCGGCTCCGGCGCGGAGTCCGCCGCGGTGCCCGGTGCGCCGCCCGGGAGCATGCTCGCGGCCCGGGGCGGGGTCGGCTGCTGCTCCCGGCCGCGCGATCCGCCCGGCCGGTCCTGACCTCCCCGGGACCGGTCCTCGGGGGCGCGCCGCTCGGGGCGCTCCCCGTCGGTCCCGGGCCCCGGTTCGTCCGGGCGCCCGGGCGGGCGCGTCGACGGCTCCGGGCCGCGCGGGGCTCCGCCGCCACCGCCCCGGCCGTGCCCGCCGCCGCCCGGCGGGACGGCCTCCGCGCGGCAGTCGATGCCGAGGATCTGCTGGACCGCCTGCCGCAGGTCGTCCTCGAAGCGCGGGAAATTCATGAGGTCGCCTTCGGCGTCGAACATGATGCGCAGCACCTTGCCGTCGAAGGACTGCGGGGTGCCGCGCTGGACCGTGAACCACGCGACCCGGCGGATGTCCGCGAGGGCGTTGACGATCTCCGGCCAGGAGGCCCGCAGCAGGTCGATCTCGTTGCCGCCCGGCTCGCCCGCCCGGGGCGTGTCCCGGCGGGGCGCCTGCGCCGCGGCGTCCTGCCGCGGCGCGTCAGGACGCTCCGCTGCGGTGGGCGCCTCCCGTCCCGTGGACCGCTCCGGTCCGCTGTCCTCCCGGGCGGACGGGCGCTCGGGAGCCGCCGCGGCGTGCCCGGCGTCCTGCCCAGAGCCCTGGGCGGTCCGCTCTCGCGGATCCGTCCCCCGCGGGACCGCCGGGACCGCCTGCTGCGCGTCCCCGCCGGGCGCGGGCGGTGCCGGTCGCTCCGGCGCGGGGGCGGGCTGCGAGAGGCTCCGGCCCTCGGGCGGGGCGACCGGACCCGCCGGGGCGGTCGGCGCGGCCGAGGAGGCCCCGGGGAAGGGTGCGGGGGCGTCGGCGGTCTCGTCCCGACCGGCCGCGGCGGCGCCCCGCCCGATGCTCAGGCGCCGTTCCAGCCGGTCGACGCGGGCCGTGACGCCGCGCGTGGTGTCCTCCGAGGACGGCAGGAGGATGCGCGCGCACAGCAGTTCGAGGTGCAGCTGGGGCGAGGTGGCCCCCGTCATCTCGGTGAGGGCCGTGTTCGTGATGTCGGCGGCCCGGGAGAGCTCCGCCGCCCCGAGCTGGGACGCCTGGTTGCGCAGCCGGGCGATCTGGTCCTGGGGCATCCCGTGCAGGATGTTGCCCGCGGACTCCGGGACCGCGTTGACGATGATGAGGTCCCGGAACCGCTCGAGCAGGTCCTCCACGAAGCGGCGCGGGTCCTGGCCCGTCTGCACCACCCGGTCCACCGCGCGGAAGACCGTGGCGCCGTCCCCGGACGCGAAGGCGTCGACCACGTCGTCGAGCAGGGCGCCGTGTGTGTAGCCCAGCAGGGCCACGGCGAGGTCGTAGCCGATGCCCTGCTCGTCGGAGCCGGCCATGAGCTGGTCGAGCACGGAAAGGGTGTCGCGGACGGATCCGGCGCCCGCGCGGACCACGAGGGAGAGCACCCCCGGGGCCACCTGCACGTGCTCCTCGGCGCAGAGCTGCTCCAGGTAGTGCATGAGCGGCTCGGTGGGGACCAGCCGGAAGGGGTAGTGGTGGGTGCGGGACCGGATGGTCGTGAGCACCTTGCTCGGCTCGGTGGTCGCGAAGATGAACTTGATGTGCTCCGGCGGCTCCTCGACGATCTTGAGCAGGGCGTTGAAGCCCTCGCGCGTGACCATGTGCGCCTCGTCGATGATGAAGATCTTGTACCGGTCCCGGACGGGCGCGAACGTGGCGCGCTCCCGCAGGTCGCGGGCGTGGTCCACGCCGCCGTGGCTGGCCGCGTCCATCTCGATCACGTCGAGGGAGCCGGCGCCGTCCCGGGCCAGGTCGCGGCAGCTGTCGCAGCGGCCGCACGGGGTGGCGGTGGGGCCCTCCGCGCAGTTGAGGCAACGGGCCAGGATGCGGGCGGACGTGGTCTTGCCGCAGCCGCGCGGGCCGGAGAAGAGGTAGGCGTGGCTGACCCTGTCCTTGCGCAGCGCCGTCATCAGCGGCTCGGTCACGTGCTCCTGGCCGATGACGTCCTCGAAGGTCTCCGGGCGGTAGCGGCGGTACAGGGCGGTAGTCACAGATGACACCTTAGCGACGGAATCCGACAGGCGGACCGGGCGGATCGGCGCTGGGGACGCGGGCCGCCGCGGGGACGAGAAGACCCCTCGCGCACCCGCCAGAGCCCATTTACCCTTGCTACCTTCCGGTCCTGGGGGAGTTCAACAGGATGACGCCACGCGAGGGGCTGTCGACGAGTCTAGCGGATGCGGCGGGTCGGGTCGAAACCCGGCCCCGGCGCCGTGGATTCGGCATTGCCCGGCGGTTCGGTTATGCTGGACCCCGCATGTTCCGGCGCCGTCAGGCCGCCGGTCGTGCGTGCCTGGAGGATTCGCCTAGCGGCCTATGGCGCACGCCTGGAACGCGTGTTGGGTTCACGCCCTCGGGGGTTCAAATCCCCCATCCTCCGCACTCGCAGCAAGAGCCCCGCACCGGGACGAACATCCCGGTGCGGGGCTCTTTCTCGTTCCTCCACCGGCTCGCGGCCCACCGGCCCGTGGGTCGCCAGCCCGCGGACCCGGCCGCCGAGGCGCCCCGGCGGCCGTCCCTCAGTGCGGGCGGCGCGCGCGGGACCCGCGGGCGACGACGACGCCGGCCGCCGCGGCGCCCAGCGCCGCGAGCCCACCGACCCACCACGTGGTGGAGAAGTCCCCGGTCGCGTCCTGCGCGGGAACCCGGGTCACGGTTCCCACCGAGATGCGCGTGAGCGTCCCGGGCGTCACCTGCTGCTGCCCCGCCAGGACCTGTGCCCGCAGCGCGGACCCGTCCCGGACCAGCGCTCCGGAGCCGGGACGGTGGGCCACGGCGGCGCCGGGCCCGACGAAGGAGGTGCGCTCCAGGGCGGAGAGCTGCCCCGAGTCCGGGTCCCGGCCCGGGTCCGAGCCGCGGTTCGAGTCCGCATCCGAGGGCGTGCCGGGGGCCGCCTCCGGGCGGGCATCCCCTGCGCGGTCACCTCCTGCACGGTCGTTCCCCGCACCGCCGTCCCCTGCACGGGCGTCTCCGGTGCGGCCGTCCTCGGCACGGACCCCGTCGGGCTCCGGTGCCGCGTGCCCGCCGGGAGCGGGGGAGGGGTGCGCGTCCGGCGCCGTGCCGCCCGGCTCCGGCGCAGGGGCTCCGCCGGGCTCGGGCGCTGCGTCGGGGGCCTCGGCGGGACCGGTCCCCGGCCGGGGGTCGGCCGTCTCGTCGTCGGACGGGGGTTCGGGGGACGGGACTCCGGCGGGGGAGTCCGCGCCCGGCGCGGGAGGCGGTGCGGTCTCGGCGGCGTGGGCCGCTCCCGGCACGGGGGCGAGCAGGAGCAGGGCGGCCAGCGCCAGGGGGCGAAGGGTCATGGGGGCGGTCTCTCCGGGGGGAAGCGGGCGGGACAGGAGCACACCGTAACTTTACGTCGTTCCGTCCCCTGCGTTCACTAATGCAATACCCTGCTGATGTGGCGGAACGGGCTGTTCCGCCGCACTCGCAGCTGCCCCCCCGGCTGCGCGCCCCCCGTCCTCTCTCCCCCCAAGAGGTCCTCATGAAGCTGCCTTCATTCCCCATGCCCTCGACCGCTCTGCCCGCCGCTCTG
Source organism: Kocuria sp. CPCC 205263 (assembly GCF_040981075.1). Lineage (NCBI taxonomy): Bacteria > Bacillati > Actinomycetota > Actinomycetes > Micrococcales > Micrococcaceae > Kocuria > Kocuria sp. CPCC 205263. The sequence goes on along the minus strand of NZ_JAVKPV010000001.1, from coordinate 422,195 downwards.
CTGGCGGGCGCGATGCTCGCCGGGACGATGGTCGGCGCGGCCGCCCCGGCCCACGCCTCGACGACCAACACGGTCCACACCGCCGCCGGCATCTCCTCCCAGTACCACCTCTACGACGCCGGGGTGGACCGCTCGAAGACCGTGGGCGTGGTCTTCTACTTCGACGGCGACGGACAGTACTACGCCCAGCGCCCCACCACGTCGATGCTCCGGAGCATGGCCGCCCGGGCCGCGGCCAGGAACATGATCCTCGTGGTGCCGGTCGCCCCGGCCAACCGGTCCTGGACCTCCAACAGCGAGGCGGTCGGGGACTGGTTCCGCGCCCTGGCGGCCAAGGTCGTCGCCGAGCAGCGCGTCGACGCGACCCGCATCCACCTGGCCGGGTACTCCGGCGGGGCGGAGTTCATCTCCACCGAGGTGCTCTCCGACCGGGCGGGTTGGATCCGCGGCGGCGGATCGACCCTCATCGGCGGCGGCGGCGTCTACAACGGCAGGCTCGAGAGCACTCCCGACGCCGTGCTCCGGGCCACGGACCCGACCTGGTACGTCGGCTCCCTCGACAGCTACGGCGCCACCCAGCCGTCCACCTGGTCCGCGCTGGAAGCGGCCGGCAAGGGCGCCGCCGCGTACCAGAAGGCCGGGTTCACGAAGGCGGACCGCGTGGTGATGCCCGGGCTGCACCACACCAACTACGACCTGGCCGACCTGGTCGGCGACGACGTCGACCGCCTCTACGCCGGCGCCGCCCCGAAGCCCCAGACCGTCGCGCCGACGGGCAACGAGGTGGTCGACGGCTACCGGCTCACCGGTGCGATCGGGCGCACGTGGGCGGCGCTGGGCGGCACCGCGTGGGCCACCCCGGTCAGCGCGGAGTACGCCTCCGGGCACGGCTCCGTCTACCAGCGCTTCGCCGGCGCCGACGGACGGGACAAGGCTCTCTACTGGTCGGGGACCACCGGGACCCGGGTGGTCGACTACGGCGGGTCCATCGGCCGGAAGTTCGCGGCCGGCGGCTACGCGGGCAGCTACGGCCCGCCGCGGACGGACGAGCAGCGGGCCGCCGACGGCGGCGCCTACCAGCTCTTCGACGCGTCCGGGAAGCGGACCAAGATCCTGTGGTCCGCGCGCACCGGCTCCAACGCGGTCAAGGAGTACGGGGCCATCGGCCGGAAGTGGGCGGCGCTGGGCCACGAGCGGGGCCTGGGCTATCCGACCACCGACGAGTACAGCACCCCGAGCGGCGCGGCCCAGAACTACACCAGCGGGCGGATCGAGTGGAACGCCACCACCCGGGCCGTCACCGTGACCCGCGGCTGACCTCGGGCACGCGCCGGCCGGCGGGCCCCGCAGGCGCCTCCTGCGGGGCCCGCCCCTAGGATGAACGCATGATCTTCAAGGCCGTGGGCGACTCCCGCCCGTACCCGGACCACGGCCTCGTCACGCCGACCGACTGGTCCGGCATCGCGCCGCGGCAGGTCCGGCTGGACGAGCTGGTCACCACGAAGACCACCCTGGACCTGGCGACCCTGCTGGACGCGGACTCCACCTTCTACGGCGACCTCTTCCCGCACGTGGTGCGGTGGGAGGGCGACCTCTACCTGGAGGACGGACTGCACCGGGCGCTGCGCACCGCGCTGCACCACCGCACCGTGCTGCACGCGCGCGTGCTGGAACTTGCACCCGCGCCGGGCGCGCGGGCGGGGAGCGGGCGGGGCGCGGTCAGGACGCCGCGCTGAGGGGCGGCCGCTCGGACGCGAGCGGCACGGGGTGGCCCCCGGCGTCGAACTGCGCCCCCAGACCCTGCTGGATGAAGCGGACGGTGGAGCGGATGTGCTGCTCCCGCGCCGCCCGGTCCTGGGCGGAGTTCTGGCCGCGGTCCGCCGCGGCGGTCAGGGATCCGTGGACCAGGGCGGCGAGCTCCGAGATGTCGCCCTCCGGCAGGTAGGCCCGGCCGATCGCGTCCCGCAGGATCGCGGCCAGCAGGCCCTGCAGCTCGCCCACGTGCTCGCCCAGCTTCTGGTAGTCCTCCGGGGAGAGGACGGTGCGCATGGTGGGGCCCGGGGGCAGGTGGCGCCGGGTGAGGTCCTCGATCTGGGCGCGGATGTAGACGGCGAGCCGGTCGACCGGGTTGGCGACGCCCTCGAGGTCGCGGCGCAGGTCGGTCATGAACCGCTCGGTCTCGTCCAGGGCGTAGGCCACGAGGAGCTCGCCCATGTCCGCGAAGTAGTTGTAGACCGCGGTGCGGCCCACGCCGGCGTTCTTGGCCACGTGCGTCATGGTCAGACCGGTGAGGCCCTGCTGGTAGAGCAGCTGGCCGAAGGAGTCGAGGATCGCTCGTTTGGTGTTCTCCCGTTGCGCGGCGTTGGTGGCCGCAGAAATACGAGGCATGATGACACCTTATCTGTCCGTGTCACCAAATTATGCACACTTTTCTGGGCCTTGGTGACGGTGTGTCTGACTATGACACCACCGTTTCCCGCGTTCGGGCTCCTTCGCGCAGACAGTCTGGGGAAACGTCCAGGAAACCCCCAGTACAGGTGGGGCGGGGCACGGCGGGCCCGGGTGCCGATCCGGCGGCCGGGCCCGCCGCCCGCTCACCGTTCGGCGGCCGAGCCGCCCTGCCAGAGGGAGTCGAACGGGGCGCGCGAGGTGATCCGGCGCCGGATGCCGGCGGAGACGAAGGCCTTCGCGGTGCGGGCCGCCTCGAGGGGCGCGGCACCCTTCGCCAGCTCCGCGGCGACCGCGGCGGCCAGCGTGCAGCCGGCCCCGGCCACCGGGACCTCGCCGACCTTGGGCTCGGAGAGCACCTCGAGGGTGGTCCCGTCGTAGAAGACGTCGACGGCGTCGGGGCCCGCGAGGCGGACCCCGCCCTTGGCGAGGACCACGGCGCCGGACGTCTCGTGGATCCGCCGGGCGGCCTCCTCGAGGTGCTCGACCGTGCTGATCTCGTCCATGCCGGCCAGGGAGAGGGACTCGAAGTGGTTCGGGGTCACGAACGTGGCCAGCGGCAGGATCTTCGCCTTCAGCGCCTCGTCCGTGTCCAGGGCCGCGCCGGGCTCCTGGCCCTTGCAGATGAGGACCGGGTCCAGGACGAGGTGGCGCGGCGCCAGCGCGGTGAGCACCTCGGCGGTGGTGGCGATGGTCTCGGGGCTGCCCAGCATGCCGATCTTCACGGCGTCCAGCGCGTGGGCGGCCGTGATCGCCTCGAGCTGCTCGCGCAGGACGTCCTGCGGCACGGGGAACAGGCGGTGGCCCCAGTCGGCGGACGGGTCGAAGGACACGATGCAGGTCAGCGCGAGGGCGCCGAAGACCCCGAGCTCCTGGAAGGTCTTGAGGTCCGCCTGCGCGCCTGCGCCGCCGGTGGCCTCGGATCCGGCGATCGTCAGGGCGACGGACGGCTGGTCGGCGGGGCCCGCCGCGGCGGGCGTGGGAACGGTGCTGGTGTCGGTCATGGGAGCCATTCTGCGCCCCCGCGCGGTGCCGGGGCCAACCGCGGGGGCTAGACTGTCGGATGGTCTCCGGCCGGCACGCGGTCCCCGCAGGGACCCGCGGCGGCGGGAAAGGGGCTCCCGGGTGGCAGGCGGGCGCCCCGGGTCCGTCCAGCACACCGCACAGATCGACCCTCGGCGTCCGCCCCGCGCGGGCCGGCGCCGCGTCACGACAGATTGGTGACCGACCGTGTCCTCCTCCGATCCTGCCCCCGCCGGGTTCGCCTGCCGTCCCCGCACGTACTTCGACCTGGTGGTCGCGGCGTACTGCGTGGTCCTGGTGCTCTCCAACGTCGCCGCGACCAAGGGCGTCGCGTTCGGCCCCGTCATCACCGACGGAGGCTTCTTCCTCTTCCCCCTCGCCTACGTCCTGGGCGACGTCGTGGCGGAGGTCTACGGCTTCCGGGCCGCGCGCCGTGCCATCGTCACGTCCTTCGCCGCGGGGCTGTTCTCCTCGGTCGTGTTCTGGCTGGTCATCGCCCTGCCCCCGGCGGATTTCTACGAGGGCCAGGCTGCCTTCGAGTCCGTTCTCGGCCCCGTCCCGCTCATCGTGGCCGGCTCCCTGCTGGGCTACCTCGCGGGGCAGCTGCTGAACGCGTTCGTGATGGTCCGGATCAAGGCGCGCACGCGGGAGAAGCACCTGTGGGCCCGGCTCATCGGCTCGACCCTCGTGGGCGAGCTCGTGGACACCGTGATCTTCTGCACCGTGGCGGCCCCGGTCATCGGCATCACCACCGCGGCCGACTTCCTCAACTACGTGGTGGTGGGCTACGTGTACAAGGTCCTGGTCGAGGTCCTGGTCATGCCGGTGACCTACGCCGTGATCGGCTGGCTCAAGCGCCGGGAGCCGACCTACGGCGAGACCGCCGTCCCGGGGGCGGCCCTCGCGCCCCAGCGCTGAGGGGGCCGGGTGCCCCGCCCGGCCGGAGCGGTGCACGGGCCTACGATGAGCGCATGGATCTCCTCACGGGCACCGGACTCGCGGCCTCGGCGGGGCTGAACGCCTACATCCCGCTCGTGGTGCTGGGCCTGCTGGACCGCTGGACCGAGGTGGTCGACCTCGGGCCGGGCTTCGCCTGGCTGTCGAACGGGTGGGTCCTGACGGTCCTGGCCGTGTTGCTGGCCGTGGAGGTGGTGGCGGACAAGGTCCCGGTCGTGGACTCCTTCAACGACCTGCTGCAGACCTTCGTGCGCCCCACCGCCGGAGGCATCGTCTTCGGCTCCTCGGCCACCGCCCAGATCGCCGGGATCGACCTCGGCGGGCAGACGGCGACCGTCACGAACCCGGAGGCGTTCCTCTCCTCGCACGCCTGGCTCCCCGTGGCCACCGGGGTGGTGATCGCCCTGGTGGTGCACGTGACCAAGACGGTCTCGCGGCCGGCCGTCAACACCCTGAGCGCCGGGGCCGCGGCGCCCGTGATCTCGACCGTGGAGGACGTCTCCGCGCTCACGCTGTCCCTCGTGGCCGTCCTCCTGCCGCTGCTCGTCCTCGTGCTGCTGGCCGCCGTCGCCGTCCTGCTGTTCTTCCTCTACCGCGGGCTCCGACGCCGCCGCCGGCCGGGGACGGCCCCTGGCCGGTCCGGCGCCGCCGGCACGGCTCAGAAGCCGAGATAGGCCAGCTGCGCGCCCACCGAGCTCCGGGCGGCGGGCAGCACGTGCTCCGGGACGTCGGCGTAGATCCGCGCCGTGATGGCCTCGAGAGTCGCGGCGCGGCCCAGGACCCGCAGGGCCTCCCGGACTTCGGCCAGACGCTCCATCCGGTGCTCGAGGAGCTCCTCGCACACCGCCTCCACGTCCTCCCGTACCTCCCCGTGCGCGGGGAGGACCAGGGCGTCGCCCAGCACCGCCAGGCGCTGCAGGGAGCGCAGGTAGTCGCCCAGGCTCCCGTCCGGGTGGTCGAGCATCGTGGTCCCCCGCCCCAGGACCGTGTCGCCCGTGAGCACCGTGCCCGAGGTGCGCTTCGCGGCAGTGGTGGCCGCGCCCGCGACCGGGGTGTCGTCGGGCAGGTGGAAGCTCACGGAGTCGGAGGTGTGCCCGGGGGTGTGCAGCACCCGGATGCGGCACCCGGCGGCCTCGATCGTCTCGCGGTCGAGCAGCGGTCCGGCATCGCGGCAGAACTGCGGCAGGATGGCGCGCACGGGCGCGCCGGTGAGCGCGTGGAAGTCGTCGACGGCCTCGGTGTGGTCGGCGTGGCGGTGCGTGATCAGCGTCAGCACGGTCCGTCCCGCCGCGGCCAGGGCGGCGAGGTGTCCGCGGTCGGCCGGCCCCGGGTCCACGACGACGACGTCCTGCTGCCCCGGCGCCCCGACCAGCCACGAGTTGGTGCCGTCCAGGGTCATGGGGCCGGGGTTGGGGGCGGTCAGCCGCCGGGTCAGGGCGGTGGTGCGGGTGCCGGCGTCCTGGGTCATGCGGGCAGACTATCCGAGCCCGGCGGGGGACCGGCACCCCGGCTCACCCCGCGGCCAGCAGGGCCTCGAGCCGAGCGAAGGAGCCGCGCCACGCCGCGGCCGCCCCGGGGTGCACCGCGGCGGGCAGCGGCCCCTGCGTGAGCACCAGCAGGGTGCCGCCCTCCCCGGTGGGGACGAACTCGGTGCGCGTCAGCACGTGGCCGGCGGTGGGCCGTCCGTCCGGTCCGGGCAGCGCCTCGCGGCCCTCGAGCAGGGCGTCCCGCTCGACCCGCAGATAGGTGCCGTGCACCGGTGCCACCTGGGCTGGGTCGGTGTCGTGGACCATGCGGAAGCGCTGCCGGCCTCCGGGCCTGACCTCGAGCAGCACCGACTCCCGGGGCACGCTCCAGCCCGGCGGACCGAACCAGGCGGCGAGCCGGTCCGGCTCCGTGAACGCGGCGAACACCGCGGCCGGGGGGTGCGCGAGGGCGTGGGAGACGGAGAAGACCTCCGCGGGGTCCAGATCGGTGACGTCCATGCCCCCCATTGTCCCCGGTCGTTCTCGGCCCCCGGGCGCGGCGGTCGGTACAGTGGCGCACGTGAGCACCGAACCCGCGCCGGAGCCGGGGCCCCGCGAGCCCGGCACGCGGCCGGCCTGGGTCACCGCGCTCAAGGGCGGTGCGCTCCTGCTGCTGCTGGCCGTGGCGGTCTGGTACCTCATCGGCCACGAGCTGCCCACCGTGGAGCAGGTCCGGGTCTTCGTCGAGGGCTTCGGAGCGTGGGGGCCCGTCGTCTTCGCGGCGGTCTTCGTCCTCGTGGCGGCCACGCCGGTCCCCGTGACGATCATGGCCGTGTCCGGGGGATTCCTCTTCGGCATGGCCCAGGGCAGCGTGGTCGGGGTCGTGGCCACCACGGCGGGGGCCTGGCTCGGGTACTGGCTCGCGCGGTTCCTCGGCCGCGACGCCCTGTACCGGATCGCGGGTAACCGGGTCGAGCTGGTGGAGCGCAAGCTCGTCGGCAAGGGCTTCCTCACGGTGCTCGTGCTCCGGCCCGTCCTGCCCAACTGGACCCTCAGCTACGGTGCGGGCCTCGTGCGCATCCCGCAGCGCGACTACCTCGGCGCCACCCTGCTGGGCGGGATGCCGGGCCAGGTGAGCTTCGCCGCCGTGGGGGCCTTCACGTCCCGGCCGTCGTGGCCGGCCCTCGCGGCGGTCGCCGCCTCCTGGGCGGTCGTGGTGGTCGTGGGCGTGCTCGCCTGGCGGCGCTCCCGCGGCGAGTCCGAGCGCGCGCCCGAGGCCGACGGCGTGGGGAGCGCCGACTAGGCTCGGCCGCGCCGCGGGTCCACGGCACGGCGACGCCCGGTCCTCGGGGCGAGGACCGGGCGGACGCCGTTCGGGGTGACCGGCCGGTGCGGCCGTGCGGCCCTCGGGCCTAGGCCCGGGGGCGGACCGCGGTGGACCCGTCGGTCGGCTCGTTGCCGAGGAGGTGGAGCTTGCCGCTCTTGCGGTCGGCGAGGTACTCCTTCATGTCCCGCTTGATGACGGGCAGCAGCAGGTAGACGCCCAGCAGGTTCACGAAGCCGCAGACGAACAGCGCCGCGTCCGCGAAGCTGATGACCTCGCTGAAGGTCAGGACGCAGCCCGCGATCGTGAAGAACAGGTAGATGCCGCGGAAGATGTTGTCGCTGAGCCGGCTGCGCCCGAACAGGTACTCCCACGACTTGAGCCCGTAGTAGAACCAAGTGATCAGGGTGGAGAAGGCGAACAGGACCACCGCGACGGCCAGCACGACCGGGAACCAGGGAATGACCGTCGCGAAGGCGTCCGAGGTGAGGATGACGCCGTCGGGGGCGCCCCCGCCGGCCTGCACCTGGTCGATGCCGGCCTGCAGGCTCGGCGCGCCGGCGATGATGATGGCCAGGGCCGTCATGGTGCAGATCAGCACGGTGTCGACGAGCGGCTCGAACAGGGCCACGAAGCCCTCGCTCACGGGGCGGCGGGTCTTGACGGCGGAGTGGGCGATCGCGGCGGAGCCCAGGCCGGCCTCGTTGGAGAACGCGGCACGCTGGAAGCCCACGATCATGACGCCCAGGACGCCGCCGGCCATGCCCTCCGGGGAGAACGCGCCGTTGATGATGGAGCCGATGGCCGCGGGCACCTGGTTGAGGTTGACCAGGATGACGATCAGGCACGCGGTGACGTAGATGGCGCCCATGGCCGGCACGAGCCGGCTGGTGGTGGCGCCGATCGACTTGATGCCGCCGATGATGACCAGGCCCACGAACAGCGCGAGGACGATGCCGAAGATCAGGGCCGCCCCGGCGCTGCCGAGGAAGCCGTCGGCGCCGCCGGTGACGTTCTGCACCTGCGCGAAGGTCTGGTTGGCCTGGAACATGTTGCCGCCGGCCGCGCCGAAGAACAGGATCGCCACGGCGAAGACGCCGGTCAGGATCTTGGCGGGGATGCGGCCGAACTTGCTGAAGGCGATGGGCAGGTAGCGGAAGGGCCCGCCGCTGACCGTGCCGTCCTCGTGGACCTCGCGGTACTTCACGCCCAGGGTGCACTCGGCGAACTTGGTCGCCATGCCGAGCAGGCCGGCGCAGATCATCCAGAACGTCGCGCCGGGGCCGCCGAGGGCCATGGCCGCGCCGACGCCGGCGATGTTGCCCAGCCCCACGGTCCCCGACAGTGCGGAGGTCAGGGCCTGGAAGTGCGGCACCTCGCCGGGGTCGTCCTTGGTCGAGAACTTGCCCCGCACCACGTCGGCGGCGACCTTCAGACCGCGGAACTGGATGAACCCGAAGTAGAGGGTGAAGATGACGCCGGCCGCGATGAGCCAGGCCACGACGAACGGGAAGCTCACCCCCGCGATGGTGATGGGGTAGAAGACGATGGTCGAGAAGACCTCGGTGACCGGAGCGAACGCGCTGTTGATGGCGTTGTCGATCGCTGCGAGCCACCCGACGTCGTCGGTGACGGTAGTCATGGGTAACGCCTGCGTGATCTGCATCTCCCCACTACACCCTGTGGACAGCCGGTTGGCAACAGACACGCTTGTCGCCGAAAGAGCCATCTTGCCGTTGCAACAAAGAATTAACCCGCAGCGGCCCGGCCTCCTCGCGAGGACGTCTCGTCGCGAGGAGGCCGGGCCGCAGGCGGTGCCGGGGCGGCGTCACCGTTGACGCCGCAGGCGCCGGGTCAGCGGCCGGCGCGGGTTCCGCCGGCCAGGTACTGGGGGGAGGTCATGGCGCAGACGCGCAGGCCGCGGGCCAGGTCGCTGCCGGCGCTGCGCACGGCGTTGCCCATCGAGGTGGCTCGGGCGGGGGCCGCGGCCCGGCCGATGGCGATGAAGAGCAGGGCGGGGAGGGCGAAGACGAGGACGAGGGCCATGGGAAAGGCAACTTTCTGTGGGCGGTGCGAGAAGATCCGTGGGTCCGAGGGCGGGTCGCCGGAAGGGGGGGGCGGACACTGCGCCTCGGTTGACATCTAAAGTCTAACGGGTTGATAGTGAATCAATCAATGTGAGAACGCTCACGAAAGGAGTGAATCGTTGCGTCTTGATGAGATTGACCAACAGATCGTTGCGTCCTTGGTCCAGGACAGCCGGGAGAGCTACGCGGCCATCGGCCACAAGGTGGGCCTGTCGGCCCCCGCGGTGAAGCGGCGGGTCGACGTCCTGCAGCAGACCGGGGCGATCAAGCGCTTCACGGCGGAGCTCGACCCGTCGGTCATGGGGTGGAACATCCAGGCGTTCGTGGAGCTGCACTGCGACGGCGGGCTCTCGCCGTCGATGATGCGCACCATGGCCGCCGAGATCGCCGAGGTGACCGCGGCCTACACGGTGACCGGCGAGGCGGACGGCATCTTCCTCATCCGGGCCGAGAACACCACCCACCTGGAGGACGTCATGGTCCGGATCAGGGAGTGGAAGGGAATCAACCACACGAGGAGCTCGGTCATCCTCTCGCACCTCTGAGCGCGGCCCGCCGGGCTCTGGAATACTGGCCGCACAGCACCCTCGTCACCGCATCGGAGGACCGGTCATGGAGAACGCAGCGGAAGCAGTCGTCGTCGTCGGGGTCGACGGATCCCCCCAGTCCGTCGAGGCGCTGCGCTGGGGCGCGCGTCTCGCGCCGGCGTACGGGGCGACCGTCAAGGTGGTGGGGGCGTGGGAGAACCCGCCCGAGTACGTCGGTTTCGTCCACTTCAAGGACGACCGGTTCGACGAGCTCGCCCGGGAGCGGGTGGAGCGGGCCGTCCAGGAGGCGTTCGGGGCGGACGTGCCGGCCGGGCTCAGCACCGTGGTCGAGTTCGGCCACCCGTCCAAGGTGCTGATCCGCCACTGCGAGGGGACCGAGCTGCTCGTCGTGGGCCGCCGGGGCCACGGCGGCTTCAAGGGGCTGCTGATGGGGTCGACGAGCTCCGCGTGCGTCGCCCATGCCCCGTGCCCGGTGCTCGTTCTCCCCGACGAGACGGTCGGCGCCGGACAGACGGAGAGCCCTGGGCAGGCACAGGGGGCCGGGCCCGCCGGCTGAGGGTGCCGCCTGTCCCGCCCGGGGGCGGAGGGACTCGTCCGCGGTGTCCCCAGAACATGCTCCCGCGAGGGTGCTCGTGGCGCCGCCCGCTCTGTGATACTGAGCACATCAGCGTGATCACGTGAGCAAGGGATTCGGCATGAGCAACGGAACCGCAGCAGCGATCGTCGTCGGGGTCGACGGCTCCCAGCAGTCCGTCGAGGCGCTGCGCTGGGCGGCGCGGATCGCGCCGTCCTTCGGCGCGGGCATCAGGGCGGTCGGAGCGTGGGACTACCCGCCCGAGTACGCCGGGTACGTCCCGCTGGGCAGCGACAACTTCGACGAGGTCACCCAGAAGCAGGTGGACAAGGCGGTGCAGGAGGCGTTCGGCGACGACGTGCCGGGCGGGCTCACCACCTCCGTGGTGTTCGGCCACCCGTCGAAGGTCCTGGTGCACGAGAGCGAGGACGCCACGATGCTCGTCGTCGGGCGCCGGGGCCACGGCGGGTTCCGCGGGCTGCTGCTGGGCTCCGTCAGCGCCGCGTGCGTCGCCCACGCGAAGTGCCCGGTGCTCGTGATCCACGAGCACCCCGAGGCGGAGGGGCCGGCTCAGGAACGTCCCGCGTAGTAGCGGCCCAGGACCTCGTCCCGGTACTCGAAGTACGTCCCGTCGGCCATGGCCTCGCGGGCGCCGTCCACCATGCGCACGACGAACCGCTCGTTGTGGATCGACGTGAGTGTCGCGGACAGGCGCTCCTTGGCCTTGAACAGGTGGTGCAGGTACGCCCGGGTGTAGTGGGCGCACGTGTAGCAGTCACAGCCGCTGTCGATCGGGGCTAGGTCAGTCCGGAAGCGGGCGTTGCTGACGGTGAAGCGGCCGTCCGGGGCGTACACGGCCCCCGTGCGGGCCACCCGGGTGGGGGAGACGCAGTCGAAGGTGTCCGCGCCGTTCTCGAGGGCCGTGAAGATGTCGTCCGGCTCCGAGATCCCCAGCAGGTGCCGGGGTCGGTCCTCGGGCAGCTCCTCGTTGCACCAGCGCACGATCGTGCCGAGGTTCTCCTTCTCGAGGGCCCCGCCGATGCCGAACCCGTCGAAGTCCATCGCGCCCAGGTCCCGGCACGCCTTCCGGCGCAGGTCCTCGTACTGGGCGCCCTGGATCACGCCGAACAGGGCCTGGTAGGGCCGGTCGGCGCGCTCCTCGGTGAGCCGGGCGTGCTCGGCGACGCACCGCAGCGCCCACCGGCGGGTCCGCTCGAGGGACGTCTCTTGGTAGCCGCGGGAGTTGTGCAGCGTGGTCAGCTCGTCGAACGCGAACATGATGTCCGCGCCCAGCCGGTGCTGTACCTGCATGGAGATCTCCGGGGTGAAGCGGTGGACGTCCCCGTTGATGTGGGACCTGAACGTGACCCCCTCGTCGTCGACCCGCGCCATGCGCTCCTTGCCGGTCGCGACGTCGTCGTCCCCCGCCGCCGAGGCCGCGACCGTGGACATGTCGATGACCTTCCGGAACCCCGAGCCCAGGGACATGACCTGGAAGCCTCCGGAGTCCGTGAAGGTGGGGCCGGACCAGTTCATGAAGGCCCCGAGCCCGCCCGCGGCGTCCAGGACGTCCGCGCCGGGCTGGAGGTAGAGGTGGTAGGCGTTGGCGAGCAGGGCCTGCGCGCCGAGCTCCGACATGGACTCGGGCAGCACCGCCTTGACGGTGGCGGCGGTGCCGACGGGGACGAACGCGGGGGTGCGGATCGTCCCGTGCGGGGTGGTGATGGTCCCGGTGCGGCCCAGGAACGGGCCGCCGTTGGTCTCGAGGCGCCCGCCGGCGATCGTGGCGGTCTCGGCGAGCCGGTGCTCCACCGCGAAGCCGAAGTCGGAGCGGGCGGAGGCGGGGAGCAGGGTCTCTTCTGGAGCGGGCACCCGTCCATTGTGCGTCACCGCCCCGGCGGCGGGTGACGGCGAGCGCCCGTGGTGCCGCGGCGGCGCCGGCCGTCCGCCGCGGCCCGGGGAAGGGCCCGTGCGCCGGTGACGCCGCTCAGCGGCCCCAGCCGGCGTGGGCCACGGCCTGGCGCACCAGGTCTCCGCGACCGCCCGCGAACTCCGCCTGCACCTCGGGGCTGAGCGCCTCCTCGGGGCTCATCCAGGACAGCTGCAGGGCGTCCTGGCGGGGGCTGCACTCCCCGCGCACCGGCACGATGTAGCTCAGCGCCACCGCGTGCTGCCGGTCGTCGGTCAGCCCCGTCTCGGACGGCGAGGGGAAGAACTCGGCCACGGCGAAGGGCGTGGTGGAGACCGGCAGCTGCGGGAACGCCATGGCCCCCAGATCCTTCTCCAGGTGGCGCAGCAGCGCGGCCCGGATGGTCTCCCGGTACAGCACCCGACCGGAGACGAAGGTGTACATCATCTTTCCCTCGGGGGTCGCCTGCAGCAGCAGCCCGATCTCGGAGAGGTAGCCCAGCGGATCGAGCCGGACCGGCAGGGCCTGCACGTAGACCATCGGCAGGCGGCGCCGGGCCTCCTGCAGGTCGTCCTCGTTGAGCCAACCGGGGTTCGGATCGGGGGTGCGGAGGAAGTTCATACTGCTGTTCTATCCCAAGACCCCGGGCGGGGCCACGGCCCGCACCGCCCGGGGCGGCCGGTTCAGCGCTCAGCGGAGCCGGTGGCCACGGGGCCCGCTCCCGGGCGGGCCAGCCGGGCGGCGGCCTCCAGGACCGTCCACGCCTGCACCTGCGTGGACAGCTCGACCGGCACGCCGGGGCGCTGCGACTCGTCGGCGTGCCGCGCCGGGTCCGGGGAGAAGATCGCCACCGTCTCGCCGGCGGCCGCCGGCGCGGTGGCGGGCGCGTTGAAGTCCACCGCGGGATCGAACTCCCGCCGGCCCGCCCACAGGGCGTCGGCGGTGCCGGTCACGAGCGCGGCCGCGGTGCGGCGCGCCGCGGCGGGCATTCCCGGGTGCAGGGCGGCGTCGGCGAGGTAGCGGGCCAGGATCCCGCTGAACAGGCCGCCGTCCCCGCCGCCGTGGGTGCGCAGGACGGGGCGTCCGTCCAGGTCGCGGCCGTACTCCTGCGCGGCGCCCGCCACCACGTCGGCAGCCGTGCGCAGCAGGTCCGCCCGGTCCTGCTCGCCCGTCCCCGGGGCGTCCGCGAGCTCGAGGAGCAGACCGAGCACCGGCCCGGAGTTGTAGCTGAACAGCCTCTCGTCCCGGCGCGTCACCTCGGTGCCGGACCCGGCGGCGACCAGGTGCAGACCGTCGTGGAAGACCTTCCGCTCCGGGTCCCAGAGGGTGGCCCGCAGCCAGTCGAGCACCGCGCCGGCCTGTTCCCGGCGGTGCGTGCGCACGAAGCCGAGGGCCGTGGGCGCGGAGGACGCCGTGTTCTTGACGTCGTGGCGGGTGTTCCAGAAGACCCCGCCGCCCAGGTCCCCGGTGTGGCCCTGCTCGAGCCGGGCGAGCAGGGCGCTGCCCGCGTCCAGGCACGCGACGTCCGGCCGGCCGGTCAGGGCGCGGTCCAGCTCGGCGAGACGGCCCACGGCCAGCAGCAGCCACGCCATGTCGTCGTAGTAGGAGTTGTGGGTCACCCGGCCGCCGCTGCGCAGGGTGATGCCCCGCAGCAGGCGGTGCCCCTCCCGGCGGAACCGCCGGGCCCGCGCCGGGTCGTCCAGGTGCCGCAGCCCGGCGTCCACGAGCGCGTCGAGCAGGTGCGCCTGCCACCAGTAGTGCCACGGGGCCTTCGGGGACGTGGGACGCGGGTGCGCCGGGGCGCCGAGCAGCGTGCCGGGCACCCCCAGCGCCCGTCCGGCGAACAGCTCCCGGACCGAGTGGGCGGCCTTGTCGGCGCGCAGCGCGGCCGCGGCGCCCGGTGCGGCGACACCGTGGTGCTCGGTGGGCGCGGGGTGTGCGGTGGGCTCGGGGGTCGCCGCGGTGGGCGCGGCGCCCGCTCCGGTCGTCGAGGGCATGGAAACTCCTGTGCTGGCGGGGGAGAGGTGCTGGTGCCGAGCCTAGGCGCTCGCCGGGGCCGGCGGCCCGCCGCGGTCCTCGGCGCGGTTCCCGCCGGCGCCGAGGAAGAGCCGCCGGTGCAGGATCTCGGCCGGTCCGGGCAGGCCGCGCCGCTCCAGCAGGGCCGCGCCGAGCAGTGTGACCAGCCACACGGCGGAGCCGAGCAGCAGCGCGGCGGTGGGCGTCAGGGAGCGGCCGAGCCCCAGCGCGAACGGGGGCATCAGCACGGTGAACAGCACGGACTGGGCCAGATAGCCGCTCATCGACCGGCGGCCGAGGGCCTGCAGCGACCACAGCGCAGGATGCTCGCGCGCCCGGAGGGCCGCGGCCCCGGGGCCCAGCACGCGGTCGCAGACCAGCGCCACGAGCAGCGCGTAGCCGATGCCCTGCGCGGCGCCGGTCACCGCGTCCAGGCCGGTGAGCACGGAACCGGCGGCCGGCGAGGGCTCGAGCCGGTCCGTGGTCAGGAGCCCGGTGCCCACGCCCGTGAGCAGCCCGAGCCCGATGCAGACCGAGGCCGTGACCAGCAGCCGGCCGCGGCGGGGCCCGGGGTCCTCGAGCACCCGGTACCGGCTCAGGGCCAGCCCGAGCAGCAGCATGGGCAGCAGGCCCAGCAGCTGGAGCGGGGCGAAGGACACCACCCCGAGCCCCTCCACGAGCCCGAGGACCAGCCGCTCCGGGACCGAGTCCGCCACCAGGCTGGGGAACGGCGGCGTACCGGGTGTCCGCACGGACCAGCTCGCCGCGCCGTAGAGGACCATGAGCACCGAGCCGAGGGCGGAGAGGACCACGAGGGTGCGGGTGCTCTCGGCGATCAGCACGGCGAGGAAGAGCCCGCCGAACGCGTAGGCGGAGATGATGTCCCCGGGGAAGAGCAGGCACGCGTGCAGGGCCCCGATGAGGAGCAGCCACCCGTAGCGGCGCAGCAGCAGCCGGCGCGCCAGGGGCAGCGGCGTGCCGCGGGCGGCCTCCCGCGCGGCGATCTGGCCCACGCCGTAGCCGACCAGGAACGAGAACAGGGGGAAGCCGCGGCCGTCCACGAGCATCGACATGGCCATGTTGACGACGTCGTCCGCCGTCCACGCCGCGGTGCCCGCACCGGTGCCCAGCGTCCGGTCCCGGGGGCCGTCCGTGGGCCCGGCCGCCCAGATCCAGACGGTGACGTTGGCGACCGCGATGACCCAGAGCATGAGCCCCCGAGTCACGTCCGGCGCCGGGACGCGGCCCGTCGCCCGGGGGGCGTGCGGCGCTCTCACGCGGCATCCCCGGCCGGCAGGGCGCGGCGGCTCTCGAGCACGAGCGGCTCGCCGGTCACCGGGTGGACGAGGGCGATGCGGCGGGCCAGCAGCTGCAGCGGACGGCCGGGGTCCTCGGCGCCGGCCGGCCGCACCCGCGGGTACAGGGGGTCGTGGCGCACCGGGATGCCGAGGCCGGCCAGGTGCACCCGGATCTGGTGGGTGCGCCCGGTCTCGGGCCGGAGGACGTAGCGGGCCCACGTCCCCTCCTCGTCCGCGAACGGCGGCCCGGCGCTCTCCACCTCGGTGCGGGCGTTGACGGGTCCCGGCACCTCCCGCGCCTGCAGGGACGTGCGGTCCTTGACGATGCGGGACTCGACGAGGCGCGGGAGGCGCAGCCCGGGCCGGTGCCCGGCCACGGCCTCGTACTCCTTCGCCACCGCACGCTCCTGGAAGAGGGTCTGGAACCGGCCCCGGGTGCCGGGGTCCCGCGAGAGCAGCAGCACCCCGGCGGTGCCGCGGTCGAGCCGGTGCAGCGGGGAGAGCCGGTCCTCGCGGCGGGCGCGCCGCAGCTTCACGAGCGCGCTCTGCGCCACGAAGCCGCCGCGCGGCGTGGTGGGCAGCCCGTGCGGCTTGTCGACCGCCAGCAGCCACTCGTCCTCGTACAGGACCGGCAGGTCCCCGGGCAGCTCCGGCTCCTCGGGCAGGGCGCGGTGGTACCAGACCGAGCCGCCGGGGCGGAGGGGGGTGTCGTGGGGGAGGGGCCGCCCGGCGTCGTCGACGATCCCGCCGGCCGCGAAAAGCTCCTCGAGCTCGGGCGCGGACGCGGGGAACCTGCTCAGCAGATAGCCGCGGACGGTCCCGGGGGCGGCGGCCTCCGCGGCCGGCAACCGCACCCGGACCGGGTCCACCCCGTCCCGCAGCGGCAGGGGGGCGGTGGCGGGCCGACGTCGTCGCATGGTTCCCGATCGTGCTCCGCCCGCGCCCCGTTGTCCACTCAGCAGGCCCGCGTACCGCCGCTCCCCGGATCCTGCGAGAATGGAGGAGCACCCGCACCCGCCTGCCGACCGGAACGAGGCCCATGTCAGCCGAAGAAGTCGTCCTCCTCGACGAGGCGCACCGTCCCATCGGAACCGCGCCCAAGGCCGGGGTGCACACCACGAACACCCCCCTGCACCTGGCGGTCTCGTGCTATGTCCTCGACGACGACGGGCGGCTGCTGCTGACCCGCCGGGCGCTCGCGAAGAAGACCTGGCCCGGCGTGTGGACCAACAGCTTCTGCGGTCACCCGGGCCCCGGCGAGGGGTTCGTCGAGGCCATCGCGCGCCGCGCCGGCCAGGAGCTGGGCTTCGAGGTGACGGGGATGACGGAGGTGCTGCCCGACTTCCGCTACCGGGCGGTGGACGCCTCCGGGATCGTGGAGAACGAGTTCTGCCCCGTCTACGTGGCGCGGGCCACCGGGCAGCCCCGGCCGCTGCCCGCCGAGGTCGCGGAGGTCGCCTGGATCGCCCCGAAGGAGCTGTTCGCCGCGGCGGAGGCCGCGCCCTTCCTGCTCAGCCCGTGGCTGCTGGAGCAGATCGCGGACGACCGGCTGCGCGGGGCGCTCACGCGACGGGCCGCGCTGCGCCCGTAGCGCTCCGCCCGGCCGGCTCCCTCCGGCTCACTCCATCCGTCCGGCCAGGCCGGCGGCCACCGTCTCGAGGGCGGCGCGCAGCGCGAGGATCGCCGGGCGGTGGGCGCTCGCCCCGCGGATCGAGGTGAACACCGTCCGCCGGGGCCCGGTCGGCAGGTCGACCAGCCGGCAGGGCGAGTCCCCGCCCGCCCACATCAGGTCCGGCATGAGCGCCACGGCGTTGCCGGACTCCACGAGCCGGGTCTGCGCCTGCAGGTCCGCCGTCGAGAACCGGACGTCCGGCTCGAAGCCCGCCCGCCGGCACAGCTGCTCGCCCCAGTGCCGCGAGGCGGCTCCCCGCGGTTCCATGACCCACGGGAGCTCGCGGGCGTCCCGCAGGGAGGCGACGGACGCGTGCTCGGGGCCCGGGGGCACAGCCAGGCGGATGGCGTCCGTGATCAGCCGCCGCCGGTCCAGGTCCGGGTGGTGGGCGGCGGCGTGGCTCGGGTACTGCTCCGCCACGACCACGTCGAACTCCCGGGCCCAGGTCTCGTAGAGGGCCCGCTCCGGCTCGGCCTGCACCATCTCGACCCGCACGTCCGGGTGCTCGCGGCGCATGGCGCCCAGCACCTCCGGCAGCAGCGCCAGGGCCGCGGACTGGAACACGGCGACCCGCACGGTGCCGGTGACCGTGCTCAGCGACGCCGCCAGGTCCGACTCGGTGCGCTCCAGGACGTCCAGCAGCTCGGTGGTGCGCGCCACCAGGATCTCCGCCTGCGGCGTGAGCTGGACCCGCCGGCCGGCCTTCGAGAGCAGGGCCACCCCCGCCTCCTTCTCCAGCGCCGAGAGCTGCTGGGAGACCGCCGAGGGGCTGAAGTTCAGGGCGGCGGCGACCTCCGCGAGGGTGCCCCGCAGTGCAAGTTCCCGCAGCAGCCGCAGCTTGCGCACGTCCAGCATTCCGCCGCCTCCGAAAGATTAGTATTGCTGACGAATCATCTGTGGAATTCTTCACTTTATCCGAATCGTCCCGGGGCGCACACTGGACGTACCGCAGTGCTTTCGACCCAACCCAGGGAGTACCACCCATGACGACGATCCCCGTCCCCCCGGCAGCGCAGGCCCCCGGCCTCCCCGCGGTGGGACGCACCCTTCCCCACGCCGCCATCCCGGCGTCGCTCCCCGAGCAGGCCGTGGCCACGGTGCGCCGCTGGCTCACCGAGGCGGAGCAGTTCCCCAGGGACGCCTCGGGGGAGCAGCTGGCGGGGGTGCTGAAGGATCCCGCCGGCCTGGACTTCACGGTCGGCTTCGTCGACGGCGTCATCCGCCCCGAGGACCTCCGGGTGGCGGCCCGCAACCTGGCCCGGCTGGCGCCGAAGGTCCCCGGCTTCCTGCCCTGGTACCTGCGCTCCGCGGTACGCACGGGCGGGGCCCTCGCCCCCGTGGCCCCGCAGGTCGTCATCCCCGCGGCCCGCAAGGCGCTGCGCGAGATGGTGGGGCACCTCATCGTGGACGCCAGCGAGGCCAAGCTGGGGAGGTCGATCGCGAAGATCCGCAAGGACGACGTCCGGCTCAACGTCAACCTCCTGGGCGAGGCCGTGCTCGGGGACCGCGAGGCCGCCCGCCGGCTGCAGGGCACCCACGACCTGCTGGCCCGCCCCGACGTCGACTACGTCTCCATCAAGGTCTCCTCCACCGTCGCCCCGCACTCGCCCTGGGCCTTCGACGAGGCCGTGACCGAGGTCGTCGAGAAGCTCACCCCGCTGTACGAGCGGGCCGCCTCCTTCGCCGCGCCCAAGTTCATCAACCTGGACATGGAGGAGTACAAGGACCTGGACATGACCCTCGAGGTCTTCACCCGGATCCTCGACCAGCCCCGGTTCAAGGACCTGGAGGCCGGCATCGTCCTGCAGACCTACCTGCCCGACGCCCTGGCCGCGATGATCCGCCTGCAGGAGTGGGCCGCCGCCCGCCGCGCCGCCGGCGGCGCTCCCGTGAAGGTGCGCGTGGTCAAGGGCGCGAACCTGCCGATGGAGCAGGTCGAGGCGTCCCTGCACGACTGGCCCCTGGCGACCTGGGGCACCAAACAGGACTCGGACACCCACTACAAGCGGGTCCTCAACTACGCGCTGCAGCCCGAGCACACGGACGCCGTGCGCATCGGGGTCGCCGGGCACAACCTCTTCGACATCGCCTTCGCCTGGCTGCTGGCCACCGAGCGCGGCGTGGCCGGGGCCGTGGACTTCGAGATGCTGCTCGGCATGGCCACCGGCCAGGCCGAGGCCGTCAAGCGCGACGTCGGGTCCCTGCTGCTCTACACCCCCGTGGTGCACCCGGCCGAGTTCGACGTGGCCATCGCCTACCTGATCCGCCGGCTCGAGGAGGGCGCGTCCCGCGAGAACTTCATGTCCGCGGTCTTCGAGCTCTCCACCGACGAGGAGCTCTTCGAGCGCGAGAGGCAGCGCTTCCTCGCCTCCCTGGCCGGCCTCGACGACACCGTGCCGGCTCCCCACCGGGTCCAGGACCGCAGCCTGCCCGAGCCGCCCGCCCCGACCGACGCGTTCACCAACACGCCGGACACCGACCCGGCCGTGGCCGCCAACCGGGACTGGGGGCGGGCAATCCTCGCCCGGGTCCCCGGCTCCCGGGCCGGCGTGGCGACCGTCACGGCCGCGGCGCTGCGCACGGAGGAGCAGCTCGACCGTGTTATCGAGGCGGCCCTCGAGGCCGGGCGCGGCTGGGCCGCGCTGAGCGGTGCCCAGCGCGCCGAGGTGCTCCACCGCGCGGGCGACGCCCTGTCCGCCCGCCGGGCCGAGCTGCTCGAGGTCGCCGCCGCCGAGGCCGGCAAGACCCTCGACCAGGCCGACCCGGAGATCAGCGAGGCGATCGACTTCGCCCACTACTACGCCGAGCGCGCCCGTGAGCTGGACGAGGTCGACGGCGCGTCCTTCGTGCCCCCCCGGCTCACCGTGGTGACCCCGCCGTGGAACTTCCCGGTGGCCATCCCGGCGGGATCCGCGCTGGCGGCCCTCGCCGCCGGCTCCCCGGTGGTGTTCAAGCCGGCCGGCCCGACCAAGCGCTGCGGCGCCGTGGTCGCCGAGGCCCTCTGGGAGGCCCTCGACGCCTCCGGGATCCCCCGCGACGTGCTCGCCCTCGTGGACCTCGAGGAGCGCGCCCTCGGCCGCCAGCTGATCTCCCACCCGGCGGTGGACCGGCTGATCCTCACCGGCGCCTACGAGACCGCCGAGCTCTTCCGCTCCTTCCGCCCCGACCTGCCGCTGCTGGCCGAGACCTCGGGGAAGAACGCGCTGATCGTCACGCCCAGCGCCGACTTCGACCTCGCAGCCAAGGACGTCGCCTACTCGGCGTTCGGCCACGCCGGGCAGAAGTGCTCGGCGGCCTCCCTGGTGATCCTGGTCGGCTCCGTGGCCAAGTCCAAGCGGTTCCGAAACCAGCTCGTGGACGCCGTGACCTCCCTGACCGTCGACCACCCGACCAACCCTGCCGCGCAGATGGGCCCGCTCACCGAGCCCGCCGAGGGCAAGCTGCTCCAGGCCCTGACCACCCTCGAGGAGGGACAGTCCTGGCTGATCGAGCCGCAACAGCTCGACGGGACCGGCCGGCTGTGGTCCCCGGGCGTGCGCACCGGCGTGCAGCGGGGCTCCGAGTTCCACCACGTGGAGTACTTCGGGCCCGTGCTCGGCGTGATGACCGCCGAGACCCTGGAGGAGGCCGTGGCCCTCCAGAACGAGGTGGAGTACGGCCTCACCGCCGGCCTGCACTCCCTGGACCCGGAGGACATCGGCTACTGGCTCGAGCACGTCCAGGCCGGCAACCTGTACGTCAACCGCCACATCACCGGGGCCATCGTCCAGCGCCAGCCCTTCGGCGGGTGGAAGAAGTCGGCCGTCGGCCCCGGCACCAAGGCCGGCGGGCCCAGCTACCTCATGGGCCTGGGCGAGTGGGAGCCGGCGCCGCTGCGCGGGGCCGGGCTCCCCGTGGCCGACGCGGCCGCCGTCGAGCTGCTGCAGGCCGCGCACTCGGGCACGGCAGACCTCGGGCCGGCCGAGGCGCAGGGCCTCGAGCAGGCGCTGCGCAGCGACGAGGCCGCCTGGGCCGAGGAGTTCGGCGTCGCCGAGGACGTCACCGGGCTCTACGCCGAGCGCAACGTCTTCCGCTACCTGCCCCTGCCCGTCACGGTGCGCCTGTCCGAGGGCGAGCCGCTCGCCGACCTGCTGCGCGTCGTCGCAGCCGGGTTGCGGGCGGGCTCCGCGCTGACCGTCTCCACGGCGCACGAGCTGCCCGCCCCGGTGCGCGCCGTGCTCACCGACCGCGGCGTGCCCGTGCGGGTGGAGGACGACGCCGCGTGGTTGGCCGGCGCCCCGGCTCTCGGCGGCGGGCGCGTCCGCCTGATCGGCGGGGACCGCGCGGCCCTCATCGCCGCGACGGGCTCGCGCCCGGACCTGGCCGTCTACGCCCACCCCGTCACCGGGGCCGGCCGGGTCGAGCTGCTGCCGTTCCTGCACGAGCAGGCGATCAGCATCACCGCCCACCGGTTCGGCACGCCGAACCACCTCACGGACGAGCTGGTCTAGCGGCTCCCCCCGGTGCGGCCCCGGGCCGTGGACCGTCGGCCCGTCCCGGGGCCCGGTCCGCGGACCGGGGCCGTGTCCTGCCACGGTCGCGGTGCGGCCCCCAGCGGCTCAGCCGTGGACCAGGGACGCGTGGACGACCAGGTTCTCGTCGAAGGAGCCGGTCGCGGGGTCGTAGCCGTCGCAGGTGATCAGGCGCAGCTCCGGGCCGGCGGTGTTGCCGTAGACGCGCAGCGTGGGGAACGCCGCCTTCTCGTACCGCTCGACGGCGTCCACGGCGAACACCGCCGCGGAGCCGTCCAGGCGGGTCACGGTGATCAGGTCCCCCCGGGTCAGGCGGTGCAGGTCGGCGAACACGCCGGGGCCGCTGCCGGTGGCGTTGACGTGGCCCAGCAGCACGGACGGGCCGGCCTCGCCCGGGGTCGGTGAGTGCCGGTACCAGCCGGCCGGTGCGCCGGGGCCCTCCGGAGGGACCTCCAGGCTCCGGTCGGGGCGCAGCCCGAGCTGCACGAGCTCCTCGTCCAGTCCGATGCGCTCCACCGACAGGCGCTCCGGCGGCGACTCGGGAAGGGCCTCCGGGGCGGGAGCCGGCGCCTGCGCCGCGTCCGCGGGGGCGCTCGCCCGAACGGGCGGCGGCGAGGACGGTGCCGACAGGGCGCCCGCAGCGAGGGGCACGACGCGCTCCGCGACCGACCCGCGCTCCGTCGTCGTCCCCGGTGCGGGGCTGTCACCGGTGCACCACAGGGCCAGGACCACGGAGAGCCCCGCCACCCCCGTGCGGCGGTGGCGGGGCTCGCGGCGGTGCCGGGCCATCCGGTGCCCGCCGGTCAGCGTCCGCCGGCCACCCGGCGGCGCACGCCCACGGCGGCGCCCAGCGCGAGCATGGCGAGGACGGCCGCACCGATGATCCCGTTCGTGTCCGAGCCGGTCCCGGCGGTCTCCACGCCCGTGTCGGCAGGACCCTCCGGAACGGCCATCTGGGCGGGCGCCAGGACGCCGCAGGCCACCGGGATGTCGGAGGCGAGGGGCAGGTCCGGGGCCATCGGATTGGCCTTGGCCTGCGCCGCGGCCGAGAGGGCCGCCGGGTCCGCGCCGTGGACGTTGACCACGGCGGTGCCGTTCTGCAGGGCCGTGACCATCGCGGCGTCCACCGGGACGGTCCGCTGGTAGGTGTAGGCGTCTCCGGCGGGGAACCGGTCGATCGCCACGGCCGAGGCCGGGGTCGTGTCGCCGGAGGTGGTGAGGGAGGCCCCGATCCCACCCGTCCAGGGCTGGCCCTCCATGGAGCTCACGGCGCCGTCCCCGTCGGCGTCGGCCGTCGGGGGAGCGCACATCCCCTGGCCCCCGATGTGGATGTGCTGGGCGTGCGGATACGGTGCGCCCTGGAACAGGGCGGGGGCACCGGCGACCTCGACGGTCACCGTGGCCTCCTGGCCGGCGACGTCCACGACGGCGTGGCCGGCGGCGGTGCTGCTGTTGACGGGAGCGAGTTCGGCGTGGAAGGACATGCTGTCGGCTGCGGCGTGGGCGCCGTCGGCGTGGGCGGCGGTGGCGGGCAGGGCCAGGGCCGCGAGGGCCAGGGCGGGTGCTGCGAGCAGAGCGGACTTCTTCACGGGATCGGCCTCTCGGTGGGAGCGACAAGACAGGAAGTGACGCAAAGCACAGTTTACTGATGGTTCTAGGGGCGTCGAGGTTGGGAGCGCAAGTGCTTTTGCGAATCCGAGTAACGTCCGAAGTCCTGACGGCGGCGGAGGGAGGCGCCGCCCTCGGCGGATCGGCACGAGAGCGGCACCCGGAGAGCTCAGCCGACTGTGCTCCGGTGTCCCCCCACGTGCATCGCACATCGGACCCGTGAGCCGGCCGCGGCTCGTCGATGCAAGGGTACTGACCTGTAATTGAATGTTCATCATTTCGTAAGCCGCCTCACAGTGTGGGCCGGTCCCCGCTCCCACGTGCGGGGACTGCTTGAGACGCCCGGTGTCGCAGTCGGGGGCCGGGCGTCTTCGCGGCTCGGGGAGTGTGCCCCGGAGGGCTCAGTAGGCCGTGCGCGCGACGTTCCTGGCCCAGGCCTCGAACGGTGCGGTGCGCTCGGCGAGGACCACCGGGCGCACCGGCAGCGACCGTTCGTGCTCGGGCTTGGCGAAGTACTCGTAGAACTCGGCGTCGTCGAAGCCGCCGGCGGCCGCGTCGTGCCGGTCCGCGGCGAACCAGACGGCGTCCAGCCGGGCCCACAGCGAGGCGGACAGGCACATGGGGCACGGCTCGCAGCTGGTGTAGAGGGTCGCGCCCGAGAGGTCGAAGGTGCCCAGCTCGCGGCAGGCGGCGCGGATCGCCATGACCTCCGCGTGCGCGGTGGGGTCGTTGTCGGCCGTGACGCGGTTGACGCCGCTGAAGCGGCGGCCGTCGGCGGCGACGACGACGGCGCCGAAGGGGCCGCCGTCGACGGCGGCGTTGCCCACCGCCAGGTCGATGGCCTCCAGCAGCAGCTGCCGGGCGTCGGCGGGCGGGGTGCGGTCAGTGTCCATGCGGAACTCCCGGGGGTTGGGGCAGATGCCGCCGGGAGCGTCCCGGGCCGGGACGGGGGGACGTGCGCCGACGGCGGCCGCTGCGTGGTCGATGGTGCGGTTCTGCCTGGTAGATGGCCCGGGGATCCGGACCCGCCGTGGGCCTGTCCAGAGGTTACAGAGGAGTGTGCCCGACCACAACAGGCGCCCCGGCGTGCCGGCGGGGGAGGGGCGCCGCACTCCGCGTGCCGCGCCGCCCGCGCCTCGTCACGCCGCCCGTCTCTCGGTCGATCCTCCGACGAACCGTGGAACACTGCTGACAGCACTGCTCCCGGTTCCTCGGAGCATCAGCGGGCACGCCGTCCGGCGGGCCCACGACACCGGAGGGAGCGGCCATGGGCCGGCAGACGAGACCCCCCGGCACGCCCGAGCCCGTCCGCCTGGGGCTGCGCGCCAACGCCGCCCAGTTCACGCTCCTGGTGGCGGTCAACGCCCTGGTCGGCGGGATGGTCGGCCAGCAGCAGACCGTGCTGCCGCTGCTGGCCGAGGACGAGTTCGGGCTGACCGGCTACACCTTCATCTTCACCTACGTGGCCGCGTTCGGGATCACCAAGGCGATCGCCAACTGGTTCGCCGGCACCTTCTCCGACCGGTACGGGCGCAAGCCGGTGCTGCTGGTGGGCTGGCTCTTCGCCGTGCCGGTGCCGCTGATGCTGATCTTCGCCCCGGACTGGGGGTGGGTCGTGGCCGCCAACGTGCTGCTCGGCGTCAACCAGGGCCTGACCTGGTCCACGACCGTGGTGATGAAGATCGACCTCGTGGGCCCGGCCCAGCGCGGTCTGGCCATGGGGCTCAACGAGGCCGCCGGCTACGGTGCGGTGGCCGTGACCTCCCTGCTGGCCGGGTACCTGGCCGAGCAGTACGGCCTGCGCCCGGCCCCGTTCCTGCTGGGCCTGGCCTACACCGCCCTGGCCCTGCTGCTGTCGGGGGCGTTCGTCAAGGAGACCCGCGGCCACGCGCTGCTCGACGCCGGTCGGCACACCCCCCGCGCCGACGGGATGCACGACCACCTGCACGCCGGTCTCACCGATCGCCAAATCTTCGCCCAGACCAGTCTGAGGGAGCCCGCGCTGTCCTCGGCCAGCCAGGCGGGGCTGGTCAACAATCTCAACTTCGGGCTGTCCTGGGGCCTGTTCCCCCTGCTGTTCGCCACCGCCGAGCTCACCGTGTCCCAGATCGGTCTGCTCTTCGCCCTCTACCCCGGGGTGTGGGGCGTGGGGCAGCTGGTCACCGGGGCCCTGTCGGACCGGGTCGGGCGCAAGCACCTGATCACCGCCGGGATGAGCACCCAGGCCGCGGCCCTGGCCGTCATCGCCCTGGGCGACGGGTTCGGCGGCTGGGCCGCCGGGACGGTCCTGCTCGGGGCGGGCACCGCGATGGTCTACCCGACGCTGCTGGCGGTGGTCGGCGACGTCGCCCACCCCGTCTGGCGCGGCCGGGCCGTCGGCGTCTACCGGGTCTGGCGCGACCTGGGCTACGCGGTCGGGGCCGTCCTCGGGGGGATCGTGGCCGACCTGCTGGGCCTGCACGCCGCGGTCTGGGCCGCCGCCGGCATCAGCGCCGTCTCGGCCCTGGTCGTGGCGGTGCGGATGTACGAGACCCACCAGCCGGTCCCGGCCGACCCGCGGGACTGAGTCCGCGGGACTGTGCCCACGGGACTGAGCCCACGGGACCGAGCCTACGGGACCGAGCCCGCGGGGCGGGATGCCCTCGGGTGCCGCCGTGCGGCCCGGGAGGCCCCGGTCGGGGGAGCGCCCCGGGGCCTCGAGGGCCCCGCGACCGGTCGCTAGAGTGGGGAGCGCCCACCCGCCGCACCGGGTCCGCACCCCACCGGGCCCGGGCCGGACCGTCGCCGGCGCCGTGCCGGCGACCGGAGTCCCCGAGCTCTCAGGAGGACGCCCCTCCCATGGCCGACCTGTTCGACTTCAACCACGGCGGTGCCACGCATCCCGGCGCGCGCGCCGCCGTCCACCCCGGAGCGGGCTCCGGCGAGCACGCGGTGCTGTACACCGTGGTCACGGAGACGGAACGGCACATCGTCCTCGACGACGGCTTCACCTACGACAAGCGCACCGGCGTGGTCCAGGGCCCCGCGGGACGGCCCACGCTCCAGGACCGCATGACGGCCACCGAGGGCAGCGCCATGTTCGCCTCCTGGTCCCGGACCGCCCAGCGGCCCCGCCGGCCGGACGGCGGCCCGGGCGGCCGTCCGCGGAGCGCTCCGGCGCGACGCCTCGGCTCGCTGCTCCGCCGGCTCGGACGCCGGTGAGGTTTCCGGCGACCTGCGGGGCAGCACGCTGACGCCCTCCGGCGCGGGCAGGCCATAGGCTGGTCGGCGAACCCGTCCACCCGTTCCCCTGAGGAGTGCACCGTGCCCCTGATCCAGCGACACCTGTTCGGCCCCGGCCCGTCCAACCCCTACCCGGAGGCCACGGCGGCGCTGGGCCACCCGCTGCTCGGCCACCTGGATCCCGCCTTCCTCGACGTCATGGACAGCGCCTGCGACGGCCTGCGCACGGTCTGGGGCACGGACAACCGGCGCACCCTGCCGCTGAGCGCCACCGGCTCCGCCGGCATGGAGACGGCGTTCGTCAACACGGTGGAGGAGGGCGACGTCGTCGTCGTCGCCGTCAACGGGCTGTTCGGCGAGCGCATGTGCGACGTCGCGGCCCGGTGCGGCGCCGAGGTGGTGCGCGTGGACTTCCCCTACGGGGAGCCGATCGACCCGCAGCGCGTCGCGGAGGCGCACCCGTCCCCGAAGATCATCGCGGCGGTGCACGCGGAGACCTCCACGGGCGTGCGCTCCGACATCGCCGCGCTGGGGGAGCTCAAGGGCGACGCCCTGCTGCTCGTGGACGCGGTCACGTCCATCGGCGGCATCGAGCTGCGCGCGGACGACTGGGGGGTGGACCTCGGCTACGCGGGCACCCAGAAGTGCCTGGGGGTCGCCCCGGGCCTGGCGCCGTTCACGATCTCGGACGCCGCGTTCGAGCGCCGGGTGCAGCACCCCCGCTCCTGGTACCTCGACCTGGGCATGCTCGGCGGCTACGTGGGCGAGGCCCAGGGCCGGGCCCGGACCTACCACCACACCGCGCCCACGGCGATGATCGCGTCCCTGGACGCCGCGCTGCGCCGGATCGCCGAGGAGGGCCTGGAGAACGTCTGGGCCCGTCACCAGGCCTCGGGCGACGCGCTCCAGGCTGGGCTGCAGGACATGGGGCTGGAGCTGTTCGCCGCCGAGGGGCACCGCCTCCCGGAGCTGACCACGGTCAAGGTGCCCGAGGGCGTCGACTCCGCCTGGGTGCGGGCCTACCTGCTGGAGCACTTCTCCGTGGAGATCGGGGCGGGCGTGAAGGAGTACGCGAACACCGTGTGGCGGATCGGCCTGATGGGCCCCAACGCCGACGCCGGGTCGGTGGCCCTCCTCCTGGGCGCCCTCCAGGAGGCGCTGCGGAAGGTCCCCGCTCTGGTGTGAGCCGCTCCGCGTCCGCTCAGATGAGGTCGGTCTCGGAGCGCTCGATGCGCTCCCCGGTGCCGGGGTCCGCCACCGTGCGGCGGGTGGAGCGGCGCCGGGACGGCACGGCGGCGGCGATCAGGACCAGCGCGAGGTAGGCCACGCCCACCCAGAAGATGATCTGGCCGGCGAGCGCGAGGTTCAGCGGTCCCACGACCGACGGCAACGCCAGCCAGAGGATCAGGCCGACGGCGATGGTGATCAGGGGTCCGGCGGGGTTGAGGCGCATGGCGAGGTCCTCTCGGGAGGGCGGGCGGAGCACGAGTTCGTTAAGTAAAGCAAATCCATGTCCGATCATGCGGGACGCGCCGAGGGGGCCGTGTGCACGCCCGGCGGCGCTCCGCCCGACGCGGAGGGTCATGTTCGGTCACGACGGCGCCGGCGCCTCGTGTCCCGCGGGGCGACCCGTGCTCCCCGGCCCGGCGCCGCGCTGCTCGGGCGGCCCGGGGGCGCGGCGGGGCGGAGCGGGAAGCGTGCTGCCGAAACCGCCGGTGGCAAGGCACGACTTCCCGGCCACTGCGCCGGCGGAGCACGCACCCGGGCGGCGCGGGTCCTCCGCGCACGCCGCCCGGCGGCCGGTGCGCCCCGTGCCGGTGGCACGACCCCGGGGTGCTCCGGCACGGAGCCGTCCGCCGGGGCGCCGGGGCCTGTAGCCGGACCCGTCCGGCTCTGCTTCTATTGAGGAACGTGGGGACCTACCGAGGAGGAACATCCGATGGAAACCTGGATCTGGATCGTGCTGGCCCTGGCCGTGCTGGCCGTGGTCGTCCTGGCCGCGCTGGCCGGGAGCCGCAAGAAGAAGGAGCGCGAGGTCGTGGAGCGGCGGGAGAACCAGCAGCGCGCCGCCGAGCTGCGCGCCCGCAGCGAGGAGGAGGACCTCTCGGCCCGCGAGCGGAAGGCGGACGCGGACGCGGCCCGCGCCGAGGCCGAGAAGGCCCGGATCGAGGCCGACCGCCTCGAGCAGGACGCCCAGCGGCGCACCGAGGACGCCGAGAAGGTCCGCCAGGAGGCGGAGACCCACCGCCGGGACGCCGCCTCGCTCGTCCCGGACGGGGACGACTCCACCCCTGCTGACACCTCCCGCGGACGCCGCGAGGACGTCACCGACCGCGGCTCCGGGACGCGCTCCGACGAGGCTCCCTGGCAGGACGGCGACGCCAGATCGGACACCCGGACCCGGCACGACGGCGACGCCCGGAGCGAGGGCAGCACCCGCCCCGACGGCGACCCCGGCCCCGGGGACCGGCCGCGCACCTGAGCCCCGGCTCGGACGCGGCAGTCGTCGAGCCGCGGAGAGCGAGCAGGGCCGGTGCGGGGATCCCGCACCGGCCCCGCTCGCTCTCCGCGGTCACTTCTCCCAGGGAGCCTTGATGGGGTAGTAGCGCTCCAGGAACTCCGTCATCCGCTCCGCGCGCTCGGGACCGGGCACCTCCGGGAAGCTGCCGTCGTTGAGGCAGAACATGTCGAGGTTGCGGCGGCCGAGCAGCTTCTCCATCTGCTGCAGTCCGGAGCGCGTGGTGGTGTCCACGTACTCCGTGCGGGCCGTCTCCTGGGTCACTGCCCGGCCGGTCAGCAGCGCGTAGTAGTGGTAGAGCGAGTTCGTCACCGAGATGTTGTCCGCCGCGCGGAAGCGGCTGGACGCGGTGCGGGCGAACTCCGCCGGGAACTCCCGCTCCATCTCGGCCACCACGCTGCGCCGCAGGGGCGCGGCGCAGTGCTGCAGGTGGCGGGTGGTGATCCGGCCGAAGCGCTCCCACAGGAGCCGGCGGTTGACGCGGGCGGCGTTCTCGAAGCCGGAGCGCTCGGCGGAGTTCTCGCCCAGGCCGATGCGGGTCTCGTTCTCCACGAACTTCGTGATCCCGCCCGGGGAGAAGAACAGCGCCGGGCCGATCGGGCGGCCGAAGAACATGTCGTCGTTGGAGTACAGGTAGTGCTCCGAGAGCCCCTCGATGTGGTGCAGCTGCGCCTCCACCGCCTGGGAGTTGTAGATCGGCAGGGCCGAGGTGTCCGCGAAGAACTCCTCGCTGCGCACGACCCGCACGCGCGGGTGCTCGGCCAGCCACGCCGGCGGCCGGGAGTCGGTGGCGATGTAGATGTTGCGCACCCAGGGGGCGAACATGTGCACCGAGCGCAGGGCGTACTTCAGCTCGTCGACCTGCCGGAAGCGGGCCTCGTGCGCGTCGCCCTCGCCCACCACGGCGTCGGCCATGTACGAGGCCCGGACCCTGCGGTACTCCTCGTCGGAGCCGTCCACCCACGAGAAGATCATGTCGACCGCGAAGTCGATGTCGATGGCGTGGTCGGCGAACATGTTCTCGATCGTGGGCCAGGTGAGGCCGAAGCGCTCCACGGTGCCGCGCACGGCCTCGGCCACCGGGACGGTGCGCCGGGTCAGCGAGTTCTCGATGGGCAGCCGGATCTCGTCCTCGCCGAACTCCCACAGCTCCACCTGCACCCCGGTGCCGGCGCCGTAGTAGAGCCTGGCCTCCGCGGAGTAGTGGGGCCGGAACAGCCGCAGGACCCGCGCGTTGCGGCGCGAGGACAGCTCGCCGTCGGCCAGCAGCTGCACGGTCTTCTTCTTGGTGTCCATCGGCTTGACGTAGTACGGCTCGCCCACGGCCGCGTCCACCAGGGCCTGCCGGAGCCGGGGCCGGTCCTTGAGGTCCACGGCGATGACGGGGCGCTCGTCGTTGCCCCGCACCAGCAGGTAATCGACGCCCGCCGAGTCCAGGACCCCGCGCAGGAAGAGCAGGTTCTGGACCATGACGTCGTGCGGGGTCTGGTCCGTGATCCGCAGCGCGAAGCGGTCCTTGTAGCGGACCACGTCCTCGCGCTGGTCCAGGGCCGCGG
The DNA here is from genome assembly GCF_040981075.1 of Kocuria sp. CPCC 205263. Lineage (NCBI taxonomy): Bacteria > Bacillati > Actinomycetota > Actinomycetes > Micrococcales > Micrococcaceae > Kocuria > Kocuria sp. CPCC 205263. The sequence continues at coordinate 391,458 of NZ_JAVKPV010000001.1, read as the reverse complement.
CAGAGGCACGGGAAGCGGAGCGGAACACCTCGCCGTCCGTGCCGTCCTCGGGTGCCGCGAAGTACTCTGCGCCGAGCAGGGTCGTGTTGATGGTGCCTCCTCATGGTGTCGGGCCGCTGGGGCGGCGATCTCATGATAAGCCGCGACGGCCGGACTCAGGAGGGGAGGGGCTGGCAGCGCTCGCAGAACCACACCGCCCGGTCCCGCGGCGGCCCGGGGTACGGCTCGCCGGGCACGAGCTCGGCGTCGTCGATCCGCGCCTCCCGGACCGGGGCCCCGCACCGGCGGCACGGCTGCCGGCCGCGGCCGTAGACCCAGAACTGCTCGCCGCGACGGGCCGGGCCCCCCACCGTGGAGCGCTGCGAGCGGTCCCGGTTGACGTGCAGCAGCCGGTGGGAGAGGTCCACGACCGCGCCGAGGTCCGGGACCTCGGCCACCGGGGTGAAGGGGTGCAGCCGCTGGAGGAACAGGATCTCGTTGCGGTAGACGTTGCCGATGCCGGCGAGGTTGCGCTGGTCCATCAGCGCGGCCCCCACGCGCCGGAGGGGGTGGCGGGCAAGCCGGGCCAGGGCCTCCGCCCGGTCCCAGTCGGGGCCCAGCAGGTCCGGGCCGAGGTGGCCCACGAGCTCGTCCTCGTCGGCGGTGGCCACGAGGTCCAGCATGCCGAGGTCGAAGCCGACGGCCTGCGCGGCCGCGTTCTCGAGCACCGCCCGCGCCTGGTGGCCGGGGCGTCGCCACCGGGCGCCCCGCGGGTAGACGTGCCACATGCCCTCCATGAGCAGGTGGGAGTGCAGGGTGAGCGGGGGCAGGCCGTCGGGCCCGCCGTCGGTGCGGACCAGCAGGTGCTTGCCCCGCGGCACCACCTCGGTCACGGTGCGCCCCGAGAGGTCCGCGGTGGCGATCGACGGGAACCGGAGGTCGCTGCGGGTCAGGATCTTCCCGGCCAGGGCGCGGCGCAGCAGGACGGCCTGGCGGTAGACGGTGTCACCCTCGGGCACGGCCGCCCCCGGTGCTCGGGTCCGCGCTCATCGGCGCATCCTCAGACCGCGCGGCGTCGAGTAGAACCCGCCGGCCAGCAGGGACTCCCGCACCGCGGTCTCGACGGGGCCGTGCCCCAGGACCCCGGCGCCGTTGACCTGCTCGACGGTCAGCTTGTCCACCGCGCCCCGGCGGACGGTCTCGGCCACGGCGGGTCCGGCGGCAGCCAGGGCGGCCGCGTCGTCGGTGAACGCGAGGACGGTCCGCCCGCCGCGCTCCACGTACAGGGCCAGGGCGCCGTCCACGAGCACGACGACGGCGCCCGCCTTGCGCCCGGGCCGGTGCCGCCCCGCGGGCGCGTCCCCGCCGTCCGGGGCGGGCACGGACACGGGCTCCGGCCACTCGAGGGCCGCCCCGTAGGGGTTGGCGGGGTCGGTCGCGGCGAGCGCCAGCGCCACGGGCTCCTCGGCGCGGACCTGGTCGTCGGTGCTGAACGTGCGCAGGTGGTCCACCGTGGCGGCCTGCGCGAACTGGGCGGCGCCCAGGCCCTCGATGAAGTAGCCGCGGCGGGCCCGGCCCGTGTCCTCGAGAGTGGAGAGCACCTTGTAGACGGTGGCGAAGCCGCCGGGGAGCTCCTCGACCGCCACGGGGCCCTTGGTCACCACGCCGTAGCGGTCCATGAGCAGCTCCGCGGTGGCCGACGCCCGCAGCGTGGGGTCGAGGGGTTCGGGGCGCAGCATGGACCAGCGCCCGGCCACGAGCGGGGAGTCGTGGCGCTCCAGAGTGGCTGCCCGCGCCGGGGCGCGCAGCGCCCCGCCGATCCCCGGGCGGGGGGCCGCGCCGGGCCGCAGCCGGGCGGCGCCCCGGCGGGACGTGGTGCGTCCCCGGGGGGCCTGGGCCCGGTGCCGGTGGGCGGCCTGCCCGCCGGCGAGCAGGGAGCGCACGGGCAGGAAGGTGTCGTTGGTGATCAGCCCGGACCAGACGAGGTTCCACAGCGCGGTGGTCAGCGCCGGGGCGGGAACCGGGTCCCCGGCGGCGTCGAGCAGGCCCAGCAGCTGCGGGAAGAACCACGCGCCGCCGGGGGCCAGGACGTCGAGGACCCGCCGCTCCAGCGTGGAGTCCAGGGCCGCCGCCGCGACCTCGAGGGTCTCGGCCGGGGGCAGGGTGAGCGGGGCCGCCTCGCTCAGGTGCAGCGACACCCATCCGTCGTCGCCCGCCAGGGACCCGGCTCCGGACCAGAGGATCTCCCCGGTGGCGGTCAGCTCGTCCAGCAGCTCGGGCCGGTAGTCGGCCACCCGGGCCGCGAGCACCAGCGGCTCCCAGGCCGAGGCGGGGACGGCGACGCCCGCGAGCTGGTCCACCACCGTCAGCACCCCGTCCTCGCCGCGCAGCTGGTGGCCCCGGCCCACGTGCTGCCAGGCCGGCAGGAACCGGGCGTAGACCTGCCCGGAGACGGGCTCCACGTCCCGGCGCAGCGCGGCCAGCGAGCGGCGCCGGATCCGGCGCAGCACCTCGGACTCGCACCACTCGGAGGCCGCCGGGCCGGCCCCGCTGCCGTCGGGGCGCACCGGCCGGAACTCGCCCTCGACCACGCGCCGGTCCGCGGCCAGCCGCTCCAGCGTGGTGCGCACCACGGCCGTGCCCAGCCCGAGCCGCGCCGCGGCCTCGTCCACGGTGAAGGGCCCGTGGGTGCGGGCGTAGCGGGAGACGAGATCGGCCAGCGGGTCCTCGACCGGTTCCACGAAGGCCAGCGGCACCCCCATGGGCAGGGGCACGCCCAGCGCGTCGCGCAGCCGGGAGGCGTCCTCGATCGCGGCCCAGTGCTCGACGCCGCGCAGGTGCACGCGCAGGGCGCGGTTGGCGGCCACGAGCTGCTCGAGCCACCCGGCGGCGACGTCCTCGGGGCACGCGGACTCCGGGTCCCCGGGGTCCTGGAGCCGGCGGACGGCCTCGGCGGTGGTGAGCGGGCCGAGCAGGCGCAGCAGGTCGGCCGCACCCTCGACCCCGCGCAGCCGCCGGTCCGGGGCCAGGCGCTGCAGCTCCGCCTCCGTGCGCTCGATGACCTCCGGGTCCAGCAGCTCCCGCAGCTCGGCGCGGCCCAGGAGCTCGTTGAGCAGGGCGGCGTCGAGGGACAGGACGGCCGCCTTGCGCTCCGCCAGCGGGGAGTCGCCCTCGTAGAGGAACTGGGCCACGTAGCCGAAGAGCAGGGTCCGGGCGAAGGGCGAGGGCTGCTCCGTGGTGGTCTCGACCACCCGGATCGCGCGCCGCTCGACCGCCCGGTGCAGCTCCTTGAGCGCGGGCAGGTCGTAGACGTCCTGGAGGCACTCGCGGATCGTCTCCAGGATGATCGGGAACTGCGGGTACTTCCGGGCGACGTCCAGCAGCTGCGCCGAGCGCTGGCGCTGCTGCCACAGCGGGGAGCGCCGGCCGGGGTCGCGCCGGGGCAGCAGCAGGGCCCGGGCGGCGCACTCCCGGAACCGGGAGGCGAACAGCGCGGAGCCGCCCACCTCCTCGGTGACGATCTGGTCGAGTTCGTCGGCGTCGAAGAGGAACAGCTCCGCCCCCGGGGGCTCGTCCTCCATGGCCGGCACGCGCAGCACGATCCCGTCGTCGGCGGCCTGCGCGGAGCCGTCGAGGCCGTACCGCTCGTGCAGCCGGGCCCCCACGGCCAGCGCCCACGGGGCGTGCACGGGCATCCCGAACGGCGAGTGCAGCACCACGCGCCAGTCCCCGAGCTCGTCGTGGAAGCGCTCGACGACGAACAGCCGGTCCGACGGGACCTGCCCCACGGCCTCCTTCTGCTCGCCCACGTAGGCCAGCAGGTTGTCGGCGGCCCACTCGTCGAGACCGGCCGCGCGCAGCCGGGTGCGGGCGTCCTCCGCGGAGGCCCCGGCGATCTCGCGGTTGAACCGGCCCACCGCGCGGCCCAGCTCCACGGGCCGGCCGGGGCCGTCGCCGTGCCAGAACGGCAGCTTGCCCGGCACGCCCGGGGCGGGGGAGACGATGACGCGGTCGTGGGTGATCTCCTCGATCCGCCAGCTCGAGGCGCCCAGGGCGATCACGTCCCCCACGCGGGACTCGTAGACCATCTCCTCGTCGAGCTCGCCCACCCGCCGGGAGTTCTTCCCGTCCTGCTCGCCCACGAGGTAGACCGCGAACAGGCCGCGGTCCGGGATCGTGCCGCCGGAGGTCACGGCCAGGCGCTGCGCCCCGGGCCGGCCCTCGATGGTGCCGGTCTCCCGGTCCCACACGATCCGCGGGCGCAGCTCGGCGAACTCGTCGGACGGGTAGCGGCCCGCGAGCAGGTCCAGGGTCGCGTCGTAGGCGGAGCGCGGCAGGGTCAGGAACGGGCAGGACCGGCGGACGGTGTCGAACCACTCCTCGACGTCGATCGGTCCCAGCGCGGTCGCCGCGACCGTCTGCTGGGCCAGGACGTCCAGGGGGTTGAGGGGGACCGAGAGCGGCTCGATCCGTCCCTGCAGCATCCGCTCCACCGTGACGGCGGCGTCCAGCAGGTCCCCGCGGTGCTTCGGGTAGAACCAGCCGCGCGAGACCTCGCCCACCTGGTGACCGGCGCGGCCCACGCGCTGGAGGCCCGAGGCCGCCGAGGGCGGGGCCTCGATCTGGACCACCAGGTCCACCGCGCCCATGTCGATGCCCAGCTCCAGGGAGGAGGTGGCCACCACGCAGCGCAGCCGTCCGGTCTTGAGGTCGTCCTCGATCACCGCCCGCTGGTCCTTCGAGACCGACCCGTGGTGGGCGCGGGCCAGCACCGGCGCCGCGCCCTCGTAGCGGCCGGTCTGCCGGCGCAGGTCCGCGGGCTCGGAGGCGGCGGACCCGCCGGTCGCGGCCGGCTCCCGCCCGGCGAGGGCGGAGCGCAGCACGTCCCCGACCTGCTGGGGCGCGGAGCCGGCCGGGGGCCCCGGCGCCCCGTCGTCGCCCGGACCGGTGCCGTCCGCGGGGGCGCCGTCCCGGGCCCCTCCGTCCGGGTCCGCGTGCTCCACGCGGAACGCGTAGATCTCGTTGAGCCGCGCGGTGAGCTTTTCGGCGAGGCCGCGGGAGTTGGCGAACACGATGGTCGATCGGTTCTCGAGCACCAGGTCCACGACCCGCTCCTCGACGTGCGGCCAGATCGACGCCGTGGTCGTGGGGGCGAGGGCGTCGAGGTCGTCGTCCCCGAAGGCCGAGCCGGCCAGGGACGGCGAGGCGCTCGGCCCGCCCAGCACGGTCATGTCCGGGATGGGCACCGAGACCGTGAGGTCCCACGTCTTCTCCGTGCGCGGCGCGACGACGGTGACCGGCTCCCGGCCGCCCAGGAACCGGGCGACCGTCTCGATCGGCTCGACGGTCGCGGACAGCCCGATGCGCTGCACCGGCTGCTCCAGCAGGGCGTCCAGCCGTTCGAGCGTGAGCGCCAGGTGCGCGCCCCGCTTGGTGCCGGCCACGGCGTGCACCTCGTCCACGATGACCGTCTGAACGTCCGTGAGGGTCTCCCGCGCCTTGGAGGTCAGCATCAGGTACAGCGACTCGGGGGTGGTGATGAGGATGTCCGGGGGGTTCGTGAGCAGGGCCCGGCGGATCGCCTGGGGCGTGTCCCCGGAGCGGACGCCCACGCTGATCTCCGGCGGCTCGATCCCCGCGTGCCGGGCCGTCTGCGAGATGCCGATCAGGGGGGCCCGCAGGTTGCGCTCCACGTCCACGCCCAGGGCCTTGAGCGGGGAGATGTAGAGGACGCGGGTCCCGCGCCGCTCGCCCGCGGTGCTCGCGGAGCGGGCCTTGGCCCGCAGGGTCCCGCCGGGGGCCGGGGCGCCGCCCGCAGGGCCGGGGGCGGGCCCGGCGGCCGACGTCCCGGCGCCGGGCGCGGCCTCCGCCACGAACCGGTCCAGGGCCCACAGGAACGCGGCCAGGGTCTTGCCGGAGCCGGTGGGCGCCACGATCAGGGCGTGGCGCCGCGCGGCGATGGCCCGCCACGCGCCCTCCTGGGCGGCGGTGGGCGCGGCGAACGCACCCGAGAACCAGGCCCGGGTGTGCTCGGTGAACAGGCTCAGGGCTGGGTCAGGCGCCAAAGCCCTGGATCTCGAGCTGGTGGATCCGCGGATCGCCGCAGGCCTCCACGGTGAAGGGGATCACGACGGACTCCGTGTTCTCGGGCGGGTAGACGCGCAGACCGGTGGCGGTCCGGGCGTCGCAGGTCGGGTGGTTGCCGGCCTGGCTCATGCGCAGGCCGGCGGTGACGGACTCCCCGGGCGCCAGGACCTGGCCGGTGCCGGGGACGGTGGCGTCCCGCAGGGCCGGGGAGCCGATCATCGTGCCGTCGGCGTCGACGAAGGACACGCCGGCGTAGCCCGCGAGCGTGCACGGGTCCTCGCCCGCGTTGGTGAGGACGACGTCCACGTGGACGGAGCCGGCGGCGCCGCCCACGGGGGCGGCCGCGACCTCGAGCCGGGAGGTGGTGCACAGGGGCGAGCCGCCGGTGCGGGTGCCCGCGGTGCCGCCGCGGGCGGCCGTGCCGTCGCCCTCCGCGCCGGCGTCGGGGGTGCCGCCGTCCGTCCGCTCCGCCGCCGCCTCGTCCGCCCCGTCGTCGTCCGGCCCGTCCGCGGCGGGCTCCTCCGCCGGGCGGGGCTCCGCCGGCCCGGCGGTGTCCTGCCCGCCGGTCCGGTCCTCGGCCGGCGCCGTGGCGTCCTCCGTCCCGGTGGCCGGGGCGGTCTCCGGGGGCGCCGCCGAGGTCGGGGCCGGTCCGCTCTCGGCGGGGGCGCCGGCGGTGCCGGTCTGCTCCGGCTCCTCGCCCGCGCAGGCGGTGAGGAGCAGGGCTGCGGCGAGGGCGAGGGCCCCCAGGACGGGGCGGGGGGCGGGGGAGAGCGAAGACACGGGGGATATCCTCCTCGGACGGACGTCGTGGCGTGCCACGTCCCGGGAAGCGATCCCTCCCAGGTGCTCCATTCTAGGCAGGGCCACCGACACCGCTGCCGGAGGCGGCGCCCGCCCCGGCCGGGGCCGCTCCCGGCGGGGCTACCGCTCGCCGGGCTCCGCCGGGGGCAGCGCCGCGCGCATCACCTCGGCGAGGTGGACGCCGTCCGCGCCCGTGCCCTGGGCGATCTGGGTGCGGCACGAGAAGCCGTCGGCGAGCACGATCGTCCCGTCCGCCGCGGCCCGGATCGCGGGGAACAGCTCCCGCTCGCCGAGGGTCTGCGAGACATCGTAGTGGCCGGGCTCGAAGCCCCAGTTGCCCGCGAGCCCGCAGCACCCGCCGCCGACCACGGCGGTGTCCACGCCCAGCTTCGCAAGGACCTCCAGCTCCGGGCCGTAGCCGCTCATGGACTGCTGGTGGCAGTGGACCTGGCACACGGCACCGGCGGGGCCCGCCTCGGTGGCCAGTTCCCGGAACGGCCACGCACCGCCCTCGGCCAGGTGGCGGGCCGCGAACGCGCCGATCGTCGTCGTCAGCTCGGTGACCCGCCGGGCCCGGGGGTCGCCGGGGAGCAGCTCGGTGATCTCCTCCTGGAGCATGACCGTGCACGAGGGCTCGAGCCCGATGATCGGATACCCGGCCTCGATCAGCGGCTCCATCACGTCCAGGGTCTGGCGCAGCACCTTCTGCGTCATCTCCAGCTGCCCGGTGGAGTGCCAGGTCAGCCCGCAGCAGACGTTGCCCATGGGCATCAGCACCCGGTAGCCCATGGCCTCGAGCACCTCCACGGCGGCCCTGCCGGGGGCGTCGGCGGAGAAGTTCGTGAACGTGTCCGGCCACAGCACCACGGACGGTCGGGCCTCGGCGGGCCCGCCCCCGGGCCGCGCGGCGGGACGGCCGCGGAACCACCGGGTGAGCGGCTGCTCGGCGAAGGAGATCATCCGCCGCTTCGGCTCGATCCCGCCGAGCCGCTTGGTCAGCTCCTCCACGGCCCGGTTGGACTCGAGGAGGTTGATCAGCCGGAAGGAGAGGGGCACCTTCTCGACGATCCGCATCAGCAGCGGCATCCAGCCCATCGTGAAGTGGGCCATCGGCCGCCGGCCGCGCCCCAGGAAGGAGGTCAGGCCGTGCCGGTAGTGGTGGTGCAGGAACTCGGCCTTGTACGTCGCCATGTCCACGTTGACCGGGCACTCGGACGCGCAGGCCTTGCAGGACAGGCACAGGTCGAGGGCCTCGAGGGTCTCCTTCGACTTCCAGCCGTCCGTGATGGACTCCCCGCGCAGCATCTCGGCCAGGGACCGGGCGCGGCCGCGGGTCGAGTGCACCTCGTCGTGGGTCGCCTGGAAGGACGGGCACATGGCGCCGACGTCGGAGCGGCACGCGCCCACGCCCACGCACCGGTTGACCGCGCTGGAGAACGAGCCGCCGTCGCGGGAGAACGCGTGCACGGGCGTCAGCTCGAACGTGCGCGCGCCGGGCCCGGGGCGCACGCCCTGGTCGATGGGCTCCGGGTCCACGAGCACGCCGGGGTTGAAGACGCCATCCGGGTCGAAGACGGCCTTGAACTCCGCGAAGGCGGCCAGGGCCTCGGGGGAGTAGATCGTGGCCAGCAGCTCGGACCGGGCGCGGCCGTCGCCGTGTTCGCCGGAGACCGAGCCGCCGTAGCGGTGCACGAGCTCCGCGGCGCGCTCGATGAACGTGCGGTAGGTCGCCATCCCCTCCTCGGTGCCGAGGTCGAAGGAAATGCGGATGTGCACGCAGCCCTCCCCGAAGTGCCCGAAGGGGATGCCGGTGAGGCCCAGCTCGTGCAGCAGGTCGTAGAGGTCGCGCAGGTACTCGCCCAGGCGCGCCGGGGGGACCGCGGAGTCCTCCCACCCCGGCCAGGCCTCCCCGCCGTCGGGCAGGCGGGTGACGATCCCGGCGCCGGCCTCGCGGATCCGCCACAGGGCGCGGGCCTGCCCCGCGTCGGAGACGATCACGGAGTCCACGACGTTCTCCGGGACGAGCCCCGGCAGGGTGCGGGCGGCCGCCTCGGCCTCCTCGAGGGTGTCCGCGCCGACCTCGCAGTAGAGCCAGCCGCCGCCGCGGGGCAGCTCGCGGCCGGCGTGCTCCTGGCCCTGCCGGGTGCGCAGGGCGTCGAGCAGGTCCGCGCCCATGCCCTCGATCGTGTACACCCCGGGCACGCGCAGCTTCGGCGCCGCCGTGGCGGCCTCGAACGCGTCCTCGAAGCCCAGCACGGCCAGGGCCGTGTGGGCGGGCCTGCGGACCAGGCGGACCGTGAGCTGCGTGATGACCCCGCAGGTGCCCTCGGTGCCGGCGAAGGCCTTGGCGGCGTCGAAGCCCTTCTCGCCGAGCAGGTAGTGCAGCCCGTACCCGGAGACCTGGCGCGGGAACTGGCCGAGCTCGGTGCGCAGCATCGCCAGGTGCCGGTCCCGGATCCCGGTCAGTGCCCGGTCGATCCACGGCTCGGAGGTGCCGCCCTCGTGCAGCTCCACCACCCGGCCGTCGGCGAGCATGACCTTCAGCGAGACCAGGTTGTCCGCCGACGTGCCCCACGCCACGGAGTGGGAGCCGCAGGCGTTGTTGGCGACCATCCCGCCGATCGTGCACCTCGAGTGCGTCGAAGGGTCGGGTCCGTAGGTGAGGCCGAACTCGGACGCCGCGGAGCGCAGCTGGTCGCAGATCACCCCGGGCTCGATCGTAGCGGTCATCGCCTCGGGGTCGATCGACAGGATCCTGTTGAAGTGCCGGGAGGTGTCGATGACCAGCCCCTCGCCGATCGCATTGCCCGCCACGGAGGTGCCACCGCCGCGGGAGACCACCGACCAGCCCCGTTCCTTCGCCAGCGCCAGCAGCTCGCGGACCTCCTCGACGCTGCGCGGCTCGGCCACCGCCTCGGGCAGCCGCCGGTAGATCGACGCGTCCGAGACGTAGGCGGCGCGGGTGGTGAGGTCCTCACGGATGTCGGTCATGGTCCACTTTCCTGCGCGCCGGCGAGGCCGGTCCGTCCGGGGTCTGGTCAGGGCTGGCGGGGGCGTCCCCGCGGGGACGGGGGGCTCACCACTCGGGGGCGATGGTGACCTCGGCGCCGTCGAGCTCCTCCGCCCACTCGACCTGGCAGCTGAGCCGGGAGGTGTCGTGGCGGGTGTCGTCGAGCATGTCGAGGAGGTCCTCCTCCTCGTCGTTGATCTCGTTGGCCTTCGCGAAGGAGGTCTGGTCGAGGTAGGAGTGGCAGGTGGAGCAGGACGCGTTGCCGCCGCAGGTCGCGAGGATCGGGTACTTGTGGCGGGTGAGGGCCTCCATGAGGCTCTCGTAGTCCTTCCACTCGACGCCCTCGGTGCGGTTGCCCTCGCGGTCGATCACGGTGATGTTGATGCTGCTCACTGGGTGGCCTCCTCGGGGCACGGTCGCCCCTGGTCTCGACGTCGGAAATCCCGCCCCATTGTACGGTCGCGCGGCGGCCGCCACGGACGGGCCGGGGCCCGCGCCCGGCCCGTCCGGCTCGGCTCAGCCGGAGAGCGGGAGCGGCCGGATGGTCAAGGACTGGGCGACCTGGCCCAGGTAGCCGGCCTCGTCGTGCAGCGCGGACTCGGTGAGGCCCACGCCGGTGTCGCCGAAGGTGACGTGCGTGTCGAGGCCCACCCAGGGGGAGACCGGCTCCCGGACCAGGTGCACGCTCAGGTCGACGTTGGGGAAGACCATCTCGTCGGGGCCCACCCGCACGGCGATGCCGTTGGCGGCGTCCACGGCCGCCAGGAACCGCGCCGTGGTGGAGGACTCCTCCCCGGCGACGACGGCGTGCGGCGCGCGCAGCCACATGGCTGCCCGGCCGGGCCGGTGCTCGCGCACGGTGCGGCCCTCGAGGGAGGCGATGTAGCCGCCCGGCCACCGCCCGGTCATCGTGGCGGGCAGGGCGTCGCCCACCGGCGGCAGGGCCTCCCGGTGCGTGCCGGCGGTGTCGGCGGTCTCGCCCCGGAGCAGCCGCCACACGCTCAGCCGGATGCAGGAGCGCCCGGCGTGGCTCATGGTGGCCTCGACCAGCTCGATGGTGCGACCCGGGCGGACCACGCGCGTGGTCACCTCGACCTCGCCGCCGGGGATGAAGCCGAGGATGTCGTAGGAGAAGCGCACGGGCAGGAGGTCCGCGCGGGGGTGGTCGGCCTCCACAGCGTGGGCGAGCAGCCCCGAGGCGGCGCCCATGTGCTGCTCGGCCTCGCTCCACGCGCCCTGCGAGTGCAGCGTCGAGCGGAACCGGGTGCGGTCCAGCCGCACGAAGTACGCGTCCGGGTACTCCTCCCCCTCCGCTCCCAGGTGTCCGACTGCCTGCGCCGACATCGTCATGCTGCCCCTCTTCCGTCCGGGCCCGCCGCACGGCGGGCGTGGTGACCGCCACCACGGTATCCAACGGCGGCCCGCGCTCCCCGCCGCCGGTCGCCCAGGGGCCCGGGCCGCCCACGTCCTCCGGGGCGCCGGACGGGGCGGGACCGGCGGGCGGGCATGCGGAAGGCCCCGGATCCCTCAGGACCCGGGGCCTTCCCGACTGGCGGTGACGGAGGGATTTGAACCCTCGTTGGCTCTTACACCAAACATCATTTCGAGTGATGCACCTTCGGCCGCTCGGACACGTCACCAGCTCGCAGTACTGTACCGGCTGGCGAGCTCAAGCGCCAAAACCCGCGGGGCCGGCGGGACCGGGAGCGGCGGGCCCGGCGTCGTCGTCCCCGCCGCGCCGGTGCTCCGCGAAGAAGTCGAGGAGCAGCCGGGAGCACTCCTCGGCAAGCACGCCGCCGGTCACCTCCACCCAGTGGTTGAGCCGCCGCTCCCGGAGCACGTCGAGGACGGAGCCGGCCGCCCCGGCCTTGTCGTCCCACGCGCCCAGGACCACCCGGGGCACGCGGGCCAGGACGATCCCGCCCGCGCACATCGCGCAGGGCTCGAGGGTCACCACCAGCGTGCAGCCGTCCAGCCGCCACGAGCCCAGGGCTCGGGCGGCGTCGCGCAACGCCAGGATCTCGGCGTGGGCGGTGGGGTCGCCGTCGGCCTCCCGGCGGTTGCGGCCCCGGCCGACCACCGTCCCGTCGGAGCCGACCACGACGGCGCCGATCGGCACGTCCTGCGTCCCGAGCGCCGCCCGGGCCTCGGCGAGGGCCAGCCGCATCCACTCCTCCGCCCGGGCCTCGGAGCGGGTGCGCGGGGGCAGTGCCATGCGTTTCTCCTCCTGGGCGGGGCGCCGGGCCGGGCGGGGTCCGGCGAGGGGGGCGGGGCGCCCCCGTGGCCCGATGGTAATTTTGGTCCATGCGAGTGACCGTTCTCGACCACCCATTGGTGGCACACAAACTGACCGTGCTCCGGGACAAGAACACCACGTCCCCGGTGTTCCGCCTGCTCGTCGAGGAGCTCGTGACGCTGCTCGCGTACGAGGCCACCCGGGGCGTCCGCGTGGAACCGGTGGAGATCGACACACCGGTCACGCGCACCACGGGCGTGGGGCTGTCGAAGCCCCGACCGCTGGTCGTGCCGATCCTCCGCGCCGGCCTGGGCATGCTCGAGGGCATGACCCGGCTGATCCCCACGGCCGAGGTGGGCTTCCTCGGCATGGCCCGCAACGAGGACACCCTCGACATCATCACCTACGCCGAGCGGCTGCCCGACGACCTCACCGGCCGCCAGGTCTTCGTTCTCGACCCGATGCTGGCCACGGGCGGGACGCTGCGGGAGGCGATCAAGTTCCTCTACCGCCGCGGGGCGGAGCAGATCACGTGCGTGTGCCTCCTGGCCGCCCCGGAGGGCCTGGCCGCCCTCGAGGAGGAGCTGGGGGACTCCGAGGTGAACATCGTCCTGGCTGCGAGGGACGAACGGCTCGACGAGAACGCCTACATCGTCCCGGGCCTCGGGGATGCCGGAGACCGGCTCTACGGCGTGGTCGACTGACCGCCGTCCCGTGACACCGCAGACCGCATGCTGAAAAGGCCCGCCGACGTCCTCGGCGGGCCTTTTTTCGGCCTCCGGCCACGTGTCCACATAGCGAGACGAACAGTTCACCAACGAAGCCGTCTTGACAACAGGATCGGAACCTGCTTTTGGGGCGGAAAAGCCCCCGGATCGTCCCAGAGGTCTGATATCCCGGGGGTGGGGCGGAAAGCGGCATAGCAGCCGCAAGGTGAAGGGGGTTCATTTTGGCGGAGTACTTGGACAGCCGTCGTTCCAATCTCACATCGTGAGATAGCCCCTCGAATATTACTTGCGGGATCCTGAGGGCTGGTGGACCATGAGAACAACGCCACTGTCAGGAATTTGCCAGCTTCGCGGGGACCCTCCCCGACCACCACGGAGCGGGCCGGTTCGGGAGCTGGGAGCGGCGGGGCCGTTCCGAGGGGCGGATCGACTCAGGCGGACGGAACCTCGTCCGCCGCACGACGGAAAGACGAGGGGCACCAGATGCCAGGCACACCGGGATACGTGCACATTTCCCAGCGCAACCGCACGAGCGAGGCCCGTGCTGTCCGCGGTCCGGCCGCGGCCCCCGAGCGGGGGCAGACCGCCCCCGCCGACTACCGCAGCCTCCGGAGCACGATCGGCCCCATGCCGGCCGCGCCGGGCGAGACCCCGCTCCCCACCCGCCTGCAGCGGGACACGGCGCCGCGTCCGCAGGTGCAGGAGAACGAGGCGCGCGGGTTCGTGATCTACGTGGGTCTCGACGAGGAGACCGCGGCGGCCAGCGGCACCTCGCTGGTCAAGATGGTCCAGAGCATCCGGGCGTACGCCCAGCAGCTGGTCCCGCAGGCCGACTCCTACGCCGCCGTGGCGCTGGCTCCCGCCAACACCGCCGGTACCGACCTCGAGGTCGTGCGCAACGCCCTGGGCGATCCCACCTCGGGGGCCGTGCGGTCCACGGCGCCCGCTGCGCCCGCGCCGGCGCCCGAGACGAAGACCAGCCAGTCCACCGGGGTGCTCATCGACCTCTCCCGCCGGGAGGTCTTCCTCGACGGCGGTCTCCTAAACCTCACGTTCAAGGAGTTCGAGCTGCTGAACTACCTCGTGGAGAACGGCAGCCGGACCGTCGGCCGCCACGAGCTGCTGCACAGCCTGTGGCGCGACTCCGAGGAGGTGCCCAACGAGCGGACCATCGACGTGCACATCCGGCGCCTGCGCTCCAAGCTCGGCCGGCTCGCGAACACCGTGCGCACCGTCCGCGGCCAGGGCTACCGCTTCTACGAGCACCCCGAGGTCGTCGTGTGGGCGGCCCCCGAGTACTCCATCTGATCCGCGTCCCCGATCCGTGCAGGCCCCGGTTCCGTCCCGCGCCGCGGAGGAGCCGGGGTCGCTCCGTGCCCGGCGGGCGCGTGGCATCATGAACCGATGACCCGCCACGACCGGAAGAAGCTCGTCCTCATGCGCCACGCGGAGGCCGAGCACCCGTGGGGCGTGGCCGACCACGACCGCCCCCTGGACCGCGGCGGGGCCGCGGACGCCGCCGCCGCGGGGCGCTGGCTGCTGGCGAACGGGCACGTGCCGGACATGATCCTGTGCTCGAGCGCCCTGCGCGCGCGCCAGACCTGCACGTGGGTGTGCAGCGAGCTCGGCGACCTCGCCCCGACCGCGCGGCTTGACGAGTCCCTCTACGCGGCCCAGGACAGCCGGATCATCGCGGTGCTCAACCACGTGCCGGACACCGTGGAGTCCCTGCTGCTCATCGGCCACCTGCCCGGTCTGCGCGACGCCGCCCTCCGCCTGGCCACACCGGACTCCGACTACGACGCCGTCATGGCCCTCGCCGACGGGTGTCCCACCTCCGGACTGGCGGTCCTGGAGGTTCCCGGCACCTGGGCCGGACTGGACGGCGCCGACGCCCGCCTGGTGGACTTCACGGTGCCGCGACCGTCCGCGGGAGACCGCTGACCGGCGGCCCGGCCCTCCGGGCGCCGGCGCGGCGGCCGGACCGACGAAGGAGCACTGGATGCGACAGATCGAATTCACCCCGTCCGGGGACCGCGTGGGCGCGATCGGGTTCGGGGCCATGGGCCTGAGCTGGGTCTACGACCGGCACGGGCTGACCGAGCGGCGCAAACACGAGGTGCTCGGGCTCGCGGTGGACCTCGGCATGAACGTGGTGGACACGGCGGTGCTCTACGGCGGGGGAGCCAACGAGGAGCTCGTCGGCGCCGCCCTCGCCCCGCGCCGGGACGAGGTGTTCCTCTGCTCCAAGACCGGGCTGCGCGCGGCCTCACTGGAGCCGCCCCGGACGGAGCGCTGCGGGCACCCGGACGAGGTGCGCCGCTCGATCGAGGACAGCCTGCGCCGGCTGCGCACCGACGTCGTGGACCTCTACTACCTGCACCGGGTGGACCCCGACGTGCCCCTCGAGGACACCTGGGGCGCGATGGGCGAGCTCGTGACCGCGGGCAAGGTGCGCCACCTGGGGCTCTCCGAGGTCAGCACGGAGCAGGCCGAGCGGGCGCACGCGATCCACCCGGTCGCGGCCGTCCAGTCGGAGTACTCCCTGTGGACCCGCAACCCCGAGGGGTCGGGCCCCACCGCCGACGGGGACCCCTCCGGGGACGTCATCGGGTGGTGCGCCGAGCGCGGGGCGGTGTTCGTCCCCTTCTCCCCGCTGGGCCGCGGCTACCTCTCCGGGGCCCTCGCGGGCCGGGAGTTCTCCGGCTCCGACTTCCGCTCGCGCAACCCCCGGTTCACGCCGGAGGCCATGGCCGCCAACGAGGACGCCGTGCTGGCGCCCCTCCGCGAGGTCGCCGGCCGGCACGGGACCTCGCCCGCGGCGGTCGCGATCGCCTGGACCACGGTGCGCGGCGAGCACGTGCTGCCGATCCCCGGCACCACCGACCCCGGCCACCTGCGGGAGGACGCGGCGGCCGCGGACCTGCGCCTGACGGCCGAGGACCTGACCCTGCTGGACGGCGTGGCAGCCGTCGGCGACCGGTACTGAGCGGCGCGGGCCGTGCGTGCGGTCGTCTGCGGGGCGGGCATCGCGGGACTGGCCCTGGCCGGGTGCCTGGGGCGGCGGGGCTGGGACGTGGTGGTCCTGGAGCGGGCGCCGCGCCCGCGGGAGCAGGGCTACATGATGGACTTTTTCGGCCCCGGCTGGGACGCCGCCGAGGCGATGGGCGTGCTGCCGGCGGTCCTGGAGCTCGGCTACCGGGTCGAGCGGCTCAGCTACGTGGACGACCGCGGCCGCGACCGGGCCGGGCTGCCGTTCGCCCGGTTCGCCCACGCCCTCGACGGGCACCTGGTCAGCGTGATGCGCCCCGACCTCGAGCGGGTGCTGCGCAAGCACGGCCGGGGCGTCGCGGAGCTCCGCTACGGCCGGCGCGTCGTCGGGGTCCGGCAGCGGCCCGGCGGGGCGGGCGCGGTGCTCGACGACGGCACGGTGCTCGACGCCGACCTGGTGGTCGGCGCCGACGGGGTGCACTCGGCCGTGCGGCGCTCCGCGTTCGGTCCCGAGGAGCGCTTCCGCCGCTGGCTGGGCCTGCACACGGCGGCGTTCGTGGTCGACGACCCGGAGGCGTACCGGCAGGTCGGCGATCGCTTCTGCCTCACGGACAGCATCGACCGGGCGATGGGGTTCTACGGGCTGCGCGACGGGCGCCTGGCCGTGTTCGCCGTGCACCGGGCCGCCGCGCCGTCCCTGCCGGCCGACCCCCGGGACACCCTGCGCGCCGTCCACGGCTCGCTGGGCTGGATCGTGCCCCGCGTCCTGGCGGCCTGTCCCGGCGGGGACCGGCTCTACTACGACCAGGTGGTGCAGATCGAGCTGCCGCGGTGGAGCAGCGGCCGGGTCGTGCTGCTCGGGGACTCGGGCCAGGCGGTGTCCCTGCTGGGCGGCCAGGGCGCCTCGCTGGGGATCGCCGGGGCGTGGCTGCTCGCCGAGCGGCTCGACCGCGCCGGGTCGGTCGAGGAGGCGCTGACGGGCTGGGAGCGGGTCTGGCGGCCGGTCGTGGAGGCGAAGCAGCGCGTCGCCCGCGGCGGGGCGCAGTGGTTCCTGCCGTCCTCCCGCGCCCGCCGGCAGGCGCGGCGCCTGGCGCTGCGCCTGGCCGCCCTCCCGGGGCTCGACACCGTGGTGACCCGCGGCCTCGTGGGCCGGGCCGGGGGAGACGTCCGGGCGCTCGCCGCGGCCCCGGCCTGAGCCGTCCGCGGCCCGGGTCGGAACGACCGGGCACGAAGAAGCCCCTCACCGGCGTCTCCGCTGGTGAGGGGCTCTTTCGTGGGTGGTGCGCCCGAAGGGATTCGAACCCCCAACCTTCTGATCCGTAGTCAGATGCTCTATCCGTTGAGCTACAGGCGCATCGGCGTCCCGGCGTCACCGCCGTTCAAACCGGACATTACTCTACATGCGGCCCCCGGCTGCGCAAAATCCGAGGGCGCCCCGCCCGACACCCGGCGCGACGGGCCGCGGCGCGCGTAACCCTGCTGGGGCGGCCGAGGCGGGGGCGATACGATGGACCCACATCACAGTAGAGACCGGCCGCCCACCTCCACGCCGCTCACTGTGGGCCCGGTGACACCGGGTCGAGTGTTCGACGACGAGCACCACCACGAGAGCCCCGGGCGGTCGGCGGACGGCCTCAACGAGGAGACATGTCAATGGCTGACAACCCCACTGCAACGACGGAGACCACCGGGCTGAACGAGGCTGTGAAGGACGCGCTGGACAGCGCGCCCACCACCCATGCGCACCTCCTCTCGTGGGTGCGGGAGATGGCGGAGCTGACCCAGCCGGACCGCATCCACTGGGTCGACGGCTCGGAGGCCGAGTGGACGCAGCTCACCGACGAGCTCGTGGACGCCGGCACCTTCGTCCGCCTGGACGAGGAGAAGTTCCCCAACTCCTTCGCCGCGTTCTCGGACCCGGACGACGTCGCCCGGGTCGAGGAGCGCACCTTCATCTGCACCAAGACCGAGAAGGGGGCGGGCCCCACCAACAACTGGGAGGACCCGGAGGTGATGCGCAGCTCCCTGCGCAAGAAGTTCCGCGGCGCCATGCGCGGGCGCACGATGTACGTCATCCCCTTCGTCATGGGCCACCTGGAGGCCTCGCGGCCGAGCTACGGGGTGGAGATCACCGACTCCGCCTACGTGGTGTGCTCCATGCGCATCATGGCGACCATCGGCACCCCGGTGCTGGAGAAGATGACCGAGCAGAACGGCTTCTTCGTCGAGTGCCTGCACTCGCTGGGCGCCCCGCTGGCCCCGGGCGAGCAGGACGTGCCCTGGCCCTGCAACCCCGCCAAGTACATCGTGCACTTCCCCGAGGACCGGGCCGTCTGGTCCTTCGGCTCCGGGTACGGGGGCAACGCCCTGCTCGGCAAGAAGTGCTACGCGCTGCGCATCGCCTCCGCCATCGCCCACGACGAGGGCTGGCTGGCCGAGCACATGCTCATCCTCAAGGTCACGAACCCCGAGGGCAGGAGCCGGTTCATCTCCGCGGCCTTCCCCTCGGCCTGCGGCAAGACCAACTTCGCGATGCTCGAGCCCACGCTCGAGGGCTGGAAGGCCGAGATGGTCGGCGACGACATCTCCTGGATCCGCTTCGGCAAGGACGGCCAGGCCCGGGTGACCAACCCGGAGGCGGGCCTGTTCGGCGTGGCCCCCGGCACGGGGTGGCCCACCAACCCCAACGCCATGCGCGCCATCGCCCGGGGCAGCACGATTTTCACCAACGTGGCGCTCACCGACGACGGCGGCGTCTGGTGGGAGGGCATGACGGAGGAGACGCCCGAGCACCTGACGGACTGGAAGGGCCGGGACTGGACCCCGGGGAGCGGCCGTCCCGCCGCGCACCCGAACTCGCGCTTCTGCACCCCCATCAAGCAGGCCGACATCCTCGCCCCCGAGTACGACGACCCGGAGGGCGTGCCGCTGTCCGCGATCGTCTTCGGCGGCCGCCGCAAGACCACCATCCCGCTCGTGTCCCAGTCCTTCGGCTGGGAGCACGGGGTGTTCCAGGGCGCCACGCTGTCCTCGGAGACCACCGCCGCCGCGAAGGGCGCCGTGGGCGTCGTCCGGCGCGACCCCATGGCCATGCTCCCGTTCATCGGCTACAACGCCAACGACTACCTCGAGCACTGGGTCGAGGTCGGCGAGCGCATCGGCGAGGACGACATGCCGAAGGTCTTCTACGTCAACTGGTTCCGCCGCACCCCGAGCGGCGGCTTCGCCTGGCCGGGCTTCGGCGAGAACTCCCGCGTGGTCAAGTGGATCTTCGACCGCCTCGAGGGCACGGCCGGCGGCAGGGAGACCCCGATCGGCATCGTGCCCACCAAGGAGGACCTCGACCTCACCGGCCTGGACGTCTCGGACGAGGAGCTCGAGGCCGCCCTCAAGGTCGACGTCGAGGAGTGGCGGGCCGAGCTGCCCAGCATCGACGAGTGGTTCCACCGGCTCGGACACGTGCCCGAGCCCATCCTCGAGCAGCGCGCCGGGCTGGAGGACCGCCTAAACCAGGCGTGATCCCCGTCCGGGGACGCTGCGGCGTCCCGGGGCCGGCGGTCGGACGAGGGGTCTCCCGTGCTGGGAGGCCCCTCGTCCGCGTCCGCCGCCCGCGTGGGACAATGGGGGCGCTCCCGCGGCAGGCCGGGACGCGCGAGGTCTCGGAAGGAGCCGCCATGAGCGACCGGAGGACCCCGCCGTGCGGCTGACCGCGTTCTCGGACATCGCCCTGCGCGTCCTGCTGCTGACAGGAGCCTTCCCCGAGGGGGAGAAGCTCACCACGCGCGCCATCGCCGAGGGCGTGGGCGCCCCCTACCACCACGTGACCAAGACCGTGGGCCGGCTGAGCGGGCTCGGGCTGCTGGCCTCGAGCCGCGGCCGCACCGGCGGGGTGTCGATCACCCCCGCCGGCCTGGACGCCACCGTGGGCTCGCTCCTGCGCGAGCTGGAGGCGGGCTCCGCGATGGTCGAGTGCGAGTCGGCCGGCGGCGACTGCCCGCTGGACCGCGGGTGCCGGCTGCGCCGCGCCCTCGCGGACGCGCGGGAGGCCTTCTACGGCGCGCTCGACGACGTGCGGGTGCGGGACCTCGTGAGCGAGCGGCAGGTGGGCCCGGTGCTGGTGTCCATCGGACTGCGCCCGCCCGAGCCGCCGGCGGCCACCGCGGGGGGCACGCCGCCGCCGATGACGTAATCAAGTATCTTAAATGCTACTTTTGAGGAGTCATCCACCGGCTCCCCAGGAGGCAACCGTGCTGTCCGACCAGTCCCGTCCCGTCATCGAGCAGACCATCGGCGTCGTCGCCGAGCGCATCCCGTTCATCACCCCCGAGTTCTACCGGTCCATGTTCGAGGCGCGCCCCGATCTGCTGGACGGCATGTTCAGCCGCTCCAACCAGAAGAACGGGACCCAGGCGCAGGCCCTCGCCGGCTCCATCGCGATGTTCGCCTCCTGGCTGCTGACCCACCCCGAGGGCTACCCGGATGAGCTGCTCTCCCGCGTGGCGCACAAGCATGCGTCCCTGGGCGTGCTGCCCCAGCACTACCCGATCGTCCACGAGCACCTCTTCGGCGCGATCGCCCGGGACCTCGGCGACGCCGCGACGCCCGAGGTCGTGGCCGCCTGGGACGAGGTGTACTGGCTGATGGCCGACGCCCTGATCAAGATCGAGGAAGGCTTCTGCGCGGGGCAGGCGAACAGCGTGGTCTTCGCCCCGTTCCGGGTCGCGGCCAAGGAGCAGACCGGGACCACCACCACGGCGATCACCCTCGAGCCCGCCGACGGCACCCCGATGACCCCCGCGGTGGCCGGCCAGTACGTGACCGTCGAGGTGCGGATGCCCGACGGCGTGGACCAGCCGCGGCAGTTCACGCTGGTCCCGGGGCCCGAGGGGACCCGCCGGATCGCCGTGCGCCTCGACGAGCGCGGCGAGGTCACCCCGGTGCTCTGCCACGACGTGCAGGTGGGCGACGTCCTGCGGGTCTCCAACCCCTACGGGGACGTGGTGCTCCCGGAGGGGGACGGGCCGCTCGTGCTCGCCTCCGCCGGCATCGGCGTGACCCCCGTGCTGGCGTTCCTGGACCGGCTCGTCCGCCAGGAGTCGCAGCGGCAGGTCCTCGTCCTGCACGCCGACCGCTCGGCGGAGGACTGGGCGCTGCGCGAGCTGCACGAGATGCTGGTCGCCGAGCTGCCCCACGCCCGCCTGGAGACCTGGATGGAGACCCCGGGGGACGGCGACCACGACGGGTTCATGGACCTCGGCGCGGTGCGGATCCCGGCCGACGCCCAGGTGGTGCTGTGCGGCCCGCTGCCCTTCATGCAGGCCGTCCGCTCCGCCGTGATCGCCCAGGGCGTCCCGGGGCGCAGCGTGGCCTACGAAATCCTGGGCCCGGACCAGTGGATGCTCCACGACGAGGCGCGCGAGACCGCCGCGGTCTGAGTGCCCGCAGCGCACGGGGCCCCGCCGGACGGCTCGTCCGGCGGGGCCCCGTTCGCTGCGTGCCGGGGTCTCAGGCGCGCACGATGTCCAGCACCCGGTCCCGGACCCGCTCCATCGTCGCCGGGTCCTTCGCCTCGACGTTGAGGCGCAGGAACGGCTCGGTGTTGGAGGGGCGCAGGTTGAACCACCAGCCCTCGTCCGGGCAGCTGAGCGTGGTGCCGTCCAGCTCCTCCACGCTCACGTCCCGTCCGGCCAGGGCGTCGACGACCCGCCGGACGGCACCGGCCTTGTCCTCCACCGTGGAGTTGATCTCACCGGACGCCGCGTACGGGTCGTACTGGTGCATCAGCTCGCTCAGCGGCCCGTCCTGCTCGCCCAGCGCGGCCAGGAGGTGCATCGCGGCGAGCATCCCGGTGTCCGCGTTGAAGAAGTCCTTGAAGTAGTAGTGCGCGGAGTGCTCGCCCCCGAACACGGCGCCCTCCTCGGCCATGACGGCCTTGATGAACGAGTGGCCCACCCGGGTCCGCACGGGGCGGCCGCCGCGGGCGGTGACCAGCTCGGGCACGGCGCGGGACGTGATGAGGTTGTGGATGATCACCGGGTTCTCCACGCCCTCCGCCCGGGCGCGCTCGATCTCCCGCTCGGCCACGAGCGCGGTGACGGCCGAGGGCGAGACGGCCCCGCCCTGCTCGTCGACCACGAAGCAGCGGTCGGCGTCGCCGTCGAACGCGATGCCCAGGTCCGCGCCGTGCTCGCGCACGGCCCGCTGGAGGTCCACGAGGTTCTCCGGCTCGAGCGGGTTGGCGGGGTGGTTGGGGAACGTGCCGTCCAGCTCGAAGTACAGGGGCACGACCTCCAGCGGCAGCGGCTGCAGCACGGCGTCGCCCAGCACCGCGGGAGTGGTCAGCCCCGCCATCCCGTTGCCGGCGTCGACCACCACCTTGAGCGGGCGGGTCCCGGACAGGTCCACCAGGGAGCGCAGGTACTCCGCGTAGCCGGTCAGCACGTCCCGCTCGGTGACCGTGCCGGAGACGGGGGCCTCCGGGACCGCTCCTTCGTCGAGGTAGCGCTGGGCGAGGTCGCGGATGTCGTAGAGGCCCGTCTCGGAGGAGACCGGGACGGCCCCGGCCTTCGACATCTTCATGCCGTTGTACTCGGCGGGGTTGTGGCTCGCCGTGAAGGTCACCCCGGCGGCGCCGAACGTCCCGGACGCGTAGTACAGCTCGTCGGTGGAGATCAGCCCGATCTTCACGACGTCCGCGCCGCGGCGGACCGCGCCCTCGGCGAAGGCGTCCACGAACTCCGGCGAGGAGGGGCGCATGTCGCCGCCCACCAGGACCGTCAGGCCGGCGAGGCCCAGGACGTCCACGAACGCGGCGCCGGTGGCCCGGACCGTCTCCGCGGTGATGGACTCGCCCACGATGCCGCGCACGTCGTAGGCCTTGAACGAAGCTGAGAGATCGATAGTCACAAGGGGTGATCTTAGGCCACGGGCGCTCCCGGGTGCCGCGGGGCGCGGGCGGTCCTGTGATTGGATGACGAGCATGGTCGAGATCCTCCGCATGCGCAATCCCGTCCAGCACTATGCGTGGGGCTCCCGCGAGGTGCTGGCCCGCCTCCAGGGCAGACCCGTGCCGAGCCCCGAGCCCGAGGCCGAGCTGTGGGTCGGCGCGCACCCCTCCGCACCCTCCGTCGTCGTCCGGGACGGCCGGGACGAGCCGCTGGAGGGCCTGCCGTTCCTGCTCAAGATCCTGGCCATCGACGCCCCGCTGTCCATCCAGGTCCACCCCTCGCCGGAGCAGGCCGAGGCGGGCTTCGAGCGTGAGCAGCGGGCGGGGATCCCGCTCGACGACCCGCAACGCAACTACAAGGACCGCTCCGCCAAGCCCGAGACCGTCGTGGCCCTCACCGACGTGGAGCTGCTCACGGGGGTGCAGCCGGCGGACCGGCTGCGCGCCACGGCCGCGCGCCTGGGGCTGGACTGGCTGCGCGACGCCGCCGCCGGCGGGCGCCTCGTGCTGCCGGCCGTGCTGACGCTCGACGACGACGCCGCCGCGGCCGCCGTGGCGGCGACCGTCGACGCGGCCCGCGCCGCGGGCCCGCAGGACCCGGTGGCCTCGCTGGTCCGCTACGTGCACGACCGCCACCCGGGCGACCGCGGGCTGCTGGTCGCGGTGTGCATGCACCACGTCCGCCTCACCCCGGGGCAGTCCCTGCACACCCCGGCCGGGCAGCTCCACGCGTACCTGTCCGGGACGGCGATCGAGGTGATGAGCTCCTCGGACAACGTCCTGCGCGCGGGGCTGACGGGCAAGCACGTGGACGTGGCCGAGCTGCTCGCGGTGCTGGCCGACGAGCAGGCGGCCCCGGAGGTCGTCGAGCCCGCCGCCGACGAGCACGGCCGCCGCCTCTACCCCCTGTGGGACGAGCGGCTGTCGCTGACCGCCCACGAGCTCGTGCCGGGACGGGCCGTGCCCGTCGGACTGCGGGGCACCACGGTCCTCCTGAGCACCGGGGACCGGGTGCGGGTGCGGGCCGCCGGCCGGGAGTGGGAGCTGGCCGGCGGGGAGTCGCTGCTGCACCGGGGCGGCCCCGGCACCGTCGAGCTGTCCGGCGACGCCAGGGTGTTCACGGTCTCCTGCCGCTGAGCCGCCCCCGGCGCGCGGTGCCGCTCAGGGGGTGGTCAGCTCCGTGCGGACCTCGATGAGCGTGGGGCCCTCGGCCGCGAGACCCTGCCGCACCAGGTCGGCGAGCTCCGCGGCCGTGCCCGCGGCCTGCGCGGGCACCCCGTAGCCCCGCGCGAGGCTCAGGAAGTCGATGCCCGGCACGTCCAGCCCCGGCACGTCCCCCGTGCCGAGCATGCCCGCGAACCAGCGCAGCGCGCCGTAGGTGCCGTTGTTGAGGATCACGAACACGACCGGGACCCGGTACTGCGCCGCGCTCCACAGGGCGGTGATCCCGTAGTTGGCCGACCCGTCGCCGACCACCCCGATGACGGGACGGTCCGGCCGGGCCAGCTTCACGCCGACCGCCGCGGGCAGCCCGAAGCCCAGGCCGCCGGAGGCCGGCCAGAAGTAGGAGCCGGGCTCCCGCAGGTCCATGTGCCTCCAGAAGTCCCCGTTGGTGGAGGTCGACTCCACCACGTAGGCGGTGTCCGCCGGCGCCGTCACGCGCAGCACCTCGAACACGGCGCCCGGGTGGAAGACGCCGTCCACGGGCTCGCGGGCGGGCGGCGGCACCGTCCACCCGACCGGGGCGGCCGGGCGCGCCCCGCCGCGCCGCTCGTGCAGGGCGGCCACCAGGGCCGCGGACGTCGCGGCGAGCCCGGCCACGAACGAGGTCCCGAACGGCGCCCGGGCGGCCTCGCCCGGGTCCTCCGTGACGTGCAGCAGCTGCGTGCCCTCGGCCAGGTACCGGGCGGGCTCGTACTGGTGGTAGCGGAAGACGGGGGCGCCGAGCACCAGGACCACGTCGTTCGCCTCGAGGGCGGCGTGCACGCCCCGCTCCGACGCGGGGAGGACCCCGCGGAACTGCGGGTGCCGGTTGGGGAAGGGCAGCCGGTAGGGGGAGGGCGCCACCCACACGTCGGCGCCGAGCAGCTCGGCGAGCTCGCGGCTGACCCCGTTCGCCGCCACGGCGTCCACCTCTGAGCCCAGCACCAGCGCGGGCCGGCGGGCTCCGGCCAGCAGACCGGCGATCTCCTGCACGTGCTCGGGGGCCGGGTGCAGGCCCTCGACCACCCGCCGGGGCAGCAGGTAGTCGTCGTTGTCGGCGGACTCCCGGTCCCAGTCGTCGTAGGGGACCGAGACGTAGGTGGGGCCGCGGGACCCGGTGCACGCCTCCCACAGGGCCTGGTCCAGCATGCGGGGGACGTCCTGCGCGGACAGCGGCTCGCCCGCCCACTTCGTCAGCGGGGAGGTCAGGTCCGGGGCCGCCACGTTGGCGAGCATGGGCTCCGCGCCGATCGTGGCGCGCACCTGCTGGCCGGCCGTGACCACGAGCGGGGTGTGCGAGCTGGCGGCGTTGGTTAGCGCGCCCATGGCGTTGCCCGTGCCGGAGGCCGAGTGCAGGTTCACGAGCGCCGGCCGGCCCGTGGCCTGCGCATAGCCGTCGGCCATGCCCACGACCACCCCCTCGTGCAGCCCCAGGACGTACCGGATGCCGGGGGGCAGGTCCCGCAGGAAGGGCAGCTCGTTGGAGCCCGGGTTGCCGAACACGGTGTCGAGTCCTCGGGCCTGCATCCAGCGGTGGGTCCTGGCACGGATGGTGGTCACGCTGCGCTCCAATCGGGACGCGGCACCGGTGTGCCGCCTCACCGCGAGAGTAGAAGGGGGCCGGGGGCACGGCCAGTCGATGTTTTCTATCCCCTCATAGACGGCGACGATGCCAGGGCCCGGGCCGCAGCGGCGCCGACGGGTCCGGCGAGACGGACTCCCGCAGCGTGTCCACGACCAGCCGCGCGAACCACTGCTGCGCGGGGCGCTGGTGGGCGGTCTCGCGGGTGTAGGCGGCCAGCTGCAGGACCGGCATCTCGACCGGGTGCGGGAAGACCCGGATCCCGGCCGCCTCCTGGAGCGTCTCGGCGAGGAACCGCGGCAGCACCGCGAGGCAGTCGGTGCGCTCCACCACGGAGACCAGGCCCGTGAAGTGGGACAGCCGCAGGGCCGTGCTGCCCGGGGCGCCCGCCCGCTCCGCCGCGACCTCGGCGAGGTCGTGACCCATCGACGGGGCGAGCCGGATCCGCGGCTCCTCCGCGAACTGCTCGAGCGTGAGCCGCTCCCGGACCCGCGGGTGGCCGCGGGCCGCGATCACCACGTACTCGTCGGTGCCGACGACGGTGCGGACGATGCCGGGTCCGCCGATGTACGGGGCGCAGATCGCGGCGTCCACCCGGTTGCGCAGCAGGTCCTCCGGGACGCGCTCCACGTCCAGGGGCAGCACGGTCAGCTCCACACCGGGCGCCTGCTCCCGCAGCGCCACCATGACGGACGGCAGGAACGCCAGCTCTCCGAGGTCGGTCAGCGCCAGGGTGAAGCGCTCGCGGGCGGTCTCCGGGTCGAACAGCCCGCCGGAGGAGACTGCCGCGGTCACCTGGGCGATCCCCGCCTTGACCTGCGGGAAGATGCTCCTCGCGAACGGCGTGGGGCTCAGGCCCCGGCCCTCCCGGACGAACAGCTGGTCGTTGCACTGCCGGCGCAGGTTCTTCAGGGCGTGGCTCACCGTGGGCTGGGTGAGGTGCAGCTCAGCGGCGGCCCCCGTGACGCTGCCCTGCTCGTAGACCGTGCAGAACACGCGCATCAGGTTCAGGTCCAGTTCCACGGCATCCCTCCTCGGTCAACGACTCATAGACGTCATGCATCGGTCCATCGACAACATGCACTGGTTTGTGAATGCTACGTCACTAGAGTGATCCCTATCACAACGGGCACCGGACGACACAGGGGAGGCACGATGCGGCGACCGCTCATCAGCTTGGGAGCAGCAGGATCCGTACTGGCGCTGGCCGCGTGCGGCGGCGGCGACGGCGGAGGCGGCACGGAGGCCGAGGGGGAGATGCAGGCCGTCACCGTCGGCGTCATCCCCATCGTCGACACCGCCGCCATCTGGCTGGGCGAGGAGCAGGGCTTCTTCGAGGAGGAGGGGATCGACCTCGACATCCAGACGACCAGCGGCGGCGCCGCCGCCGTGCCGGGCGTGGTTAGCGGGGACTTCGACTTCGCCTTCGGCAACACCCTCTCCGTCATGGTCGCCCAGGGCGAGGGGCTGGACCTCAAGTACGTCGCCAACGGCACCACGACCTCGGGCGACACCGAGCGGGACTTCGGCGCCGTGGTGGTGCCCGCCGACTCGGACATCCAGGGCCCCGAGGACTTGGCGGGCAGGACGGTGTCGGTGAACAACCTCAACAACATCGGCGACACGACGATCCGCCACGTCGTCGAGGAGGCCGGCGGGGACCCGCAGAGCATCGACTTCGTGGAGGTCGGCTTCCCGGACGCCCCGGCCGCGCTCGACCGCGGCCAGGTGGACGCGGCCTGGATCCTCGACCCGTTCCTCACCCAGGTCCTCGACGAGGGCGCCCGCGCGGTGTCCTACAACTTCGTGGAGTTCGACCCGGAGCTCGACATCGCCGGCTACTTCACGACCGCCCAGAAGCTCGAGGAGGACCCCGAGCTGGTGGAGAAGTTCCAGAACGCCATGAACCGCTCGCTCGAGTACGCGAACGAGAACCCCGACGCGGTCCGGGAGATCGTCGGGACCTACACGGAGATCAGCGACGAGCTGCGCGCCGAGATGGCCCTGCCGCGCTTCCGCACCGAGTTCGACCGCGAGGCGCTGCAGAAGCTGGGCGACGCCGCCGTGGAGTACGGGACCCTCGAGCAGGCCCCCGACCTCGACGCGCTGCTGCCGTAGCCGTCCGCGGACCCGGCACTCGAGGGAGGGAGCACGACATGGCACGAAAGCGCACGGGACGGGCCTGGGGGCCCGGGGTTCTCGGGGTGCTGGGGATCCTCGGGTTCCTGCTCACCTGGGAGCTGCTGCCCCTGACGGGGATCGTCGACCCCCGGTACCTGCCCCCGGCCAGCGCGGTCCTGCTGGAGCTCGGGGAGCAGCTCGGCTCGGCGGGCTTCTGGCTGGCGGTCTGGCAGACCGTCCGGGCCTGGTTCCTGGGGCTGCTGATCGCCGCGGTCGCGGCGATCGTCCTGGGGCTCGTCATCGGCAGCAGCACGTTCCTGCGCCGGGCCACCCACAGCACGATCGAGTTCCTCCGGCCCATCCCGTCGGTCGCGCTCATCCCGCTGGCCGTCCTGCTGTTCGGGGTGCAGCTCGAGTCCACCCTGCTCCTGGTCGTGTACGCGTCCTTCTGGCAGATCCTCATCCAGGTCCTCTACGGGGTGGGGGACGTGGACACCGTGGCGCAGGACACGGCCAAGAGCTACGGGCTCGGAAAGCTGGCCCGCGTCCGGTACGTCACCTGGCCCACGTCCCTGCCGTACGTGATCACCGGGCTGCGGCTCGGGGCGGCCGTGGCGCTGATCCTGGCGGTCACCGCCCAGCTCGTGATCGGCACGCCGGGGCTGGGCCGGGAGATCTCCCTGGCCCAGTCCGGCGGCGCCGTCACGGCCATGTACGCGTTCATCGTCACGGCCGGGCTGCTGGGCGTGCTCATCAACCTGGGGATGCGGGCGCTCGAGCGCCGGGCGCTGGCCTGGCACTCGTCCGTCCGCGGAGAGGCGGCGGTGTGAAACTCGTCAAGACCCTGGGCTACGCGCTCGCGCTGCCCGTCCTGCTGGTCCTGCTGTGGTGGGCCTACACCCTGGTGGAGACCAACTTCTACGTCCCGGAACCCGGCGAGTTCGCCACGACCTTCGTGGACGTCTGGTTCGGTGACCGGTTCTTCGACGACGTGCTGCCGAGCATCGGCCGGCTCCTGGTGGGGCTGGCGCTGTCCATCCTGCTCGGGGTCGTCGCCGGGCTCGTGATCGGGTCGGTGCGCTGGCTGCGGAACCTGCTGGAGCCCGTGCTCGAGTTCTTCCGGGCGATCCCGCCGCCGGTGCTGGTCCCCGTGCTGATGCTGCTCATCGGCGTCAACGACCAGATGAAGGTGGTGGTGATCGTGCTCGGGTCCGTGTGGCCCGTCCTGCTGAACACCATCGAGGGCGTGCGCTCGGTCGACTCCGTCATGAACGAGACGGCACGCTCGTACGGGATCCACGGGTGGTCGCGGATCGTCCACCTGGTGATCCCCGCAGCCAGCCCCCAGATGATGGCCGGCATCCGGCAGGCCCTGTCGATCGGACTGATCCTGATGGTGATCTCGGAGATGTTCGCCTCGTCCTCGGGGCTCGGCTTCACCATCGTGCAGTTCCAGCGATCGTTCGCCATCCCCGAGATGTGGAGCGGCATCGCCGTCCTGGGTCTCATCGGGGTGGTGCTGGCGTTCGTCTTCCAACGTGTTGAACGCAAGGTCCTCGCCTGGTACCGGGGCCTGAAAGAGGTGGAGAATGCAGGCTGAATCAGGAAGCTCGGCAGTGGACGGCGGCGCGACCGAACCCCGGACCGGCACGGACGCAACCGCCACCGGGGTCTCGGACACCGGCGCGGGACGCACCGGCGGGAAGGACGTGCTGCTGTCCGTGCGTGGGCTGCAGAAGATCTACCAGAGCGACCACGGCGACGTGGAGGCGGTCCGCAACCTCACGTTCGACCTCGGCCGCGGCGAGCTGGCGTGCCTCGTGGGGCCCTCCGGCTCCGGCAAGACCACGCTGCTCAAGTGCATCTCGGGGCTCATGGCGCCGACCTCCGGCGAGGTGCTGCTGGGCGGCGAGAAGGTGACCGGTCCGCCCAAGGACATGGCCGTGGTCTTCCAGGAGTACGGGCGCAGCCTGTTCCCCTGGATGACGGTCCGCGAGAACGTGGAGCTGCCGCTGAAGAACGCCAGGCTGGCCCGGGACGAGCGGAACCGGCTCGTGGAGGAGGCGATCGCCGCCGTGGATCTGCGCGGCGCGGACAAGAAGTACCCGTGGCAGCTCTCCGGCGGCATGCAGCAGCGCGTCGCCATCGCCCGGGCGGTCGCCTACCAGCCGAAGATCCTGCTGATGGACGAGCCCTTCGCCGCGGTGGACGCCCAGACCCGCGCCGACCTCGAGGACCTCATCCGGGACGTGTGGCACCGGATGGGCGTGACCGTGCTGTTCGTGACCCACGACATCGACGAGTCCGTCTACCTCGGCGAGCGCGTCATCATCCTCTCGAGCTCGCCCACCGTGGTCCAGGAGGACCTCCCGATCGACCTGCCCGACGACCGCGACCAGCTCACCACCCGCGGCCTGCCGCGGTTCACCGAACTGCGCGGGCACGTCTACGAGGAGATCCAGCGCGCCAAGCGGGAGGCGGGCACGAGGGCCTGAGCCGGCCCGCGGCCGCCTCCGGGGCCGGTTGCGCCCACTACACTGGGCCCACCGGCTCCGGAGCGCCCGGGGCCGTCCTCCCGGGAGGCCCGCCATGAGCACCACCCCGTCCGACGGTCTGCGCGGCACCACCGCCCCGTGCCCGCGCTGCGGCGCCACCGGGTTCGAGCTGGTCTACGTGCAGATCATGCCCGACGACTGGGACCTGGCGCGCGACGTCGAGCTGGCGTCCCCGTCGATGATGCTGCCCGACGGGCGCGCCCCCGAGTTCTCCTGCCAGAACGGGCAGTGCCGCCACCTCTGGTGAGCCCGGGCGGGCCCCGCCGGTGGTCGCCGGCGGGGCCCGCCCGTCGCGGGGGCGTCCCGGATCAGTTGGCGAAGACGTCCAGCAGCCGGCCGTTGTCCGTCCACAGGGCGACGGACTCGCCGCCGTTGTTGAGCACGGCGGAGGTGCCGCCGTTGTAGTGGGCGTCCTCCGTGCCGGTGCCCGGTCCGGTGTGCACGCGCAGCCGCCCGCCCGGGGCCAGCTCGTAGCCCTCGCCCACGGTGAGGACGTTGTTCGCGGCGTCGCGCAGCACGTACCCGCTGACGTCCACGGCGCTCCGGCCCGTGTTGGTGAGCACCACGTGCTCGCCGGTCCCGGGCTGGAGGTCGTCGCCGGGGACGTCGTTGACGGAGTCCTCGACCCGGATCCCGTTGTTCGCGGGGAAGGGATCGCGCCCGTCCAGGTGGCGCGCCGTCTGGACGGGGAAGTCGCCGGTGATCATGTCGACGCCGAGGTCCACCACGTGCTGGACCGCTTCCGGGGAGTTGACGGTGTAGACGCCCAGGGCCAGGCCGGCGGCGTCGACGCGCGCGACGTCGCCAGCGTCGAGGGTGCGGTAGTTCGTGCCCACGGAGTCCACGACCCCGGCCCACCGCTGGATCGTGGCGGCGTCCGGGACGCTGCCGGTGAGCTGCTGCAGGGGCACGTCGGGGGCCAGCCCGGCGAAGGTCCGGTTGGACGCCTCGTCGAAGCCGATGACGGTGACCTTGTCCGCCGCGAGCAGCCTCGCCCAGTCCCGGTCCTCGGCCAGGGCGTCGGCCACGACCTGCTCGATGCCGGGGGAGTTCTGCGGGGACTTGATCTCGATGTAGACGCCGGTGTTGACGGTGGCGATCCGCGCGGCGTCGTCGAGGTGGGGGATCCGCTCCCCGGCGAACTGCGCGTCGAAGGAGGAGCCGGCGTCGAGCTGCTGCAGCTCGTCCCACGTGAAGGACGTGACCGGGTCGTCCTCGCGGCCGGGGAAGACCTCCTCGACGTCCGTGGTGCGCGCGGGGGTGCTGTCGTGGAACAGGAACGGCACCCCGTCGGCGCTGAGCTGGACGTCGATCTCCAGGTAGTCGACGCCGGCGGCGCGGGCGTCCTTGAACGCGGGGACCGTGTTCTCGGGGGCGGTGCCAGCGGCGCCTCGGTGCCCGACGACAATCGGGTCCTCGGTGCCGGACGGGGCGGCGGCGGCCGGCAGCGCCGAGCCGAGCACGGCCACGGCGGACAGGGCCGCGGCGGCGCCGCGCAGGGTGCGGGGGGAACGGGTGGTCATGACGGTGCTCCTCGTGCCTGGGGGACGGTGCCCCACCACCGAAGCGGAGCGCGGAGACGAACCGGTCAACGCGGCGTGACGCGCAGATGAGCTCCAGGCGTCCCGGAGGCGGCCGGTACTGTGGTCGCCATGGACAACAGCACGATCGTGAACATCCTCCTGGTCCTGCTGTTCGTGGCCGTCGGGGGCGTCTTCGCGGGCACCGAGATGGCGATCGTGAGCCTGCGGGAGAGCCAGGTCAAGCGGATCGAGCGCTCGGGCCGCAAGGGCGCCCGGACCGCCGCCCTCGTCCGGGACCCCAACCTCTTCCTCTCGGCGGTGCAGATCGGCGTGACGGTGGCGGGGTTCTTCTCCTCGGCCTACGGCGCCGCGACGCTCGCCCCGGACGTGGCCCCCGTCTTCGAGCGGGCCGGTCTGTCCACCGCGGCCGCGGAGACCTCCGCGCTGATCAGCATGACCCTGGTGATCGCGTACCTCTCCCTCGTCCTCGGGGAGCTCGTGCCCAAGCGCCTGGCCATGCAGCGCTCCGTGGGCTTCACGAAGATCCTGGCCCCTCCGCTGAGCATCTTCGCCAAGCTCATGCGCCCCGTCATCTGGCTGCTGTCCGTGTCCACGAACCTCGTGGTCCGGCTCGTGGGCGGGGACCCGCACGCCGTCACCGAGGAGGTCTCGGCGGAGGAGATCCGGGAGATGGTCGTGGACACCCGGGGCATCGGGGCCGTCTCGCGCTCGATCCTCACGGACGTCTTCGAGGCGGGCGAGCGCCGTCTCGCCGAGGTCATGCGCCCGCGCCCCGACGTCCACTTCCTGGACGGCACCCTGCCCGTCACGGAGGCCTACCGCACGGCCCTGGCCCTGCCGCACTCCCGCTACCCCGTGCTCGGCACGAGCGTGGACGACGTCCTGGGCTTCGTGCACATCCGCGACCTCGTGGTCGCGGACCAGGACGGCGACGGGGTCATCGAGGCCCCGCCGCGGACCCTGCAGGACGTGGTGCGGCCCATCCCCTTCCTGCCGGAGACCAACCACGTGCTGCGCACCCTGCAGGCCATGCGCAAGGACGGGCACCACATCGCGCTGGTGGTCGACGAGTACGGCGGGACGGCGGGCATCGTGACCCTCGAGGACCTCGTGGAGGAGCTCGTGGGCGAGATCTACGACGAGTTCGACGCCGGGGTCCGGGAGCACGAGGACACGGTGCTGCGCGAGGGCGGGGCCGTGCTCGTGGACGGCGGGCTGATCATCCAGGAGGTCCCGGTGGAGGCCGGGCCCGTCATCCCCGAGGGCCACTACGAGACGGTCGGCGGGTTCGTGATGGACCGGCTGGGGCGGGTGGCGCGCCCGGCGGACATCGTCGACGTGGACGGCTACCGGCTCGAGGTCCTGGCCGTGGACCGCAGCCGGGTCGAGCGGGTGCGGATCACCCGGTTGCGGCGGGACACGGCGGGGGAGGACAGGCCCGAGGCCTGACCCGGCCCGGTTTCAGTCCGCCGCCGGCTCGGGGAAGACCTCCCGGGCCAGGGCGAGCACGGCGCGCAGGGGCTCGGCCTCGTTGTCCCGGCTCCAGGCGATGGCGCTGCGCAGGGGAGGATACCGGCCCTCCAGCGGGATCTCCACGACGCCCTCCGGCAGGATCGAGGAGAAGCACTCCGGTACCACGGCAACCCCCACGCCCGCCGCGACCAGGGGGAGGATCAGATAGGGGTCGAGGACCTCCTGGGCGACGACGGG
The DNA here is from genome assembly GCF_040981075.1 of Kocuria sp. CPCC 205263. Lineage (NCBI taxonomy): Bacteria > Bacillati > Actinomycetota > Actinomycetes > Micrococcales > Micrococcaceae > Kocuria > Kocuria sp. CPCC 205263. Next base: position 357,965 of record NZ_JAVKPV010000001.1, on the reverse strand, counting down.
CACGAAACCCGCGGCGTACGCGCCGTGGGTGAGGGCGTTGCGCATCGAGGAGCCCTGCTCGCGCGGCGTGCACACGAAGGCCTCGTCCGCGAGCTCGGCCGGGTGCACGCTCCGCCGGTCCGCCAGGCGGTGCTCGGACGGAACGATCAGGTGGTTCGTCTCCACCGTGATGAGCAGATGGTCCAGGCTCGGCGAGGAGAAAGGCAGTCCCACGAAGGCGAGGTCCACGGTGCCCTGCTCCAGCCGGGTGAGGGCCTCTCCGCTGAGCGCCCGGTCCACGAAGCGGACGGCGATGTCAGGGTGCCGCCGCCGGACGGCGCGGGTCAGGGGCGGCACCGTCTGGTGGTTGAGCGCCCCCGAGAACGCGATGGTGACGTCCCCGTAGACGCGCCGGCCCCCGCTCCGGACGGCCGCCCGCCCCGAGCGCAGGTCCTCCAGGACCTTCCGGGCGTGCGGCACGAACGCGTGCCCGGCCGAGGTCAGCGCCACGGAGCGGGTGCTGCGCACGAACAGGTCCGCGCCGACCTCCCGCTCGAGCTTCCGGATGGTCTGGCTGAGGGGGGAATGGCCCATGTGCAGGCGCTCGGCCGCGCGCGCGAAGTGCAGCTCCTCGGCCACGGCCAGGAAGGCCTCGAGCCAGCGGGTGTCCATGTGATCCTCCTTGTGCGCGTGGGCCGTGGAGCGCCCCACGGCGTCAATGACCTCGGAAGGCCTCGGCCAGCCACCACGCCCCGCCGTCGGAGGCGATCTTGGCGTCGATCACCAGCGGCCGGTCCCTCGGCTCGGACAGCAGGTCCCGCACGGCGGCCAGGTCCTCGACGGAGCGCACCACCACACCGTCGGCGCCGAAGCCCCGGCCGATCGCGGCGATGTCGACGTCCGGGAAGACCACCGTGTCCAGCGGCACGTCCCCGTCGCCGGCGAAGTGGTGCACCTCCGCGCCGTACGCGGCGTCGTCGTAGACCACGCACACCAGGGGCAGGCCCAGCCGGACGGCGGTCTCGAGCTCGGCGATCCCCATGAGGAAACCGCCGTCCCCGGTGCCGAGCACCGGCAGCCGGTGCGGCTGCGCCAGCGCGGCGCCGATGGCCGTGGCCAGGCCCAGGCCCACGGACTGGAAGGCCTGGGTGAAGCAGAACCCGCGCTCGTCCGGCACGGAGAGGTACTGGCTGGGGTAGCCCATAAAGTTGCCGCTGTCGACGGCCACGATCCGCTCGGCCGGCAGCATCGCGTCCAGCTCGCGGGACAGCACCCGCGGGTCGATCCGCTCAGCCGTGGACAGGTCCTCGAACGCGACGTCCCGCCACCGGGCCTCCCGGGCGATCCGAGCGGCCAGCTCGGGCGTGCGCCAGGTTGCCGCTCCGTCTCCCGTCCCGCTGACGGGATCCACGGGTGACCCCTCCACCGGCGCCGTCCTCTCCTCCAGCGCGGCGAGCACGTCCCGGGCGGTCAGGACGCAGTCGCCCACCACTCCCAGGTCCACGGGACGGTGCGCGCCCAGCGCCGACTCCTCGAGGTCGACCTGCACGACCGAGGCCTCCGGGCCGATCAGGCGGCCGTGCCGCATGGTCCACATGTTCAGCGCGCAGCCCCACCCCACGACGAGGTCAGCCTCCCCGATCAGCCGAGCGGTCAGCGGGGAGGAGAAGCCGCCGGAGATGCCGAGGTCGAACTCCTCCCCGGTGAAGAGCCCCTTGGCCACGGCCGACGTCGCGAGCAGCGCGCCCGTCCGCTCGGCGAGGGCGGTCAGCTCGGCGCGGGCGGCCCGGGCCCCGCGGCCCGCCACGAACACCGGTCGCCGTGCGGCGGCCAGCATCCCGGCCAGACGGTCGGCGTCGTCCTGCTGCGGGCGCACCCGCGGCGCGGGTTGCGCGGTCGGCTCGGCCTGAGGGTGCACGGGGGCCGGGGCGGCCTGGACGTCCAGCGGGACGCTGAGCACCACGGTGCGGCGGTCGTTGCGGGCGCGGCGGAACGCCCGGACGACGTCGGCCACGGCGCTCGCGGGGGAGTGCACCCGCTCGGCCACCGCACCCACGGAGCGGGCCAGCGCGTCCTGGTCCATCCGGAAGTTGGAGTTCACGGCCGCGGCCTGGGTGTCGGCAGTGAGGACGATCAGCGGGGTGCGGGACTTCGCGGCCTCGCCGATGCCGGTGGTCGCGTTGGTCAGCCCGCAGCCCTGGTGGGTGGTCACCACGGCGACGCGCCCGCTGGTGCGGCCGTACGCGTCGGCCATGGTCGCGGCCCCGTTCTCGTGCCGGGCGGCCGTGAACGGCACGCCCTCCGCGACCAGGGCGTTGGTCAGGTGGAAGTTGCCGCTGCCGACCACGCCGAAGACGCGCGCCACACCCAGCCGCGCGAGGGTGCGCGCGACGACGTCGGCGACGGTCGCGCTTCCGCTCGCGGCCGTGCTCCCGGGGACGGTCGCGGGCTCCGTCATGCTCCCGCCCCGTCGCGCCCGACCAGGGCCAGCACCCGGGCGGGGCTGCCCGTGCCGCCCACGACCGGCAGGGGCGCGACCACGAGCTGCGCCCCGAGGACCGGCAGCCGGTCGAGGCGGCGCAGGGAGGTCAGCCCGTACTTGTCGTGGCCCAGCAGGTGGTGGTGGGCGGGGAAGGGTGGGTCGAAGCCGCCGGCGATGCCCGCGTCGATGCCGACGGTCTCCACGCCGAAACCGCTCACGTGCGGGTGGGCGGCGAGCCACTCGGCGGCGGCCACCGACGGCCCCGGGGCGTGCAGGCCGTGCTCGTCGGCGTTCAGGAAGCGCTCGGGGTCGTCCGCGCGGGCGGACCAGCCGGTGCGCAGCAGCACCCAGCAGTTCTCGGGGAAGCGACCGTGCTCGGCCTCCCACCGCTCGAGGTGCTCGGGCTCCAGCAGGGCGTCGGCGTCCGCCTCCGCCTCGGCGGTGAGGTCCAGGACCGCGGCCGGCCCGACGAGCCGCGCCGGCTCGATCCGGTCCACCGACCTCCCGTCCCGGCCGGTGATCCAGTGGACGGGCGCGTCCAGGTGCGTGCCGGCGTGCTCGCCCAGCGTCAGGACGTTCCACGCCCAGCCGGGCCCGGCCTCGTCGTAGGCGCTCACCGGGGTCATGGACAGGCCCACCGTGTTGGCGAACGGTTCCGGCAGCCGCAGGATCGGGGTGTCCCGGTCCAGGGGGGTGGTCAGGTCCACAACCTCCACGGTCCCGGCGGCCAGCGCCGCCCCCAGTTCGCCCAGCACGCTCATCATGTCACCCTTCGCAGTTCGTGAGCCCCGCCAGCAGGGCCCCGGCATATGTCTCGTCGCCCATTGTCCCCCGGAGCGGGCTCGGCACCTCGGCGCTGAGGGGAAGCATTGCGGGCACGGCCGCGACGAGCTCGTGCAGCCGAAGTCCGCCGGTGCCCGGGATCAGGCGGGACGCGCGGGACTCCGCGACGAGCGCCGCCTGGTCCGCGGGCCGCTCGGCCGGAGCGTCGCACAGCTGGACCATGGGCGCGGAGCCGGCGTGTGCGGCCAGCTCCTCGGCCGTGCCGCCGAAGCGGCGCAGGTGCAGGGAGTCGGGCAGCCACAGGCACCCGGCTCCGGCGGCGAGCGCGGCAGCCTCGGGGACGGAGCGCACGGACTGGTAGAAGATCGGCTCGAGCGCGGGCACCACCCCGAAGGGCCGGCCGTCCTCGGTCAGCGCCGCCAGGGTGTCGGCCAGCCGGGTGCGATCGGGGTCCGCGGCGGTCACGGTGAGGGTGCAGGCACCCAGCTCGCCGCCGGTCTCCAGCATGGGCAGCCATGTCTCGGGGCCCACCGTGCCGTCCAGCACCAGGAACTCGATGTCCACCACCGGCAGCCCGGTCTCAGCCAGGGCGGCCCGGACCTCGCCGAGACGGGCGCTGCCGGGCAGCAGGCTGAGGTCAGGCTCCGCGGCGGTCACGGGCCGCACACGCAGGCCGACGAAGTCGAAGCCCGCGGCGGCCGCGGTCCGCACGAACGCGGCGGGTTCGGCGCCGAGCAGGGACAGGGGCGCCAGGCCGAGCGGCCGGCTCACCGGGCGCCGTCCTGCGCCGCGCCGCCCGGCGGCGCGGCGCCGGGCGCGGACGTGCCGTCGTCCTCGTACACGGTGACGCCGGCGAGTTCCCGTCCGGCCGCGTACCCGAAGGTCATGGCGGGACCGAGGTTCACACCGCCGGCGGGATAGCGCCCGCCCATGATGCTGAGCTGGTCGTTGCCCGTGGCGTAGAGGCCCTCTACCACCGTGCCGTCCCGGCGCAGCACCCGCGACTTCGGGTCCACGGCGAGGCCCGCGAACGTCCCGAAGGAGCCGGGGAGGACCCTGACGGCGTAGAAGGGGCCCTTGCCCAGCGGGGCGAGGGTGGGGTTGGGCTTCATCCTGGGGTCCCCGCCGTAACGGTTGAACGGGGTCTCGCCGCGGCCGAAGGCGGAGTCCACGCCCTTCTCGGCGTCCGCGTTGAACTCCTCGACCGTTCGGGCCAGCTGCTGCGGGTCGATCCCGCACCGGTGGCCCAGCTCCTCGATCGTGTCCGCCTCGACCAGGTACTTGAGCACCTTGGTGTAGGGGAAGACGGGCAGCGGGCGTGGCTTGGCGAAGCCGAGCATGTAGGCGCGCAGGGCACGCTTGCCGCAGATCAGCCAGGACTCGACCGGTTCGCCCTCGGGGACGGCCTTCATCATCCCGTCGACGTAGTCCCAGTAGCCGTCGGCCTCGTTGACGAAGCGCCTGCCGTCGCGCAGCACGCCGATCACGCCGGGCTTGGCACGGTCGGCAATGTGGGGGAACACACCGGTCCGCCCGCCGGAGAGGATGCCGGGGAAGTGGACGAGCGAGACGGGGCACCAGGCGGCCGCGGAGGTGACGTTGCTGTCCACCCAGCCGCCGGCCGGCTCGGCGAGCCGGGCTCCGGCGCCGTCGGACGTGTCAGGGGCCAGAGTCCAGTGCTCCCGTCCGGTCGGCGTGCGCCCGAACGTCTGCTTCCGGCGCTCCACGTTCGCGGGATAGCCACCGGTGGCCAGGACGACGCCTCGGCGGGCGTGCACGCGCACGCGTCCCTCCGGGGCGATCAACCAGGCGCCCGTGACCGCGCCGGAGTCGTCGACGATCAGTTCTTCAACGGAGGTGCGCACCTCGACGCGCACCCCGAGGTCGTCGGCGGACTGCAGGAGCCGGCCGGTGAGGGCCACGCCGTTGACCATCTGCATGTTGCGCCGGTGCACAGCGAGGTCGGCGACGTGGGTGAGCACCCGGCGGGCGGCGTGCAGGAAGCTGGAGGGCTTCTGCAGGGCTGTGAGGAACGCGGCGAGGTCGTCGCCGGCCATGATGCCCATACCCGCGAAGGAGGTCATGTAGAACTGGTGCGCTAGCTTGCGCCTCACCTCGGGCCTGAGCTCGGTCCCGTGGAAGGGCTCCGGGGCCACGGAGCGGTGCCCGGTGCCGGCGCCCGGGAGCTTTCCGTAGATGTCGTTGACCTTCGCGCCGGGGACGAAGCGCAGGGCCGTCTTTCCGTGGAAGAAGCCGACCATGTGCGGGACGGCTTCCAGGAACGCCTCGATCCGCTCGGCGTCGTAGTGCTCGGGGTCGATGACATGCTGGAGATAAGTGCGGAAGGCCTCGCGCGGCTCGTCGACGCCGTCGGCTCGGGCCAGCGGGTTCCCGGGGGTCCACATCCATCCCCCGGAGCGAGCAGTGGCACCACCGCACACGGCGGCGCGCTCGGCGACGAGGACATTGAGGCCGTGGTAGGCCGCGGAGACGGCGGCGGACAGTCCACCGGCGCCGGCGCCGGCCACGAGGACGTCGACGTCTCTGGTCGTGATGCGGTTCGGCGGATCGGGAGAGGTGCGGGTCATGGGATCCTCCGGGCGGGAACGAGGCGCCGCGCGGACGCACTGGTGGGTGCGGCGAGCGCCAGTGATGTGTGTCACGGCAGCAACGCAGTCCACGGTGCCACGCATGATTACATGCTGTCCACGTGATGGTCCGGCATGGAATGTAATCGAAAGCGACATAATAATCGGTGAAGGCCGATTCGGCGTGGTTCTTCACCGGACCCACCGGCACCCAGAATCTGTCACTCTGTGGCACCAGCCTTCACATCATGGTTATCGGGGCGGTGCGGGGCGGGCCCCCGGTGTACTGTGATGGGCGTCCCAACGGCCCGCGATGCCCTCCCCGCAACCGGGACCGGTTCTGCTCCGCGGGTGGTCGGCGCGGCCGCGACCTGCCCGCATCCCGCAAGGAGTCCTCCATGAGCACCATGTCCGAGTCCTATCTCGTGGGCCTGATCGGCGACGGCATCACCCGCAGCCTCACCCCGCCGATGCACGAGACCGAGGCCCGGAACCACGGCCTGCACTACCTGTACCGCCCGGTGGACCTCGAGGTGATCGGCCGCCCGGGCGAGGACGTGGGGGAGCTACTGCGGGCCGGGCGCGACCTCGGATTCAACGCCTTCAACATCACGCACCCGTGCAAGCAGCTGGTGCTGGCCCACCTCGACGAGGTCGCCCCGGAGGCGGCCGCGCTGAGGGCGGTCAACACGGTGGTGATCCGCGACGGGCGTTTCGTCGGCCACAACACCGACGTGTCCGGCTTCGCCGCGGGGTTCCGTGCCGCGCTCCCCGGCGCGGCCAAGGGCCGCGTGGTCCAGATCGGCACCGGCGGCGCCGGCTCCGCCGTGGCCTCCGCACTGCTGAGCGCCGGCGTGCAGACCCTCCACCTGTTCGACGTGGACCCCGCCCGGGCGGCCGAGCGGGCCGCAGCCATGGCCGAGCTCTTCCCCGGACAGCAGGTCGCGGCCGCCACCGCCGAGTCCCTGCCGGGGCTGGTGCGGGCGGCCGACGGGCTGGTCAACGCCACCCCTGTGGGCATGCACCACCACCCCGGCACTCCCGTGGACCCCGGCCTGCTGGAGGCCCGGCAGTGGGTGGCCGACGTGGTCTACCTGCCGGTGGAGACCGAGCTCATCTCCGCGGCCCGGGCCCGGGGGTGCCAGGTGCTCGACGGCGGCCACATGGCGGTCGGGCAGGCGGTGGACGCGTTCCGTCTCATCACCGGCGTGGCGCCCGACCGGGCCCGGATGCGCGCCCACTTCCTCGATCTCATCGCGGCCCAGCAGATCTGAGCGCACCCATCTCGTGCCGTTCGCCCGGCGTCATCCGGCGACGTGTGCGAACGCGGCGCAGACTGTGTGCGGGCCGCACAGAAACCCCTGCGGCCCGTCCTCGCGCGGATCCGCGCCTCCGTGAAGGCGTCAGAACCGGTCCGCGATGTTCGCACATCGAACATGTGTGCACACGCTTCGGACATGACCGGTACCGTGATGTCTGTCGCACGGACGCCGTGATGTGCGTCACGTCCGCTGCCGGTCCGGCCGCCGGACCACCGACGTGCCGACAGCGAAGGAGACCCAGCATGAGCTCAGACACCGGTGCGCGGAGGCGCACCGTCGGCGCCGCCCTCCTGGGGGCGGCAGGACTGGTCCTCGCGGGCTGTTCGGGCGCCGGGGAGGAACCGGCCGAGGACGGGGGAGCGTTCCCCTCGCGGCCCGTCAACGTCGTGGTCCCCTATGCTCCGGGCGGCAGCGCGGACGGCACTACACGCCAGCTGGTGGCCGCGGCCCAGGAGACCTGCGGCGCGCAGTTCGTCGTCCGCAACGAGACGGGCGGCTCCGGAGCCGTCGGCTTCCGCGCGGTCCTCGACTCCGCCCCGGACGGCTACACGATCGGGACGGCCTCCATCGAGCTGTCCATCCTCGAGCACCTCGGCGTCGTGGACATCACCCCCGACGACTACCAGGGGATCATGCAGTACAGCGAGCAGCCCGTGGCGTTCGCCGTGCCGCGCGACTCCCCGATCACGAGCTTCCAGGACCTCGTCGACAGCGACCAGGAGCGCATCACGGTCGCCACGAGCGGCACCGGCAGCATCTACCACCTCGGCTACGAGGGCATGGCCCTCGCCGCCGGTCTCGACGACCGGACGGTCAACGTGCCCTTCGACGGCGCCTCCTCGGCGCTCCAGGCCGCCCTGGGCGGACAGACCGACATGGTCTCCGTGGGGGCCGCCGAGATGCGCTCCTTCGTCGAGTCCGGCGAGCTGCGCGCCCTGGCCCTGGCCGGGGAGCCGGTGGACTACATGCCCGACGATGTGCCCACCCTCGAGGAACTGGGCTACGACTGGACCTCCACCGCCATCCTGGGCCTCTACGCCCCGGCCGGCGTGCCGCAGGAGCGCGTGCAGCAACTCTCCGACTGCTTCGACGAGGCGCGGCAGTCCGAGTCCTTCACCGGCTACATGGAGACCACCGGTCTCAACCAGGTCCACCGGGACGCGGAGGAGTTCGACGCGTTCCTGGGGGAGGAGTACGAGCGCTTCGGCGAGGTCGTCGAGGCAGCGGGAATGGGGGTCGACCGATGAGCGGGAACACGACCGGCAGCACCAGCGGCAGCACTCCCGGCAGCACTCCCGGCAGCACTGCCCAGGAGCCGCCCGGAGCGGCGGTCCGGCACGGGCTGCTCGCCGACCGGCTGATCGGAGGACTCGTGCTGGCGCTGGCGGCGGGGCTGGCGGTCGCCACCTTCGGCTTCCCGCCCTCCGCCCAGGACTCCGACCCCGGCACCGGTGCGCTGCCCCGGCTCGTGGCGGGGGCTCTCGGCGTGCTCGGGATCCTCCTGCTGCTGCGCCCCGAACCGGCCTCCGTGGCCCCCGCGCCCGGGACCCGTCGCCGCATGACGGCGATCGTGGTGCTCACGGTCGTCTACGTGTTGGTCGTCGAGACCGTCGGCTTCCCCGTGACCACGTTCCTGTTCCTGGTGGGTGCCATCCGGATCATGGGTGTGCGCCGGGTGCTGCCCCTTCTGCTGGTTTCGCTCCTGGTCACCGGCGTCCTCTACTACCTGTTCGCCGAACTGCTGGCCGTCTACCTGCCGGCAGGCATCCTGGAAGGAGTCCTGCTGTGAACAACTGGCTCATCGGCCTCGAGGCCGCCATGGACCTCCAGGTCCTGCTCCTGATCGTCGTGGGCGTCGTCATCGGCATCGTGGTGGGCGCCCTTCCGGGCATCTCTGCGACCGTGGGGGTCGCCATCCTGCTGCCCTTCACCTTCGTCATGGAGCCGTTGCAGGGCATGATGCTGCTGCTCGGGATCTACGGCGGCGCCGTGTACGCCGGCTCGATCCCCGCGATCCTGGTCCGCGCGCCGGGCACACCGGCCTCCGCGGCGTCCGTCGCGGACGGCAACGCCCTCGCGCGGGCGGGACAGGCCTCGCAGGCCCTGAAGGTCTCCGTCCTGGCATCCTGCATCGGCGGCATCGTCGGCGTGGTCGCCCTCGGCCTGCTGGCCCCCAGCCTGGCCAGCGTGGCCCTCGGCTTCGGCCCCGCGGCGTACTTCATGCTGGCTCTGCTGGCCCTCACCGTGGTCGCCTCGGTATCCGAGGGGCGGATGGTGAAAGGTCTCATCAGCGGCGTCGTCGGCGTGGGGATCGCCATGATCGGGCTGGACACCATCCAGGGCTATCCGCGTCTGACCTACGGCTCCACGGACCTCACCGCCGGCATCGACTACATCCCGGTGATGATCGGGCTCTTCGCGGTCTCGGAGGCGTTCCTGCAGTTCGAGCAGAAGACCTCGCTCGTGCTGAAGACGACCTCGGAGAAGTTCAAGGCCTCCTTCGGGTGGCTGGGCCGGTTGGCCCCGTCGTCCCTGCTGGGCACGGTGATCGGCTTCATCATCGGTGTCATTCCCGGCACGGGCGGTGACATCGGCTCGTTCGTGGCCTACAACGAGGCCAAGCGCGTGGCGCGCCGGCCCAAGCGCTTCGGGGACGGCGACATCCGCGGTCTGGCCGCCGCGGAGAGCGCCAAGAACGCCGGGACCGCCGGCGCCCTCGTGCCCATGCTGACCCTCGGCATCCCCGGCGACGTGACCTCCGCGGTGCTCATCGGAGCGATCACGGTGCACGGCCTGCAGCCCGGCCCGAACCTCTTCAGCGGCGCCCCCGACCTCGTGTACGGCATCTTCGTGGGCTTCCTGCTCGTCTACGTCGTGCTGCTCGTGCTCGGCTGGCTCGGATCCGGGCTGTGGACACGGATGATCGAGCGAGTCCCGAACACGTACCTGTGGCCCTCGGTCATCGTGCTCGCCGTGATCGGGTGCTACTCCCTGCGCTCCAGCTCCTTCGACGTCCTCGTCATGCTGGTCGCGGCGCTGGCCGGCTATGTGATGATCAAGGCAGGCTTCCCGCTCGCCCCGCTCATCATCGGCATGATCCTCGGCCCGATCGCCGAGGAGGGCTTCCGCCGCGCGATGATCATCAGCGGAGACCTCAGCTGGGTCCTCGAGCCCCTGCCGCTCGTGCTGCTCATCCTGACCGTCGCCTCGGTGGGATTCGCCATCTGGCGGGAGTCGCACCACTACCGCAGCCCTGCGGAGGCGCTGGCCGGGGACCACGGGGAGAACGGGCAGGACAGGAGTGCCGGGGACGGCGGCGCTGTGCCCACCGCGGCGGGCGCCACCGCTGACTCGAGGGGGGAGGGACCGGCGGAGCGGCCGGACCGCCCCGCCGGTTCCTCGGACGCCCCGCAGCCGTAGCGACCTCGCCGGCCGGGGCTCAGCCCGCTCCGGTGGGCGGGGTCACCGCTGCTCGTGCCGCGGGACGGCGGCGAGGTGCTCGGGCCGCACGGCCACGGCGTGCTGCTGGTGGTCGGGGTGGCTGCGCAGCCACTTCTTGATGTAGGGGCACACCGGGACGACCGTCAGCCCGGCCCCGGCGGTGTCGTCCAGGGCATCCCGGGCCAGTCTCGAAGCCAGGCCCTGCCCGCCGTAGGCGTCGTCCACGGTGGTGTGGTAGAAGATCCGCTGCGGCCCGTCGGCGCCCTCGAAGGGCACCCAGTGGGCCGAGCCGATGACGGTCTCCCCGTCGAGGAGCTCGTAGCGCTGCCGGCCGGGGTTGTTCCGCACCGTGACGGCGGAGGTGTCCATGGTGGTCTCCTGGGGGACGGGCTCAGCCGCGGGGCCGCAGCTGGACGGTGGGCAGCGGCGGGGCCGGCAGCGGGGCGGGCTGCTCCGCCGGGTAGGGACCGAAGCGCGGGTACGGCGCCCCGTCCTCGTAGCCGCCGGAGGCCGGCGCGGGGGCCGGTTCGGCGTCGATCTCCGCCTGCCAGGCGGCGCGGTAGGCGACGACCTCCTCGTGGCTGCGGCCGACGAAGTTCCACCACATCACGATCTGCTCGCCCAGCGGCTCGCCGCCGATGAGCAGCAGCCGGACCGGGCTCAGGCCGGCCTCCAGCACCACGGGACCCTGCCCGGCCGGGAGGTAGGCGAGGTGGTCCACCGGCACGGGGGCGCCGTTGAGCGCCAGGTCGCCGGTGTCGAGCAGCACGCCGTGCTCGAGGGCCGGGTCCAGCTCCAGCTCCAGCCGGGCGCCGGGCCGCAGGGTGGCCTCGGCGGCCAGCAGCGGCGGGGTGAAGGTGTCCACCGGGGAGGTGCTGCCGGCCAGGGAGCCGAGGAAGACGCGCAGCTCCGTGCCCTCCCCGACCACCGGCTCGGGGGCGTGGTGCTCGAAGGTGGGTGCCATGTGGCGGGTCGCCTCCGGCAGCGCGTACCAGAGCTGGACGCCGTGCAGCAGCGTGGTGCCGGGGGTGGAGAACTCCTGGTGGGAGATCCCCCGTCCGGCGACCATCAGGTTAACCTCACCGGGCCGGACGATCGCGTCGTAGCCGGCCGAGTCCCGGTGGGCGATCCCGCCGGTGAACAGCAGGCTCACGGTGGCCAGGCCGGTGTGCGGGTGCCGCGCCACCCGCATGCCCCCCGACTCCGAGACCAGGTCGGGGCCGTAGTGGTCGACGAAGCACCACGCCCCGATGAGGCTGCGCTGCCGCTGGGGCAGGGTGCGGCGCACGGTCATCGCGCGGGGCCCGCCCAGGGGCACCTCGCGCGGGGCCAGCAGCTGCGCTCCGGCCCCGGCGGCCTCGGAGCACAGCAGCTCCTGCGGGTCCACGTCCAGGTTGGTCACGCTGTGCCCCCCGCGACGGTCGACGGGGTGCGCGGGGCGTCCGGCGCCGGCTCCTCCGCGGCCTGTTCTCCCGGGGGGTGCCCCTCCGGCGCGGCCGCACGGGGGCGGACCCGGTGGCGGGAGAGGACGGACACCCGGTTGAAGGCGTTGATCGCCACCGCCGTCCACTGCAGCGCCGAGTACTGCTCGTCGGTCAGCTCCGCCCGGGCCACCGCCAGCTCCGCCAACCGGGTCTCCTCGTCGGGCAGCAGGGCCACGGACTCCCCGATGGCCAGCGCGGCCCGCTCCAGGTCGTCGAAGAGCTCCGTCTCGCGCCAGGCGGGGAGCACCGCCAGCTTCTGCGCGCTCACCCCGGCCTCCACGGCGTAGCCGGTGTGCAGGTCGAGGCAGTAGGCGCACCCGTTGAGCTGGGAGACCCTGATGTTGAGCAGCTCCACCAGAGCCCGGGACAGCCCGGCGTCCTCGGCCGCGGCGGCGACCTTGCGCGCCAGGCCGTTGAGCGCGCGCCAGCTGCCGGGATCCGCCTTGTCGAGGTAGAAGTGGTCGCCGGCGCTCATGGGTTCTCCTCGGGGTTGTCGCGGCGCCGCCGGGCGGCACCGCCGTGCGTCCAGCGAATACCCCCCGGCGGTGCCCCGTCAAGGGCGGCGCCGCGGCGCCCGTCGGCCGACCCGCGGACATTGGGGCACGAAAAAATGCGCTATCCATCGTCCCTCGTGAGGCGCATCCTGGAAGAGCTTGTTCAGGCCGGGGCAGCAGGCTCCGGCCCGGAGATCCTCCTGGAGGAGAAGTCATGGCCACCACCGAGTTCGTTCCCGTCTCCGACTGCACCGTGGGGCAGTGCTCGTTCAACCACGACCACGAGTGCACGGCCCACGCGATCACCGTGACCGGATCCTCCGGCCACGCGCACTGCGGCACGTTCATCTCGCTGGGCCCCGACGGCGGCCTGCCCACCGTCCACGCCGAGGTCGGTGCCTGCCAGCGGTCCGAGTGCAAGCACAACGCGCACCTGATGTGCACCGCCCACGACGTGAAGATCGGTGCCGGCGCCGACGAGGCCGACTGCCTCACCTACCAAGCCGCCTGAGGACCGTCGGCCGCCCCGACCCCGGCCCCGGGCACCTGACCGGGGCCGGGGTCCCCGCCTGCCCGGGGGCGGACGTGCCACCGCGCCCGGGGCGCGGGACAATGGAGGGGCCCGCGCAGCAGCACGGGGCGACGAGAGGACGGTGCGCCATGGACGAGGAGATCCGGCTCAGCGGGGCCGACCACCCGCACGTGCAGATCCCCCGGCTCGGGGAGCTCGACGCGGTTTGGGCCCGGCGGATCGTGCTGGCCGTCGTGGCCAGCCTGGTGGTCGGGCTGCTGGGCGGCATCGCGGCCGCGCTCCTCCTGGGCGAGAGGGGGCTGCTCAGCCCGGTCCAGTGGGGACTCGTGGTGGGCGGGGCGGCCCTGCTGGTCAGCGGCATCATCCTCTCGCTCACCCGGGCGGACGACGCGCCCCGCAACGACCTCATGGACGCCCGCGCCCGGGCGAGCAAGGGGCTGCGGACCTCGGTGCGCCGCGGCGCCGTCCCGCGGGACCCGGTCCTGCGGGAGATGCAGGACTACATGGCGGTGGAGATGGTGCAGTACGCCTGGCCGATCCTGCTGACCGTCCCGGGCATGGCGCTGGTGGTGTGGGCGCTCTTCGTGCCCGTCCCGGCCGTGCTGGTGGCGCTGCTGCTCGTCCTGGTGTGGGCCGCGGTCCGGGTCAACGGGACCGTGGTGGGCCGGCGCTACTACCAGCTGCGGGGCCTCCTCTGAGCGCTCGGCCCGGCGGCGCCGGTGCCGCGGGGCGTCAGCGCCGCGGGAGGCGGACGAGCTCCACGTCGGTGAGCCGCCCGCCGTCGGCGACCGCCGTCAGATAGGTGCAGTGCGGCTGGCGCCGCCGGTCCGTGGGGGAGCCGGGGTTGAGCAGCCGCAGGCCCGCCGGGGTGGTGCTGTCCCACGGGATGTGGCTGTGGCCGAAGATCAGGACGTCGAGGCCGGAGAACGCCCGGTCCATCCGGGCCTCCCGCCCGGCGGCGGCACCGGTCTCGTGGACCATCCCGAAGCGCACGCCCCCGAGCGTCTCGCGGGCCACCTCGGGCAGCCGTTCGCGCAGCTCCGGGCCGTCGTTGTTCCCCCAGACCCCCACGAGGCGCGCGGCCCGCTCCTCGAGCCGGTCGAGGGTCGCGAGGTCGATCCAGTCGCCCGCGTGCAGCACCACCTCGGCGTCGTCGACGGCCCGCCACACCGCGGCGGGCAGGTCGCGGGCGCGCTTCGGGACGTGCGTGTCGGCGAGCAGGAGGAGTCGGACCATGACGATCAGCCTCGCACAGGGACCGGCCGTCCGTCGCGGCGGATCCGGTCCAGGCCCTTCGAGCCCAGCCAGACGACGCCGAAGAAGACGATCACGGCCATGCCGAGGAAGTTGAGGTCGACCGCCGCCACGAAGGCGAGCGCGCCGCCGGTCGGCTGCAGGAGCTCGGCGAGCACGGACAGCAGGCTCGTCCCACCGATCACGAAGGCGATGACGACCGAGACGGTGGTCACCGTGACGTTGTAGTTCAGCCGGCGGCGGGCATCCATCGAGGCCCAGCCGTAGACCCGGTTCATCAGGATGCCGTCGGCGCTGTCGAACATCGTCATGCCCGCGGTGAAGAGCACGGGCAGCACGAGCACCGCGTACCAGGGCAGCTCGGGGGCGAGCCCGCCGGCCATGACGAACAGCCCGATGGAGGCCGCCGTGTCGAGGCCGAGGCCGAAGAGGAAGCCGACGGGGTACATCCTGGCAGGGCGGTCCACCATGCGGGTCACGGGGTGCAGCACGCGGTGCAGCACGCCCCGGTCGGCGAGGTGGGCGTCCAGCTCGGCGGCGTCCAGGGCGCCGGTGCGCGCCGCGCGGCGGGCCCGGCGCAGCCGGAGCAGCACGGCGAGGTTGAGCACCCCGGCGGTGACGAGGAAAAGCCCGGAGACGGTGCCGCCCCAG
The DNA here is from genome assembly GCF_040981075.1 of Kocuria sp. CPCC 205263. Lineage (NCBI taxonomy): Bacteria > Bacillati > Actinomycetota > Actinomycetes > Micrococcales > Micrococcaceae > Kocuria > Kocuria sp. CPCC 205263. Next base: position 342,955 of record NZ_JAVKPV010000001.1, on the reverse strand, counting down.
ATCCCCGCGGCCTGCCGCAGCCCGGAGCCCTCGTCCGCGAGGCCGCCGGCGAAGGCCTCCAGGCCGAGGGTCAGCAGCAGCACGGAGACGAGGACCACCGAGGAGTGGCCCAGGGCGAACCAGAAGCCGGTGGCCGCGGACTCCCGGCCCCGCGCCATCAGCGAGCGCGTCGCGTTGTCGATCGCGGCGATGTGGTCGGCGTCGAAGGCATGCCGGACGCCCAGGGCGTAGGCGCTGAGGGCGAGTCCCACGAACAGTCCCGTGCCCTCCTGGGGGGTGTCGGTGCCCAGGACGAGGGCGAGCAGCGTGCCCCAGCCTGCGACGTGCAGGAGGACGACCGCGGCGCCGATGACGGTGACGCTGCGCCGTCCGGCGGCGGACGGGGGGACGGTGCGGGAGGTGCTCACGGCGGGCCTTTCGCTGGGCTGGGGTGGGCTTCGGGGAGGGGCTGCGGGGGCCGGGGGCGCGCACCGGCCCCCGCGGCGGCGTCAGTTCTCCAGCGGCACGCCGGCCTCCTCGGCCTCGGCGAACAGGGCGTCGATGTGCACCGGGTCCTTGCCCGCGCGCTCGAGCAGGCTGGCGGCCACGCCCGAGCGGTAGCCGGAGCCGCAGTGGACCCACAGCCGGCCCGTGGGCACCTCGTCCATCCGGGGCAGCAGCTCGTGCAGCGGGATGTTGACCGCCCCGGGGAGGTGCGAGTCCTCGTACTCGTCCACCCGGCGGACGTCCAGGACGGTCTCGTCCTCGGGCCGCCCCTCGAGCATGCCCTTCCAGTCGACGCGCGGGTAGGAGGAGCGGGCCGCCCCGGGAGCGAGCTTCTCCGGGTCCTCGCCCAGCGCCGCGTCGGGGGAGTCGATGCCGATCCGCGACAGGTCCCGGATCGCGTTCTCGACGTCCGCACGCGACCCCACGAGGGTCAGCTGCCGGTCGTAGGGGAAGATCCAGCCCAGGAACGCGGTGAAGCTGGAGCCGTCGCCGTACTCGAAGCTGATGGTGCCCCTGAGGTGCTCGGCGGAGTAGGCCACCCGGTGGCGCAGGTCCACCACCCACTCGCCGGCCTCGAGGCGGGACCGCAGCTCCTCGGGGTCCAGGGAGTCGGGCACGGACAGGTCCGGCTCGGTGGGGCCGGCGGCGTTGGCCGGGCCCATGTGCACGTAGTAGTTCGGGTACGCCGTGAGGTTGCTGATGAGCTCGGTGACGAAGTGCTCCTCGTCCGGGTCGGTGTAGACGTGGTTGGTCCTGATCTGCTCGCCCAGGGTGGACTCGTCCGCGCCGGTGGCGGGGCCGGAGGAGCAGAAGGAGCCGAAGCCGTGGGTCGGGTACAGGGCTGCCCTCTCCTCGGCCTCCTGTGCCAGGCGGCGGGCGGAGGCGTACTGGTCGTGGGTCAGTCCCACCATGTGCTCGCGGCCCAGCAGGTCGGTGCGGCCCACGGAGCCGTAGAGGACGCTGCCGCCGGAGAACACGGCCTGCTCCTCGCCGTGCTCCACCACGAAGGAGAGGTGGTGGTGGGTGTGGCCGGGGGTGGCCACGGCCTTCACGGAGAGCTCTCCGACCTGCACGGTTTCCCCGTCGGCGATCGGGGTGCGCTCGAAGGAGACGTCGTCGGCGGCGTTGACGAGGTAGGCCGCGCCGTGCTTCCGGGCGTAGAGGCAGCCGCCGGTCAGGTAGTCGTTGTGGATGTGCGTCTCGGCCACGTGGGTGACCTTCACCCCGGCCTGCTCCACGGCGGCCTCGACGCGGTCGATGTCGCGCTGGGCGTCGATGACCAGAGCCACATGCCCGTCGTGCACGAGGTAGCTGCGGTCCCCGAGCTGGGGGGTGTCGATGACGGTGACGTCCATGGTGCGTTCCTCCTGGTGGTGCCTCGCGGCGCACCGCGGGGCATGGTGACGGTATCGGCGAGTTGTTACGGGAGTGTTCCAGGGGCGGGGCCACAGCGGAAGCGACGTGCCGGGGCCCCGCGCCGCGGCTCAGGCCTGCTGCCCGGTGCGCTGCCCGACCCGCTGCCGGGCGAGCTCGGCGTGGACCTCGGCCATGTCGAGGCCCTTGACCGCGGTGATGACCTGCTCGAGCCCGGCGGCGGGCAGGGCGCCCGGCTGGGAGAACACGAGCACGCCCCCGCGGAAGGCCATCAGCGTGGGGATGGAGCTGATGCCGGCGGCGGCGGCGAGCCGCTGCTCGGCCTCGGTGTCGACCTTGGCGAAGACGACGTCCGGATGCTTCTCGGAGGCGGCCTCGTAGGTCGGGGCGAACATGCGGCAGGGGCCGCACCAGCTCGCCCAGAAGTCCACGAGGACGATGTCGTGCTCCTGGACGGTCTCGGCGAAGGCCTGCTCGGTGAGATCGATGGTGGCCATGGGGAACTCCTGTCGGTGTGCGGTGTGTGGTGTGCGGGAAGAAGGGGGCGCTCAGGCCGTGAGGGGCGTGCGCAGCGGGCACCTCGGGACCGCGAACCAGCAGACGGCGGCGGCCGCGCCGGCGGCCGCGGTGATCCCGACGGCGAGTCCGGCCGCGCCGGGCAGCTCCTGGACCAGGACGAAGACGCCCATGACCAGGACGAAGATGCCGAAGCCCTTGCGCAGGGCGGCCTCGGGGATGCACCCGGCCAGCCGCGCCCCGACGAACGAGCCGGCGACCGCGGCGACGGTCACCGCGCCCACCAGGACCCAGTCCAGGGAGACCGTAGTGAGGTAGCCGGCGAGGCCGGCGAAGGACTTCATGGCGATGACCACCAGGGAAGTGCCCACGGCCACGGGCATGGACAGCCCGCCCAGCAGGGCGAGGGCCGGGACGACGAGGAAGCCGCCGCCGGCCCCCACCAGGCCGGTGACCAGGCCCACGACCAGACCCTCGGCGACGACCTTCAGGACGGGCAGCTCGCCGTCGTGGGTTGTTGCGGTGCTGTTCCTGCGGCCGCGGATCATGGCCAGGGAGGTCGCGACCATCATCAGGGCGAAGGCGACCGTCAGCACGGTGCCGGGGATGTAGCCGCCGGCCAGGCCGCCGAGGAAGGCCCCGGCCATGCCGGCCGCGCCGAAGACGAGCCCGGTGCGCCACTTCACGCGCCCGTTGCGGGCGTGGTTGACGGCGCTGACGGCGGAGGTCACCCCGACGACGAACAGGGAGGCCGCGATGGCCTCCTTGGGGTCCAGCCCGGCGACGTAGGTGAGGATCGGGACGGTGAGGATGGATCCGCCGCCGCCGAGCAGACCGAGCGAGAGCCCGATCAGCACCGACAGCAGGAGGGTCAGTACGAGGGTGACGGTCATGGTGCGTGTCCTTTGCTTCCCGCCGGCCGGGGCGGGGTGGTCAGGCCGTGGAGGGGTGCCGGGCGCTCCACCCGGCGTTCGTCGCGAGTATGGCAGATACCCTGGGGGGTATTTAACTACCCCCAGGGGTATCGAGACCGGGCGCCGGTATCGCCCAGCGAGAACCTGGCCGTCCCGCTCTTCCCTTTCCGCGCCCCGCGTGCCAACAGTGGAGTCCTGAGCAGGAGCCCGGACCGAGAAGGAGTGCCAGCTTGAGGTACACCAACGCCGTCGTCGTCCCGCTGCCCTACGCGGAGGCGGTCGAGCGGACGCGGGCCGCCCTGGCCGAGCAGGGCTTCGGCATCCTCACCGAGATCGACGTGCGCGCCACCTTCGAGAAAAAGCTCGGCGCCGAGGCCGCCGAGGGCGTGGGCGACTACGTCATCCTCGGCGCCTGCAACCCCGGGCTCGCCAGCAAGGCCCTGGCCGCGGAGCCCCAGCTCGGCGCGCTCCTGCCCTGCAACGTGGTGGTGCGCCGCGGCGCGGACGCCGGCTCCTCCACGGTCGAGGCCATCGACCCGCAGACCATGGTCCAGCTCAGCGGCAGCCCCGCCGTGCAGGAGGTCGCCGACGACGCCGGCGTCCGGCTGCGGGCGGCGCTCGACGTCCTCGGCGGTCTCCGGTCGCAGTAGCGGCCGCGGCGCCCCGGCACGGTTCCGCCGGACCGGCGGCTCCACCGGAGCCGCAGGTCTACCGAACGGACAGATCCACCCCATCCACAGATCCACCCCATCCACCGCACCCAGGAGGCAGTCCATGACCACCGACATCACCGGCAGGAAGATCGCGTTCATCGCCACGAACGGCGTCGAGGAGCCCGAGCTCACCGAGCCGTGGAAGGCCGTCCAGGAGGCCGGCGGCACCCCCGTGCTCCTGTCCCCGGAGCAGGGCACTATCACGGCGATGCAGGGGGACTGGGACCGCGCCGGCAGCTACGACGTCGACGGCACCCTCGCCGCGGCGAAGGCCGAGGACTTCGACGCGCTGGTCCTGCCCGGGGGCACCCTCAACGCGGACACCGTGCGCACGGACCAGGACGCCCTGCGCCTGGTCAAGGAGTTCGACGCCGCGGGCAAGCCGATCGCGGCCATCTGCCACGCCCCGTGGATCCTCATCGAGGCGGGACTCGCGCAGGGCAAGCGGCTCACGTCCTACACCTCCCTGGCCACGGACCTGAAGAACGCCGGGGCGGACTGGGTGGACGAGGAGGTCGTCGTCGACGGACGACTCGTCACCTCCCGCAACCCTGGTGACCTCGAGGCCTTCAGCCGGGAGACGCTCAAGCTCGTCGCGGGCTGACCCGCTCCGCGGCTCCGCCGCAGCCCGACCGCAGGGCCGCCCGGCTCCGCACGTGCCGAGGGGGCGCCCCCGGACGGCCGTCGACCCCGACGCCGCCCGGGGTCGCCCCCTCGGCGGTGGCCGGCCCGCCGGCTCAGGCCACGAGGTCCCGGCGGCGGAACCCGGCGGCGGCCGCGACCAGGAGGGCGAGCGCCAGCGCGGCGAGACCCAGCAGCGGAGCGGCCTCCCAGTCTTCGGAGGGCACGAGCGGCGTCAGCTGCACGGGCGAGAGGTTCATCGCCGCCTCCGGCAGGTCGAGCAGCAGGCCGAACCACGAGACGAAGACCACGTACGCGACCACGGCCCAGCTCAGCGCGGCGAACCGCGGGACGAGTCCCACCAGGGCGGCGGCGACCCCCGCCACCACGAGCACGGCCGGGGCGTAGGCCAGGGCCGCCAGGGCGAGCTCGCCGGTCCAGCGCAGGTCCCCGGTGGTGGCCGTGACCCCGGCGCCCAGCGCGGCCCCGGCCAGCAGCAGGGCCAGGAGGGCCTCCACCCCGACCACGGCGAGCCAGCCGAGCACCCAGCGCACCCGGTCGAGGCCCGTCGAGAGGAGCAGGGCCGTGCGGCCGGACTCCTCCTCGGAGCGCAGGCGCAGCACGCCCGAGACGGCGAACGCGACCACCCCGAGCGCGAGGTAGGACAGCGTCGCGGCGGCGAAGGACTCGGTGAGGGCGTCGAGGTCCATCACGAGCCAGTCGGTGATCGACGGGATGTCCGCGATGCTGTCCTCCAGCGAGTCGGCCAGCGAGCCGAAGGCCAGGCCGAAGAGGACGAGTCCGGCGGTCCACCCCAGGAACGTGCCGCGCAGCAGCCGCCGCGCCAGCCCGGTCGCGGAGAGCAGGGCCGCCCCGGCCGCCGCGGGCCCGGGGCGTGCCGGCCGCAGCCCGGCGCCCAGGTCCCGCCGCTGGGCCAGCAGCACGGCCGCCACCAGCAGCGCCGCCGTGAGTGCCGCTGAGAGCGTCAGCGGCCACCAGCGAAGGTCCACGTAGAGCCGGGTCTGCTGGGCCCAGGCGATCGGTGAGAACCAGGACAGCCACGAGCCGGTGGGTTCGACGACGTCCCCGATCCCGCGCACCAGGAAGGCCGCGCCGAGCACGGACATCGCCGTGCCGGAGGCGGCCCGTGCGTGCTCGGTGAGCTGGGCGGTCACGGCCGCCACGGCCCCGAAGACCAGGCCGGTGAGCGCCGTGGCCACGCCCCACGCCACGGCGTCGACCCCGCCCAGGCCCGCCGCGAAGAGCCCGGCGGTGATCCCGGCGCCGACAGCCGCGTCCGCCACGGCGACCGCTCCCAGGGCGGCCGCCGCCGGGGCGAAGCGGCCCACCGGCAGTGCGCGGACGACCTCGAGCCGCCCGGACTCCTCCTCGGCCCGCACATGCCGGCTCGCGAGCAGGATGCTCATGATCGCCGTCGCCACGAGCACCGACAGGCTCAGCTCGTTGACCGTCATGGCGCCCAGCGTGTAGTCGTCCGCGCCGAAGGCCGGGCCGGTCATCATCACGGCGGACGGGTTGTCCAGCAGGGCCGCCCGGGCCTGGCGGGCCTCGCCGTCCGGGAACGTCTTCTCGAGGGCGAGCACCGTCGCGGACACGGTGCCGGTGAGCGCGAGCACCCACACGAGGATCCGGACCCGGTCCAGGCGCAGATTGAGCCGGAAGAGCCGGCCGGTCGCGGCCCACGGCTCGGCGGTCCTCATCGGGGCGCCCGCACGTCCTGGCCGGCGCCGAGCCCGGTCCCGCCCGGGGCGGCGGGCTCGGCCGGGCGGTCGCCGTAGTGGCGCAGGAAGAGCTCCTCGAGCGAGGGCGGGGTGACGGTCAGGTTCTGCACGCCCAGGTCGGCGAGCGCCCGGAGCACCTCGGGACCCGGGCGTCGTCGACGTCGAAGCGCAGCCTCCCATCCTCGTGCACGAGGTGGTGCACGCCCGGCAGCCCGCCCAGGCGGCCGGGGTCGGCGGAGGTCGTGGCCGTGACGGCGGAGCGGGTCAGGTGGCGCAGCTGGGGGAGGGTGCCGCTCTCCACGTCCCGTCCGGCGCGGATGATGGTCACGGTGTCGCACAGCTTCTCGACCTCCGCCAGGATGTGGCTCGAGAGCAGGACCGTGCTGCCCTGCCCGCTCAGCCGGCGCACCTCATCCGTGAACACGGCCTCCATGAGGGGGTCCAGCCCGGAGGTCGGCTCGTCCAGGACGTACAGCTCCGCCTCGGCGCTCAGGGCGGCCACCAGGGCCACCTTCTGCCGGTTGCCCTTGGAGTAGCTGCGGGCCTTCTTCGTGGGGTCGAGCTCGAAGCGCTCGACGAGCTCGTCGCGGCGGCGCCGCCGCCGTCGTCCGCCGCGGATGCCGGTGAGCAGGTCCACGATCTCGCCCCCGGTCAGGTTGGGCCACAGGTTCGTGTCCCCGGGGACGTAGGCGGTGCGGCGGTGGATCTGCACGGCGTCCCGCCAGGCGTCCAGGCCGAGGACCGTGGCCGTGCCCGCGTCCGACCGGAGCAGGCCCAGCAGCACCCGGATCGCCGTGGACTTCCCCGAGCCGTTGGGGCCCAGGAAGCCCGCGACCTGCCCCGGTGCCACGGTGAGGTCGAAGCCGTCCAAGGCCGCGGTGGGGCCGAAGGTCTTGACGAGCCCGCGGGCCTCGATCACCGGGGTGTCCATGGGTGCTCCTGACGGGTCGGGGCCGGCGGCGTCGCGCCCGCCTGCTCCTCACGGTAGGCACCGCCCCGGTGCCGGACAAGGAGGCCCGGGGGTCCCGGGCGCGCCGTCCGGGCGGCGGGGGCGGGATCCGGTGCGGTCACTCCGGACGGCGTCCCTCGACTGCCGCGGGCGAGGGTGCCTGCGCGCCGGCGGAGGGAACCCGCCGGTCGGGCCGGTCGCGGGGGTCGAGCCACGCCTTGGCCCGCAGGGCGGGCTTCTCGACGAACGTCCACGACAGCAGCGCCAGGGGCAGCGTCAGGAGGACGACGAGCAGGGAGTTGACGGCGACGCCCCACGACGCCGTGCCGAGCAGCACGAGGAGCTGCTGCACCGGGTACGCGTAGATGTAGACGCCGTAGGAGAGGTCGGTGCGGGTGGTCCAGTTCCGGGACGGGGCGGCGCCGAGGCCGAGGAGCAGCACGGCGAGCGGCAGCTGCCCGTACAGGTCCGCCCAGCCCTGGTCCGTCAGCACGGCGTAGACGACGCCCGCCCCCGCGATGTGCACCCAGGTGGGCCGCCACGTCCCCGCCCAGGCCCAGACCGCCGCGCCCGCCAGGAAGTAGCCCACCAGCCGGGCGCCGTTGAGCCAGAGGTGGCTCGTGACCTCCAGCGGGCCCTCGACCAGGGGACGGAGGACGAGCACGACGAGGAACAGCGCCGGGAGCACCCACCGGGCGTGCCGCGCCGCGACGGCGAGGCTGAGGACGAGCCCGATCAGCACGTAGGCGAGGGTCTCGTGGAACAGCGTCCAGAGCGAGCCGTTCCAGGAGTCCGGGGCCGGGACCCGGACCAGGGTCCCGTCGATGCCCCACTGCGAGATCCTCAGGTCCCCGTTGCTCAGCACGAAGCCGGCGGCGGAGGCCAGGTCGAGCGACGTGCCCTCGAGCGCGGCCGCGAGCGGCGCGAAGACGGCGGCCACCACGAACAGGCTCACCAGGAAGGCCGGGTAGATGCGCAGGAACCGCCGCCAGAGGTAGGGCACCAGCGTGGTCCGCACCCTGCTGTCCGCGATGAGGTAGCCGCTGAGCACGAAGAAGCCGTTGACGGCCACGTCGGACAGGACCTCGAGGCTCGGGCCGTCCGCGCCGGTCAGCGGCCAGGCGTGGCCGACGATCACCAGGGACGCCAGGCCCAGGCGGAGGGCGTTGAGGCGGTTGTGACGGTCGCCGAGGCGGTCCCGGAGTGTCGTGGCCAAGAGAGGTGCCTTCCGCCGGAGGGGGCAGCGCGGCCGGTGCGGTCAGCTGCTGGGCGTGGGGCCGGTCCCCGGGGCGGGAGCGGTCGTGACGCCGGGCCCCCACCCGCCCGACTCCGAGTTTAGGTATGCAAACGCATGGTGGGGCACGGTGCCGCAGAAGTGGGGACGGAGCTCCGGACGGGCGCGGCGCACCGGCTGTCACAAAATGCCCCGGTGCCCACGGTGCTAACGCCCAGGTCAGGAGCCGTGCCAGGGTGGGAGCAGAGCCGCTCGAGGAGGGGGAGCCCCGTGCTGGAGATCCGCAGTGCCGCCCAGGACCGGGCCGGGGGTGACGGGTGGCGCGCCGCCGCACGCACCGTGCCGGAGCGGCGCCCGGTCACGGCGCCGGTCGTGCTGGTCGGCCTCGGCGCGGCGCTCGTCGTCGTCGCCCTGGTGGCCGGGCGGGCGTGGTCGGAGGTGCTCCTCGACGCTGGGGCCGTCCTGCTCACCGTGGGCGGTGTGGGGCTGCTCCTGGACGCCGGGCTGGCGCGCTGGCGCGGCTCCTGGCCCGTCGAGGCGCAGCGTCCCCCGGTCCCCGCGCCGACGGCGGCCCGCGACGACCGGCTCGGCCTCGTGGGGGTCCGCGAGGAGCTCGACGCGGTCGACGTGCTCCGGGGCGTGCAGCCCGGACAGGAGATGTGGTGGATGGACACCTTCCCGCTGACCCTGGCCGGCGACCTGGACGCGATCCACAAGGCGCTCGACGCCGGGGTCCGCGTCCGGCTGCTGGTCCTCGACCCGAAGTCGCCCGCGCTCGCGTCCCGGCTCCGCGAGATCCGCCACCACTACGGCCTCTCGCCCATGGACCTGCGGCGCAGCTTCGACACGCTGGTCCACCAGCTCCGGGCCCTCGGTGAGCTCGATCCCCTGGTGGCCGAACGCCTGGAGGTGCGGGTCTACGACGGCCTGCCCGGAGCCCCGATCTTCCTGGTGCTCGGGGATCCCGCCGCGGCGGAGGAGCCAGCGGCGGACCCGGGCGCGCCGCAGGTGCTCCGGGCGTTCAGCAGCTACTTCCTGCTCGACGCGAGCCAGGACATGCCCTATCTGGAGTGGCGGGACGGGCCGTTCGCCGACCGGCTGCACTCCTACGCGCGGCACAAGTGGGCGGAGGGGCACACGGTGTTCCCGACCGAGCCCGCCGACCGCTCCGCCTCGGCGTTCAACGTCCGGCCCGAGGCGGCGGCGCGCCCGGCCCGGGGGAGCGCCGAGGGCTCCTGAGCGCCCGGCCCGGCGTCACCTGTGGCGGTGAGCACACAAGTCTGCTGAGATGACGGCATGGACGTTTCGGACTTCAGGACCCTGTTCGGCGACGACATCCGGGCCTGGCTCGACTGGGGAGCGGTGGACGACGAGAACTCCCGGATCGAGGACCTCGTGGTCTCGTCCCGGGAGGAGCTCGCCGACCTCTACACGGTGTGGCACGTGGACCCCGAGGGCAACCCGGGCGAGTGGTCGCACCCGCAGCACCGGCCGCTGACCCTCGCCGAGGCGGCGGCGAAGCAGTGGCCGGAGGACCGGCAGGGCAAGATCGAGCAGATGCGGCAGGAGTTCGCGGAGGAGGCGGGGCCGGTCCAGCTCACCGTCCCAGCGTACCGGACCGAGGGCTTCCTCGTGGTCCTCGACTCCAACCACCGCCTGGTGGGGGCCTACCTCTCCGAGGTCGACCTGCGCGTGCTGCTGGTCGTGCTGGACGGACCCTCGTCCTCCCAGGTGCTGCCCGCCACGGCGCAGATCGAGAACGACCAGGCGGAGCGGAGCTGAGACCGCACCCGGATCCGGCGGCGAGGCCGCGGCGGCGCTCTCGTCCGGGGGAGCGCAGAGGGAGGATCCGCAGCGGTGGCGCGCACCCAGTCCGGTGAGTCGGTCCTCTCCCGCGCCGTGCGCCTCGTCGAGGCGTTCCGGCAGGGCGAGGAGTGGCTCACCGTCACCGAGCTGGCCCGGCGCACCGGCCTGCACCTGGCGACGGCCTCCCGGCTCGTCGCCGAACTGACCGAGCACGGCTGGCTGGAGCGGGACGAGGAGCGCCGTGTCCGGCTGGGGGTGCGGCTGTGGGAGGTCGCGGCCCGGGCCTCCTCCGCCCTGTCGCTGCGCGAGGCGGCGATGCCCGTGCTCGAGGACCTGCACGCCCAGGTCCGCCAGCACGCCCAGATCGGCGTCCTGGACGGCACCGAGGTGCTGTTCCTGGAGCGGCTCAGCGCGCCGGACGCGGTGGTGAACTTCACCCGCATCGCCGGGCGGCTGTCCCTGCACGCCTCCTCGTCCGGGCTCGTGCTGCTGGCGCACAGCGACGCCGCGTTCCAGGAGGAGGTGCTCGCCGGCCCGCACGAGGCGTTCACGGACTCGACACCCACGGATCCCGAGCGGCTGCGGCGGATGCTGGCCCTGATCCGCCGTGACGGCTCCGCGCACTGCCCGGGATACCTGCACCCCGACGCCACCGGGATCGCGGCGCCGGTGTTCCGGCGCGGAGAGGCCGTGGCGACGCTGTCCGTCGTCGTGCCCAACCTCCCGCGGTCCCGCCAGTGGGAGCCCCTGCTGCGGATCGCCGCGGCCACCGTGACCCGCCGGCTCGACGGGACGGGCTGAGCCTCTCGACCAATGAGAGTGCTGTGGTGTGTGATCCATGACACACCAAGACTGGAGGGCATCCGCACCGAGGAGGTCCGATGTCCACCGCACTCCCGTCCCCCGTGGCCCGCGCCGCGGCTCAGGCCGCGTCCGCCGGCCGCGGCCCCACCGGCCTGGCCGTGCGCGCCAAGGAGGCCGTCTCCGACGACACCGTCGCGCTGACGCTCGCCGCCCCCGACGGGTCCCGCCTGCCCGACTGGAGCCCCGGCGCCCACGTGGACCTGCACCTGGGGGAGGGCAGGATCCGGCAGTACTCCCTGTGCGGCGACCGCTGGGACCCCACGACCTACCGGGTCGGGGTGAAGCTCGACCCCGCCGGCCGCGGCGGCTCCCGGTACGTCCACGAGCAGCTGCGGGTGGGCGACGTCGTGCCCTTCGGCGGCCCGCGCAACACCTTCCGGATGCACCCGGCCGGCTCCTACCTGTTCCTGGGCGCCGGCATCGGGATCACCCCGATGCTGCCCATGATCGACCAGGCCGTGCGCCTCGGCGTGCCCTGGCGCTGCGTGGCCTTCGGCCGCACGAGGGCGTCCATGCCGTTCCTCGACGAGCTGGCGGCCCACGGCGGGAACGTCGAGTTCCACGAGACGTCCATCGTCGGGCACGGGGACCTCCGGGAGACCATCGGCGAGCTGGACGGCGCCACCGGGGTGTACGCCTGCGGGCCCGAGCGCTTCCTCACCCCCCTCCTCGAGCTGGAGCCCGAGCTGGAGCTGCCCGCCGGCGGGCTGCGCGTGGAGCACTTCACGGCGGACGCCGGTGCCGCGCTCGCGGACGGCACCTCCTTCGAGCTCGAGCTCGCCCGCAGCGGCCGGGTCCTGGAGGTGGCCCCGGGCCGGACCGTCCTCGACGCCCTGCGCGCCGACGGCCACGGTGTCCTGGCCTCGTGCGAGCAGGGCCTGTGCGGGACGTGCGAGACCGACGTCCTCGCCGGGACTCCCGACCACCGGGACTCCGTCCTGGCCCCGCACGAGCGGGCGGCCGGGGACTGCCTCATGGTCTGCGTCTCCCGCTCCCGCACACCCCGCCTGACCATCGACCTGTGACCGCCCGAGCAGAGAGCGACGAGCCCATGACCGTTCCCGCCACCACCGTTTCCTCCACCGTTCCCGTCCTCACCGAGGACCCGTTCGGCGACGACGTCCTCACCGACCCGCTGCCCTTCCACGAGACGCTGCGCGAGGCCGGGCCGGTCGTCCGCCTCGAGTCCTGCGGGACCTGGGCGATGGGCCGCCACGCGGAGGTCCACGCCTCCCTGACCGACTGGCAGGGGTTCCAGTCCGCCGCCGGGGTGGGGCTGTCCGACTTCAAGCGCGAGAAGCCCTGGCGCCCGCCGAGTCTGCTCCTGGAGGCCGACCCGCCCCAGCACGACGCCCCACGCCACGTCCTGGCGAACGTGCTCAGCCCGCGGGCGCTGAAGAAGCTGCGCCCCGCCTGGGCCGCCGACGCCGAGGAGCTCGTGTCCGAGGTCCTCGGCGGGGCCACGGAGTTCGACGCCGTCGCGCAGCTCGCCGAGGCCTTCCCCCTGCGCGTGTTCCCCGACGCCGTCGGGCTGCCCCAGGACGGCCGCGAACACCTCCTGCCCTACGGCGACCACGTCTTCAACGCGTTCGGCCCGGTCAACCACCTGGTCGAGAGGGGGCAGCCCCGCGTCGCGGAGCTCGGGGCCTGGGTCGCGTCCCGGTGCGCCCGCGAGGCGCTCGCCCCGGAGGGCTTCGGTGCCGACATCTGGGCCGCCGCCGACCGCGGCGAGATCACCCCCGAGCAGGCGCCGCTGATCGTCCGCTCCCTGCTCACCGCCGGGGTCGACACCACGGTCCACGCCCTCTCGGCGATCCTCCACTCGTTCGCCGGCCACCCCGGCGAGTGGGCCCGGCTCCGGGCGGACCCGTCCCTCGTGCGGACCGCCTTCGACGAGGCCGTCCGGCTCGAGTCCCCCGTCCAGACGTTCTTCCGGACGACGACGCGGGACCTCCGGGTGGCAGGCACCGACATCCCCGAGGGGGAGAAGGTGCTGCTGTTCCTGGGCGCGGCGAACCGGGACCCACGGCGGTGGGCGGACCCGGACGTCTTCGACCTCTCCCGCGACCCGTCAGGGCACGTCGGCTTCGGCATGGGCATCCACCAGTGCGTGGGCCAGCACGTGGCCCGGCTGGAGGCCGAGGCCCTGCTGCTGGCGATGATCCCGCGCGTCCGGCGGATCGAGCTCACCGGGCAGCCTCGGCGCCACCTCAACAACACCCTGCGTGCGTGGGGATCGCTGCCCGTGCGCGTCGAGCTCGAGCCCTGAGCAGTGCCCACGATCCGTCCGACCACCGACGAAAGGCCCGTCATGTCCCGTCAGAGCACCCGTCCCGGAACCGCCCTCGTCCCCCTGTTCGCAGCCCTGAGCCTGGGGCTGACCGCGTGCGGCGGGGGAACCGGCGCGTCCGCCGAGGAGGAGGGGGCGGCCGCCGCGGTGCGCATCGGCTATTTCCCGCTGGTCCACACCGCCACGGCGGTGCACGCCGACGAGGCGGGCCTCTTCGAGGCCGAGGAACTCGACGCCGAGCTGGTGCAGACCGCCGGGGGCGCGGCGGCCATCCCCGCCCTGGTCTCCGGGGACTTCGACATCACCTACACCAACTACACCTCCGCGCTCCTGGCCGCCGAGAAGGGCCTGCCCATCCGGCTGGTGGCCGGCAACGACGTCGGCGCCACGGACCACGGCGTGTTCGTCGCCGAGGACTCCGGGCTGGAGGCACCCGCCGACCTCGCCGGCAGGACCGTGGCCGTGAACAACCTGCAGAACATCGGCACCGTCGCGTTCTACGAGCACCTCGAGGAGGCCGGGCTGGACCCCCGGGAGGTCGACCTGGTCGAGATGCCGTACCCGGACATGAGCGCCGCCCTGGAGCGCGGCGAGGTGGACGCCGCCTGGCAGGTCGAGCCGTTCCAGGCGATGGCCGAGCAGGCCGGGCACCGGAAGATCTTCGACCTCTTCTCCGGGCCGGTGGAGGAGATGCCGGTCGCCGGCTGGGTCACCACGCAGGAGTTCGCCGAGCAGAACCCCGAGACGGTGGCCGCCTTCGGGCGCGCCATCACCGCCTCCGGGGAGGAGCTGCAGGACGACCGGGAACGGCTGGTGGAGCTGGTGCCGACCTACACCCAGGTGAGCGCCGAGCTCACCGAGCAGGTGGAGATGCCGGTGTTCCAGGGCGCGCTGGACCTCGAGAGGCTGCAGCGGACCGCGGACCTGATGCAGAGCCACGGCATCACCGGGGACCGGCTCGAGGTCTCGGACCTCGTGGCGGAGCCGGTGCGCTGACCGGCGGCCCGGTCCTCTGCGCGAGGAGCTGCGCCCCGGGTCCGGCTGCCGCGACGGGGCTCGTTCTGCGCTGGGCCTCGCCGGGGGGTCGCGTCCGGTCGGACCGAGTCGCTGATCGCGGCAGAACGCGACCCCCCGGCGTCAGGAGGCGGGACTAGCATGAGCCCATGAGCGACGACGCCCGCCCCGCGACCCGCTGCCCCGTCCCGCACGGCGACCGGCGCCGGACCGCCCCGCCCGGCGAGCGCAGCGCGCCGCGGGTGGAGGTGCTCGACGGCGTCTGGCACGTCCGCTCCCTGCCGATGGTCCGCCAGGTGCTGCGGGAGGCCGACGGCACGGTCCAGGCCGGCTTCAGCGCGGAGACCGCCCGGCAGGGCCTGACCGGCGACCACCCGCCCGTGCTCTACGCGGACGGTCCGGAGCACCGGCGCCAGCGCACCGCCACCGCGAGGTTCTTCACCCCGGCCGCGGTGAGCCGCCGCTACCGGGCCCTGATGGAGGAGCGCGCCGACGAGCTGGTCGAGCGGATCCGGCAGGACGGCGGGGCCGAGCTGTCCGCGATCACCCTGCGCTACTCCGTGGAGGTCGCCGCCCAGGTGGTGGGGCTGACGAACTCGGACATCGACGAGATGTCCCGGCGCCTGGAGCGCTTCTTCAGCGGCCCCGTGACCGGCTCCGCCGGTTCCCCGCGGCGCCGGCTCCCCGCTCGGCTGGGCGCCGTCGCCGGGGCCCTGCGGCCGATGTGGGCGATGACCGCCTTCCAGCTCCGGGACGTGCGCCCGGCCATCCGGGCCCGGCGCCGGGAGCCGCAGGAGGACGTCGTGTCCCACCTGCTCGCGGAGGACTACACGGACCGGGAGATCCTCGTGGAGTGCCTCACCTACGCGGCCGCCGGCATGGCCACCACCCGCGAGTTCATCGCGGTGGCCGCCTGGCACCTGCTGGAGGACGACCGGCTGCAGGAGGAGTACCTCGCGGCCGACGAGCCGGCCCGGCACGGGATCCTGCACGAGATCCTGCGCCTGGAACCGGTGGTGGGCCACCTCTACCGCCGGACCACGCGGGAGCTGGTCCTGGAGGACGGGGAACAGCGCCACGAGGTGCCCGCCGGGGCGCTGCTCGACCTCTACGTCCGCCAGGCGAACACCGACGAGCAGGCCCTGGGGGAGGACGCCCGGCAGCTGTGCCCGGAACGGTCCCGGCCGCGCGGGATCCGGCCCGAGGCGATGTCCTTCGGGGACGGCGCCCACCGGTGCCCGGGCGGGTTCCTCGCGATCCAGGAGACCGACGTCTTCCTGCAGCGCCTGCTGCGGCTGCCCCTCGAGTTCGCGCACCCGCCGCGGGTCTCGTGGGTCGAGCTGATCGCCGCCTACGAGGTGCGCGACGTCGTCCTGCGGGTGGGCGCCGGTCAGGGGTGGCGCACGCCCTCCCCGGCGAGCACCGCCCGGTAGCCCTCCCGGTACGTGGGATGGCGCAGCTCGACGCCGGACTCCCGCAGCCGCCGGTTGGACAGCCGCTTCGAGCCCCGGCGCGGCGCGTCCGCCTCCGGGACGTCCTCGGGCCGGGGGACGCCGAGCTCCTGCGCCAGGAACTCGAGGACCTCGAGCTCGGGCACGGGCTCGTCGTCCGTGCCCAGGTACAGCGTGAGCGGCTGGGCGTCCATGGTCAGCAGGTGCACGGCGGCCGCCGCCGCGTCGTCGCGGTGGATGCGGTTGGTCCAGGCCGCCCCGGCGGCACCGTCCCCGGAGCGCACCTTGTCGATCAGCCGCGTCCGGCCCGGCCCGTAGATCCCGGACAGCCGCAGGACCGTGCCGTGGGGGAACTGCTCGTGGAACAGCTCCTCGGCCTCCAGCAGGATCCGCGCGGTCGGGGTCGAGGGGTCCGGCGGGGTGTCCTCGGTGACCTCCCCGCCGTCGGCGTCCCCGCACACGGCGGTCGAGGAGATCAGCAGGGCGCGCCGGGGCAGGGCCCCGGCGGCGCGCAGCCCGTCGAACAGGTGGCGCAGGCCGTCGACGTAGGCCGCCCGGTAGGCCTCCGGCGTCCGCCCGTCCGCGGCGGTGGCCACGACCAGCAGCTCGACGTCGCCCGGCAGCTCGGGCACCTCGGTGCTCAGGTCCACCGCGATCCCGATCAGGGGCGGCGGCAGCAGCTCCGCGCGGCGGCGCAGGCCCAGCACCTCGTGCCCCTGCTCGGCCAGCCGCAGCCCGATCTCCGTGCCCAGGTCTCCGCATCCCGCGATCACCACGCTCATGGCCCCGATTCTCCCACGTCCCGGACCGGGCGCCGCGGCGCGGACCGGTCCTGTTCCGCCGGCGGCGGCGGCACCGTAGGTTGGAGGTGGCGACCGGGCACCCCCGAGCGGCCGAGGAGCACGGAAGGGGTCGACGGTGGACTGGTACCGCAAGGACGTGGAGGAGCTCGCCCCCGAGGACTGCTGGAACCGACTGCAGGCGGACGGGGTCGCCCGGCTGGCCGTCGTGGTGGACGGAGCGCCGGAGATCTTCCCGATCAACTACGTGGTCGACCGCGAGACGATCGTGTTCCGCTCGGGCCTGGGCACGAAGGTGAGCGGCGCGCTCGAGGGCCTGGCGGTGGCCCTCGAGATCGACGGGCACGACCCGGCGACCGCCACGGCGTGGAGCGTGATCGTGAAGGGCGGCGCCGAGAGCGTCCGGCCGGGCCACGCCCTGAGGGAGGCCCTGCAGCTGCCCCTGTTCCCATGGCAGGAGGGGATGAAGGACCAGTTCGTCCGCATCGTCCCGACCGCCGTGACGGGCCGGCTCTTCACCATGGCCGACCACGAGGCGTGGAACTCCCGGGCGGCCGTCGGCCGCCGGACCTCGGGCGGGTCCGCCCGCTGGACCGAGGCCGGCTCCGGCGGGCCGTGACGGCCCGGGCCGGCTCCCGCGGAGCGGGCCGTGTCGGGACGGGGAGGCCTCCGTGCCCGGTCAGTAGGGTGGGGACATGACAGCGCACACCGTCTACACCGTGGGCCACTCCACGCGCTCCGCCGAGGAGTTCGTGGCGCTGCTGCGGGAGTCCGGGGTGCAGCAGCTCGTCGACATCCGCACGGTGCCGCGCTCGCGGACGAACCCGCAGTTCGACCTCGACGCGCTGCCGGGCACGCTCGCGGAGGCCAGCATCGGGCACAGCTACTGCAAGGGCCTGGGCGGGCTGCGCCCCACCTCGAAGGACACGGTCAACACCGCCTGGCGCAACGAGTCCTTCCGCGGCTACGCCGACCACATGCTGACCGACGAGTTCCGGGCCGCGCTGGCCGAGCTCGAGCGCCTGGCCGAGGCCCGCATCGTCGCGATCATGTGCGCGGAGGCCGTCTGGTGGCGCTGCCACCGCTCGCTCGTGGCCGAGGCCCTGCTGGTGCGCGCGCACGACGTGCAGCACATCATGGGCCCCGGCAAGCTGACCCCCGCGACGCTGCGGGACTTCGCCGTGGTCGACGGAGACCGGATCACCCACCCAGGAGGAGAACCATGCAGCACCTGAACGAGATCGCCCTGCAGCACTTGAACGAGGCACGCCACGCCCCGCACGGGCGCAGCGCCGAGCAGCTCCTGCACCAGAAGGTGCTTCGCCAGACCCTCCTGGCTCTCAAGGAGGGGGCGGTGCTCGCGGAGCACAACGCCCCCTACGCCGGGAGCCTGCAGGTGCTGCACGGGCGGATCCGGGTCTCCTCGAGCGAGGACCTGGTGCTCGGGGCCGGACACCTGCACGTGATCCCCGCGGAGCGGCACTCCGTGGTGGCCCTGGAGGACTCGGTGTTCATCCTCACCGCCGTGACCGGCATCGAGGACGCCGCCGAGTAGCCCCGGAGCGGCCCGGGGAAGGAGCGGGGGCGCTCAGCGCCGGCCCAGGTGCTTCTCCCGGCGGTAGGCGATGAACACGCCGGACACCGCGATCATCAGCATCATGGCGGCGATGAGCGCGAGCGTCCACGCGCCGTCGATCAGGGCGACGACCAGCAGGACGAGGGCGATCGCGGTCAGCAGGAGCTGGAAGATCAGCACGGGGCAGCCTCCGGTCGGGATCAGGGGTCCCGTCGAGGCTACCCGAGGCGGCGCCGGACGCCGGGGCCGGACGCATTCCCGGTTTCGCCCTCCGCGTGAGCCGTGTCCCTGCGGCCGCGAGGGGGCTAGCGTCGGGGGAGAACACCACGTCCCTTCACCACCCCAAGGAGCACATCCATGTCCCGCACAGCCATCATCGGCGGCCACGGCAAGGTCGCCCTCGTCCTCGCCCAGCTGCTCAAGACCGGCGGCAACGAGGTCACGAGCATCTTCCGCAACCCCGACCACACGGACGACGTCGAGAACACCGGCGCGTCCCCCGTGGTGGCCGACGTCGAGCAGCTGTCGGTCGCCCAGCTCGCGGACCTGCTCGAGGGCCAGGACGCCGTCGTGTGGAGCGCCGGCGCCGGCGGCGGCAGCCCCGAGCGCACCTACGCCGTGGACCGGGACGCGGCGATCCGCGCGATGGACGCGGCCGTGATGGCCGGCGCCAAGCGCTTCGTCATGGTCTCCTACTTCGGCGCCGGCCAGGACCACGGCGTCCCCGAGGACGACCCCTTCTACGCCTACGCCCAGGCCAAGGCCGACGCCGACGAGCACCTGCGCGCCTCCTCGCTCGACTGGACGATCGTGGGCCCCGGTGCCCTCACGGAGGACGAGGCGACCGGCAGGATCGACGTGTCCGCGGGCGAGCGGGACGGCGAGCACCGGACCTCGCGGGCCAACGTGGCGCTCGTGGTCGCGGCCGTGCTGGACGACCCCTCGACCATCGGGAAGACCATCGAGTTCTCCGACGGGCACACGCTCATCACCGAGGCGCTCGAGGTGCAGCCGTGACCGCCTGAGCGCACCGCACGAGGGGCGGCCGCCGCGCACCGGGACACCGGGCGCGGCGGCCGCCCCTCGTCGCAGGGCCCCCGGGCCGGGACCGGCGCACGGCCCCTAGGCCAGGAAGTCGGCCGTCCCCAGGACGCGTGCGGTCGCGCCGGGCCCGGTCGTGCCGAGCCCGGGCGCGTCCAGGGCGGCGATGCGGCGCTCGGCGATCCGCCAGCCGTCCGGGGTGCGCACGAACAGGTCCAGCTGGTCCCCGCCCAGCGCGGTCCCGTCGGCGCACACCACCAGCCACTTGCTCCAGGCCCGCACCCGGTCCGGGGCGAGCCGGCGCAGCACCGTGTCGGTGACCAGGTGGGGGTCCCGGGTCTCGGCCAGGGTCCGCTCGGCGATCTCCGCGGGCCCGCGCGCGGTCCCGCCCGGGGACACGACGACGGCGTCCCCGGTGAACACCCGGTCCAGGTCCGGCCAGGCGCGGGCGTCCACCACCCGGGCGCACCGGCTCAGGACGGTGCCGATCTCGAGCGCGTCGGCGGCGGGCACCCGGTCCCATCTCGCGCCCGGTGCGGGGCTCACTGGCGGGTCCGGTCGGCGGCCGCGAGCACGGCGTCGTCGAACATCGCGTAGGCGTACGGGGCCGGCGCGTAGCCGCCCTCGGCGAGCGCCACGGAGGCGGAGTCGTTGCGGGGCGCCACGGTGCGCCGCTCGATCCGCCACCCGTCGGCGGTGCGGCGGAACGTGTCGATGTAGTCGCCGCAGGCCACCCTCCGGTCCCACGTCAGCAGCAGCATCCTGGACCAGCACACGGCGGTGTCCGCGTCCACGGCTTCCACGATCGAGTTCAGGGTGTGCGTGGCGGGGAAGCGGGCGAGATCGACGGACTCGACGAAGCGCCGCACGCCCGCCGGACCGTCGAACTCGCCCTGCGGTGCGCTGAGGCGGACCTCCGGCACGAACACCTCCCCGAACATGTCCCACTGGCGGTTGTCCAGCAGGTGCGAGGAGAAGCTCAGGATCTCGGCGATCTCGATCCGGTCCTGGGCGCTGATCGCCCCGGTGGCGCTCTCCGTCGTTGTCTCTGCGGTCTGCTCCGAGAACTGTGTGTCGTCCATGGTCCTGCTCTCGTCCTCTCGTGGGCCGGCCGGGCCGTTGCGGCGCGGCGGCGCATGACGAACGGTTCCGCCCATAATGAATTCCCGGGCCCGGCCGTGCCACGAGGCCCGGTCGTTCCCTAATCTGACCACATGAGCACCCACCAGGATGACATCCAGCACATCGTCGAGTTCGTGAACCGCACCCGCGTCGGCATGCTCAGCACCCGCGAGGCCACCGGCAAGCTCGTCAGCCGCCCGATGACCGTGGTCGACGTGGCCCCGGGGGAGGACCTCAACTTCTTCACCAGCCGGGACACCTCCTCGGTCCGGGACGTGGCGGCCAACGACGCCGTCAACGTCGCGTTCGTGGGCGACCACGAATGGGTCTCGATCTCCGGCGCCGCCGAGGTGGTCGAGGACCGGCAGGTGCTCGAGGGGCTGTGGTCCGACGCGCTGAAGGCGTACTACCCGGACGGGCCCGCCACCCCCGGCCTCGTGGTGCTGCGCGTGCGCACGGAGACCGCCGAGCACTGGCGCAGCCCCGGGACGGTCGCCACCGCGCTGCGCTGGGCCAGGGCCCGCGCCACCGGGGAGCAGATCGACCCCGGCCAGTCCACGGTGGTGGACCTGTGAGCCTGCCTCCGATCCACCAGGGGGCCACCGCCGGCCGGGACCCCGAACGGCTGGACCTCGAGGAGGTCCTGCGCCTGACCGCCGTGGTGCACGGCTCCGTGCAGGGCGTCGGGTTCCGCTGGTGGACCGCGCGCCACGCGGAGCGGCTGGGCCTGCACGGCTCGGCGGTGAACAACACGGACGGCACCGTGGGGGTGATCGCCGAGGGCCCCCGGCACGCCGTGCGGGACCTGCTCAAGGCCCTCAACGGCGGCGGCACGCCCGGCGCCGTGATGAAGGTGGACTCCCACTACGGCCCCGCCACCGGGGAGTTCCGCGGGTTCGTCACCGGCTGAGCCGCGACGCCGCACCCCCGCCCGCGTTCTACGATGGAGGCATGGCTCACGACCACGCCGGGGACCGCGGACGCGCGGAGCACGACCACGGGCCCGGGCACTCGCACGCCGGCCCCGGGACCGACCGGTGGCGGATCGCCACCGCCCTCGGGATCACCGCGGCGCTGTTCGTCGTCCAGCTGGTCGGCGCCCTGTGGACGGGCTCCCTGGCGCTCCTCATCGACACCGCCCACGTGCTCACGGACGCGGGCGGGCTGCTGCTCGCGCTGATCGCCGCGCAGCTGACCCTGCGCCCGCCCAGCGCCCGGCGCACGTGGGGCTGGCGGCGCGCGGAGATCGTGGCAGCGGCCCTGCAGGCCGGGGTGTTGCTGGCCGTGGGGCTGTTCGTGCTCGTGGAGGGCGTGCGCCGGTTCCTCGAGCCGCACCCGGTGGCCTCGGCCGAGATGCTGGTCTTCGGCGCCCTGGGCCTGGCCGGCAACCTCGTGGCGATGGCGGTGCTCTTCGGGGGCCGGCGCTCGAACCTGAACCTGCGCGCGGCGATGCTCGAGGTGCTCAACGACGCACTGGGCTCGGTCGCCGTGATCGTCGCGGCCGTGGTCATCACCCTCACCGGCTGGGTGCAGGCGGACGCCGTGGTGGCGCTGCTCATCGGGGCGCTCATCGTGCCCCGCACCATCCGGCTGCTCGTGGAGTCCCTGTCCGTGCTCATGGAGAGCGTGCCCCCCGGGCTCGACATGGACGAGGTCCGCGGGCACATCCTCGAGCTCCCGCACGTGGTGGAGGTCCACGACCTGCACGCGACCCGGATCTCCTCGGACCTGCCCGTGCTCACCGCCCACGTGGTGCTCGAGGAGGAGTACTTCTACTCCGGCGGCTCCGCGGAGGCGCTGGGCCGGATCCAGCAGTGCGTGGCCGAGCACTTCCCCGTGTCCGTCCAGCACTCCACGATCCAGCTGGAGCCCGCGGACCACGACGAACCGGAGGTCTGCGCCCCCCATGAGCACTGAGCCCCCGAGCGGCGAGCAGCACTGCCTGGTCGTCTTCGTCCCCGCCACCCACGCCGAGCAGGTCCTGCAGGCCCTGGGCGAGGCCGGGGCCGGACGGGCCGGGCACTACTCCCACACCGCGTTCGTGAGCCGCGGCACCGGGCGGTTCACGCCGCTGCCGGGGGCGCACCCCGTGATCGGGGAGGTCGGCACGCCCCAGGAGGTCGACGAGGTCCGCATCGAGACGCTGTATCCGGCCGCCCAGCGCGAGCGCGTGCTGCGGGCGATGGCCGGGGCCCACCCCTACGAGGTCCCGGCCTTCGCCACCTTCCCGGTCCACGACCGGGGCCCGTCCTTCGACGAGCAGGGCCGGCTCAGGAGCCGGCCGGATCCTGCATGAGCGCCGAGCGGATCAGGAAGCGCTTGCCCTCCGGCGCCTCCACCGAGAACCCGGAGCCGCGGCCCTCCACCACGTCCACCGTGAGGAGGGTGTGGTTCCAGTACTCGAACTGCTCGCGGGACATCCAGAACTCGAGCTCGGCCGTGGCCGGATCACCGGGCAGCGTGAACACGCCCAGCAGCACGTCCGCCGGGCCGGTGAGGAAGTCCCCGGCCGGGTAGCACATGGGCGCGGAGCCGTCGCAGCACCCGCCGGACTGGTGGAACATCAGCCGCCCGTGGATCCCCCGCAGCGTCCCGAGCAGCTCCACGGCGGCCGGCGTCAGGGCCACCCGGGAGAACGTCTCGCCCTCGACGGCGGGGACGGACTCCAGGACGGTGGTGTCCCCGGCGGCGCCCCCGATGGTGTTCCCGTGGATGTTCGCGGTGGCATTCGTGGCGGTGTTCTCGGCGGTGCTCACAGCACGCTCCTCGGCTCGGCGGTGTGATCCACGCTACAGGCGGTGGAGCAGTTCCTCCAGGCCGAGGCCGTCCAGCACGCCCGCCGGGTGCGGTCCGGCGGCGGCGAAGGCGTCCGCCCACTCTCGGGGCAGGGCCCGGCGCCCGCCCACGAGGACCAGGTTGCCCGGGTAGCGTCCCGTGAGCAGCCGCTCCTCGGCCAGGCACCACACGTCGACCAGGGCCTCCCGCATCGCCCGCGCCTGCCCGGCGAAGAACGCCAGCCCGGGGTCGTCGCCCACGTTGACGACCAGCACCCCGCCGGGCGCCAGCAGCCCGGCGGCCTCGGCGTAGAAGGACGACTCCGTGAGGTGGGCGGGGGCGTCCCGGCCCGAGAAGACGTCGAGGACCACGAGGTCCGCGGTCCCGGGGGTGACGACGTCCGGCAGGGCCGCCCGGGCGTCGTCGATCACGACGCGCACGTCCGCCCCCGCGGGCAGGGGCAGCGCCTCGAGCACGAACGCGGGCAGCTCCCGCTCGAGCTCCACGGCGACCTGCGCGGAGCCGGGCCGGGTCGCGGCCACGTACCGGGCGAGCGTCAGGGCCCCGGCGCCCAGGTGGACCGCGGTGACCGGCGCACCCGGCGCCGCCACCACGTCGACGACGCCGCCGATCCGCCGCAGGTACTCGTAGAAGATCTCCCCGGGGCGGGCGAGGTCCACGTGGGACTGCTCGGCCCCGCCGATGGAGAGCACGAACCCGCCCTCGGTGAAGCCGTCCGGGGTGATCTCGGCGTGCACGCCGGCGTCCTTGAGGTATCTGCGCATGAGCCCATTGTCACTTCCCGGACGGGAATGAAGCGGGGGCCGGGACGGCTCTACCGGTGAACCACTGCTGCGTCCCGAAGGATCCCCGCCCATGGCACCCGACGTCCCCGTGTCCGAGACCCCTCCCGTCCCCGCCCCCGCGCCCTCCACGGCGCTCCCGGACACCGGCCCCCCGGCCGTCGTCGCGGACACCGACCACTCCGCCCGCAACCGCCTGGTCATCGGCCTGCTGCTGGTCTCCACGTTCGTGGTGATCCTCAACGAGACGATCATGGGCGTGGCGCTGCCCCGCCTCATGGCCGACCTCTCCGTCACGGCGGTCGCCGGCCAGTGGCTCACCACCGCCTACATGCTGACCATGGCCGTGGTCATCCCGGTGACGGGGTTCCTGCTCCAGCGCCTGCACACCCGGCCCGTGTTTCTGACCGCCATGACCCTGTTCAGCCTCGGCACCCTCGTCTGCGCGGCCGCGCCCGGGTTCGGGACGCTGCTCGCGGGGCGGGTGGTGCAGGCCGGCGGCACGGCCATCATGATGCCGCTGCTGATGACCACGGTGCTGACCCTGGTGCCGCCGGCCGGGCGCGGGCGGGTCATGGGCAACATCTCGATCGTCATCTCGGTCGCCCCGGCCGTGGGGCCCACCATCTCGGGCGTCATCCTCAGCGTGCTCGAGTGGCGGTGGATGTTCATCCTGGTGCTGCCGATCGCGGTGGGCTCCCTGCTGCTCGGCGCGTGGCGGATGCAGAACGTCACCGAGCCCCGCCCGGCGCCGCTGGACGTGGTCTCGGTGGTGCTCTCGGCCCTGGGCTTCGGCGGCCTCGTCTACGGCCTGAGCACGCTCGGCGAGGGCGGGGACGCCGCGCTCCCGGCGTGGGTGCCGCTCGTGCTGGGCGTGGCCGCGTTGGCCGTGTTCGTGCGGCGCCAGACGAGGCTGCAGCGCGCGGACCGCGCCCTGCTGGACCTGCGGACCTTCCGGTCCCGGGTGTTCACGATGTCCACGGCGGTGCTCGCCGTCAGCATGATGGCCCTCTTCGGCACGCTGATCGTCCTGCCCATCTACCTGCAGACCGTGCACGGCCTCGACCCCCTGGGCACGGGCCTGCTGCTGCTGCCGGGCGGGCTCGTCATGGGACTGCTGGCACCCTTCGTGGGGCGGGTCTACGACCGCTCGGGCCCCACGGTGCTGCTCGTGCCGGGCTCGATCCTGCTGAGCGCGTCCCTCTGGTACCTCGCCTCCACCACGGGGGCCACGCCCGTCCCGATGGTGCTGCTCGCCCACGTGGTGCTCAGCACGGGTCTGGCCCTGATGTTCACCCCGCTGTTCACCGCGGGCCTGGGCGCCCTGCCGACACGGCTGTACTCGCACGGCTCCGCCATGGTGGGCACCCTGCAGCAGGTGGCGGGCGCGGCGGGCACGGCCCTGTTCGTCACCGTGCTGACCCTCTCGGCCGCCGGCGCGGCGGCCTCCGGGGCCTCGGCTCCGGAGGCCACCGAGGCGGGCGTGCGGAGCGCCTTCCTGTGCGGCGGGATCATCTCGCTGCTCGCCGTCGTCGGCTCCTTCGGGGTGCGCCGCCCCGCGGGCACGGCGGACACGGAGAGCGCCGCGGGCGCGGAGGACTGAGACCCCGCTGGCCCGGTCCTCAGCCCTGGACGCGCTCGCGGATCAGCCGCGTGAGCTCCGCGGCGTCCTCGACGGCCCGCTCGCCCTCGGCCAGCCCCGCGCGCAGCTCCTCCCGGGTCGCGGCGTCCTTGAGGGCGCGGACGTTGATCTCGAGCGTGACCATGGCCGTGGCCACCGCGGCCCGGGCCGCCTCGGAGGCCGCCGCCACGTCGCTGAGGACGTTGGGGTTGCACCAGCCGGTCAGCTCGCGCGCGAGCCCGACCACCTCGGTGCCCACGCCGATCAGCTCCCGCGGGGGGCGCGCGGCGCCGGCCGTGGCCTCCTGGACCGCCCGCGAGCGCTCTGCCTTCTCCTCGTCGGTGTCCTTCGGCAGGGTGTAGGCGGCCGAGAGCGCGCCGAAGGCCTCGGCGTCGGCGTCCGCCAGGCCCAGCGCGCGCGGGATCAGCTCCTCGGCCCGGTCGGCCGCGCGCCGGGCGCGGTCCGCGTGCTCGGATGCCGTGGAGTATCGGGCGGACATCGCGATCAGGGCCGCGCCCAGCGCCGCCTGCAGGGCGCCCGCGGCGCCGCCGCCGGGGGCGGGCTCGTCCGAGGCCATGCGCTCCACGTAGGCCCTGACGTTCTCCGAGCTGATCACAGCGGCTCCTTCCGGTGGCGGGACCTGCCGCCCGCCGCGGGGCGGGCGCAGGCGGTGGCGTCCGCACGAGCCTAACCCTCCGCCGGTCCGCGTGGTGAGTCTCACAGCCCCCGCGGGACGAATGCACGGCCCGTCCATCGCACGGAAACGTACCGGCCACATCGGCGGACGATCCTGGAGGTGTCCGAGGGCCCCCTCCCCGGACCCCGACCCCCGAGAGGACGTGCCGCCATGACGACCCTCCGAGCGACGACCGTCGACGCGACCACCGATGACACCTGGGTCCAGGACCCCGCCCGGATCCGCCCCGGCGACCGGATCGAGGTGTGGGAGCAGGACCACCTCCGCCACGTCGGCACGGTGGGCCAGTGCGCCCCCCACCTGCGGCTGCTCTGGATCCTGGAGGCCGGCACCGGCTCCCGCCGGCTGATCCCCGTCCACGGCTACCGTCTGCGCCGCTCCCCGTTCGCCCGCCCCGCCTGAGGCCCCGTCGCCACGTGTTCAGCCGCTGTTCGCCCGGGGCGGGTACGGTCGGCGCTGACAGCCGGGCGGACGAGGAGGATCATGGGGAGTCAGCAGGTCGACGGCGGTCGCGGCGGGGCAGCTCCCGGTCGGGACCGCGGGAGGGAGCACGGCATGGCGGCGACCGCCCGGCAGGAGTGCGCCGCGCGGCTGCACGACCGGGTCGCGGCGCTCGTCGACGTGGTGCTCCGGGCCCGCCGGGCGGCCGTGCCGCAGCTCGAGCGCGTGAACCCCCGCCACCGCGGGTCCGCGCTCAACCTCGTGGACTACGTGGCCGTGCGCAGCCAGGACGTGCGGGACCTGCAGCGGGACCTCAGCGGCCTGGGCTTGTCCTCCCTGGGGCGGATGGAGGCTGGGGTCATGAGCCACCTCGGCGCCGTGCTGGAGACCCTCCGCGTGCTTGCCGGCCGGCCGGAGGAGGACGGCGGGGCGCCTGGCCCCGACGAGCCCGGCGAGCCCGGTGCGGAGGTGCTGCGCCGCAACACCGCGGCCCTGCTCGGCCCGGGCCGGGAGGGGCGCAGCACCCGGATCATGGTCACCTTCCCCTCGGAGGCCGCCGAGGACCCCCGGCTCGTCCAGGACATGGTCCGCGCCGGGATGGACGTGGCCCGGATCAACTGCGCGCACGACGGCCCCGAGCAGTGGGCGGCCATGATCGGGCACGTCCGGGCGGCCGGGCAGGCGCTCGGCCGCGAGGTCCGCGTGGCCATGGACCTCGCGGGGCCCAAGCTGCGCACCGGGCCGATCGAGCCCGGTCCGCAGGTCGAGAAGATTAAGCCCACCCGGGACAGCGGCGGCCGGGTGACCGCCCCGGCCCGCCTCTGGCTGGGCGAGGCGGACCCGGCGGTCGACGACGACGCCCCGGCCGTCCCCGTGGCCGGCGCCGCCTGGACCGCGGCCCGCACCCCGGGGGAGCGGCTGCGGCTCAAGGACGCGCGCGGCTCCGGACGGACCCTGCGGGTGATCGAGGCCACCGGGCCCGGCGTGCTCGTCGAGTGCGCCAAGACCGTGTACTTCGCCACGGGCCTGGCCGTGCGGGCCGAGGACGGCACGGAGGGAGTGCTCGGCGAGCTGCCCGCCGTCGAGCAGTCCCTGCGCGTGCGCGCGGGGGACACCGTGGTGCTGACCCGGGACCTCGCACCCGCCCCGGTCCGGTCGGAGAGCCCGTTCCGGATCGGCTGCTCCCTGCCCGAGGTGTTCACGGACGCCAGGGAGGGGCAGCCGGCCTGGATCGACGACGGGAGGATCCGCTGCCGGATCACCTCCGTGGGGCCCGACGAGATCGTGCTGGAGGTGCTGCAGGCGGGCCCCGGCGGCACCAAGCTCAAGGCGGGGAAGGGCATCAACCTGCCCGAGACGGACCTGCGCATCTCCTCGCTCACCGACGAGGACCGCTCGCACCTACCGTTCGTGGCCGAGCACGCCGACATCGTCAACATGTCCTTCGTGCGCTCGCGGGAGGACGTGACCGACCTGCTGCGGGAGCTCGAGCGGATCGGCAACACCGCCCTGGACGTCACCCTCAAGATCGAGACCGTGGGCGGCTTCGAGTCCCTCCCCGCGATGCTGCTGGAGGCCATGCGGTGGCAGGACGTGGGCGTCATGATCGCCCGCGGGGACCTCGCCGTCGAGGCCGGGTTCGAGCGGATGGCCGAGGTGCAGGAGGAGATCCTGTGGCTGTGCGAGGCCGGGCACGTGCCCGTGGTCTGGGCCACCCAGGTCCTGGAGTCCCTCGCCAAGAAGGGCCTGCCCTCCCGGGCGGAGGTCACGGACGCGGCGATGGGCCAGCGCGCCGAGTGCGTGATGCTCAACAAGGGACCGTTCGTGGTGGACGCGATCGAGGCCCTCGACGACATCCTCGTGCGGATGGAGGGGCACACCCGCAAGAAGTCGGACATGCTCCGCCGGCTCAACGCGTGGGCGCCCGTCGTCGAGTGAGCGGGCGAGCGGCCGTGTCGGCCGCGGGGCGGGCCGTGCGGTGACCCGTGCCACACTGGGTGCATGGCCGCACGCGACACCGCCGTTCTCCGCTTCCTCGCCGCCCCGACCGACGCCGGGCGCACCGGCACCGTGGACGGCGGGCGCGTCCTCGAGTGGATCGACAAGGCCGCCTACGCGTGCGCCGTGGGCTGGTCCCGGGCCTACTGCGTGACGGCGTACGTGGGCAACATCCACTTCGACCGCCCGGTGTGCGTGGGGGACATGGTGGAGGTCTCCGCGAAGATCGTGCACACGGGACGGTCCTCGATGCACATCCGGGTGGAGGTGGCCTCCGCGGACCCCCGCGAGCACGGGGTGACCCTCAAGGACACGTGCCTGATCATCATGGTGGCCGTGGACGGGGACGGCCGGCCCACCCCCGTCCCGCAGTGGGCGCCCGAGACGGAGCACGAGCGCCAGCAGTCGGCCGTCACGCAGCGGCGGATCGAGCTGCGCAACAGCATCGAGGAGCTGATGGCGGAGCAGCGGTACACGGACGAGGGCACCGCCGAGGAGACCGTGCTGCGCTTCCTCGCCGCGCCCACGGACATCAACTGGGGAGGGAAGGTGCACGGGGGCACGGCCATGCGCTGGATCGACGAGGCCGCGTACGTGTGCGGGGCCCGGTGGGCGGGCCGGCCGGTCATCGCCGTCTACGCCGGGGGCGTCCGGTTCTACCGGCCCATGCACATCGGCCACCTCGTGGAGGTCCGGGCGCGGCTCATCCACACCGCGGCCCGCGGCCTGCACATCTCCGTGAACTGCTGGTCGGGGGACCCCGCGACCGGCGAGCTCGCGCTGACCACCAACTGCCTCATGGTCATGGTCGCCCTCGACGACCAGGGCCACGCCCTGCCGGCCCGGCAGTGGCAGCCGCTCAGCCAGGAGGACCGGGACCTGGATGCCTTCGCCCGGGAGCTGGTCCGGCTGCGCGCCGAGTTCCCCGACTCCTTCCAGCAGGTCGACCCGTCCGTCTCCCGGTTGCCCGGGAGCTGATCGCGCCCCTCCTCAGCCGTTGGCGAATCCCGGGACCCGATCAGCCTGCTGTGCATATAGTGGGCTGAGACCCACCGTCCCGGCACCCCACAAGGAGAGCACGCCATGGACCTGAATCCCCTGAGCAACGCGTTCGACGACGAGGGCAAGCCCAAGCCCGCCATGAACAAGCTCCTCGACACCGTGCTGCGCGTGCAGCGGCCCGTGGTCCTGGGCTTCGTGAAGAAGGAGCGCGCCGACCACCCCGACGAGACGCCCGAGCAGATCGCCAGGCGGCTCGAGAAGATCTACGTCCGGTCCGTGACCATGGGCGGCGGGGCCGTCGGCGCCACCGCGGTGGTC
Source organism: Kocuria sp. CPCC 205263 (assembly GCF_040981075.1). Lineage (NCBI taxonomy): Bacteria > Bacillati > Actinomycetota > Actinomycetes > Micrococcales > Micrococcaceae > Kocuria > Kocuria sp. CPCC 205263. The sequence continues at coordinate 312,787 of NZ_JAVKPV010000001.1, read as the reverse complement.
CCCGGCATCGGCACCGTCGCGTCCCTCGGCCTGTCCTCCTTCGCGGTGGTCGGCTACCTCGAGGCCACCGCCCTGTACGCCCAGGCGATCGCCGAGCTGCACGGGGTGCACACGGAGGACCCGGAGAAGACCCGCACCATGGTCATGGCCCTGATGCTCGGCGAGGACGGCCGCCAGGTCATGAACCAGATCCTGGCCAGCGGCACCAAGGGCCGCGGCATGATGTCCTCCTGGGGCCTGATGATGGGCAAGGACGACTCGAAGACCTTCGACGTCAGCAGGATCATCCGCAACATGTTCGTCAAGCGCTTCCTGCTCAAGCAGACCGGAGCCGTGTTCGGCCGCGCCCTGCCGTTCGGCGTGGGCGCGATCGTCGGCGGGGGAGCGAACCTGGCCATGTCCAAGCAGGTCATCGCCGCGACGCACGAGGCGTTCGGTCCGCTGTCCACCACGTTCCCCGCCGAGCTCGGGCCCGAGGAGCGGGCCCCCCGCTTCGACGACGGCAAGTCCCGGAAGGGCAGGCGGGGCCGGAAGGCCGACACGGTCGCCGCGGCCCACGGAGAGATCACCGGCGAGCAGTAGACCCCGCGCCGCGCTCCCGCGCTGCCGCTCGACGACGCCCCGCGCCCGGCGGGGCGTCGTCGTCGTTCACGACAGGTCCGCCGGGGCGTGGCCCCGCGTTCACCGCGTCTCCCTAGCCTGGTGCACGAGCGGGGCGCACCGCGCCCCGACCGACAGCCGAGGGAGCGCCGTGCGGCCGATCGTCTACGCGCACCGGGGGGCCAGCGCGGACCTCCCCGAGCACACCCGGGCCGCCTATGTGCAGGCGCTGCTGGACGGCGCCGACGGGGTGGAGTGCGACGTCCACCTCAGCCGCGACGGCCACCTCGTCCTGCACCACGACGCCCAGCTGGGCCGCACGAGCGACGGCCGGGGCCCCGTCTCCGCCCGCACGCTCGCCGAGCTGCGCCGCCTCGACTGGACCTCCTGGAAGGGCGTGCGCATCCCGCCGGGCCACGGGGCGCCGGACCGTCAGCTGCTCACCCTGCCCGAGCTGCTGGACCTGCTGCGGGGAGCGGGCCGGCCCGTGGGCCTGGCCGTGGAGACGAAGCACCCCAGCCCGTTCGGCCACCGCCTCGAGGAGGAGGTCCTCGGCCTGCTGATGCGGGAGGGGTGGGACCCCGAGACTGGGCGGCTGGACGACGTCACGGTCTCGCTGATGAGCTTCCACCCCGACGCCGTCCGGCACTTCCTGGAGACGGTGCCCGCCCGACACGTGTGCCAGCTGGTCGGGACGACCACCCGCCGCACGGTCGGGGACAGCCTGCGCGTCGGCCGCACGGCCGCGGCGGTGCTCCACGCCGGGATGCGGTTCGTGGTGCCGCCGGCGCTGCCCGTGATCTCGGCGGGCCTCGTTGACCTGGTGGGCCCGGGGCTGGACTTCGTCCGGGCCCGCCCCGACCTCGTGCGGCAGTGGCGGGCGGAGGGGCGCGTGCTGCGGGTCTGGACGGTCGACACCGCACGGGACGTGGACCTGTGCCGCGCGCTCGGCGTCCAGCAGCTCACCACGAACCGCCCGGCCGACGTGCTGCGCTGGGCGGGGGCGCCTTCCGGGGCCCCGCTCGGCGTCCCGGCGGCCGCGGCGGCCGTCACGGGCCGGTCCCGGTGCGCGACCATGACGGTCGGGTAACGGGGGGTCACGTCACCACCGGCCGGGCCCGGCGCGCGTATGCTCGACAGCAGCTGTCCGTGTCCCCCCGCACGCCGTCGTCGCCCGCCTCTCCCTCCACCACCAGGAGACGGTCATGCCCACCCCGATCCCGCCCCGCGCCCCGGACGCCGGCGCCGTGCGCGCCCCTGCCCCGGACCTCCAGGCCGAGGCCGTCCGGCTCGCCGAGCACGTGCGCCGCGAGGTCGCCCGCGCCGTCGCGCCCGAGCGCATCGACTCGGAGCTGTCCCTGCTGAACCGGTTCGCCGAGCACGAGGACGTCGACGTCGTCCTCGGGCCCGTGCTCGCCGGGATCGTCGCGGCCGCCCTGCTCTCCGCCCGCCTCACGAGCGGGCTCACCGATCCCACCACCGGCGGGGCGGCCTGGCGGGCCCTGGACGGGCTCGAGCCGCACCCGGCGCCCGGGATCGGGAGCCTCGACCTGGACGTGGCCACCCGGCGGCTGCGCATGGGCCGCGGCACGGTCCTGGACCTCGCGCCGGTCGCCGACGCGTGGGCGGCGGACCGCATCGTCCGGGTCTTCACGGAGACGCACCCCGGCGTTGCGCTGGTCGCCGAGGTCGGCGCGGCGTGCGCCGTGGGCGGGCCGACCGCCGCGGCCGCCGCCCTCGTGGGCGCCGCCCCGGCGGCCCGGAGCGCGGACCCCCGGACCGCCGACCCTCGGGCCGGTGTGGAGCCCGGGGTGCGGGCGGCCCTCGTCGAGCGCGGCCGGCGGGGCCTCGCGGTGGTGGAGAGCCCCGGGAGCGTCCTGGTCAACCCGGTGACCGGCGCCGCCGCGGCGAGCCCGTGGGGCCGGGTCGTGGTCGCCGCGCAGAGCGCGGTGGAGGCCCAGGCCTACGCCCGCGCCGCGCACGTGCTGGGACGGGACGCGCCCGGCTGGGTCGCGGCGTGCGGGGCCGACGGCGAGTTCACCGGTTCCCGGCCCGGCAGCACCCTCCGGCGCCGGCTCAGGACACCGGGCTGGCCGGAGCGGGCGGGCCGCGCGGCGGCCTGAGCGGCGCCGGTAGCATGACCGCATGAGAATCGTCATCGTGGGCGGCGTCGCCGGCGGAATGTCCGCGGCCACCCGTCTGCGCCGACTGCTGGAGGACGCCGAGATCACGGTGTACGAGCGCAGCGGCCACGTGTCCTTCGCCAACTGCGGCCTGCCCTACCACGTGGGCGGCGTCATCGAGGAGCGCTCCGCGCTGCTGCTGCAGACCCCGCAGTCCCTGGGCGCCCGGTTCGGCCTCGACGTCCGGGTGGGGCACGAGGTCGTCGGCGTCGATCGGGACCGGCACGTGCTGCGCGTCCGGGACCTCGCCTCCGGCCGGGAGGAGGAGCGGGGCTACGACGTCCTCGTCCTCTCCCCGGGGGCTGTCCCCGTCCGCCCACCCGTGCCCGGCATCGAGCGCGCCCTGGTCCTGCGCGACATCGAGGACACCGACGCGGTCGTGGCCGCGGTCGAGGGCGCCCGCTCCGCCGTGGTCGTCGGCGGCGGCTACGTCGGCCTCGAGGTCGCCGAGCAGCTCGTCCACCGCGGCCTGCAGGTCTCCCTCGTCGAGGCCGCCCCCCAGGTCATGGCCCCGCTCGACCCCGAGATGGTCGAGCCCTTCCACACCCTGATGCGCGAGCGCGGGCTCGACCTGCGGCTGGGGACCACGGTCACCGAGGTGGGGGAGCGCACCGTGACGCTCGACGACGGCACCGAGCTGCCCGCCGACGTGGTCCTCGCCGCGGTCGGCGTCCGCCCCGACAGCACGCTGGCCCGGGCCGCGGGTCTGGAGGTCGGGGCGCGCGGCGGCATCGTCGTCGACGAGCACCTGCGCACCTCCGACCCGGACGTCTACGCCGTGGGGGACGCCGTGGAGAAGCGCGACGCCCTCGACGGGTCCGCCACGCTCGTCGCCCTGGCCAACACGGCCAACCTCCAGGGCCGGCTCGTCGCCGACGTGATCGCCGGCATGGACGTCTCCGACCGGCCGGTGCTGGGCACCTCCGTGGTCGGCGTCTTCGGCCTCACGGCCGCGGCCACGGGCTGGAACGAGAAGCGGCTGCGCGCTGCGGGCCGGTCCTACCGCGCGATCCACACGCACCCCGCGAACCACGCCGGCTACTACCCCGGGGCGGAGGGGATGACCCTCAAGCTGCTCGTGGACCCGGAGGACGACGCGATCCTCGGCGCCCAGGGCGTGGGCGGGGCGGGCGTGGACAAGCGCATCGACGTCCTCGCCACGGCCATCACCGGCGGCATCGCGGCCGCCGACCTCGCCGAGCTCGAGCTGGCCTACTCCCCGCTCTACGGCTCCGCCAAGGACCCCGTGAACATGCTCGGCTACATCGACCGCAACCACCGGGACGGGCTCGTCGAGACCGTCCAGTGGCACGAGCTCGACGACCGCCTCGCCTCCGGCGCCACCCTGCTGGACGTCCGCACCCCGGGCGAGCACACGGCGATGCCGATCCCCGGCGGGATCAACATCGAGCTGGACCAGCTGCGGGACCGCCTCGACGAGCTGCCGGAGGGCGAGCTCGTGGTGCACTGCCAGGCCGGCCTGCGCGGCTACCTCGCGGCCCGGGTCCTGGCGCAGCACGGACGTGACGTCGTCAACCTCGACGGCGGCTACCTCACCTGGGCGGCCCGGCCGGACGGCGCCGCGGCGACGCCCTCCGGCGACGACGAGGACCGGGGCTCCCCGGCCGGCTGAGCGGCACCCGGGGCGCGGCGCAGCACGAGGCCCCCGCACGGGAACAGGGACGAGACGGTCCTGTTCCCGCGCGGGGGCCTCGTGCGTGCCGGAACGGCCCGACGCTCGTTCACGAAAGGTAACACGGCGAATTCTCCTGTCCCCGGAGATGTGGCCGGGACGAGCGGCCGGCCACTGCCTCCCTCGGCGCGCGGCGCGCGCCGAGGGAGCATGCCGACCGTCGACCCCCGGCCCGGGAACCGCACGATTGCAGTCGAAAACGTCTCGCAGAGCGAGATGCGGGCTGTGATCTTTCCCACTGGAAACCGATCGAGCGGTCGGCATCGCCCCTGGCAGCTCCACCGACGAACGCATCGATAACGGAGGAATAACGCCGCAGTGACGGATCCGTGAGGAGGCCATAACACCCCGCTCCGTAGAACGGACGTGCCGGTAACACCGGTGTTACGTGCATCGAAAGGAGTTGGACATGACCTCAGTGCCACATCGCTCTCACCGCCGCGAGGAGGCTGCGGCGGCAGAGCGAGTGCTGTGGGACGAGGCCGCCGCGAAGGGGGGCCCCGCCGGAGCAGCTCCGTGGACGGAGCCCTCGACCCGGGGCGTCCGGAGCACGGAGACCAAGCCCACCCGGCTGCACCACTTCTTCGAGCGCAGCTGCGACCTGACCCCCGACGCCCAGGCGCTGCACGCCGACGGCCGGGCCTACACCTACGCGGAGCTCGACGAGCTCGCCAACCGTCTGGCCCACCTGATCACCGGCTACGGCCTGAGCGCGGGCGACCGCGTCGGGATCCTGCTCCAGCGCTCCACGATGCTCTACGCGTCCCTCCTGGCGATCCTCAAGACGGGCGCCACCTTCGTCCCGATCGACCCGAACCTGCCCGCGGACCGCGTGCAGTTCATCGCCGAGGACTCCGACCTGTCCCTCATGCTGACCTCCGCCGAGTTCGTGGCCCTGGTCGAGGACGCGCCCGCCGACGTCGTCGACGTCGGCCGGATCGGCGAGCGGCTCGAGGAGGCGCCCGCGCACCGCCCCGTCGTCCGCCACGAGGGCGACCCCACGTGCTACATCATCTACACCTCGGGCTCGACCGGCCGCCCCAAGGGCGTCGAGGTCGCGCACTCGAGCATCTGCAACTTCATCGAGATCGTGCCCGAGGTCTACGACGTCCGCTCCGAGGACCGCGTCTACCAGGGCATGACCATCGCGTTCGACTTCTCCATCGAGGAGATCTGGCCGACCTGGGCCGTGGGCGCCTCCCTGGTGGCCGGCCCCACCGACGACGCCCGCCTGGGACAGGGGCTCGCCGAGTTCCTGCAGCGCATGGAGATCTCCGTGCTCTACTGCGTGCCGACCGTCCTGGCCACCCTGGAGCACGACCTGCCCCGCATCCGCAGCATCCTGGTGGGCGGCGAGGCCTGCCCCGCCGACCTCGTGGAGCGGTGGTCCACCCCCGAGCGCCGGATGCTCAACACCTACGGCCCCACCGAGGGCACCGTGACCGCCACGTGGGGCGAGCTCGCCCCCGGACGGCCCGTGACCATCGGCAAACCCCTGCCCACCTACGAGGTGCGGATCCTCGACGAGGAGATGAACGAGGTCGCCGACGGCGAGCCCGGCGAGATCTGCATCGCCGGCCCCGGCGTGGCCCGCGGCTACGTCAACCTGCCGCACGTCACCGAGGAGCGCTTCCGCCCCCACCCGGACGGGCCCCGGGCCGGACGGATCTACCGCACCGGCGACCTGGGCCGGTTCATGCCCGACGGCGAGATCGAGTACCTCGGCCGCGCCGACAGCGAGGTGAAGATCCGCGGTCACCGCGCGGACCTGCAGGAGATCGAGAACGTGCTGCGCCGGGAGGACGCGGTGGCGGACGCCGCCGTGAAGCTCACCTCCGGCGGCGACGACGTCGCGGCGTTCCTCACCCTGCGCGCCCCGGTGCGCGACGAGCGCGCCCTCTTCGAGCTGCTCCACGACTCCGTGGTCGCGGCGCTGCCGCCGTACATGGTGCCGTCCTTCTACGAGATCCTGCCCGCGATGCCGATGATGGTCAGCGGCAAGGTGGACCGGAAGAACCTGCCGGACCCCAGCACGCCCCGCTTCGTGACCACGATGGGGCTGGTCCCGCCGGCGACGGACGCCGAGTGGGGGATCACGGAGGTGTGGTCGAAGGTCTTCCGCATCCCCGAGGACCAGCTCTCCGTGGAGGCGGACTTCTTCATGGAGCTCGGCGGGCACTCGCTGCTCGCCGCGACCGCCACGTCCGAGCTGCGCCGCGCGCACCCGGACCAGGACATCTCCATCGCGGACATCTACACCTACCCGACCGTCCGGGACCTGGCGCGCCACCTGGACGCCGCCCCGGCGTACGTCCCCGCCGCGGCCGCCCCGGACGACCGCCCCGCGCCGCTGCACCACACCAGCGGCCGCGTGGCGCTGTGCGGCCTCGCGCAGGTGACGACGATGGTCCTGGCGGCCATGCTCGTCGGCTCTCCGCTCGCCGCGGTCCTGTACTCCTACGGCGGGCAGTTCAGCTACGCCCTGATGTGGGACATGCTCCTGGTGGGCGTCCTGGTCTCCGTGCTCGCCCGCGTCCTCCTGCCGTTCCTCGGCTCCCGCGTGCTGGGCCGCTTCGTCAGACCGGGGCACCACGCCCTCTGGGGCCGGCAGTACTACCTGCTGTGGTGCATCGACGGGCTGACCCGGCTCTCGCCGCTCAACCTCCTGACCGGCACCCCGATGGCCGCCGTCTACCTGCGCCTGCTGGGCGCCAGGATCGGTCCGGACGCCCACGTGGGCACCGCCGCCATCGGCCTGCCCTCGCTCGTCACCGTCGGCGCCCGCGCCAGCATCGGCTACAACTCCTCCGTGCAGACCGCCCAGGTCGAGGAGGGGTGGGTGACCATCGCGCCGGTGCACATCGGCGACGACGCGTTCGTGGGGGCCAACGCCCTCCTGCAGCCGGGCACCCGGATCGAGGACGGTGCCCGCCTGGCCGAGCAGTCCCTGGCCTCCCGCAACCAGACGATCCCCGCCGGCGAGCACTGGCTGGGCTCCCCGGCCCGGCCCGGTGACGGGGACGACGAGCTGCTCGAGCGGATGGAGCGGCGCCCGATGCCCAGCGGACGCTGGCCCGCCCCGCTGGCGGCCGGCCTGCTCCTAGGCTGGCTGGTCCTCGAGCTGATGCCCTTCGTCCTGGTGCTCCCGTCCTTCCTGATGATCTGGGCCGCGGCCCTGGAGTTCGGGCTCCCCGTGGGGCTCGCCCTCACCCCGGCGGTCGGCGTCGTCTACGTGCTCACGGTCTGCGCCGTGGTCGCGGGCGGGCGGAAGATCGTCCTGCGCCGTACGCCCACCGGCATCCACCCCGTGCGCAGCGGGCTCGGCGTGCGCAAGTGGATGGCGGACCAGCTGCTCTCCACCAGCCTGGAGAGCACCAACGCCCTGTACGCCACGATGTACACCGTTCCCTGGCTGCGCGCCCTGGGCGCCAAGGTCGGCCCCCGCTCCGAGGTCTCCACGGTCGGCCACATCGACCCGGACCTCCTCACCCTCGGCGAGGGGAGCTTCGTCGCGGACATGGCCAGCGTGGGCAGCGCCGTCTACCACCACGGTCACCTGTACATGGAGCGCACCGTGGTGGGCGACCGCTCGTTCGTGGGCAACGCCGCGTTCGTGCCCTCGGGCACCCGGATGGGCGAGGGCTCCCTGGTGGGCGTCGCCTCGGTGCCCCCGGCCGACGTGCCGGACGGCACGTCCTGGCTGGGCTCGCCCGCCATGTTCCTGCCCCGCCGGCAGGACAGCGGCAACTACGACGAGAGCCTCACCTTCCGGCCCTCGCGCGGCAAGGTGGCGGCCCGCCTCGTCATCGAGGCGCTGCGCATCACGGTCCCGCCGGCGCTGATCGGGCTGATCGGCTACCTGGGCCTGCTCGCGTCGGTCGCCCTGGTGCCCGAGCTGACGCTGCTCGGCTTCGTCGCCGTGCTGCCCCTCGTCGCGCTGGCCACCGGCCTGACCGTGGTCCTCGCCGTCGTCGTCCTGAAGTGGGCGATCGTGGGCCGGTACCGCCAGCGCGTCGAGCCGCTGTGGGACAACTTCGTCCGGCGCAGCGAGTTCGTCACCGGCGTGTACGAGTCCGCGGCGGTCCCCGCCCTCATCGGCGGTCTCGTGGGCACGCCCCTGATCGGCCCGGTCCTGCGCCTGTTCGGCGCGCAGATCGGCCGGCGGACGTACATCGGCACCACCTACCTGACCGAGTTCGACCTCGTCCACATCGGCGACGACGCCGCCGTCTCGACGGACGTGTCGCTGCAGACGCACCTCTTCGAGGACCGCGTGATGAAGATGTCCCACGTGGAGATCCTGCCCGGGGCCTCCGTCGGTGCGCGCTCGATCGTGCTCTACGACACGACGGTCGGCGCGGGTGTCTCGGTGGACGCGCTGTCGCTGGTGATGAAGGGCGAGCAGCTGCTGCCCCACACCGCCTGGCGCGGCATCCCGGTGCGGTCGGCCACGGCCGCCCTGACCTCGGGACGATGACCCGGCCATGACCGCCCAGTGGACGTCCCCGCGACCCGGCAGCGGGTCGCGGGGACGCCGTTCCTCCGCCGCCTGGCACGCACCGGCCGGGACGGCCCCGGGCGGGAGCGCGTCAGGCGCTGCGCATGTGGCCCATCAGCTGGGTGATCTGGGGGGAGGGCGGAGCTCCGAGCTCGTCGGCCATCGTGCTGCAGAAGCTGCGGAACGTCTGCAGGGCCGGGGCGTTGTTGCCGAGACCCAGGTCCGCCTCGATCGACACGCGGACCGCGCTCTCCCGCAGCGGGTCGAGGGCCCGGACGTTGTCGGCGAGCACGTGGGCCCGGTAGAAGTCGCGGTGCTCCAGGGAGAGCCGGGCGAGGTGCTCCACGGCGTTGACGTACAGGGTCCGCAGCCGGTCCTGCTCGGCCATCACCCAGCCGTCGTACCAGCCGGGCAGCAGCTGGGCGCCGTCGGGGGACAGGAACCAGGGGTCCTCCGTCACGGGCGCCGTGGCGGTGGCCGCCCGGTCCAGGGACGCGCGCAGCTCGTGCAGGTCCACGGTGACCGTTTCGGCCAGGGCGATGTTGTTGCCGCGGGCCCCGACGGCCCCGGGCACCTGGCGCGAGATGTTGAAGACGGTGGTGCGCAGGCTGCCCATCGCGCGCTCCGCGGTCCGGTCGGGCCACAGCAGCTCGCCGAGGAACCGGCGCGGCTTGGGACCGAGGACGGCGAGCGCGGCCAGCAGGCGCTGCTGCCGGTGGCCCAGGGCCAGCACGGTGCCGTCGAGCTCGACCTCGACGTTGCCGAGAAGCCGCAGCCTGATCGAGTGTTCCCCATCCATTGTCATGATCCCCCACTGTCATGATCACTGTCCCCGGTGCGCCCGGAGCCTGCCTTCCCCCGAAGGCCGTGGTCCGAGCACCGTCCTCTCCGGTCCCGCGGACCAGGATCCAGGTCCGCCGCGAGAGAGGGTTCAGGCACCGATGATCCCGGGCAACGCCCCGTGAGTCAAAAGCGAACGCCCGGAGTGCGTCAAAAGCAAACGAAAACCCAGGCGGCCGGCACGCGACCCCGGTGGAGGGTGGTGCGCAGGACCGCACCGTGGTATAGGACTGATCCCCGGACCGGCGGTGCCGGCCGGGGCACGAGCTCAGGAGTGCTACCGATGACCGACCAGCGACCCGTCACGGGCGTCCGCACGGACCCCCTCGGGAACATCGTCGCGCTGTGCAATCCCGCGGAGGTGTGGTCCCCGCGGTCGACCACCCGGATCATCCGGGACATCGAGAGCGAGGTCCACCTCTACTACGTCCCGGGATCGTCGGGACAGCTGCGGGTCCGCGTGGTGTCCGCCGGGTGCGAGAAGCGGCTGTGGGCCGCCCCGGAGGACACCGTGTGCAACAACCTGCACGATCTCCCGTCCGTCTGATCCGAACCGTCTGATCCGCACGGACTGATCCGAACGGTCCGATCCGCGCGGCACGGGGTGCCCGGGCCCGGGCGCGTCCCGACGCCCCGTGCCCGGGCACCCCGTCGTCACGCGGGGCACGGGCTCACAGGAAGCGCACGAGGTCCGCCGCGATGCCCGTGTAGGTGGCCGGGGTCAGCCCGGACAGCCGCCGCTCCGCGGCCGGGGACAGGCCCAGGCCCGCCACGAACTCCTGGAGCCGGGCGGCGTCCACCCGGCGGCCGCGGGTCAGGTCCTTGAGGCGCTCGTAGGGGTTGTCCATGCCCTCGACGCCGGCGATCGCCTCGGCGCGCATGACCATCTGGACCGCCTCCGCGAGGACCTCCCAGTTCGCGTCGAGATCGGCGGCCAGAACCGCCTCCGCCACGTCGAGGCGGGCGAGGCCCTTGCTCACGTTGGAGACCGCGAGCAGGGAGTGCCCGAAGGCCACGCCGATGTTGCGCTGGGACGAGGAGTCGGTGAGGTCGCGCTGCCACCGGGACGTCACGAGCGTGGCGCCGAGGGCGTCCAGCAGGGCGTTGGAGAGCTCGAGGTTCGCCTCGGCGTTCTCGAAGCGGATGGGGTTGACCTTGTGCGGCATGGTGGAGGAGCCGGTGGCGCCCTCCACGGGGATCTGCTGGAAGTAGCCGATCGAGATGTAGGACCACACGTCGGTGCAGAAGTTGTGCAGGATCCGGTTGAACCGGGCGAGGTCGGCGTAGAGCTCGGCCTGCCAGTCGTGGGACTCGATCTGGGTGGTCAGCGGGTTCCAGGACAGGCCCAGGCCCTCCACGAACTCGCGCGAGACCTCCGTCCAGTCCGCGTCCGGGACGGACGCGTAGTGGGCGGCGTAGGTGCCCGTGGCGCCGTTGATCTTCCCCAGGTACTCGGTGCGCTCGATCCGGGACAGCTGGCGGCCCAGGCGGTGGGCGACCACCGCCATCTCCTTGCCCAGCGTGGTGGGCGTGGCGGGCTGGCCGTGGGTGCGGGAGAGCATGGGGGTCTCCGCCGCGGACCCGGCCAGCGCCGCGACGTCGGCCACGAGCGCCCGGGCCGCGGGCAGCCACACTTCGGTCGTGGCGTCCTTGACCCCCAGGGCCCACGCCAGGTTGTTGATGTCCTCGGAGGTGCAGCCGAAGTGCACGAGGGGGATTAGGTGCTCCAGTCCCAGGGCGGGCAGCCGGCGGCCGATGTAGTACTCCACGGCCTTGACGTCGTGGACCGTCACGGCCTCGATCTCCGCGAGCTCCGCGACCGAGTCCGTGTCGAAGTCCGTGACGATCCGGCGCAGCCCCGCGGTCTGCTCCTGGGTCAGGGGCGCCAGCCCCGGCAGCACCGACCGCTCGGTGAGGTGCACGAACCACTCGACCTCCACGTGCACGCGGTTGCGGTTGAGGGCGGCCTCGGAGAGGTGGTCGACCAGGGGCGCGACCACGGGCTGGTAGCGGCCGTCGAGGGGCCCCAGCGCGACGGGCGGGACGGCGGCGGCGAGCGCCGCGCGCCCTGAGGACAGGATGCGATCGGTGTTGGGCATGGGCACATTCTTCCACGGCCCCCGCGCGCTCCCGGGCGGACGAATTGTCGTCCGCCGCCAACTTTCGCGGAACCCGGTTGTAGCTTTCGCCCCGAAAAGCAGCGGGTCGTCCGGAGGGGCGTCATCGACCGGGGGAACCCCGGGGGTGCGGGGATAGCATGACCTCCATGAGTACCAGCGACGCTACCCGCACCCTGGCCGGCACCGCCCCGGCCTCGGGCCCGGCCACCGCCACCACCCCGGCGGTCCGGCCGCGCCCGGCTCTGTCCCGACTTCCCCGCTACGCGGCCGGCAAGCCCCCGGTCGTGGTGGACGGGCTCGTGTCCTACAAGCTGTCCTCCAACGAGAACCCGTTCGGGCCCGTGCCCGCCGTCAAGGAGGTCCTCGCCGGCTGGGACGCGGTGCACCGCTACCCCGAGACGACCTCCGCGGAGCTGCGGGAGGTGCTCGGCGAGTTCCTCGGCGTTCCCGGCCAGGACATCGTCACCGGCGCCGGCAGCCTCGGCGCGCTCAACCAGCTGCTCGGCGCCCTCGTGGGCGCCGGCGAGGACGGCACCCCGGACGAGGTGGTGCACGCCTGGCGCTCCTTCGAGGCCTACCCGATCAGCATCGGGCTCTCCGGCGGGCTGGGCGTCCCGGTCCCGAACCGCCGGGACGGCTCCCACGACCTCGAGGCCATGGCCGCCGCGGTCACCGCCCGGACGAAGGTCGTGCTGCTGTGCACGCCGAACAACCCGACGGGCCCCAGCCTCACCACCGCGCAGGTCGAGGAGTTCCTCGCCGCCGTGCCGCGCGACGTGGTCGTGGTGATCGACGAGGCATACCAGGAGTTCCAGCGCCGCGACGACCTCGTCGACGGCGTCGACCTGTACCGCCGGCACCCCAACGTCGTCGTGCTGCGGACGTTCTCCAAGGCCCACGGTCTGGCCGGGCTCCGGATTGGTTACTCCGTGGCCCGCCAGGAGATCACCCAGTACCTGCGCCAGGCGTCCCCCGCGTTCTCCGTGACCGACCTCGCCCAGCGCGCGGCGATCGCGTCCGTGCGCCACTACGACCAGGTGGCCGAGCGCGTCCAGCGGGTCGTCGACGAGCGGGAGCGGGTCCTCGCCGGGCTCGACGGGCTCGGCTGGCCGTACCCGCAGACGCAGGCCAACTTCGTGTGGCTGAACCTGGGGGAGCACAGCGGGGGCTTCGCCGAGCTGTGCGACGCCCACGCCCTGTCCGTGCGCCGCTTCGGCGACGAGGGCGTGCGCGTGACCATCGGGGAGCCGGAGGCCAACACCCGGTTCCTGGAGCTGTGCGCGCAGTTCCCCCACCCGCCCGTGCTCTGATCCGCGGCCGCGCCGGCCCGGCTCCCTCCCGAGCAACCCGAAAGGACGTCCTGCCCATGGATGCCGCCCCATCGTCCCCGGCCGCCCCCGTGCCGGCCCGCACCGTGCCGACGCCGGAGGTGCGCACGCGCCTGGTGCGGCTCCTCGACCGGGACGGCCGGCTGAGCGAGGACCCGGTCCTGTCCCCGTACGTGCGCGACGTCGACGCCGAGCAGCTGCGCGGGCTGTACCGCTCGATGGCGCTGGCCCGCCGCTTCGACGAGGAGGCGACCAACCTCCAGCGGCAGGGGCAGCTGGTGCTGTGGGCGCCGATGCGCGGGCAGGAGGCCGCCCAGGTGGGCTCCGCCCGTGCGCTGCACCCGGCCGACCACGTGTTCCCGACCTACCGGGAGCACGCCGTGGCCATCGAGCGGGGCGTCGAGCCCGCCGAGCTGCTCACCGTGTTCCGCGGGCACAGCGCCGGGGGCTGGCGGCCCAGCCGGCACCACATGAACGTCTACTCCATCGTGCTCGGCTGCCAGGTCCCGCACGCCGTGGGCTACGCCATGGGCATCGACCTGGACCGGCGGACGGCCGAGGCGGAGGGCCGGGAGGCCGAGCCGGCGGCCGCGGTCGTCTACTTCGGGGACGGCACCTCCACCCAGGGCGAGGTCCACGAGGGCATGGTCTTCGCCGCGTCCTACGACGCCCCGGTGGTCTTCTTCGTGCAGAACAACCAGTGGGCCATCTCGGTGCCGTTCCGCACCCAGTCCCGCGTGCCCCTGGCCGAGCGCGCCGCGGGGTACGGCTTCGAGGGGATCCGCGTGGACGGCAACGACGTCCTCGCAGTGCTGGCGGCCTCGCGGTACGCGCTCGAGAAGGCCCGCGCCGGCCAGGGCCCGGTGCTCGTGGAGGCCGAGACCTACCGGCTGGGGGCCCACACCACCGCGGACGACCCCACCAAGTACCGCCTGCGGGAGGACGAGCAGCACTGGAGCGAGCTCGACCCGCTGCTCCGTCTCGAGGCGCACCTGCGCGAGGCCCACGGCACCGGCGACGACTTCTTCGCCGACGTCGCGGTCGATGCCCAGGCGTTCGCCGACCAGGCCCGCGCCCTCGTGCTGGCCATGGATCCGCCCGCGTTCGAGGACTTCTTCGACCGGCCCTACGCCGAGCCGCACGCCCTCGTGGAGGAGGAGCGCGCCTGGTACGCGGCCTACCAGGCGGGCTTCGCCGACACCGACACCGACACCGACGACGACGCCGGGCCGGGCACCGCCGGACCGGACCGGGGCACGCAGGCCGCCGGACTGACCGTGGCGGCCGACCCCGTGGCCGGGGCCCCCGACCCGCAGACCGCCGGCACCCAGGAGGACCTCGCATGAGCACCGCACCCGACCTGACGATCGCGAAGGCGGTCAACGCGGGCCTGCGCCGGGCCATGGAGGAGAACCCCCGGGTGCTGCTCATGGGTGAGGACATCGGTTCCCTCGGCGGCGTCTACCGCGTCACCGAGGGGCTCAAGGCGGATTTCGGCGCCCACCGGGTGATGGACACCCCGCTGGGGGAGGCCGGGATCGTGGGCACCGCCATCGGGCTCGCCCTGCGCGGCTACCGGCCCGTGTGCGAGATCCAGTTCGACGGCTTCTCCTTCCCGGCGTTCAACCAGATCACCACGCAGCTGGCCAAGATGCGCAACCGCACCAACGGGGACGTCACCGTCCCCGTGACGATCCGCATCCCGTACGGCGGGGTCATCGGCTCGGTGGAGCACCACTCGGAGTCCCCCGAGGCGCTGTTCGCGCACACGGCGGGGCTGCGCATCGTCACGCCGTCCAACGCCCAGGACGCCTACTGGATGACCCAGCAGGCCATCGCGTGCGAGGACCCCGTCATCGTCTTCGAGCCCAAGCGGCGGTACTGGCTCAAGGGCGCGGTGGACGTCGAGCGCCCGACCGCCGACCCGTTCTCCGCGCAAGTCGTCCGTCACGGCGAGGACGCCACCGTGGTGGCCTGGGGCCCCCTCGTGCCCGTCGCGCTCGCCGCGGCGCAGGCGGCGGAGGAGGACGGGCGCAGCGTCGAGGTGATCGACCTGCGCTCGCTGTCGCCGATCGACTTCGACACCCTCGAGGACTCCGTGCGCCGGACCGGCCGCCTCGTCGTCGCCCACGAGGCCCCGACCTTCGGCGGCCTCGGCGGGGAGATCGCCGCCCGCCTCACCGAGCGGGCGTTCTACTCCCTCGAGGCACCGGTGCTGCGGGTGGGCGCCTACCACCTGCCGTATCCGGTGGCCGCCGTCGAGGACCAGTACGTGCCGGACCTCGACCGCATCCTCGAGGCCCTGGACCGGTCCTTCGCCTACTGACCCCGCCGACCCGGTCGCCGGCCCCCGGGCCGGCGGCACCGCCGCCGGCCCGGGGGCCGCGCGCGAGAGAGGAAGTACTGACATGCCCCAGATCTTCAACCTGCCCGACGTCGGCGAGGGCCTGACCGAGGCGGAGATCCTCGCGTGGAAGGTCGCACCGGGGGAGACCGTCACGGTCAACCAGGTGCTCGTCGAGATCGAGACCGCGAAGTCCGTGGTCGAGTTGCCGTCCCCGTACGCCGGCACCGTCCTGGACCTGCTGGCCGCCGAGGGCAGCACGGTCGAGGTCGGCACCCCCATCATCGCCGTGGGCTCCCCGGGCGAGTCGGCGGAGCCCGCCCCGGCATCCGGCGTCCCCGGGATCCTGGGGGAGGGCGGGGAGCCCGGTGCGGACCGGCCGCTCGTCGGCTCCGGGCCCAAGGCCGACCCCGTGCGCCGGCGCCGCCGGGCGGCCCCGCCGGCGGTGCCGGAGGCCGAGCCGGAGCCGGCCCGTCCCGCGGGCTGGACGGAGAAGCTGTCCCGGGGCCCGCTGGGGGCCGGGCTCGGCGGTGGGATCGGCACGGCGGCCCAGGGCATCGCCGGGCGCGCCGCCCGGCTGGCCGAGGACAGCGGCGTCTGGCGCCGGCCCGGTCGCGGCGACGTGCCACCGGCCGTCGAGGTCGTCCCGCGCCGCCCCGCGCTGGCGAAGCCTCCCGTCCGGAAGGCCGCACGGGACCTGGGCGTCGACCTCGCCGACGTCCCCGCCACGGGCGCCGCCGGACAGATCACCAAGCAGGACCTGCTCGCCCACGTGGCGCGGCTCGGCGAGGCCGTGGACCGGCGCCGCCCCGCGGCCCCGGAGGAGCGGATCGAGCGGATCCCCGTCAAGGGCGTGCGGAAGGCCACGGCGCAGAACATGGTGCGCAGCGCCTTCAGCGCCCCGCACGCCTCGGTCTTCGTGGAGGTCGACGCCACGCGCACCATGGAGTTCGTCCGGCGGCTCAAGGCCGCCCCGGACTACGAGGGCGTCAAGGTCACGCCCCTGCTGGTGCTCGCGAAGGCCGTCGTGTGGGCCGCGGCCCGCACCCCGATGGTCAACGCGACGTGGACGGACGAGGAGATCCTCGTCAAGCACTTCGTCAACCTGGGCATCGCGGCGGCCACGCCGCGCGGGCTCATGGTCCCGAACGTCAAGGACGCCCAGGACCTCTCGCTGCGCGAGCTGGCCGTGGCCCTCGACGAGCTCTCGCGGACCGCCCGGGCGGGACGCACCCAGCCGGCCGACATGCAGGGCGGCACCCTGACCGTGACCAACATCGGGGCCCTGGGCCTCGACACCGGCACGCCGATCATCAATCCCGGCGAGGTGGCGATCATCGCGTTCGGGAGCATCAAGCAGAAGCCGTGGGTCGTGGACGGCGCCGTGGTGCCCCGCTGGGTCACCACGCTGGGCGGGTCCTTCGACCACCGCGTGGTCGACGGGGACCTCGCGGCCCGCTTCACCGCGGACGTGGCCCGGATCCTCGAGGAGCCGGCGCTGCTGCTGGAGTGAGCCCCGGCCCGTGCGGTCCGCGGCACGAGCGGCACGGCAACGGCCCCGCACCGATCGGTGCGGGGCCGTGTGCTGCTTCGTCGACGCGCGTGCCGCCACGTCTCACGGCTCTCCCCGCCGGGCCGGGACCCGACGCCGCACCGACGTGGAACTGGGCGGTTGCGTCCTGTGCCCGGCGCCCCATCTCCTGTGGACCCGTGATTGAAATCCCCCCAGACACAATCACACATCTCATTCACGATGGATCACTCGTGCGACGCCGGCCGCGGTGGCAACCTGCCCGTCGGCCCCCGGCACTGATGCCGGAGACCTGTCCCCCCACGCCCGGAGGACCGCCTCAGTGCGGCCTCCTGACGTCCAGGACTGGATCCAGTATTGCGGAGGCCTGGACAAAAGTCTGTCCCCCGAAGTGCGCATGACGGGGCATGACCGCGATCGCGCCGGACCACGGCGGCCGTAGGCTGGGCGCATGCCTGCGCACCTGCCGCCCCGTCCCTCCGCACGCTCGGCGGTGCCGCCGTTCCGGGTGATGGAGATTCTCGCCGACGTCGAGCGCCTGCGCGCCGCCGGCCGGGACGTCGTCTCCCTCTGCGCGGGGGAGCCCTCCGGCGGCGCCCCGGGTCCCGTCGCGCGGGCGGCCGCCCGGGTGCACGCCCGCAACGAGGGGCTGGGCTACACCCCCGCCCTCGGGATCGAGCCGCTGCGCCGGGCGGTGGCCGGCCACTACGCCCGGTGGTACGGGCTCGACGTCCGTCCCGAGGACGTCGCGATCACCACGGGGGCCTCCGGGGCGCTCGTGCTCACCTTCCTGGCGGCGTTCGACGCGGGGGACCGGGTGGCGGTGTGCCGGCCGGGCTACCCCGCCTACCGCAACACCCTGGCCGCCCTGGGCGCCGAGGTGGTCGAGCTCGACTGCGGGGCGGCGACCCGCTTCCAGCCCACGCCCGCGATGCTCGACGCCGCGGTCGCCGCGCACGGGCCCCTGCAGGGACTGGTGGTGGCGGGCCCGGCGAACCCGACCGGCACCGTGCTGGAGCCGGGAGAGCTGGCGGCGCTGGCCCGGTGGTGCACCGAGCACGGGACGCGCCTGATCAGCGACGAGATCTACCACGGGATCGTGCACACCGCCCCGGAGGGCGGCGCGCCCCGCGACGGCGGGCCGTACCGGGGCACCAGCGCGTGGGAGCACGACCGCGACGCCGTGGTGATCTCCTCCTTCTCCAAGTACTGGGGGATGACGGGGTGGCGGCTGGGGTGGGCCCTGCTGCCCCGGGACCTCGCGGCCGCGGTCGACGCGCTGGCCGGCAACCTGTGCCTCTGCCCGCCCGCCGCCGCGCAGCACGCCGCCGTGGAGGCCTTTACCCCGGACGCCTACGCCGGGGCGGACCGGGCGGTCGAGCAGTTCGCACGCTCCCGAAGCCTGCTCCTGGACGCGCTCCCGGCGCTCCGGTGGGGGGAGGTCGCGCCGGCGGACGGGGCGTTCTACCTCTACGCCGACCTCGGGGAGCAGCTCGAGCGGCACGGCAGCTCCCTGGAGTGGTGCCGGCGGCTGCTGGAGACGGAGGCCGTCGCGGTCGTCCCGGGCCTGGACTTCGACGCCGCGCGCGGCCACCGCGCGATCCGGCTGTCCTTCGCCGCGGGGCCCGACCGGGTGGAGGAGGCCCTCACCCGGATCCTCCGGTTCCAGTCCCGCCCCTGAAGCACCCGGCCAGGTGCCCGGGGAGCACCCCGGGGCGGAGCAGGAACCGGTGCGCGGTGGTGCGCCCCACGAACACGAGTCCCTGCTCCTTGAGCCGCGCGGCCAGCCGGTCCCCCTCGGGGGAGCGGCGGGACTCCTCCAGGACGGTCAGGGGCGGCTCGGCGGCGGCCGGGCGGAGGTCCCGGACGTGCTCCGCCCAGTCCTCGGGACCGAGTTCGCAGCAGGCGCGCGCGTTGTGCACCACGGCCTCGATCTTGACCCGGTTGCGGATGACCGCGGGATCCAGGAGCAGCCCGTCGACGTCGTCCTCGGTCATCCGGGCGATCTCCTCGGGGACGAAGTCCCGCAGCGCCCGGCGCAGGCCCTCCCGCCGCTGGGCGATGCTCCAGCGGGCCAGGCCCGCCTGGAAGATCTCCAGGCCGAGGGCCTCGAACCAGCCGGAGGAGTCCGTGGGCCGTGCGCCCCAGCGCCGGTCGTGCTCCTCGAGGGCGGCCGGGCCCGTGGGCGCCCAGGGGCAGCGGCGCAGGCCGTCCCCGCAGAGCACGGCGCGGAAGGCGTCGTCGGGGGAGCGGCCGGCGCCGCCCCGGAGGGCGGTGTCGGGCGGGCGGTCGTCGGGGCGGTCGTGGGCGCCGCGGGAGCGGTGGGCGGCGGGCGGGCGGGCGGTCGTGCCAGGGCGGGAGCGGTCGTCGGCGGGGTGCGGGTCGTGCCCGGCGGAGGCGGTGTCCATGGGACCACGGTAGGAACGCCGGGCCGGCGGACCGCAGGGACGCGGCTCCCTGTGGACGGTGCCGGCGGTGTCCGGGGCGCCGGGGGACCGGGTGCAGTGCGGGTGCCCGCACCGTGGGCGGTGGAGCCGGTCAGAACCGGGAGACCGCACCGGTGCCGTCGGCGATCTCGATGGCCACGGGCTCCTCGTCCCCGGCGTTGCCGTCGTGGACGATGAACACCGCGGCGGGTTCTCCCTCCGGGAAGGCGCGGATCGTGACCGATCCCGAGGTCGCGGCGTTGAGCACCTCCATGGCCTGGCGGGTGGCCGCGCGCAGCACCGCCGTGGGCAGGGGCTTGCCGCGCTCGTCCAGGATGTCCACCAGCACGCCCCGGGCCCGCGCCGCCCGCGTGACCTCGAGCAGGTAGGGGGTGGCGATCGACCGGCCCCGGATGGAGTCCCGCAGCTGCGCCTCGGTGAGGCGGAACTGCTCGATCTCGTACTCGGAGACGGGGGAGGGGTCGTGCGCGATCCGCTCGAGCAGTCCGCCCGCGAGGCGGCGCACCTCGTGCACGCGCTGCACGGAGGCGTTGACCGTGTCCTGCTCCGCCTCGTCGTGGGAGCGCGCCGAGATCACCATGTCCCGGGCCTCGGCGAACGCGGCGGAGGCCCGGTCGTACTCCCGGGCGATGAGCTGGCTCGCGAGCAGCAGGGCCGCCGCCGCGGCGTTCGTCAGCGCCGCGTCCCAGAGGCCCAGGGCGGAGCGGGCGCCCCACGTCATGGACACGGCGACCGCGATGACGAGCGTGGCCCAGCCCCACCCCGCGCGGCGCCGGATGCCCAGGACCACGAGGAAGCCGTCGAAGCCCAGGGTGAACCACTGCCCGCCGAACAGCTCAGCCTGGGGGTTCAGGGCGTCGTAGGAGCGCTGGATCGACACCAGCATGAGGAGCACGCCCAGGGCCGCGGGCAGATCGGGCAGCCGGCGCTGCCCGTACGGGTAGACGACCAGCGCCACCGCGACCACGTAGGTGACGAGCGCGGCCTGCATGAGGTCCGGCTTGTCCATGCTGGGCGTCTGCAGGATCCCGAGCACCACGGGGATCAGGAAGAACACCGTGGCGGCCACCAGGCTCAGGGGATGGAAGAGGGTGCGGGAGATCACGGCTGCGCGTCCCGGGGCCAGAGGATCGTGACGCGCGTGCCGCGGCCCGGTGCGCTGTCGACGTCCACCGCGCCGCCCACGTGGCGCACGTTGCCCAGGATGGACACGCGGACCCCGAGCCGCCGGGAGTCGATGCTGCGGACCTGGAAGCCGCGGCCGCGGTCCACCACCTGGAAGCGCAGGAAGAAGCCCTCGGGGTTGAGGGGGGTGGGCGGGCACACGCCGCCGTCCATGGTCACGAAGGTGACCTCGGTGCCGGCGTGGCGGGCGCTGTTGGAGACCGCCTCGGTGACCGCCTGCACGAGCGCCTGCGCCGTCTCCACGGGGATGAGCGGGCGCGGCTGGCCGGGGGGCCTGATGTAGGGGGTGATGCTGTTGAAGCGCACCCGGTTGCGCCACGGGGAGAGGGACTCGAGCAGGTCGTCGAGCAGGGTGTGCACCACGGTGGTGCCCTTGCCCTCGGCGCGGCGCTCCTCGAAGGAGAGGACCTCGAGGGCCCGCTGGGCCAGCTCCCGGGTGCGCCGCTGGACGGGGCCCGGGGCCCGTCCGGCGTCCAGCAGGGCGGCCATGACGTTGTCGTGGATGAGGCGGTCCAGCCGCTCCTGCTCCTCGGCCTGCGAGCGCGAGCGGTTCAGCTGCAGCTCCTGCGCGATCGCGGCCGCGTACACCTGGTCCGCGTTCTGCCCGCCCTTGTAGACCAGGCTGATCAGCACCACGAGGACCACGCCGAACGCGATCCGGCTCGTGGCGTCGAACAGCACGCCCATCACGTCCGCCGACTCCGTGGTGCGCACCATGACCAGGAGGTAGAAGACCGTGACGGACGCCAGGTACGCGACGGCCAGCTCGATGCTCCACGCAACCACGGTGGCGGCGGCCGCGAGCAGGATGAACGGCTCCACCCACGGGTCCTGCGGCGGAGCGGTGCCCGTCCAGGCGAGCGGGAGGGTCAGGACGGTGAGGGCCACGAGCACCGGGGCCGCGAGCACCGGCCACATCCGCACCTGCCGCCTGGCGCCCTGGAGGAGCATCGCGCCGCCGTTGACCAGGAGGGCCAGCAGGAACACCAGGTGCCACCGTTCGAAGGCGCGCAGCTGGTCCTCGACGATGGTGAGGGCCTCCAGGAACAGCGCGACGACGACCAGCCCGTGGCAGATGTTCGCGAGCAGGTGGATGCGGTAGGAGTTCATCCCCAGCTCCTGCGGCGAGGTCGGCACCAGGAGGCTGCTGCGGCGCCGCCGGGCGGGGACCTTCCGGTAGGCGAGCGGGGGCCGGTGCGCGGCGTGGCTCACGGAGCGGCGGCCCTCACCGGGGCGAGGGGCGGATCACAGATGCTTCTCCGCCGTGGTGATGTCCGCCGTGGGCTCGACCAGGCCGTCCTCGATCGCCCGGATGCGCAGGTCGATCTTGGTGGGCGCCGGGCGCCCGACGCGCGCGTACTTCTCCCGGATGCGGTCGATGTTGGTCTTGACGGCGCTCTGCTTGATGCCCATCCGGCGTGCGACCTGTACCTGGGCGAAGCCGGAGGCGTAGAGCCGCAGGGTCTCCTGCTCCCGCGGGGAGAGGCTGGCCCGGGAGAACTCCACGTCCCCGTCGATCGCGGCGGCGAGCTCCTTGGTGATCACGGGCTTGCCCTCGGCGATGTTGCGGGCCTCCTCGATCGCGTGCTCGAGCGGGTCCGACTTGCGCACCAGGCCCAGCGCGCCGGCCCGCAGCGCCTCGCGGATCAGCGCGGCGTTCTCGCCGATGCTGAAGATGAGCACCTTCATGCCGGCGGCGCGCAGCAGCTCCACGTTGGTGGCGGGGCGGGACATGTCGTCGAGGGACAGGTCCAGGAGCACGACCTCGCACTCGATCCGCTTGGCGCCCTGGGCGGTGAGGGCGGGGTTCTCGGGGTCCCGGCCCAGCTGGTCGAGGAGTCCGGGGACGCTGGAGGCCGATCCGACGAGCTTCACGTCCGCCTGCGAGGTCATGGAGACGAGGCGGACGCCCTCCCGGACGACCTCGTGGTCATCGACGACGGCGACAAGGGTGGACGGCATGGGTGTTTCCTCCGGGTGCTGCTCGGTGGGCCGGTCCGCAGATTTCCGCGTGGGGGTGACGGATCTCACCGAGGTGTTCCGATTGTCCCCTCTTTGGTGGTCGGATGCGAACCCGACACGGTGCTGGGACGCAAAGTTACCGGGCCCGGTCCTCCGGTCCGTCCCCCCAGCGATCGACCCTGCGGTGGTAGCGGACGCCCCACAGCCCGCCGAGCACCGCCGCGAGCAGGTCGACGGCGAGCACGGCGAGGACCGCGAGCAGGCCCGGGACGAGCAGGTCGCCGATCAGCGCCTGGGCCGAGACGCCCACGGGCGCCAGGCCGACGGTGTCGGCCCACACCAGTCCCGCGACGGTGGCCACGGAGCGGCCGAACAGGGACCACAGCCACACGGACACGCCCTGCCGGGCCCCGGAGAACCGCGCCATCCGGCCCGCGGCGTAGCCGCCGCCCAGGAATGCGAGGAACTCGACCAGGCCGAGGGCGGCCGCGCCCGTCCAGGCCGCCGCTGACCCGGCGGCGAGGTCGTCCACCACGCCGCCGACCCCGTCCACGAGGCGCAGCCCCAGCGCGGCCGCGGTCAGGCCCGCCAGGGCCAGGAGCAGCCAGGTCAGGGCCATGGCGCTGAGCCAGCCGAAGAAGCCGGGGACCAGCTGGAGGCCCCCGAACTCCTCCCGCTGCCGGGCGAGACGGGTCGCGGCGTCGACCGGGACGCCGGAGGACGGGCCGCCGGAGAACGGGCCGTCGGGTCCGGCGCCGTAGCCGGGCGCGGGGCCGTAGCCGGCCGAGGTGCCGGGGGCCCCGACCGCGGGCGTCGGGTCCGTGCGCGGCCGCGGGTCCTCCGGCACCGGGCGCTGGGCGGTCACCGCCGGCAGCGGTCGGGTGTGCTGGTCGTCCTCGTCGTCGTACCAGGTCCAGTCCTCGGTCCCGCCGCTCCCGGCGCCCCCCTCGGGGGCGTCGTGCGGCGTGCCGCCGGCCGGGGCGGCGAACCGGCTGACCGGGGGCAGCGGCCGGGTGGCGTCCGGGGAGTCGTGCGGACCGGTGTCCGACCAGGGCGTCGGGTCGTCGGGGGCGGGCGAGCCGGGGGTCGAGGAGGGCGTCATGGCACCGGAGTCTACGGCCGGTCCCCGGACCGGGCCTGGTGAGCCGTCCCGTCCGGCACGGGGTGTCGCCGCGGCCGGGCAGCCGGGCGCCGCCGCCGAGTAGGGTCGGGACCATGCCTGTCGACACCGTCCGCGAGTTCCTGCGTGCCCGCCCCTGGACCGCCAGCTACGACCCGGGCGTCCCCGCGGACCTGGACCTGCCGGAGACGTCCCTGGTGCACATGCTCGAGCGCTCCGTGGCCCGCCACGGCGCGAGCACAGCACTCGAGTTCTTCGGGGCCACGACCTCCTACGCCGCTCTGGGCCGGCAGGTCGACCGCGCGGCCGAGGGCCTGCGCCGGCTGGGCGTGGGCCGCGGCGACCGGGTCGCGATCGTCCTGCCCAACTGCCCGCAGCACGTCGTGGCGTTCTACGCGGTGCTGCGCCTGGGCGCCGTCGTCGTCGAGCACAACCCGCTCTACACGGCCCCGGAGCTGCGCCACCAGTTCGAGGACCACGGGGCGCGCGTGGCGATCGTCTGGGACCGGGCGGCCGAGCGGGTGCGCGCCCTGCCCGCGGACCTGCGGGTCGACGCGGTCGTGTCCGTGGACATCACCGCCGCGATGCCGCGGGCGAAGCGGCTGGCCCTGCGCCTGCCGCTGCCGAGCGCACGCGCCTCCCGCGCGCAGCTCACCGGCCCCGCCCCGGGCACGATCCCCTGGCGGGAGCTGCTGGCCTCCGACCCGATCGCCGCGGAGCACCCGCGGCCCGCCGCGCACGACCTCGCGCTGCTGCAGTACACCTCCGGCACCACCGGGCTGCCCAAGGGGGCGATGCTCACGCACCGCAACCTCGAGTCCAACGCCCTCATGGGCCGGCACTGGCTCGGCTCCGGCGAGCGCGAGGTGGTGCACGGCGTGCTGCCGCTCTTCCACGCCTTCGGCCTGACCCTGGGGGTGACGTTCGCGATGTCCCTCGGCGCGAGGCTCGTGCTCTTCCCGACCGTGCGCGCGGACCTGATCCTCGGGGCGATGAAGCGCGCCCGCCCCACGGTGCTGCCCGCGGTGCCGCCGGTGTACCAGAAGCTCCTCGACGCCGCACCGGAGCAGGGCGTGGACCTGCGCGGCATCCCGGTGGCCGTCTCCGGGGCCATGAGCCTGCCGGTCCCGCTCGTGGAGCAGTGGGAGCGGGCCACCGGGGGGATCCTGATCGAGGGCTACGGGCTGACTGAGTGCTCCCCGCTGGTGGCCTGCAACCCGCTCAACGACTCCCGCCGGGCGGGCTCCATCGGGATCCCGTTCCCGTCCACCGACATCCGGCTCGTCGACCCGGACACCCTCGAGGACGTCCCCCGGGACCACCCCGGGGAGCTGTGGGTGCGGGGCCCGCAGGTCTTCCAGGGGTACTGGGAGCGCCCCGACGAGACCGCCCGGACGCTCACGGAGGACGGATGGCTGCGCACCGGCGACATCGTCACGGTCGACGACGCCGGATTCCTGCAGGTGGTCGACCGGCTCAAGGAGGTCGTGATCACCGGAGGGTTCAACGTGGCCCCCAGCGAGGTCGAGGACACGCTGCGCCGGCACCGCGCCGTGGCGGACGCCGCGGTGGTGGGGCTCACCGACCCCAGCGGCAGCGAGGTGGTCGTCGCCGCCGTGACCCTCGTGCCGGGCGCCGAGCTCGACGAGGCGGCCCTGCGCGAGCACTGCTGGGCGGGCCTGGCCCGCTACAAGGTCCCCCGGCGGATCGTGGCCGTCGACGACCTCCCGCGCACGATGCTCGGCAAGATCCAGCGCCGGGAGGTCCGCGAGCAGCTGCAGCGCACGGGTGTGCGGCTCTGAGCCCGGGGGCTCAGGGCAGGTCCGCCTCCGGGGCGACGTCCCGGTAGGGGACCCGCCGGATCGACCGGATCCGGCCCAGCTCGCCCCACTCGTCGCGCCCGAGCCGCGCGATCGGCCGCAGCGCCGCCGCCACGGGCCCCCGCTCGTCCATGGCCCGCTCGTCCACCGCCACGTGGGTGACCGTGCCGAGGACCAGGAAGCTGTCGCCCACGGGGATGGGGTCCCCGTGCAGCCGGCACTCGATGGCGGCGGGGGACTCGGCCACGCGGGGGGCGGCCACGGTGCGCGAGGGCTCACGGGTCAGCCCCACGGCGTCGAACTCGCTGAGCTCGGGCGGATAGTCGGTGCCGGTCGCGTTGATCTGCTCGAACAGCCCGGCGGACGCGAAGTTGACCACGAACTCCCGGGTCTGCCGGATGTTGCGGAGGCTGTCCTTCTCCCCGACCGAGACGAACTGGACGATCGTGGGGTGCTCCGAGGCCACCGTGAAGAACGAGTGCGGGGCCAGGTTGTCGACGCCTGCGGCCGAGAGGGAGCTGACCCACGCGATGGGACGGGGGATCACGAGGGACTTGACCGCCCGGGCGAAGGAGCCGTGCCGGTCGGCGGTGATGTCGGTGCGCATGGGCCCATTGCACCACCTCGACGGGCCGGGGGCACAGGGCTCGGCCCGGGGGCGCACGGCGGCCGCGGAGTCGATTAGGGGTCACAGATGTCCTAATGAAGCAGTTTGGGTGTACTGTGTGGATCAATACAGCGGGTGGCGGTCGACGACGACCCCTTCGACCGAGCGGAAGGGCCAGGTGCCACGATGGAGATCCGGCAGCTCAACTACTTCATCGCCGTGGCCGAGGAGCGCCACTTCGGCCGCGCCGCCAAGCGCCTGCACATGGCCCAGCCGCCGCTGTCCCAGCAGATCCGCCAGCTCGAGGAGCAGCTCGGCGTGCGGCTGCTGGACCGGACCACCCGGCGGGTGGACCTCACCGCCGCCGGCCAGGTGCTCCTGGACCGAGGGCGGCGGATCATCAACGAGATCGAGGCCCTCAAGGCCGACGTCTACCAGGTGGGGCAGGGGGCCACGGGCGTGCTGCGGGTCGGCTTCTCCGGCTCGGCCACCTACGGGGTGATGCCGCGGGTCGTGCGGCGGGCGAAGGAGACGATGCCCGGGCTGTCCCTGGCGCTGCACGGCGAGATGCTGACCCCCGCCATGGAGGAGGGGCTGCGGGAGCACACCCTCGACGCCGCCCTCCTGCGCCCGCCCGTGGCCTCCCCGGACGTCGAGTACCGGGTGGTCGCCCGCGAGCCGCTCGTGGTGGCGCTGCCCTCCTTCAGCGCCCTCGCCGTGGACCTGCCCGTGGCCGTGCACGAGCTGCAGGACCAGGAGTTCATCACCTACCCGCCCGACTCCGTGCTCTACCGCACCGCCGCGGACCTCTGCCGCCAGGCCGGCTTCCAGCCGCGGATCGCCCAGGTGGCGGGGGAGACGTCCACGCTGCTGTCCTTCGTGGCCGCCGGCGGCGGGGTGGCCGTGGTGCCCGCCGGGGTGCGCGCCTTCCAGCTCGAGGGCGTCGTCTACCGCGACATCGAGCACTCGCCGCAGATCGAGCTCGCCGTCGCGTGGCGGCGCGAGGACCGCTCCGCGCTCCTGCACAACTTCATCGACCTCGTCGTCGACGTCCAGGCCGCCCCTGGGTCCCCCGGCGGCACGCCCGTCCCGCCCGCCCAGGAAAGGCCCGCCCGCCCATGAAGATCGCGACCGTCGAGGCGATCCCCTACTCGATCCCCTACGTCCACCCGCTGCACTTCGCCTCGGGTGCGGTCCACGAGGCGGACCACGTGCTGGTGCGGATCACCACCGAGGACGGGATCGTGGGCACCGCCGACACCCCGCCGCGGCCCTACACCTACGGCGAGACCCAGAAGTCCATCGTGGCCGTCGTCGAGGACCTCTTCGCCCCGCAGCTGGTGGGCCTGGACGTCCTCGACCGCGAGAAGGTCCAGGCCGTGCTGGCCCGCACCGTCCACAACCAGACCGCCAAGGGGGCGGTGGACATCGCCCTGTGGGACGTCATCGGCCAGTTCCTCGGGCAGCCGGTGACCAGGCTGCTGGGCGGGTTCACCGACTCCATGCGGGTCTCCCACATGCTGGGCTTCAAGCCGGCCCAGGAGCTGCTGGACCTCGCCCTTCAGTTCCGCGAGACCTACGGCATCACCACGTTCAAGCTCAAGACCGGCCGGCACCCGATCGGCCTCGACGTCGAGGCCGCGGCCGTGCTGCGCGAGGGCCTGGGCGAGGACGCCGAGCTCTACATGGACGCCAACCGCGGCTGGTCCGCCAACGAGGCCATGGAGGTGCTGCGCCGCACGGCTGACCTGGGCCTGCAGTTCCTCGAGGAGCCCGACGACGCCCGCGAGGTGCTCGGCCGCCGCCGCCTGGTGGAGCGCTCGACGATCCCCATCGCCGCCGACGAGTCCGCCCCGAACCTGGGGGAGGCCGCCAAGGAGATCCTCACCGGCGGCGCGAACCTGCTGGCGGTGAAGACCGCCCGCTCCGGCTTCACCGAGGCCGCGAAGATCGTGGGCATGGCCGAGGGCATGGGGGTGGACGTCTACGTGGGCAACCAGATCGACACCCAGGTCGGCACGATCGCCTCCGTGGTCTTCGGCGCGGCCCTGGCCCACACCTCGAAGCGGGCCGGGGAGCTGTCCAACTTCCTGGACATGTCCGACGACCTCCTCGCCGAGCCCGTGGTCATCGCCGACGGCCGGATCCGCGTGCCGGACGTGCCCGGGGTGGGCACCGCCGTGGACGAGGACAAGCTCACCCGCTACCGCACCGACCGGTAGACCCCGCCCGGGAACCCAGCCCGAGAACCCATCCCGACGGAAGGACGCACAGTGAAGTACCTGGTCCACATGGACATCAACCTCCCCATCGACATGCCCGCCGAGGAGGCAGCGGAGATCAAGGCCACCGAGAAGGCCTACTCGCAGGAGCTGCAGCGCTCCGGGAAGTGGCCCGAGATCTGGCGCGTGGTGGGCGAGTACGCCAACTACTCGGTCTTCGACGTCGACTCCCACGACGAGCTGCACGACATCCTGCAGAACCTGCCGCTGTTCCCCTACATGGACATCACCGTGGTGCCCCTGGCCAAGCACCCCTCCGACGTGAAGTAGCACCGGCCCGCCCCGCGAGGTGGCGGACGACGGCGACCCGGCCACCGGCTGTCGCCGTCGTCCGCGACCTCGCGGTCGTCCGGGGCCGGTCAGTCGGGGGAGCGGTAGCGGGCGGCGAGCTCGCTGCGGGAGCGGATCCCCAGCTTCCCGTAGACGCGCGTCAGGTGGTACTGGACGGTCTTCTCGGCGAGGAACAGGGCCCGCGCGGTCTCCTTGTTGGTGGCCCCGCCCGAGACCAGCTCCGCCACCGCCTGCTCCTGGGCGGTGAGCTGCACGGCGGTGCGGCCCACTGCGGCGAGCACCGGGTCGGAGGGGTCCGGCAGGTTCCCGACGTCGAGACCGGTGGCCTTCAGCTCGCGGTCGCAGCGCTCCACGTAGGTGGCGGCGCCCAGCGAGTCGTAGAGGTCCCGCGCGGTCCGCAGCACGGTGGACGCCAGGCGTCGCTTGCCCGCACGGCGCATGCTCTGCCCGAAGGCGAAGCTGATCCGGGCGCGCAGGTACGGGCGGTTGAGCCCGCGCAGGTGGCCCAGGGCCGCCTCGAAGTGCTCCCGCGCCGTGTCCGGGTCCCCCTGCGCGGCGAGGATCCGGCCCCGGGCCCAGGAGATGCGGGCGTCGTCGGAGGGGATCCGCCGCTCGCGGCGCACGCGCTCGAACGCGGTGAGGAACGCGTCCGCGTCCTCGAGCCGGTCGGTCATCACGAGGGCGTTGACGTAGGTGTCCTGCCACGGCCAGAAGGAGACCCGCTCGTCGGTCCACGGGTCGAGGTCCGTCAGCGGCTGCAGCACCCCCAGCGCGCTCTCGTAGTCGGCGCGGGCCTCGTGGAAGCGGGCCCGCGCGAGACTGGCCGGGACCTGCATGGCCCGGTAGGTGCCCGGCTGCACGGCGGCCTGGGAGACGTAGTGGCGGGCCCGGTCCCAGTCCCCTCGCATCGACCACAGCTCCGCGGCGGTCCAGTACAGGAGCGGGCGGATGAGCGGCATCTGCGAGGTCTCGAGGCGCACCGAGGCACGGGAGACGGTGGCCGCCGCGGCGTCCCAGTCGCCCAGCACCAGCTGGGTGCGGGCCAGCCAGGCCTCCGCCCACAGGGAGATCCGCAGGGACCCGCCCCGGTACTCGGTGGGGGCGGCCGCCTGGAAGTTGACGAGCGCCGTCTCGACGTCGTCGGCGCGCAGGGCGAGCCACCCGGCGCCCATCTGGACGCGCTGCTTCTGGGCGTTCTCCGCCGCGTGCTCGAAGGCGCGCTCGTAGGACGCCTCGGCCTCCCGCAGCCGCCCCTGGGCGAAGAGGCCCAGGCCGTAGATCGCCTCGGACTCGATGTGGGCGGGGGTGCCGGGGGCGGTGAGGGACATCGCGGTCTCCGCCCACCGGGTGATGACGGGCCCGTCCCAGGAGGCCACGCCGTGCAGCACGAAGCGCTGGGCGATCTGCGCGGCGGCCGCGGGGTCCCGCTGCCGGTTGCTCGTGCGCCAGGCCATCTCGAGCTGGGTCTGCGCGCTGCGGTTCTGCCCGGACACCGTGGAGAGGTAGCCGAGCACCGACGAGCGCAGGGGGGAGGACGGCATGGCGTCCACGGCGGCCGCCCACATGCCGGCCTGGGCGATGTTGCCCGAGCCGACCAGGGCGTCCACGGCCCGGAGCAGACGGTCGTTGCGGGCGCGCGTGTCCGCGGAGAGCCGGGACGCCGAGAACAGCGCCGTGGCGACGTCCTGCCAGGCGCCCACCATCGCCTGCCGCGCGGCGAAGGCCTCGAGCTCCACGGCCAGCGACTCGTCCGGCCCCGGGGTGGCCGAGACGCGGTGGCCGAGCCGCTCGCCCTCCTCGTGCACCACGGTCGCGGACCGCCGGTGCAGCGCGATCCGCCGGCTCGGCACGATCAGCCCGTAGACGGCCTCCGCGGCGCCCGGCTCGAAGAACTGCACGACCGAGCGGGCCTGGTCCACGGAGAGGTCCAGCAGCCCGGCGCGGTGGCCCTCGTCGAGGGCGTCCATCAGGGCGTCCACCCCGCTGACGTGGGCCACCTCGGACAGGCCCGCGCTGCGCCCCAGCACGGAGACGGCCTCGGCCGTGCGGATCAGGTCGGGGGAGGCCCCGGTGAGGACGCTGTGCACTCGGGTGCGCACCCGGGAACTCGCCGGCAGGTCCGCGAACCAGGAGTGCCAGGTGTCCTCGGGCAGCTCGCGCAGCAGCTCGAGCACCTGCTGGGGGAGCCCGCCGGTGTGCCGGACGAGCCGGTGTGCGGCGGTCGCGCCGAGGTCGAGGCCGAAGAAGTGCCGGGCCGCGGCCCGGACCTCCTCCGCCCCGAGGGGCTCGAGGGGGAGGCGCTGGACCTGGTGGCCGGTGAGGAAGTCGAGCACCCCGGCCGGGACGTGCCACGCCTGCGCCGGGTCGAGGGTCAGCACGAACATGACCCGCTTGCCGTGCAGCCGGCGCATCACGAACACCAGGATCCGCAGGGTCTGCTCGTCCAGCCGGTGGGCGTCGTCGACGGTGACCACCACGCTGCCGCGGGTCTGCAGGCTCTCGAGGTGGGTGCTCAGGGTGGCGGCGTAGTTCACGGCCTGCGCGGGGCTCAGGTCCGCGACCGGGGCCGAGGGCGGCGCGGGCTCGCCGTCGAAGCCCCGGGAGGAGCGCAGGGGCGTGGCGAGCATGAGCTGGCTGTACCCGGCCAGGGCGAGCTGGGACTCCCACTCGTCGCCGGTGGCGCTGAGCACGCGGACGCCGCGCGCGGCGGAGCGGCAGTGGTCGAGGAACAGCTCGAGCAGGGCCGTCTTGCCCGAGCCCAGCGGACCCTCGAGCACCACGGTGCGGACGTGGCCCTTGCGCACGGTCCGCAGGACCTCGAGGAGCTCCTCGAGCGCGGCGGCCCGACCGACCAGCGGGAGCTCCTCGCCGGGTTCTCCGTGGTGCAGGCCCGCCGTCATGGCCGCGAGTCTACCCGTGGAGGGGCTGCGACCACGCCGGCGGGCGTCCGCCCGGAGGCGGCTCAGCCGAGGTCCCCGCCGGCGACCGGCAGGACGCTGCCGGTGACGTAGGAGGCCTCGTCGGAGGCGAGGAACACGATGGGCGCGGCCTGCTCGTCGAGCGTGCCGTAGCGCTTCACAAACGATGAGTCCACGGTCTGGTCGACGATCGCCTGGTACCAGGCCCTCTCCTGGGCGCTCTCGGCCTCGGGCCCGCGCTTGACCCTGCGGGGCGGGGCCTCCGTGCCGCCGGGGGCGGTGGCGACCACGCGGATCCCGCGGCCGGCGACCTCCATGGCCAGGGACTGGGTCAGCGCGTTCACCCCGCCCTTCGCCGCGGCGTAGGGCACCCGGTGCATGCCGCGGGTGGCCACCGAGGAGACGTTGACGATCGTGCCCGAGCCCTGCTCGAGCATGGCCGGGAGCACCGCGCGGCAGGACCACAGGGTGGGGAAGAGCGAGCGGCGGATCTCCTTCTCGATCTTCTCCTCGTCGTACTCCTCGTAGGGGCGGGCCCAGATGGTGCCGCCCACGTTGTTGACGAGCACGTCCACCCGGCCGTGGGCCGCGAGCGCGGCCTCCACGGCCTGCTGGGCCCCGGCCCAGGTCTCGAGATCGGCGGTCACGGACGTGGCGGGTCCGCCCGAGCCCGAGGCCTCGGCGGCGCGGACGATGCCCCGGGCGACGTCGTGCACCAGCTCGGCGCGGTCCACGAGGACGACGGCGCCGCCCTCGGCGCCGATCCGCTCGGCCACCTTCTGCCCGATGCCCTGCGCGGCGCCGGTCACGACCGCCACCCTGCCGGCGAAGCGGCCCGGGGTGAGGAACTGTCCCGCGTACGGTGCGCCCATCAGCGGCCGGCCTCCTTGGCGTCGATCGCCGTGGACATGGTCTGCTTGGCGTCGCGGGCGTGGGCCATGATGACCTCGCGGGCGCGCTCCTTGTCGTTGCGCTCGAAGGCCTCGACGACGTCCAGGTGGTCCTGGGCGACCCGGGCGAAGATCTCCGTGCCCCGCTCGAAGGTCGCGGCCATCTGCTCGCGCACGTCGAGCCGGCGGTAGGACTCCAGCAGCGTGGGGTTGTCGCAGACCATGAAGAGGTACTCGTGGTACTCCTCGTTGGTCCGCACGTACTCCTCGGGGTCCTGCACGGTGCCCGCGCCCACGGAGCGCGTGGTGGCCTCGGCGAGGCGCCGGAACTGCTCCAGCTGCTCCTCGGTCAGCCGGCCCATCACGAGCTCGGTGACGGCGAGCTCGAGGCCCATGCGGGCGTCGAGGTGGGCGAAGCTGTCCTCCTTGCGGAACTCCAGCCGGCCGGTCTCCAGCGAGGAGAGCGCCTCGGAGCGGGTCATGGTGTCCCCCTCGGCGGCGATCGTCTCGGGGGAGGGCGGCGCGCCGGTCTCGGCGTCGCCGCCGGTGGTCTCCTTCGGCGCGAAGCGCTCGAAGTAGAAGTTCGCGGGCTCGATCCCCTCGCGGTCCAGCCACGCGGAGACGGCGTTGACCATGGGGGGCGGGCCGCACAGGTAGATGTCGACGTCGCCGTCGTTGAGGTGGGCCGGCTCGATGATCTGGGTGACGTAGCCGGTGTGGGGGGAGGAGGTGCCCTCCTCGGAGGCGATGTGGTCCCAGGTGAAGTCCGGCAGCTTCGCCTCGTAGGCGCGGAGCCGGTCCAGGCCGACGATGTCGGCCTCGCGGGTCACGCCGTAGATCAGGTGCACGGGGGTGCTGGGCGGGTTCTCGGCGAGCTTCTCCAGGATCGACAGGAGCGGGGCCAGACCGGTGCCCCCGGCGAGCAGCAGCAGCGGGCGCTTGGGCTCGCGCAGGAAGAACGAGCCGTAGGGGCCGCTGAACTCGACGGTGTCGCCGACCTGGGCGCGGTCGCGCAGGTACTCGGACATCGCGCCCTGCGGGGTGATGCGGACCATGAAGGCCGCGCCCTCCACCTCGGGGCCGCTGCTGAAGGAGTAGGAGCGCTCGGCGTCGGTGCCGGGCACCTTGATGTTGACGTACTGGCCGGGCAGGAACGCGAGGTCCTCCCGCTTCTCGACGTCGAGGGTGAAGGAGATCGTCGTCTCGGAGTGCTTCTCCAGCTCCTGGAGCGTGGAGGTGTACGTGGCCGCGGAGGTCTTCGCGGACTCGGCGGTCGCCGGGATCTGGATGGCCATGTCGGACTCGGGGACGGCCTGGCAGGTCAGCAGGTAGCCCTTCTCGAGCTCCTCCTCGGTCATGGCGTCGTCGATGAAGTCCCCGGGGTCGAAGGAGCCGGAGTCGCAGAAGGCCTTGCAGGTGCCGCAGGCGCCGTCCCGGCAGTCCGCGGGAATGTTGATGCGCGCCTTGTAGGCGGCGTCGAGGACGGTCTCGTAGTCGCCGACCTTGACGACCTTCGTGACGCCGTCCTCGAAGCTGAGGGCTACCTGGTGGCCCATGATTTCCTCCTGGGTGGGGGGCCGCGTCGTCGCGGCCTGTGGGAAGTGCGGGGGTGCTCGGTGAGCACGGAATACGGACGGTCCGTCGTGGCCGGCCCCGGTGCGGGACCGGCCACGGCCGGCGTCAGATCATGTAGACGTCCACGACGTGGTGGATGTAGTCGTTCTTCAGGACGACCTTCTTCTTCAGGATCACCGGCTCGTCGCCCGAGAGGTCGATCGTGTAGAAGCTGGTGCCGAAGTACGTGTCCGTGGTGTTGTAGCGGAAGTACAGCGTGAACCAGTTGAAGCGGACCTGCACCCGGTCGCCGTCGTGCTCGAGGATCTCCACGTCGGTGATGTTGTGCCCGGTGCGGGGGTCCGGCAGGGACGTGGCGGAGGAGCGGTCCGTCTTGATGCGGAACACGCGGTCCTCGATGCCGCCGCGGTTGTCGTAGTAGATCAGGGAGATCTCGTTCTGGGGGTCCTCGGTCAGCCGGTCGTCGTCGTCCCAGGACGGCATCCAGAACTCGGAGTCCGGGTGGTAGCACTCGAGCCACTCGTCGAACTGCCGGTCGTCCAGCAGGCGTGCCTCCTTGTAGAGGAACGCGCGCACGGTCTCGAGGGTCGCGATCTCCTCGGCGGTCTTCAGCGCCGTCAGGGGGTTCAGCAGGTTGGCCATGGTGTTCTGCACTCTTTCTGTGGTTCGGGGGAGTCCGGGTCAGGCGGTCGCGGGAGCGGGCTGCGCGGCGGCGCGCTCCTCCGCGGCCAGACCCTTGTCCATGACGTCCTTCCAGAAGCCGTGCTGGACGGGGTACAGGCCCTCGTCCTCGGTGCGCACGCCGGAGGCGATGACCCTGGTCATGCCGAGGGCCTGGGCCTGCTCGTCCGGGCCCTGGATCTCGTGCGCGGCGCCGCGGGACATGTCGTTCCACGGGGCGGAGGTGGCCCAGTAGGTCTTGTTGCAGGAGCGGAACTCCTCGAGGTCGTCCGGGGTCGCCATGCCCGTCGCGTTGAAGAAGTCCTCGTACTGGCGGATGCGCTTGGAGCGGTTCTCCTGGGACTCGCCCCTGGGGGCGATGCAGTAGATGGTGACCTCGGTCTGGTCCGCGGAGATCGGCCGGAAGTGGCGGATCTGCGAGGAGAACTGGTCCATGATGTACACGTTCGGGTACAGGCACAGGTTGCGCGAGATGTTGATCATGAAGTTCGCCATCTCCTCGCCGTACTTGTCGACGAGCTCCTCGCGGCGGTCCCACAGCGGGCGGTCCTGCGGGTTGGTCCACTCCTGCCACAGCAGCAGGTGGCCGTGCTCGTAGGAGTAGAACCCGCCCTTGACCTTGCCCCACTTGCCGGCGTCCATGGCCTTGGTCTTGTTGGCGGAGTCGCCGGCGGTGCGGCGGGCGGTGGTCGCGGCGTAGTTCCAGTGCACCGAGGTCACGTGGTAGCCGTCGGCGCCGTTCTCCGCCTGGACCTTCCAGTTGCCGTCGTAGGTGTAGGTCGAGGCGCCGCGCAGGACCTCGAGGCCCTCGGGGGACTGGTCCACGATCGAGTCGATCACCGTGGTGGCGTCGCCCAGGTGCTCCTCGAGGGGCAGCACGTCCGGGTTGAGGGAGCCGAACAGGAAGCCGCGGTAGGAGTCGAAGCGGGCGACCTTGGTCAGGTCGTGCGAGCCCTCCTTGTTGAAGTTCTCCGGGTAGCCGCCGTTGCGGCCGTCCTTGACCTTGAGCAGCTCGCCGGAGTTCTTGAACGTCCACCCGTGGAAGGGGCAGGTGAAGGTGGTGCGGTTGTCCGTCTTGCGCCGGCAGAGCATCGCACCGCGGTGGGAGCACGCGTTGACGATGCAGTTCAGCTTCTCCTCCTTGTCACGGGTGATGACCACCGGGGTGCGGCCGATGTAGGTGGTGAAGTAGTCGCCCACGTTGGGGATCTGCGACTCGTGGGCCAGGTACACCCAGTTGCCCTCGAAGATGTACTTCATCTCCAGCTCGAAGATCTCCTGGTCGGTGAAGATCTCCCGCTTGGCCCGGATGAGCCCGTTCTCACGGTCGTCCACCACGGCGTCGGAGAGGACCTCGCGGACGTGGGTCAGGTTCTCGGTCATGACGTGCTCCTTCTGGTCGGGCTGCCTGCTCGGGATGTCTGGGCGGGACGTCTGCTCGGGACGTGCGGGCCGAAGTCTGCGACCGGCTCCTGCCGGACGGTACGGAGCCAGTCTGGTGCGCCGTGACTCCGCTCACATCAGGCAAACCCCTAGGAGTAACCCAGGGGGTTTTTATGCCGTATTGGGTGCAGAAAAGACGCCCAATTGATATTTGTCGCGTCCTGATCGCGCCCCTAGTCTGGTGGAGACGTCGACGTGTCCGGTGTCACAGCCGGAGGGCCCGAGCCGGCGGCCGCGAGCCGCGTCGGGAGCGGCGGGCACGAGGGACGTCCCTGATCACCGTTCAACGAGGAATGTGGAGCACACCATGACGGAGACCCACGCGGCAACGCGCAAGGAGAACGAGGGCACCGCGGTCGAGGCCGGGTCCAAGGCGACCGAGCGGTTCACCGCCTCGGGCAAGCTGCCGAAGCTGGACGTGCCGAAGGAGCGGGTGTCCCTGCTGGCCGGAGAGGCGATCAGGGCGATCAACGACATCGCGGTCAAGCACCAGGTCACCTACGAGGAGTACAACGCGCTGAAGGCGTGGCTGATCAAGGTCGGCACCGACGGGGAGTGGCCGCTGTTCCTGGACGTGTGGCTGGAGCACACCATCGAGGACGTGAACTCCCAGGAGCGCCCCGGCGCCGTGGGCACCATCGAGGGCCCCTACTACGTGCCGGACTCCCCGGTGCTGCCCACTCCTGCGACCCTTCAGATGCGCGAGGACGAGCCCGGCACCCCGCTGCTGTTCAAGGGCCGGTTCACCGACACCGACGGCAACCCGCTGCAGGGCGCCCAGGTGGAGATCTGGCACGCCGACGCCAACGGCTTCTACTCCCAGTACGCCCCGGAGCTGCCCGAGTGGCTGTTCCGGGCCACGGTGAAGGCCGACGAGAACGGCTGCTTCGAGATCAACACCAAGCGCCCGGCCCCGTACCAGATCCCCACCGACGGGGCCTGCGGCCAGCTCATCGGTGCGGCCGGCTGGCACGCCTGGCGCCCGGCGCACATCCACATCAAGGTCTCGGCCCCGGGCCACCAGCTGGTCACCCAGCAGCTGTACTTCCCCGGCGACCCGCACAACGAGGACGACATCGCCTCGGCGGTCAAGCCCGAACTGATGCTGGACCCGAAGCCGCGCACCGACGGCGGCGTGGGCGAAGAGGTCGTCTACGACTACGTCCTCGCCAAGGAGGGCCAGACCAAGTAGGACGCCAGCCGCGGGCGCAACGCCCGCGGAGCACGGGAGCACCCCCGCAGGCCTCGGCCCGCGGGGGTGCTCCCGTGTCCCGGCCGGGCCGTCCGGCCACGGCGCCGAGCGCGCCCGTGGTCGCCTCCCGGGCCGCCGCGGCCGTCGAGGACACAAAACGCACAGGCGGCTTGCTCATGCAGATCACTGGGTCTAAGGTAAATCTGTCGTCGGCGATGGCCCGGAGGTGATCCCCCCATCTGCCTCCGGATGGTTCCTGCCGGCGACTGGCGTCCCATTCCCCCGATCGGGATGCCTGACAGGCCCTGCCGATCCCCCCATGCGGCAGGGCCTGTCCCCTGTCCGGGGCGGTTCCGAGCCGCGGACGGCCTCGGCCGGTGGACGGCTCAGGCGCCCGGCGTCAGCACAGCCCCAGCTCCTCGAGCCGGGGGAGCACCTTGCCGGAGACGGAGAGCAGCGCGTCCATCTCCTCCCGGGTCAGGTGGTCGATCAGCGCCGCCCGCACGAGCTCCAGGTGGCCGGGGGCGGAGGCCTCGATGGCACGCCGCCCCTCCGGAGTGATCCGCACGTCGAGGCCGCGGGCGTCGCTGTCGCACGGCAGCCGTTCGAGCAGCCCGCGCCGGGCCATGCGGGAGAGCAGGTGGGAGAGGCGGCTGCGCTCCCAGCCGAGCTCGTGGAGCAGGTCGCGGGATCGGATCACGCCGGCGCTGCTCTCCGACAGCTGGACGAGGACCTCGTACTCCGAGCCGGACAGCGCGCTGTCCCGGGACAGCTGGCGGTCCACCGCGGTCTGCATGCCGCGGCTCAGGGCCAGGAAGCCGCGCCAGACGCGCTGCTCCTCGTCGGACAGCCAGTTGACCTCGCCGGTCTCCGGGTGGCTCATGCGGCGGTCCTCTCGTGGCGCGGGAAAACCCCACTATAAATTGACGTGTCAACAAATGTCAACCGCCGACCGGGCCCTCCGGCGGGTCCGGGCGGTCGCCGGCGTCGCGGCCGTACCGTGCCGGGCGGCGGTGGATCCACTCCGAGTCGTAGAGGTCGCCGGGTCCGCGCGCGGGCCGTCGGAGCCGCTCGGCGTAGCCGGTGGGGCGCAGCGGGGAGTCGTCGTCGTCGACCGGGGTGAACGAGGCCATGGCGACGAGCCCGAAGCCCAGGCCGGCCGCGACGACCAGCGTCATCCCCGAGACGACCAGGACGCTGACGTACTCGTCGGCCAGGTGCGCACCCGTGGTGCCCGCCAGCAGCGGCTGGACCGCGAACACCCCGGCGAGGGGCAGGAGGCCCAGCAGCAGCAGGGCGGCGGGGATGAGCCACAGCTTCGAGCGGCTCCGCAGCGGGGGCACCGAGGCGTCCCGGAGGGCCGGGTGCAGCTGGGCCTGGACGACGACGAAGCCCGCGAGCCCGGGCAGTCCGAGCAGCGCGCCGACCGCCCACCCCCATGCGTGGCCCAGGGCGGCGAGTCCGCCGCCGAGCAGGAGGCCCAGCAGGACGAGGGTGAAGGAGAGCCCGCGCGCCATCCGACGGGCGGCCCGGGGCGAGGCCGCAGGCCTGCGGGCCGCCCGGGGCGCGGTCCGGGGCGGGACGTGCTGCGGGGGAAGGCGCTGGCCGTACTCGGGCTCGTTGCCGTGGGTGCTCATGGGCGGGCTGTTTCCGTGGTGGGAGGGTGCCGGACGCCTCCACTGTAGACCTCGCCTCAGACGGGACCTCCCGCTGGCGCCCTCTCTGTGATTGACATATCATCAAAACCGAGGGGCGGGAGGTGCGGCCGTCCCGCCGCCGACCGCCGTCCCGGCCGGTGGCGCCCCGTCCCGCCGCACCGCGAGGAGCCACCATGTCACAGCGCAGCACCCAGCGGTCCGAGCACAGCACCGCCGGCGCCTACGTGCATCCCGGCGAGGAGTTCACCCGGGACACCGCCTACATCGAGGACCGCATCGTCCGCGACCCGGCGCGCGCCGACGTGCCCGAGGGGGCGCGGGCCTGGCCCGTCGAGGCCGGCCGCTACCGGCTCGTCGCCGCGCGGGCCTGCCCCTGGGCCAACCGCACCCTCATCGTGCGACGGCTCCTGGGGCTCGAGGACGCCCTCTCCGTGGGGCTGCCCGGTCCCGTCCACGACGTCCGGTCGTGGACCTTCGACCTCGACGCGGACGGCAGGGACCCGGTGCTGGGCATCGAGCGGCTCCAGGAGGCGTACTTCGCCCGCTACCCCGACTACCCGCGGGGCATCACCGTGCCGGCGGTCGTGGAGATCGCGAGCGGCCAGGTGGTGACCAACGACTTCCCGCAGATAACGGAGGACCTCGCCAAGGAGTGGGGCGACTTCCACCGCGAGGGCGCCCCCGACCTCTGGCCGGCCGATTTCGAGGACGAGATGCGCGAGGTCATGCAGCGGGTCTACACCGAGGTCAACAACGGGGTCTACCGGTGCGGCTTCGCCGGCTCCCAGCGCGCCCACGAGAAGGCCTACGAGCGGCTGTGGGTCGCCATGGACTGGCTCGAGGACCGACTCTCGACCCGCCGCTACCTCATGGGCGAGCACATCACCGAGGCGGACGTGCGGCTGTTCACCACCCTGGTGCGCTTCGACCCGGTCTACCACTCGCACTTCAAGTGCTCGCGCAACAAGCTCACCGAGATGCCCCACCTGTGGGGCTACGCCCGGGATCTCTTCCAGACGCCGGGCTTCGGCGACACCGTGGACTTCGAGCAGATCAAGCAGCACTACTTCGTGGTCCACGAGGACATCAACCCGAACCAGATCGTGCCCGTGGGCCCGGACCTGGCCAACTGGGTGTCCGCGCACGGCCGGGAGACCCTCGGCGGCTCGCCCTTCGGGGCGGGGACCGCGCCGGGCCCCGTCCGGCCGGAGGAGCGGGTTGACGGACGTCACACGCCCCTGACCGTCTGAGCGTTCCGCCGGATCGGCGCGCGGCCTAGACTGGACAGCTCCTACGGCCCGGGCCCGTTCACGGGGACGGGTGCCCAGGGGCCTCCCGTCCCCGCTGACCCCCTCTCGGAAAGGACCCTCACGTGGCCCCCTACCGCAACCAGCGCGCCGCCGCGCTGCCCGCCCGCCTGTCCCGCTCCTGGCTGCTCACCTCGGCCGCCGATCCGTCCGTCTTCCCCGCGGCTCTCGCCTCCGAGGCGGACTCCGTGGTCTTCGACATCGAGGACGCCATTCCCGCCGAGGGCAAGGACCAGGCTCGGCAGAACGTCGTCGAGGCCTTCCAGGCCGGGGCGAGCGCGTGGGTGCGGATCAACGACATCACCACGCCGTACTGGGAACAGGACCTCGCCGCGCTCAGCCGGGTCGGCCACCTGCGCGGGATCATGCTGGCCAAGACGGAGCACCCCGACCACATCACCAAGACGGCCATGATGGCCCCGGCCGGCACCCCCGTGGTGGCGCTCATCGAGTCGGCGGTGGGGATCATGAACGCCAACGACATCGCCCGCGCCCCGGGCGTGTTCCGGCTCGCCTTCGGGGTCGGCGACTTCCGCCGGGACACCGGTGTCAGCGCGGACCCCCTGGCGCTCGCGTTCGCGCGCTCGAGCCTCGTGGTGGCCTCCCGGGTGGGGGAGCTGCCCGGTCCCATCGACGGGCCGACCCTGGGCGCCTCCGAGGAGGGCCTCGCCGAGGCGTGCGCCGTGACGCAGTCCATGGGCATGACGGGCAAGCTGTGCCTGGACCCGCAGCAGACCGACGGGATCAACCGCCACCTCGCCCCGAGCGAGCAGGAGATCACCTGGGCCCGCGAGCTCATCACGCAGCACGACTCCGGGCACGTGGTGGGCGACGGCAGCTATCTGCCCCGCCTGGCCCGGGCCCGCAAGGTCTCCGAGCTCGCGCAGACCTACGGTCTCTGGAACCGCTGAGCGCTGCGGGCGCCCCGCTCAGCCCAGCCAGCGGGTCATGAGCTTCCGGAACGCGGGGTCCGTCAGCGTCGCGGCCCGGTGGTGGGCGGGCACGGGGTCGCCGTCCGGGACGGACGGCACGGCCACGACCACCAGTCCCGCCGCCACGGCCGAGGTCGCGCCCACCACGGAGTCCTCCACGGCCAGGGCCTCGCCCGGGGCGAAGCCCAGCCGCCGCACCGCCTCGGTGTAGATGTCCGGGGCCGGCTTGCCGCGCGGCACGTCCTCGGAGGAGACCCAGGTGTTGAGGTGGGGGGCGAAGCCGGCCTCCTCCAGCTTCACGCCGAGGATCGTGCTCGTGGAGTTGCTGGCCACGGCCACGGGAAGCCGCTCGGCGAACGCGCGCACCGTCTCGAGCGCGCCCGGCAGGGGCACGATGTGCCCGGTCAGCGTCTCCTCCTCGGTGCGCAGCACGTCGGCGTGGACCGCCGCGCGGTCGGCCCGGGCGGCCTCGGCGATCGCCGAGGCGACGTCCGCAGCGGACCAGCCCATCATCCGGCGCTCCATGGCCTCGGTGAACTCGAGCCCGTAGCGCTCCGAGACGGCGCGCTGGACCCGGGCCCAATTCGCCTCCGTGTCCATGAGGATGCCGTCGCAGTCGAAGACCACGCACGCCGGGGCCCACCCGGGGGCGGGCGCCGGCAACTCGGGGGAGGACGTGGGCAGCGACGGCGTGGGGGCGGGGAAGGACGTCATGCTCCCATGGTGCCCCACCGGGCGCCGTCCGGGGCGGGGGTGTGAGCAGGACAACGCCCGGGAGGACGCCCGGAATAAGCACCCCGGCCGGGGGTGTTGCCGCCACCGAACCCCTTCGTGCCATCCCCGACGGAAGAAGCCCCGCCCTTGCCCGCCACGCCCCGCGTCCCGCTGTCCGCCCTCGACCTCGTGCCCCTCTCGGAGGGCCGCTCCACCGCGGACGCCCTCCGCGAGGCGCTGGACCTCG
Source organism: Kocuria sp. CPCC 205263 (assembly GCF_040981075.1). NCBI lineage: Bacteria > Bacillati > Actinomycetota > Actinomycetes > Micrococcales > Micrococcaceae > Kocuria > Kocuria sp. CPCC 205263. The sequence continues at coordinate 270,379 of NZ_JAVKPV010000001.1, read as the reverse complement.
CCCGCCGGCTCGACGCCTCCGGCTACCGGCGCCTGTGGTACGCCGAGCACCACAACACGGAGGCGTTCGCGTCCTCCGCCACGGCGGTGCTCGTCGGGCAGGCGCTCGCCGCCACGGAGCGCCTCAGCGTGGGCTCCGGCGGGATCATGCTGCCCAACCACGTGCCGCTGACCGTGGCCGAGGCCTTCGGCACGCTCGCCAACCTCTACCCCGGCCGCGTGGAGCTGGGCCTGGGCCGGGCGCCCGGCACCGACATGCGCACCGCCCTCGAGCTGCGGCGGGGCCACGCCGGCCACGACACCTTCGAGGCCGACGTGCGCCGTCTGGTGCGGCTGTTCGGCGGCCAGGAGCAGGAGGTCGTCCGGGCGCCCGTGGCCCGGGACACTGACGTTCCCCTGTGGATCCTCGGCTCGTCGACGGGCGGCGCGGAGGTCGCAGCCCGGCTCGGCCTGCCCTACGCGTTCGCCTCCCACTTCGCCCCGGCCAGGATCATGGACGCCATCGCCCTGTACCGGCAGCGCTTCGACGCGCAGGCCCCGACCGCCACGGTCGAGCGTCCGCACGTGATGGTCGCGGCGAACATCCTCGCCGCCGACACCGACGAGGAGGCGCGGCGCCAGTTCAGCACCCACCAGCTGCTGGTGCGCGGGATCGCCCGCAACGACCGCCGGCCGCTCCAGCCGCCCGTCGAGCGCGTGGAGCTCACCGCGGCGGAGGCGGGCATGGTGCAGGAGCACCTCGCCGTCTCGGCGGTCGGCACGCCCGAGCGGGTGGTCGCCGATCTCGAGCAGATCGTCGAGCTCACCCGGGCCGACGAGCTGATGCTCAACAGCTACGCCCACGACCCCGAGGTGCGCGCCCGGTCCTACGAGCTCGTCGCCCACGCCTGGTGAGCGCACCGTCCCGGCGCCGGCCGTCCCGGCCGGACGCCCCCGGACCCCACGACCACCGCCCCGCGACCCCCGCCGGGCGTCATCCGCACCACGACAGGAGCACCCCATGACCACAGTCCCCGCCCTCGAGGCCGTCTCCGCCGACTCGGGCTTCCGCCGCACCACGATCGAGCGCCGCCCGGTCGGCCCGGGCGACGTCGAGATCGACATCCACTTCGCCGGCATCTGCCACTCCGACATCCACGTCGCGCGCGACGAGTGGGGCGGCACGCACTACCCCGTCACCCCGGGGCACGAGATCGTCGGCCGCGTCCGCGTGGTCGGGGAGTCCGTGACCGGCTTCGCCCCCGGCGACACGGTGGGCGTCGGCTGCTTCGTCGACTCCTGCGGCCGCTGCGAGCACTGCACCGGCGGCCAGGAGCAGTTCTGCACGGAGGGCGTGACCGCCACCTACAACACGCCCCAGGCCGACGGCACCCCCACCCGGGGCGGGTACAGCGGCGCGATCGTGGTCGACGAGCGGTTCGTCCTGCGCGTCCCCGAGGCGCTCGACCCCGCCCGGGCCGCCCCGCTGCTGTGCGCCGGGATCACCACGTACGCCCCGTTCAGGCGCTGGGGCGCCGGACCGGGCCGGCGGGTGGCCGTCCTGGGCATGGGCGGGCTCGGCCACGTCGCCGTGAAGATCGCCGCCGCCATGGGCGCCGAGGTCACCGTCCTGAGCCAGAGCCTGTCCAAGCAGGAGGACGGCCTGGCCTTCGGCGCGACCGACTACTGGGCCACGAAGGACCCCGAGACCTTCGAGCGCAACAAGGGCCGCTTCGACCTGATCCTCAACACCGTCTCCGCGGACCTGCCCGTCGAGCAGTACCTGTCCCTGCTGCGGGTCGACGGCGTGCTGTGCTCCGTGGGGCTGCCCACCGAGCCGTACAGCGTCCGCCCGGGTGCCCTGATCGGCCCCCAGCGCGTGCTCACGGGGTCGATGGTCGGCGGGATCCCGCAGACGCAGGAGATGCTGGACTTCTGCGCCGAGCACGGCGTGGAGTCCGAGATCGAGCTGATCGGCGCCGACAACGTCGACGCCGCCTACGACCGGGTGGTCGCCTCGGACGTGCGGTACCGCTTCGTCGTCGACGTCGCCCGCACCCTGGCGTAGCCGCCCGGATCATCAGCAGCCTGCGGCTCCGGCCGCGCTGGTGGTTAGAGTGGGGTCCATGGCCCACACCACCACCACCGACGGCGCACTGCGCCGGCTCGCCGAGGCCTACCGGGTCTCCACGACCTACTCCGGGTTCGACGGACAGGAGCGGGAGGTCCCGGAACCGACGCTGCGCGCCGTGCTCCACGCGCTGGGCGCGGACGCCGGCGACGACGCCGCGATCGAGGCGTGCCTCGCCCAGCGGGAGCTGGCGCCCTGGCGGCGGGTCCTGCCGCCCGTGGTCGTCGCCGTCGCGGGGGAGCGCACCCGCTTCGCGGTGCACGTCCCGCACGGCTCCACCGTCCGCGTGACCCTCGTGGCGGAGGGCGGCGCCCGGACCACCGCCCCCCAGGTCGACAACTGGCGCTCCCCGCGGGACGTGGACGGCGTCCTCACCGGCCAGGCCACCTTCGAGGTGCCCGAGGGCCTCGCCGTGGGCTGGTACGAGGTCCGCGCCGAGTGCCCCGACGTCGACGGCGGACGCGCGGTCACGACGCCGCTGGCCGTGACCCCGCGGCACCTCGCCAGCACCGACCGGCTGCACGGCCGGCACCGCTGGGGCTACATGGCGCAGATCTACTCGGTGACCTCCGGGCGCTCGTGGGGCGTGGGCGACGCCTCGGACCTCGCGAGCCTCGCCGCGATCTCGGGCGAGCAGGGGGCGGACTACCTGCTGGTCAACCCGTTGCACGCCGCCGAGCCCGCACCGCCGGTGGAGCCCTCGCCGTACCTGCCGACCAGCCGCCGCTTCTTCAACCCCCTCTACCTGCGCATCGCCGAGGTCCCCGAGTACGCCTACCTGCGCCCGGGCGACCTCGAGGTGGTCAACACGCTGGCCGCGATCCAGCGCAAGGACAACCTCGACACCAGCACCATCGACCGGGACAAGGCGTACGCGGCCAAGCTGAAGAGCCTCGAGCTGCTGTTCACCGTCCGCCGCTCCCCGCACCGCCAGCAACAGCTGCGCCGCTTCGTGGCCGAGGGCGGGCAGGGCCTGCAGGACTTCGGCCTGTGGTGCGCGCTGCGGGAGGAGCTCGGCGAGGACGCCCCCGAGTGGGACGACGCCGCGGCGCGCCCCGACGCCCCGTACGCGGTGGAGGCGCGGACCCGGCTGTCCGACCGGATCGACTTCCACGTGTGGATGCAGTGGCTGCTGGACGAGCAGCTCGAGGCCGCGCAGCGCGCGGCGCACCTGGCCGGGATGGACATCGGCGTGATCCACGACCTCGCCGTGGGCGTGCACAAGCAGGGCGCCGACGCGTGGACGCTCCAGGACGTGCTGGCCCTGGGCGTCAGCGTGGGCGCGCCCGCGGACATGTACAACCAGAAGGGCCAGAACTGGTCCCAGCCCCCGTGGCACCCGGAGCGCCTGGCCGAGGCCGGCTACCTGCCCTGGCGGGACATGCTGCGCACGATCTTCCGGCACGCCGGCGGCATCCGGGTGGACCACGTCCTGGGCCTGTTCCGGCTGTGGTGGATCCCGGACGGCCAGGAGGCCTCGGAGGGGGCCTACGTCTACTACGACCACGAGGCGATGGTCGGCATCCTCGCGCTCGAGGCGGAGCTCGCCGGGGCCGTGGTGGTCGGGGAGGACCTGGGCACCCTCGAGCCGTGGGTGCGGGAGTACCTCGCGGAGCGCGGCGTGCTGGGCACCTCGATCCTGTGGTTCGAGGTGGACGGCGACGAGCCGCTCCCCCCGGCGCAGTACCGGGAGCTGAGCATGGCCTCGGTCAGCACCCACGACTTCCCGCCCACGGCGGGCTTCCTGGAGGGCGTGCAGGTGGACGTGCGCCAGGAGCTGGGCCTGCTGGCCCGGCCCGTGGAGGAGGAGCGGGCCGAGGCCCGCCGGCAGCTCGACACGTTCTTCGCGGCCGTCGCCGCGGACGGGCTGCTCCCCGACGGGGACGCCACGGACGAGCAGGGCCTGGTCGAGGCGCTGCACCGCTACCTCGCCCAGTCCCCGGCGCTGCTGTTCAACGTCTCCCTCGTGGACGCCGTCGGCGAGCGCCGGATGCAGAACCAGCCGGGCACGGGGGACGAGTACCCGAACTGGCGCGTGCCCCTGGCCGACTCCGCGGGCAACCCGGTGCTGATCGAGCAGCTGCCGGACAACGCCCGGGCGAACTCCCTGGTGCGCGCGGTCAACGAGGCGCTCGGCAACCGCTCCCGCCTCCGGTCCGTGGGGGAGCCGGGGCAGCCCGAGCACACCGACCGGACGGCACCCTGACCGCGCCCTCGCGGCCCCGCCCGTAGCACCCCCCTGCCCCGAACGGAGGAAACACCGCATGACGGAGCCGACGACGCCCCGCCCGGCCGCCGTGCCGCTCGCACCGCCCATCCGCTACGTGGCCCTCGGCGACTCCATGACCGAGGGCGTGGGCGACCCCGACCCCGCCCGCCCCAACGGGGTGCGCGGCTGGGCGGACCTCGTGGCCGAGCAGCTGACCGCGGCCCACCCGGACACCCGCTACGCGAACCTCGCGGTCCGGGGGCGGCTGCTCCGCGGGATCGTCGAGGAGCAGCTGGAGGCGTGCCTGGCCCTGGAGCCGACCCTGGTGAGCCTCTACGCCGGGGGCAACGACCTGCTGCGCCCCCGGGCGGACGTGGACGCCCTCATGGGGATCTACGAGCAGGCGGTCGCCCGGCTGCGGGGCTCCGGCGCCCAGGTGGTGCTGTTCACGGCCTTCGACCCCGGCCGGGACGCCCCCACGTCCTGGACCCGTCCCCGGCAGGCGCTCTACAACGAGCACGTCAGGGAGATCGCCGACCGGCACGGGTGCCTGGTCCTCGACTACTGGCGGATGCGCACCTTGCAGGACTGGCGCTACTGGGCGGTGGACAGGCTGCACATGTCGACCGCGGGGCACACCCGCGTGGCCGCCCGCGTGCTCGAGCTGCTGGGCGTGGAGCACGCCCTGGAGCTGCCGCCCACCGACCGGCTGCCGGTCACGGCGAGCCCGGGCGTGCTGAAGGAGGACCTCCTCTGGGCCCGCGAGTACCTGCTGCCCTGGGTCAGGCGGCGGCTGCGTGGGACCTCCTCCGGGGACGCGGTCGCCGCCCGCCACCCCGGGTACACGACGCTGCTCCCGCGCCCGGTGCTCCCCGCCGGTCCCGCGGCCCGCGCCGAGCCGTCGGCCCCCGCCCGGTGCGGCTGATCAGGGAGTCCCCCGGTTTGCGGGGGTCCGGGGAGCCGGTAGACTGACCCGAAGCTGGTCACACCTGACGTCAGGTTGCGGGGAAGTCCGTCCGGGCCTAGACTTCAAGGCTGTCGTGTGGTGGAGTCCACCTTCCGGCACCTTGATCTTCACCGTCTTCATCGTGGCGAGGCCTTCGCCGGTTCCGGCCGCGGGTCTTACGAGAGGGCCCGGTTGGCGAACGGTGGCAATTCTGAAGGTGGCGGGACGCCCGTTGCTGCAGCTGAGTGATCAACTGCGGCACCCACTGCGTGCCGTCATTTCGTCAACATTGGAGGAGAACACTATGGCAGCGCACTGCCAGGTGACCGGAGCTCAGCCGGGCTTTGGGCACAGCATTTCGCACTCGCACCGCCGTACCAAGCGCCGGTTCGACCCGAACATCCAGAAGAAGCGGTACTGGGTGCCGTCGCTGCGCCGCAGCGTGACGCTCAACGTCAGCGCCAAGGGCATCAAGGTCATCGACGCCCGTGGCATCGATTCCGTCGTGACCGACATTCTCGCACGTGGGGAGAAGATCTAGCATGGCCAAGGACAAGGACGTTCGTCCCATCATCAAGCTGAAGTCCACCGCCGGCACCGGTTTCACCTACGTGACCCGCAAGAACCGCCGCAACGACCCGGACCGCATGGTGCTCAAGAAGTACGACCCGGTCGTCCGCAAGCACGTCGATTTCCGCGAGGAGCGCTGAATCCATGGCCAAGAAGTCCAAGATCGCCAAGAACGAGCAGCGCAAGGTCGTCGTCGAGCGCTACGCCGCGAAGCGTGCCGAGCTCAAGAAGACCCTCGTCGACGAGAACGCCACCGACGAGGCCCGCGAGGAGGCCCGCCTGGGCCTGCAGAAGCTGCCCCGGGACGCCTCCCCGGTCCGGCTGCGCAACCGGGACCAGATCGACGGCCGCCCCCGCGGCACCCTCCAGAAGTTCGGCATCTCCCGCGTCCGGTTCCGCGACATGGCTCACCGCGGCGAACTGCCCGGCATCACCAAGTCCAGCTGGTAATTTCTGACGCAGGAGCGCGATCGGTCCCCGTGCCGCGCTTCCCCACGACCCCAAGTCCAGGAGGACATGAACATGGCTAAGAACCGCAGTGAACTCGTCACAGAGGTCGCCGAGAAGGCCGGCACCACCAACGCCGCCGTGAACGGCGTCCTGGACGCGATGTTCCAGGTCTTCGAGGAGTCCGTCTCCGCCGGTGAGAAGATCACCATCCCGGGCTGGCTGGCCGTCGAGCGCACCGACCGTGCCGCTCGCACCGGTCGCAACCCCCAGACCGGCGAGACCATCGAGATCCCGGCCGGCCACGGCGTCAAGCTGACCGCTGGTTCCAAGCTCAAGGCGGCCGTGTCCAAGAAGTAAGGACACCCGCGGGTCCGTTCCGGGCCCCGTCCCATGGCTTCGTCCGAAGGGGCGGCCCCCGCACCGGGGCCGCCCCTTCGGCGTGCCCGGGTCCCGCGCCGGGCACGCCGCGCCGCGAACGCAACCGGCCGCGCGGCCCCGGGCGCCGCAATTGGTCCGGCGCCGGGGGCGGCGCGCATAATGGGACCATCGGGCCGAGCGGCCGGCGATCCAGACGGGAGGTGCGGCGTGAGCCCACGTGCACGGCGCCTCGCCCGCGGCTGGGCCGGAGCGGCCATCGCCACCTCCGCCGCCGCGATCTCCCACGCGGCCGCCGGCGGGCAGGCCCCGCCCGTCGTGCTCGTGCTCCTCTCGCTGGCGGTGTCCGGGCCGCTGTGCATGGCCCTGGCCGGCCGGGTGCTCTCGCGGTCGTCCCTGCTGCTGGGCGTGCTGCTCAGCCAGTCCGTCCTGCACGCCCTGTTCGCGGCCTCCGGCGGTGCCGGCACGGTGGCCCACGCCGCCCATCCCTCCCTGCACCACGCCGCGCAGCACGGCGCCACTGGGGGTGCGCCCGGCCCCGCCCTCGTGCTGGACGTCCAGGCCCACGCCGAGCACGGCGGGACCGCCATGCTCGTCTCCCACGTGCTCGCCGCACTGGCCTCCTACGTGCTCATGCGCCACGGCGAGGTCGCTGCCGTGGTCCTCCTGGAGGCGCTGCGGCTGCGCGTGCGCCGCCGGCGGCAGGTGCTGCCGGCCCCCGTGGTCGTCGGCCGCCCGCGCGCCGTGCGGGCTGGGCGCCCGCACGTGCTGACCGACCAGACGCTGCTGCGTCCCGTGCGCTCCCACCGCGGGCCGCCGCGCGCCCGCCGTCGACCCCTGCTGCCGGTCCTCCTCCCGGGACCCGCCACGCTGCCCGCCGGCTGAGCCGGACGGCCGCGGGGCGCCGCCCGGGCCACCGACCTCGGCAGGACGTCCGACGGCCCGTGCCCGCCGCCCGGCCCTCCCGGCCCGGCGGCCCCGCCCACCGCCGCCCGGCCCCGAGGAGACCCCATGCCCACGTCCACCACCCGCCGCACCGCCGCCCTGCTGGCAGCCGGAGCCCTCACCCTCCTGCCCCTGCTGCCCGCCGCCGCGCACGACGAGCTGACCGCCGTCACACCGGAGCCCGACTCCGTCCTGACCACCGCGCCGGAGGAGCTCGAGCTCACCTTCTCCGGCGAAATCATGGACATCGGCCACCAGATCCTGGTCACCGACTCCGAGGGACGCTCCGTGACGGAGGGCCCGCTCGAGCCCGAGGGGAACACGGTCGTCCAGCCCCTGACCGCGGCCGGCGCGGAGGACGAGACCTACCGCGTGGTCTGGCGCGTGGTCTCCGGCGACGGGCACCCCATCGAGGGCACGTTCAGCTACGACGTCGGCTCCGGCGGCGAGCCCTCGGCGGACCCGAGCGCCGCGGTGGAGGACGCCGCCGCGAGCGCCCAGGACGCCGCGGACCGCGCCTCGTCCGGGGACGTCCCGCTCTGGCTCGTCGCGGTCGCCGGCGGGGCCGTGGCTCTCGCCGTGCTCGGCGTGGTGAGCCTCGTCTCGAGCCGGCGCCGCAAGGGCTGAGCTCCCGGGGTCCGCCCCGCTCCCGCACCGTCCGCACCCGCAGGCCGCCGCCCGCCGGGCGCCGCCGCGACCCCGGAGGCTGCCGCCGCCCACCCTTCTGCGCGTGCCCGCGCCGCGCACCCTCGTCACCGACTCCCAGGAGCACCCGTGCCCACTTCCCTGTCCACCTCTCTGCCCGCCGCGCTGCTGCGCACCAGCACCGTCCTCGCCCCCGGCGCCCTCGCGCTCACGGGCTGCGCGTCCTCCGCCCAGGAGGCGGCACCGTCCACCGCGTCCATCTCCGCCTCCGGCGCCCCCTCCCGCACGACGCCGGGGGCGCCGCCGCGCACGAACCGCTCACCGTGGAGCAGCCCTGGGCGAAGGCGGCCTCCGGTGGAGGCATGACCGGGGTGTTCGGCACCCTCGTCAACGAGGGCGACGCCCCGGTCGTGCTCACCGGCGCGTCCGCCGAGGGCGTCGCCGGGGCGGTCGAGCTGCACGAGACCGTGCTCGACCCCGAGACCGGCAGCACGGTCATGCAGCGGATGCAGGACCCGGTCGGCATCGCGCCGGGGGAGTCCTACGCCCTCGAGCCCGGGGCGGACCACCTCATGCTCCTGGACCTGCGCTGCGGCCTCCGTGCCGGGGACGACCTCGAGCTCGTCCTGCGCTTCGAGGACGGGACCCAGCAGACGGTCACGGCGGCCGTCCGCGACTACGCGGGCGCCCAGGAGGAGTACGCCCCGGGCCACGGCGGGGACGAGGACGCCGGCGAGGACGACCACGCGGGCGACGGCGGGGGGCACGCCGGGGGTCACGCGAGCGGGACGAGGTCGCCCTCCGGGGCCACGTCGGCGGCGGAACTGCCGGGCTGCCGTGGGTGAGGCCCGCGGCCTGGACCGGCGGCGCCTGCTCGTGGCGGGCGGCGGCGCCGGCGTCGGCGCCGTCTCCGCCCTGGGCCTGGAGTCGGCCCGCCGCGCCGGGGCCCCCCCCGCCGCGGCCCCGCAGGACACCACCCGGGCGGCACCGCAGGGGCGCGGGCAGGCCGTCGAGCCCTTCCACGGCGCCCGTCGGGCCGGGGTGGCGACCGCGCCGCAGGCGTTCGCCGCCTTCGTGGCGCTGGACCTGAGCCGGGACACCACCCGGGACGCGGTGCGGCGCCTGCTGGGGGTGCTCTCCGAGGACGCCGCCGCCCTGACCCAGGGCCGGGCGCCGGTCGCCGACCAGGAGCCGTGGCTCGCCGAGCACCCCGCGCGGCTCACGGTCACCCTCGGCTTCGGGCGGCGGCTGCTCGGACTGGTCGCCCCGGACCGCACGCCGGCCTGGCTGCGGCCCCTGCCCCCGTTCTCGATCGACCGGCTCGAGGAGCGGTGGAGCGACGGCGACCTGCTGCTGCAGATCTGCGCCGACGACCGCCTCGCGGTCTCGCACGCCCAGCGGGTGCTGCTCAAGGCCGCCCGCTCCTTCGCCGCCGTGCGCTGGGTGCAGGACGGCTTCCGGCACACCGTGGGCTCCGTCCCGGACGGGCAGAGCATGCGCAACCTCTTCGGCCAGGTGGACGGCACCGTCAACCCCCGGGGCGGCAGCGAGGAGTACGAGCGGGTGGTCCACGGCCGGGACGGCTTCGCGCCGTGGGTCCCGGACGGCACGGCCCTGGTCGTCCGCCGGATCGCCATGAACCTGGACACCTGGGACGAGGCGGACACGCCGGCGCGGGAGGACGCCGTGGGGCGGCGCCTGCGCAACGGCGCCCCGTTGACGGGCGGCGCCGAGCACGACGAGCCGGACCTCGCCGCGCGGGGGCCGCTGGGCTTCCCCGTCATCGCGGACTACGCCCACGTGCGCCGCTCGCGCTCGGAGGACCCCCTCGAGCGGATCCACCGGCGGGTCTACAACTACGACCTGCCCATGGCGGGCGCCTCGGGCACCCGGGGCCGGGGCGCGACCACCGGAGGGGTCAGCGACGCGGGGATGGTCTTCGCGGCGTACTGCGCGGACGTCGACCGCCAGTTCGTCCCGATCCAGCGCCGGCTCGACGAGCTCGACATGCTCAACGCCTGGACCACCCCGGTCGGGTCCGCGGTCTTCGCCGTGCCCCCCGGCTGCGCCGAGGGAGGGTTCGTGGGCGCCGTGCTCTTCCAGGGCTGAGGACCGCCCGTGTGGGATCCGGCACACGCGCACGGGCCGGTGCGCTCGGGGAGGGACAATGGAGACGGGCCGCCCCGTCGTCGTGGGGCGGATGAAGGAGACTGACCATGAGTTCGAGGACGGCCGAGCGCGCCGACCACGGCACCGCAGCCCGGCCGGGCGACCGGGGGATCGACCCCTGGTGGCTCGCGGCCGTGCCCCTCGTGGCCCTCGCGGCGCTCATCGCGGCGATGCTGGGGACCGGCTCCGGCGCGGCCCGGCTCGCCGCCGACCCCGGGGCGCTGGTCCGCTGGGGGCTGCCCGCCGCGGAGCTCGTGCACAACGGCGCGCTGGTGGTGGTCATGGGTGCCCTGCTGTTCGCGGTGGGCGTCGTGCCGACCACTCCCGACGGGCGCCGCCGGGGCGCCCGGGACCGCGCCGCGGCCCCCGAGCACCCGCTGTTCCGCCGCACCCTGCGCCTCGCCGAGGCCGCGGCCGTGGTCTGGACCGTAGCCGCCGTGGCCGTGCTCGTCCTGTCCTACTCCGACGTCGCGGGCGTGCCCGTGGGCGGGGACGGGGCCTACACCCAGCAGCTGCTGCACTACACCACGGACATCCCCACCGGGCAGGCCCAGGCGGCGATCGTCGTGGTGGCGGCCGTCGTGACCACCCTGGTCTTCGGCATCCGGGCGATGCTCGGGCTGCTGCTCACCCTGGCCCTGTCCTGCGCGGCCCTCGTCGCCATGGCCCTCAACGGGCACTCCGCCGGCGGCAACGACCACATGGGCGCCGTCAACTCCCTGGGCCTGCACCTGCTGGGCGCGGGGCTGTGGACGGGAGGGCTCGTGGTGCTCGCCTGGCTCTCCCCGCAGCTGAGCGCCCCGGACGCCGGCACCGGCAGGCTGCCCGAGGGCGCCGCCCGGGGCCGTCCGCCCGCCGGTCCGCGGCGGCGGGTGCCGCTCGCGGCCGTGGTCCTGCGCCGCTTCTCCGCGGTCGCCCTCGGCGCCTTCCTCCTCGTCCTGCTCTCAGGGACGGTCAACGCGGCCGTGCGCATCGGCTCCTGGGAGCAGCTCTTCAGCGGCTACGGGTGGCTCGTGCTGGTCAAGTTCGTCCTCACGCTGGGCCTCGGCCTGGCGGGCCTCGCGCACCGCCGGTGGCTGGTGCCCGCGCTCGAGGCCGGCCGGCTCACGGCCCGCCACGCCGTGTGGCAGCTCGTGCTCGGGGAGCTGCTCGTGATGGGCGCCGTCATGGGCGTCGCCGTGGCCCTGTCCCGGACCGCCCCGCCGGTGCCCGAGGAGATCGCCCCGGACGCCTCCCCGGCGCTGATCCTTACCTGGTACGAGCTGCCGCCCGAGCCCACCGCGGCCTCGTGGTTCACCACGTGGCGCGTCGACTGGCTGTGGCTCGCGGTCTGCGTGTTCCTCGCGGTCGTCTACCTGTGGGCGTTCGCGCGGGTGCGCCGGCGTCGGGACTCCTGGTCCGTGCTGCGCACCCTCTCGTGGCTCACCGGGGTCGGGGTGCTGTTCTTCATCACCTCGGGCGGGTTCGCCGTCTACGGCCGGGTCCTGTTCTCGGCGCACATGGTCGAGCACATGGCACTGACCATGGTCGTGCCGATCTTCCTGGTCCTGGGTGCACCGGTCACCCTGCTGCTCAAGGCCCTGGAGTCCCGCCCGGACGGCACCCGCGGGCCCCGGGAGTGGATCCTGCGGCTCGTGCACTCCGGGTTCGGCAGGGTCGTGACGCACCCGATCTTCGCGGCCGTGAACTTCGCCGGCTCCATCGTGGTCTTCTACTTCACCCCGCTGTTCCACTTCACCCTGCACTACCACGTGGGCCACGTGCTCATGGTCGTGCACTTCCTGATCACCGGGTACCTGTTCATGCTGGTGCTGATCGGCACGGACCCCGTCCCGTACCGCCCCGGCCATATGATGCGCCTGGTCCTGCTGCTGGCCACGATGGTCTACCACGCCTTCGTGGGGGTCGCCCTCATGGGCTCCGACACCCTGCTGCAGGCCTCCTGGTTCGGCAACACCGGCCGGGACTGGGGCCGCACCGCGATCGAGGACCAGCAGCTCGGCGGGGCCCTCATGTGGGGGATCGGCGAGTTCCCCACCGTCGTCGTCGCCGTCGTCGTCGCGATCATGTGGGCGATCGAGGGCACCAAGGAGAACCGCCGTGCGGACCGCAAGGCCGACCGCACGGACGACGCCGAGCTCAAGGCCTACAACGAGATGATGGCCGGGCTCGCCGAGCGCGACGACCGCGCCGCCCGGCCCTGAGCCCCGCCGCCCGTCCTGCCGCCCGTCCCGCCCCGGTCCAACCCGTCCTGCTCCGCCCCGAAAGGATCCCCCTCCATGCGCCTCACCTCCCGCGTCCGCGCCTCCGAGCTGCAGGGCCGTGCCTGGCTCAACACCGGAGGCAGGGACCTCGACCTCGCCGCGCTGCGCGGCAAGGTCGTGGTCCTGGACTTCTGGTCCTTCTGCTGCATCAACTGCCTGCACGTGCTCGACGAGCTGCGCCCCCTCGAGGAGCGCTTCTCCGACGTCCTCGTCACGGTGGGCGTGCACTCCCCGAAGTTCGAGCACGAGGCCGACCCGGACGCGCTCGCGGCCGCCGTGGACCGCTACGAGGTCCACCACCCCGTGCTCGACGACCCCGAGCTGACCACCTGGGACGCCTACACGGCCCGCGCGTGGCCCACGCTCGTGGTGGTGGACCCGGAGGGCTACATCGTGGCGCACCTCTCGGGGGAGGGCCACGTGCAGGGCCTCGTCACCCTCGTGGAGGAGCTCGTGGCCGAGCACGAGGCCCGGGGCACCCTGCACCGCGGCGACGGGCCGTACGTGCCCCGGCCGGCGCCCGAGGGGGATCTCCGCTTCCCGGGCAAGGTGCTGCCGCTGCCGGACGGCTCGTTCCTGGTCTCCGACACGGGCCACCACCGCCTGGTCCAGCTCGACAACGACCTCGAGACCGTCCGCCGGGTGATCGGCGCGGGCAAGGGCCACGCGGACGGCGACCCGGGGACCGCGCGCTTCACCGAGCCCCAGGGGCTCACGCTGCTGCCCGAGGAGGTGCGCGCGGCCGCCGGCTACGACGTGGTCGTGGCGGACTCCGTCAACCACCGGCTCCGGGGCGTGGACCTCGCCACGGGGCAGGTGCGCACGGTGGCCGGCAGCGGGGTGCAGCGGCTGCTCGACGAGGAGCGCGCGCGGGGGGCGGAGCCGAACCACATCGACCCCGAGGCCGACCCGCTGGAGGTGGCGCTGTCCTCCCCGTGGGACGTCGTGTGGTCCGCGCGGGCCGACCGGCTCGTGGTGGCCATGGCGGGCACCCACCAGCTGTTCTCGTTCGACCCCCGGACCGGCAGGCTCGCCGTGCTCGCGGGCACGGGGGACGAGGGGCTCAAGGACGGGTCCGGCGCCGAGGCGTGGTTCGCGCAGTCCTCGGGCCTCGCGGAGGACCACGAGGGCAACGTGTGGATCGCCGACTCGGAGACCTCCGCCCTGCGCGTGCTCCGGTTCGACGACGACGGGGCCGTCGCGGTCGAGACCGCCGTGGGCGAGGGGCTGTTCGACTTCGGCTTCCGCGACGGCGACGCCGGTGGGGCCCGCCTGCAGCACTGCCTCGGCGTGGCCCAGCTGCCCGACGGGTCGGTGGCCGTGGCGGACACCTACAACGGCGCCGTGCGCCACTACGACCCCCGGACCCGGCAGGTGGCCACGCTGGCCCGCGGTCTGGCCGAGCCCTCCGACGTGCTGCTGGACGTCTCGGGGGAGGAGCCGCTGCTCGTCGTCGTCGAGGCCAACGCCCACCGCCTGGTGCGCGTGCCGATCCCCGCCGCCGCCCAGCGCGTCGACGAGGGGGCGTCGCGGACCCAGCGGGCCCGCACCAGGCTCGCCCCGGGCGCGCTCGCGGTGGAGGTGCGCTTCGCGGCGCCGACCGGGCAGAAGCTCGACGACCGGTGGGGGGACCCGACGCAGCTGAAGATCTCGTCCTCCCCGGAGGAGGCGCTGGCCGAGGGCGCCGGCACGGCCCAGGGCCTGCGCCGGCAGCTCGTGCTGGCGGACGGCGTCACCGAGGGCGTCCTGCACATCACCGCGCGCGCCGCGGCGTGCGACGGCGAGCCGGGCGGGGAGATCCCCGACCACGCGGCCTGCCACCTCTACCAGCAGGACTGGGGCATCCCCTTCGTGCTGGACGCCGAGGGCGAGAGCGAGCTGGTCCTGGACCTGCGCGGCGTCAACTGAGCGGTCCCGGTCGAGCGTCGCGCCGGGCGGTGTCCCGGGGGATGACCCGGGGATGTCTCCGCGGGGTGTCCCCGCGCGGCGGGCTCAGCCGCGCGGGTCGACCCGCACCGTCGAGCCGTCGATGTCGAGGTCGGCGGCGACCTCGAACGGCACGGTGCGCTCGAGCCGTTCGATGTCCCCGGTGAACAGGTCGAGGGAGTCGAAGGCGATCCGCGCGGTGCCCTGCGCGGGCTCCAGGGCCCAGCCCCGGCCGCCCTCGGCGCCCACGACGATCTCCGGGTCCGGATAGGACTCGATCGTCCACTCCACGTCCCCCGAGACCCGGCCGTCGAACTCGAAGGAGAACGGGCAGCCGGACGGGAAGAGGCTGCCCTGCCCGGCGCAGCCGTCCAGGTGCTCCTTCAGCTGCCGGTCCACCTCCCGCTCGAGGGCCTCGGTCGGCCGGGCCTCCAGGACGATCTCCGCCTGCTGGCCCGGGTCGGTCAGCACGGTGCGCACCGGGTCGGCCGCCACGAGCTCGGACGTGTACGAGGCCGTGTAGGCGCCCGGGAAGAAGGCGGAGAACTCCGCGGAGGACTCCGGCAGGGCCACGGACATGCCGTTCACGTCGACCGAGGTGGCCCCCGGCAGACTGACCGTCACCGTGGGCAGGGGGGTCTCGTCGAACGCCCACACCGTGAAGAAGCCCCACTGGGTGTCCACGGGGTGGAGGGCGAACTCGGAGCTGTGCGGCTCGCCGTCGAGGGTGTAGTCCGCGCGGACCACGGCCCGCTCGCCGTCCTCCGAGACGGTGGAGACCTCCAGGTCCTCGAGGTCCTCGGCCGCGGCCTCGAGCGGGTCCCCGTCCAGCATCGCCGCGTTGGCCTCCGGGACGCGGGCGTTGAGCAGCCCCAGGGCCTCGCCGCCGTCCCCGTCCCGCAGGTCCTCGACGTAGGCCCGCACGTCCGTCTCCGGGCCGTACATGTACTTGTTGACCAGGGCGATGGTGACGGCGGCGGCCGCCACCCCGAGCAGCACGAGGAACAGCCAGGCCCCGAGGGCTTTCAGCACGCGGACGTTGGACTCCATCCGATCACGCTAGCCGATCGCCCCCCGGCCTGTGCGTGCACCGGGCCGGGCGGGGCCCGTCCAGGGGGCGCGGTCCGCCCCAGGACGGGTACGCTACGTGCCGCACCCCTTCCCCCGCCCGATCCCGTCCCCCGTCTGGAGCTGACTCCCCATGGCCGACTCCGTCCGCCAGGTCCCCGAGAAGTACGGACCCGTCCGCGCCGTGCTGCGTCCCCGGCTGGGCTCCTACGGCCGGCGCCTGCTCTCCTGCCTGGGCCCGCTGCTGGTGGTCGTGGTGCTCGTGCTGTTCCTCTGGGCGCGGCGGCCGGCCCCCGGCGTGGCGGTGGTGGTGCTCGCGCTCGTGCTCCTCGCCGCCGCCGCGTGCTGGGTCCGGCTGCGTCCGGTGCTGGTCGTCCGCACGGACAGCCACGTCCTGCGCTCCCGCACCGTGGGCTTCGCCGCGACGCCGCTCGCGGAGGTGGAGCACGTCGTCACGGTCGGGGCCCTGCACCGGGCGGCCGGCGCCCCGCGGTCGGCCGCCCGTCCCCACCTGTGGGCGGCGGGCCGCTCGGGCCGCCGGGTCCTGGGCCTCGACGGCGCGGTGTGGGACGCCCGCGCCCTCGAGGACGTCGCCGTGGCGCTGGGGGCGCCCCGCACCCACCTCGAGCGCGCGACGGCACGGGAGGCCGCCGCCCGCTGGCCCCGGCTCGTGCCCTGGGGGCTCCGGCACCCGCGGCTGCGCTCGGCCGCGTCCTCCGCGGGCCTGGTCGCCGTCCTCGTCCTCGTGGGGTGGTTCTCGCTCGGCCTGCCGGGCACCGGCTGAGTTCCTGGGCTCGCCGGCACCTGCCGCGCCCCTGTGCTCCCGGGCCCCTGCCGCGCCCCGGACGCGCGGGAGCCCGCCGCCCCGGCAGCGGGCGGCGGGCTCCTCGGGCACCGTGCGGAGCGCCTCGTGCTCAGCCGGCGGCGGCCAGCTCCTGGCGGGCCCGCTCGATCTCGGCCTTGCGCTCCTCGACGGCCTCGCGGGTCAGCTCGGCGCCGGCCTCCTCGTCCCGGGTCAGGTTCGCGCCGGTCTCGGGGTCGAAGACGTGCATCCGGCGGGTGTCGACCCAGATCCTGCCCTTCGTCCCCCCGCGGATGCGGGAGGTGGCGTCCAGGGAGACGACGATCTGCGGGTGCATCTCGTCCCCGTCCAGCTCCTGCGCCAGCTCGTCGAGCTTCGCCTTGACCGAGTCGTCCTGCCGGTAGTTGATGTAGCCGTACTGCTCGTTGCCCATCCACTCCGTGTGGGTGAACTCGGTGTCGAAGACGGTGCCCCGGGAGGCGATCGCCTCGTCCACGAACTTGGCGTCGTTGAAGTGCTCGGGGCGCAGGCCGAGCAGCACGATTGACCCGTCCGCAGGCAGCTTCCCGGCGGCCTTCTCGGGGACCGGGATCTCGCCCAGCGGGGTGTCGAACACGCTGCCCTTCACGTGCGCCGGGAGGAAGTTCATCGACGGGGAGCCGATGAACCCCGCCACGAACAGGTTCGCCGGCTGCTCGTAGAGCTCACGGGGCGAGGCGATCTGCTGCAGGATGCCCTTCTTGAGCACCGCCACGCGGTCGCCGAGGGTCATGGCCTCAGTCTGGTCGTGGGTCACGTAGACCGAGGTGATGCCCATCCGGCGCTGGAGCTGGGCGATCTCGGTGCGCATCTGGCCGCGCAGCTTCGCGTCCAGGTTGGACAGGGGCTCGTCGAACAGGAACGCGTCGGCGTCCCGCACGATCGCCCGACCCATCGCCACGCGCTGGCGCTGACCACCGGAGAGGTTGGCCGGCTTGCGCTCGAGGTGGTCGTCGAGGTCTAGGGTCGACGACGCCGCGCGCACCTTGCGGTCGATCTCCTCGTCGGAGAACTTGCCCTTGGACAGCCGCAGCGGGAACGCGATGTTCTCGTACACGGTCAGGTGCGGGTAGAGCGCGTAGTTCTGGAACACCATGGACAGGTTGCGCTCGCGGGGCTCCTTCTCGTTGACCCGCTGGCCGTTGATCAGGAGGTCCCCGGAGGTGATGTCCTCGAGGCCCACGATCATCCGCAGCAGCGTGGACTTGCCGCAGCCGGAGGGCCCCACGAGGATGAGGAACTCGCCGTCGGCGATGTCGATCGACACGTCGTTGACGGCCGGGAAGCCGTCGCCGTACTTCTTGACGAGGTGGTTGAGGGTGATGGATGCCATCTGGGACTCAGTCCTTCGTTCGGTTCGGAAGATGCGGGAGGCGGCGCGGGCTCAGCCCTTGACCGCGCCCTGGGTGAGGCCGGAGACGATCTGGCGCTGGAACAGCAGCACCAGCAGCACCACCGGGATGGTGACGACGATGGCCGCCGCGGAGATCGCGCCCGCCGGGTCCTCGAACTGCGAGGCGCCGGTGAAGAACGCGAGCGCCGCCGGGACGGGCCGGGCCGCCTCGGTGGAGGTGAGGCCGATGCCGTAGACGAAGTCGTTCCACGCGATGAAGAACGCGATGATCGCCGTGGTGAAGACGCCGGGCAGGGCCAGCGGCACGATGACCTTGCGGAACGCCTGCCACGTGGTGGCGCCGTCCACCTGGGCCGCCCGCTCGAGGTCCCACGGGATCTGCTGGAAGAACGCGGTCAGCGTCCAGATGGAGATCGGCAGGGTGAGCGAGAGGTAGGGGATGATCAGGCCGGGCCAGGTGTCGTACAGCCCGATCTGGCGCCACAGGTTGAACAGCGGGGTCACGATCGAGACCACGGGGAACATGGACACCGCCAGGGCGACCGTCAGGATCATCTTCTTGCCCGGGAAGTCCAGCCGGGCGATCGCGTAGGCGCAGAGCGTGGCGAGCACCACGGCCACGGCCGTGGCGATCAGGCAGATGCCGATCGAGTTGATCAGGGAGGGCACGAACAGTTCGCGGGCCTGCCCCACGAAGATCGAGGAGTAGTTCTCCCCGACCCACTGCGTGGGCAGGAACTTCCCGGAGGTCAGGTCCGCGGGCGTCTTAAAGGACGTCATGAGGATCGAGGCGACGGGGAATAGGGCGTAGAGGAGGACCAGGACCGTGACGACGCCCCATCCGACCTTCTGCTTGGTGGTCATGGGTTACCTTCCCTTCCCGGCGCCGGCGAGGTCGACCTTGAACACCTTGATGGCGACGAAGGCGATCAGCAGCACGCAGACGAACAGGATCACGGAGATCGCGGAGCCGAGCCCGATCTCCAGTCGGCCGATGGAGGTGCGGTAGGCGAGCAGGGACAGGGTCTCCGTGCCGTACTGCCCCTGGGTCATGATGAAGATGTTGTCGAAGATGCGGAACGCGTCCAGGGCGCGGAACACCACGGCCACCATGATCGCGGCCTTCATGTTGGGCAGGACCACCCGGGACATCCGCTGCCACCACGTGGCGCCGTCGACCCGCGCCGCCTCGGTGTACTCGCTCGGCACCTGGGCCAGGCCGGCGAGCAGCAAAAGCGAGATGAACGGCGTGGTCTTCCAGATCTCGGAGGCCATGATCACGAACAGGGCCGGCCACTGGGACGCGAACCAGTTGAAGTCCGGGCCGATGCCCGGGACCCAGGAGAACCAGTTGTTGATGTAGCCGGTCGTGATGTCGAACGCGTAGAACCAGGCGAACGCGGAGACCACGGTGATGATGCCGTAGGGCACCAGGATCGCGGTGCGCAGCAGACCCTTGGTGTTGCGGATCGCGTTGTTCATCACGAGCGCCAGGGCGAAGCCGAGGACGAGCTCCACGACCACGGTGACGATCGTGATGAGCACCGTGATCCACAGGTCCCGCCAGAACACCCCGTCGGTGAGGACCGTGGCGTAGTTGCCGAGGAAGACGAACTCCTTCTCCCCGGGGGCGGTGAGCCGGAACGAGAAGAAGGAGTCCCACAGCGCCTGCAGGATCGGGTACATCGTGACCAGCAGCATCACGATGAACGCCGGACCGGCGAGCATCCAGCCGAGCTTGCGCTCCGACCGGGCCCGGTCGGACATCAGCGGCTTCGCGCTGCGGCGGCCGGTCACGGGGGCCGGGGAGACCTCCCGGGGCCCGGTGCCGGGGGCGTTGGGGTTGACGACGGTGCTCATAGCAGCCGCTCTCCTCTCAGGACGGACTCGATGAACTCGGCGGTGAGCCGGGGCGTGTCCTCGGTGACGGACGCCGGCGGGGTCCACTCCTGCTGGATGGCGGTGGAGACCTCGTTGTAGAACGGCGTCTGCGGGCGCGGGGCCGCGTTGTCCAGGGACTCACGGATCGTGGCGTACATCGGGTAGGCCTCCCGGACCTCCGGGTCCTCGTAGGCGGCCTCGGACGCCGCCGGGTTGCCGTTGCTCACGAAGTAGTAGGCCTGGTTCTCGGGCTGGACGATGCACTCGACCGCCTCCCACGCCAGCTCCTGGTGCTCGGACGTGGCGCCCACGCCGAGGTTGATCCCGCCCAGCGGGGGAGCGGAGGGCTCGTCCGGGTCCACCCGCGGCCACAGGGCCCAGCCGATGTCCTCGTACACGGACTGGTCGACCGTCCCGCCCTCCACGGCGGCGGCGGTCGCCGCGTAGATGAAGGGCCAGTTGACCATGAAGGAGCCGTCGTCGGACTGGAACTGGATCATCGAGGCGTTCTCGTCGGCGGTCGGCAGGCCGGGGCCGCCGAGCCCGTCCTGGCCGATGGTCCCGACGATCTCGGCCGCCTTCCGGCCGGCGTCGGAGTCCAGGCCGATCGAGATCTCGTCGGAGGGGGCCTCCGGGTTCTCCACGATCGAGCCTCCCGCGGACGCCACGAGGGCGTTCACCCACACGGTCATCGACTCGGCCGACGTGCCCTGCACCCCGAGGTACTTGTCCTGCTCCCGCGCGGCGTCCATGATCTGGTCCCAGGTCACCGGCTCGTCCATGTTCAGACCGGCGGCCTCCGCCACGGACTCCCGGTACCACAGCAGCTGGGTGTTGGCCCAGAACGGCACCGAGACCAGCTCGTCCTTCCACTTCGCGCCCTCCAGGGGCCCCGCCAGGACGTCCTGGGTCGTGGCCTCCTCCACGTCCCCCGGCACGGGGGACAGGAAGCCCGGCTCGGCCAGTTCGGGGATGAAGGGCGGGTCCAGGCTCATGATGTCCATCGAGCTGTCCCCGGCGGCCAGGCGCCGGGCGAGCTGCTCACGCTGCGACGCGGCGTCGCGCGGGAGCAGCGAGGTCTCGATGTTGTACCGGCCTCCGGACTCCTCGGAGCACTGCTGCGCGAGCTCCGCCTGACCGCCGGCGTCGGGGTTGATGTACCAGGTCAGGGTGGGGGTGGCGCCGGCGTCGGCGTCACCGCACCCCGTCATGAGCAGGGCGCCCACGGCACCGAGGGCCGCGGCGGCGCTGAGCCGCCGCCTGCCCGGTGCTCTGTGGGGGTGTGAGGTGGTGGTCAACGGTCGTTCCTCCCCTTCGGCGATGTGGCGGTCCGCGAGGGGCGTCGAGGGGGTCCTGTGGGACCCGGTCGGCGGCGGGTGCTGCCGGTCGACCACCCCTGCACGGAGCTTTCAGTCTATGAGTGCGCTACCTCACAGACCAGTAACCTGACGGTCTGCATCGGTGTGCCGCCGTGGGCCCGGGCGTGTCCCGGTGCGCCCGGCTGTTTCCGCCCGGAACGGCGCCGGTTGCGGCCCCGCGCCGCGAGGTTCTGGGGCGCGGCGGAGCGGCTCAGGAGAGCAGCAGGGCCACGACCGCCATGGTCAGCATGGCGACCACCGTGGTGACCAGCACGGTGTCCCGGCACAGCTGCTCCGCCCGGCCGTAGCGCACGGCCGCCACGTAGATGTTCTGGGCGGTCGGCAGCGCCGCCATCACCACCACGGCGTAGAGGGCGTGGCCGTCCAGGCCCAGCACGAACCGTGCGAACAGGAACGCCAGCGCCGGGTGGAGCAGCAGCTTGAGCGTGCTGGCCAGCACCACGTCCCGGCGCGGCCCGGCACCCCGCCGCAGCGGGGAGGCGCCCACCAGGGAGATGCCGAAGGCCATCAGCATCGCCGGGATGGAGGCCCCCGCCACCAGCTCCACGGGCTCGTGCACCACCTCCGGCAGCCTCCACCCGGTGACGGCGAAGAGGATCCCCAGCCCGGAGCCCACGATCATCGGGTTGGTGACCACGTTGCCCAGGACGCTGCCGAGGCTGGGACGGCGGCCGTCGGTGAGGGTGTCCATGACGGTCAGGTAGACGGGTGTGTTGAGCGCCAGCTGGAACAGGATGACGGGGACCACCTGGGACGCGTCCCCGAGCACGAAGACGGCGATCGGGATGCCGAGGTTGGCCGAGTTCACCTGGGAGGCGGCCTGGGCGCCCATCAGGGTGGTGGCCGCGTCCCGGCGCAGCACCCACCGGGCGATCCCGGCGTAGACGAGGGTGGTGGCCACGGCGGACACGGCGGCCACCAGCAGCGGCGCGGAGAGGATCTGGGCGATGTCCGCCTCGGAGATGGTGAGGAACAGCAGCGGCGGGCTGGCCACGTAGAAGGCGAACTTGCTCAGCACGAGCTGCCCCTGGGGGCCCAGCACGCCCCGCCGGCCCACGGCGTAGCCGGTCAGGATGACGGCCCAGACGATGAAGAACCCCGAGAACACTCCGGTCACGGGACCCTCCCTCGCGCTGCTGCGGGTCCGCGTCCGCGGGCCCCTACAGTTCTATCCCATCACCGGCCCGTCCGCGGTCGGGCCGGGGCGGGTCACGCGGCGGGCAGGTCGGCGCGGGCGGCGCTCAGCGTCCGGGAGTGGGGCGGGCGGGCGACGCTGTCGAGCAGGGCCTCGGCGGGATCCGACCCGAGGTCGACGATCCGGTTGTCCGCGTCCACGTGGACCACGGACGGCACGTGGGCGCGGGCCTCGGCGTCGTCCATCTGCGCGTAGCTGATGAGGATGACGAGGTCCCCGGGGTGCACGAGGTGGGCGGCGGCCCCGTTGATCCCGACGACGCCGGAGCCGCGCTCGCCGGCGATCGTGTAGGTCTCCAGCCGGGCGCCGTTGGTGACGTCCACGATGGAGACGAGCTCGCCGGGGAGGATGTCGGCGGCGTCGAGGAGGTCCTGGTCGACGGTGACCGAGCCGACGTAGTGGAGGTCGGCCTGGGTCACGACGGCACGGTGGATCTTGGCCTTGAACATGGTGCGCAGCATGACGGGAGATGTGCTCCTCGTGAGCAGGGTGCGGGTGACGGGCGCAGGGCCCGGGCGGTCGCCCCGGTGCGGATGCGGGGAACGGGGCGCGGGGACATCCTACCGCGCGGCCCCGGGAGACGACGAACGCCCCGGCCGGGTGGGCTCGGGGCGTTCGGTGCGAGAGCGGCTGACGGGAATCGAACCCGCGTATCAGGCTTGGGAAGCGTGCGCTCTACCATTGAGCTACAGCCGCGCATCCGTGGTCCGTCCGGCGCGAGCACCGGACGAGGACAGCACATACTCTACACCACCCGCCGGGACGGGGGTGGGCACGGGGCGGCGGCGCAGCGCGGTCCGGCGCCCGGCCGTGCGATACCTTGGGGACCGTGCTGATCTCTGACCGCGACATCCGCCGGGAGCTCGACGGCGGCCGGGTCGTCCTCGAGCCCTACGACCCCGCCCTGATCCAGCCCGCCAGCATCGACGTGCGGCTGGACCGCTGGTTCCGGCTCTTCGACAACCACAAGTACGCGCACATCGACCCGTCCGTGGAGCAGCCGGAGCTCACCCGGCTCGTGGAGGTCGACCCCGAGGAGGCCTTCGTGCTCCACCCGGGGGAGTTCGTGCTCGGCTCCACCTACGAGAAGGTGACCCTCCCGGACGACATCGCCGCCCGTCTCGAGGGGAAGTCCTCGCTGGGGCGCCTGGGCCTGCTGACCCACTCCACGGCGGGGTTCATCGACCCGGGCTTCTCGGGGCACGTCACGCTCGAGCTGTCCAACATGGCCACGCTGCCGATCAAGCTGTGGCCGGGCTCCAAGGTGGGCCAGCTGTGCTTCTTCCGGCTCTCCTCGCCCACGGAGCACCCGTACGGCTCCGGCGCCTACGGCAACCGGTACCAGGGGCAGCGCGGACCCACGGCCTCGCGCAGCCACCTCGGGTTCTCCCGCACCCGCATCTGACCCGACACGCTCCGGCCGCACCCGGCGGTGTGCCGCCGCCCCGCGGCCCGTGAACCGGCGGGCCCACGAACGGGTGGGCTCACGAGCCGGCGGCGCCGTGGTGGGGGGCCGCCGCGGTCTTCGGGTCGCGCGCGCGCAGCAGCAGGAGCAGGCCGGCGCCGACCACCAGGAGGATCCCGAGGATCCCCCAGCGCTGCGCGCCGAGCACGGAGACGAACACCGCGAACAGGGTGGGCGCCAGGAAGCTCACGGCCCGGCCCGTGGTGGCGTAGAGACCGAACAGGGCGCCCTCCTCGCCGGTCCGCGTGAGCCGGCCGAGGAACGTGCGGGAGGCGGACTGCGCGGGGCCCACGAACAGGCACAGCAGCAGCCCGCAGACCCAGAACGCCGCCGTGCCCTCGAGGAACAGCAGCGGGGTCCCGGCCAGCAGGATGCCGACGAGCGATGCCACGATGACGCGCTTGGGCCCCACCCGGTCGTCGAGCCGGCCGCCCACGAGGGCGCCCGCCCCGGCCGCCACGTTGCCGACGATCGCGAAGACGATGACCTCGCTCAGGGTGAAGCCGAACGTGCCGGCCGCGATGACGCCGCCGAAGGTGAACACCGCGTTGAGCCCGTCCCGGAACACGGCGGAGGAGAGCAGGAACCACAGCGTCTGCGGGGCGTCCCGGTACAGCTCCCGCAGGGTCTGCCACAGCTGGCGGTAGGAGCGGGCCACGGACGGGCGCGGTCCCCGGCGGGTGGGGCGGATCTCGGGCACCACCAGCAGGACGGGGATCGAGAACAGCGCGATCCACAGTCCCGAGAACAGGGCCACGGCCCGCACGTTGAGGGCGTCCTCCTCGGGGATGCCGAGCAGGCCCGGGGTGATGAACCCGAACAGCACGATCGTCAGCGCCACGATCCCGCCGAAGTAGCCCATCGCCCAGCCCTGGCCGCTCACCCGCCCGATGTGCTCGCGGCCCGCGATCCCCGGCAGCATCGCGTTGTAGTTGACCACCGCGAACTCGTCGAAGACGTTGGCCAGCGCCAGCAGGCCCACCCCGAGGTAGAGGTACGGCTGGTCGGGGAGGACCAGGAAGCACAGGGCCGTCAGCAGCGCCGTGAGCATCGTGTTGATCCCGAGCCACAGCTTGCGCCGCCCCGCGCCGTCGCTGCGCTGGCCCACCACGGGGGCCAGCAGGGCCACCACGACGCCGGCGGCCCCGATCCCGTAGCCCAGGACCTCCGAGGCGTGGTCCTCCCCGCCGAAGGGGTCGCTCGTGAGATAGACGGTGAACACGAACGTGGTCATCACGGCGTTGAAGGCGGCGGATCCGGCGTCCCACAGGCTCCAGGCCCACACGTGCGAGCGGCGCGGCACGAACGCCGTCGCGGGGAGGGAGGGTGCGGGGGCGGGAGGGCCGGGGGGCGTGGCGTCCATGGCAGTCATGCTAGGCCCGCGGTGCCCGTCGCGGAGGGCGGCCTCGCCGGAGGGCAGCCCGGCAATCCGGGTTCCGCCCAGGAAATCGCCCGGGGACGTACAGGTGCTGTCAGGACATACGAGCGGGGGCGGCAACACCCCTTTGATAGGGTGGAACACCCGGGCGCGCCCCGGCCACCCCGTGCTCGCACAGGTCCTCCGTGCCCGCGTCCGGGCCCCTCGACGCCCGCCCGCCGATCTCTTCCCCGACCTCCGGAGGCGCCTGATGACCGCTGTGCTCCTGCTCCACGCAGTGGTGGCCGCGGTCGCGCCCCTGCTGTTCGCACGGATGGGACGCAGCGCCTTCTACCTCCTGGCGGTGGTCCCGTTCGCCGGCTTCCTGTGGCTGCTGGGCTCCGGCCCGCGGGTCTACGGTCCGGAGGGCGGCTGGACCGAGGGCGGCGAGTGGATCCCGTCCCTGGACCTGGACCTGGTGCTGCGCATGGACGCCCTCTCGTGGACGATGTCCCTGCTCGTGCTCGGCGTGGGCTCCCTGGTGCTGTTCTACTGCGCCCGCTACTTCAAGTCCGGCGCGAGCGGCATTGGCGGCTTCGGCGCGCAGCTGCTCGCCTTCGCGGGCGCCATGTTCGGCCTGGTGACCGCCGACGACATGCTGGTGCTGTTCGTCTTCTGGGAGATCACCACCGTCCTGTCGTTCCTGCTCATCAGCTACAGCCGGACCCGCCTGTCCGCCCGGCGCGCGGCGCTGCAGGCCCTCGTGCTCACCACCGCCGGCGGCCTGGCCATGCTGGTCGGCATCGTGATGCTGGGCCAGGCCGCGGGCACCTACCGGATCTCCGAGGTGCTCGCGGCGGCCCCCGAGCTGGCGCAGCGCGGGACCGTGGTGGACGTGGCGGTCCTCCTGCTCCTCGTCGGCGCCGTGACGAAGTCCGCGCTGATCCCGCTGCACTTCTGGCTGCCGGCCGCGATGGCCGCGCCCACCCCGGTGTCCGCGTACCTGCATGCCGCCGCGATGGTCAAGGCCGGCATCTACCTGGTGGCCCGCTTCGCCCCGGGCTTCGCCGAGACGGCGCTGTGGCAGCCGACCATCGCGGTGCTGGGGCTGGGCACCATGCTCTTCGGCGGCTGGGCGGCCCTGAAGCAGTACGACCTGAAGCTGCTCCTCGCCTACGGCACCGTCAGCCAGCTCGGCTTCCTCATGGTCATCGTGGGCCGCGGCTCGGCGGACACGGCGCAGGCGGGCATCACCATGCTCCTCGCGCACGGACTGTTCAAGGCGACGCTGTTCCTCGTGGTCGGGATCATCGACCACCGGGCGGGCACCCGGGACATCCGCCGCCTGTCGGGGCTCGCCGGCCGCGTGCCCGTCCTGTTCGCCGTCTCGCTCGTGGCCGCGGCGTCCATGGCCGGGCTGCCCCCGCTGGCCGGCTTCGTGGCCAAGGAGTCCGTGCTGACCGCGTTTGCCCACGACGTCGAGGGCGCGGCGGGGATCGTGGTGCTCGCGGGGCTCGTGGTCGGCTCCGTGCTGACCTTCGCCTACAGCGCTCGGTTCGTGTGGGGCGGGTTCGCCCACAAGTCCGCCGAGTTCTCCGAGCTCGACGCCGGGGTCGGCGGCAGGGCCGTGGTCAGCGACATGCAGCGGGTCGAGCCCGCGTTCCTCGCCGCGCCGCTCGTGCTCTCCGTGCTCACCGTGGTCCTCGGCCTGTGGCCCTCGCCCGTCAACGCCATGCTGCAGCCCTACGTCGAGCAGTTCCCGGCCGTGGAGCACGACTTCTACCTGGCCTTGTGGCACGGGTTCACCCCGGCCCTCGGGTTCTCCGCCCTCATCGTCGCGGGCGGGATCGTGCTCCACCTGTTCCGGCGCCATGTCGCGGACCTCCAGCGGGCCCTGCCGTCCCTGCCCCCGGGGGAGCTCGTCTACCGGCGGGTCGTCAACGTGCTGGACCTCGCCGCCGTGTGGATCACCGGCCGCACCCAGCGCGGTTCGCTGATGTTCTACCTCTCCGTCATCCTGATCACGGCCATCGTCGTGCCGCTCGTGGCGCTGATCGCGGAGGAGACCCCGCCCCTGGGGTCGCTGCGGGTCTCCGACGGCCCGGGCCAGCTGATCGCCGGCGCGGCCATGGTCGTCGCGGCCCTGCTGGTGCCCCTGGCCCGCAAGCGCTTCCTCGCGGTGCTGCTCGTATCGGTCACCGGCTACGGGCTGGCCCTCATCTTCGCCCTGCAGGGCGCGCCGGACCTCGCTCTGACCCAGACGCTCGTCGAGACCGTGCTGCTCGTGGCGTTCGTGCTCGC
This sequence comes from Kocuria sp. CPCC 205263, assembly GCF_040981075.1. NCBI lineage: Bacteria > Bacillati > Actinomycetota > Actinomycetes > Micrococcales > Micrococcaceae > Kocuria > Kocuria sp. CPCC 205263. Next base: position 242,930 of record NZ_JAVKPV010000001.1, on the reverse strand, counting down.
CCTGCGCTCGCTGCCCGCGCCCCTGTGGCACCGCAATCCGGCCGGGCGCCGGCTGCTGCGCGGCACCATCGCGGTGACCTTCGGGCTGTTCATGATGGCGCTCGCGGCGTTCAGCATCTCCTCCCGCACGGCCGACCCGATCTCCCTGGAGCTGCCCCGGATGGCCTACGAGCTCGGGGACGGACAGAACGTCGTCAACGTGATCCTCGTGGACATCCGTGCGTGGGACACGTTCGGGGAGATCTCGGTGCTCGTGCTCGCCGCCACCGGCGTGGCCTCCCTGATCTTCGTCACCGGGCGCGGGGACCGCATCGTCCGCTCCGGGGACGATCCCACCACCGACCAGCTGCGGGTGATCCGGCGGCGCAACGCCGCGGCCGTCTCGCCCGGCGGCGAGCCCCTGGACGTGGGCCTCGCGCGCCGGGACGACGACCTCGAGGACCCCTACCTGCTCGCCGGGAGGACGATGGCCCCCGAGCGGCGCTCGATCGTCTTCGAGGTGGTCACCCGGCTGCTGTTCCACACGTTCATGATGGTCTCGCTCTACCTGCTGATCGCCGGGCACAACGACCCCGGCGGAGGGTTCGCGGGCGGCCTCATGGCCGGCCTCGCCCTGACCGTGCGCTACCTCGCGGGCGGGCGCTACGAGCTGGAGCTGGCCACGCCGATCAACGCGGGCACGATGCTCGGGACGGGCCTGGCGCTCGCCGCGCTCTACGCCGTCACCCCGGTGTTCTTCGGCGGGTCGGTGATGCAGAGCTACACCTTCGAGGCCGAGCTGCCGCTCTTCGGTGCGGAGAAGTTCGTGACCGCCCTGATCTTCGACATCGCGGTCTACCTCATCGTGGTGGGGCTCATCCTGGACATCCTGCGCTCGCTCGGCGGCCGGATCGATCAGCGGATCGAGGAGGACGCCGTCCGCCGGCGGCGGCGCACCCCGGGGCGCGGCACGCGCATCCGCGTCACGCGGCAGCGGAAGGTGGCCGCCGGAGCGACCGCGGTCTCGTCCGCGACGTCGCCGACCCCGGCCCTCCGGACCGCCACCGACGGAGGGAACGAGCACCGATGACCGTGAACCTGACCCTGCTGGTCGTGATGGGCGTGCTCTACGCCGTGGGCGTGTACCTGCTGCTCGAGCGCTCGCTCACCCGCGTGCTGCTCGGGCTGATGCTGCTGACCAACGGCACGAACCTGCTGATCCTGCACGCCGGCGGGGCCGCCGGCTTCGCGCCCCTGTACGAGGGGTCGATCGCCGCGGAGGAATACAGCGACCCCCTGCCCCAGGCCCTCATCCTCACCGCCATCGTGATCTCCCTCGCGGTCACCGCGTTCCTCCTGGGCATGATCTACCGGTCCTGGGTCCTCGGGCGCCGGGACGAGATCCAGGACGATGTCGAGGACCGGCGCGTGGCGCGGCAGTCCTCCTACGACATGGAGGACGACGCCGACGTCCCCGCCGACACCACGGAGTTCGACGACGCCCCGCGGCCCCAGGACCCCGGTGAGTCCCTGGAGACCCCGGGTGTGCGCGGCGTCGACGAGTGGGGAGGGAAGCGGTGACCGTCAACTTCGCCCAGCTGGCCCCCCTGGCCGTCATCATCCCGTTCCTCGGTGCGGCCCTGAGCCTCCTGCTCCTGCGGCGCAACGCCCTCCAACGGACCGTGGCCATCGGCTCGCTCGTGCTCACCCTCGCGGTCGAGGCGCTCATCCTCGGGACCACGTGGAACCTCGGCCCGCAGGCCGTCCACCTCGGCGGCTGGGAGGCGCCCTGGGGCATCGTCATGGTCGTGGACCAGCTCTCGTCCCTGATGCTCGTGGTCTCCACGGTCGTCTCCCTCGCCGTGCTCGTCTACGCGAGCGGGCAGGGCGTGGCCGACGGCGACGAGGAGGGGCCGATCTCGATCTTCCACCCCTCCTTCCTGATCCTCGTGGCGGGGGTCTCGAACGCCTTCCTCGCCGGGGACCTGTTCAACCTCTACGTGGGCTTCGAGATCCTGCTGACCGCGTCCTACGTGCTCATGACGATGGGCGGGACCGTGCAGCGGATCCGCACCGGCGTGACCTACGTGGTGGTCTCGGTGATCTCCTCCGTCCTGTTCCTGATCACCATCGCGATGATCTACGCGGCCACGGGCACCATCAACATGGCCGACCTCTCGGTCAAGCTCGAGGGCCTGCCGGTGGGGACGCAGATGCAGCTGCACCTGATGCTGCTCATCGCGTTCGGCATCAAGGCCGCGGTCTTCCCGCTGTCCTTCTGGCTCCCGGACTCCTACCCGACCGCCTCCGCGCCCGTGACCGCCGTGTTCGCCGGCCTGCTGACCAAGGTGGGTGTGTACTCGATCATCCGCACCGAGACCGTGCTCTTCCCCGGGGAGCGGCTCGACGACCTCCTGATGTGGGTCGCGCTGCTCACCATGGTGGTCGGCATCCTGGGCGCGCTCGCGCAGATCGACATCAAGCGCATGCTGTCCTTCACCCTGATCAGCCACATCGGGTACATGATCTTCGGGGTGGCCGTGGGCACCCAGGAGGCGCTCTCCGCCACGGTCTACTACGTGGCCCACCACATCGTGATCCAGACGAGCCTGTTCCTCGTGGCCGGGCTGATCGAGCGCCGCGGCGGGTCCACCAACGTGGACCGGCTGGCCGGGATGGCCAAGATCTCGCCGCTGCTCGCGCTGCTCTACCTCGTGCCCGCGCTCAATCTCGGCGGCATCCCGCCGTTCTCCGGCTTCCTGGGCAAGACCGGTCTGCTGCAGGCCGGCGTCGACCAGGGCGACGGGCTGGCCTACGCCCTCGTCGCGGGCTCCGTGGCGGTGTCCCTCCTGACCCTGCTCGCCATGATCCGGGTGTGGAACCGTGTGTTCCTGCGCGCCCCGGAGGACGCGGAGTACCCGGACCCCATCCTGCTGGCCCCGGTGCCGGCCGGCTCCCGGTTCCTGCTGACCTCGGGCGCCGTCGACGACCAGGCGGGCCGGTTCGCGGGCAAGGGCGACGTGCGCCTGATGTCCCCCTCGATGCTCGGCGGCGCCTCGGCCCTCGTCGCCGTGGGGGTGGCCCTGACCGTGTTCGCCGGGCCGCTGTTCCAGCTCGCGGACAACGCCGCGGAGAACCTCGTCCACCCCGAGCGCTACGTCGAGGCCGTGCTGGACCCCGCGTCCGCGCCACGGCCCGTCGTGGAGGAGGCGCCGTGACCCGTCCCAAGAACTCCCTGCTCGTCGAGCTGCCGCTGCTGGTGTGGCTCGTGGTGGTGTGGGGCGCCCTCTGGGGCGACTTCGGCCCCGGCAACCTGCTGGTCGGGCTGGTCCTGGCCCTGCTCGTGACGTGGGTGCTGTACCTGCCGCCGGTGCAGCTGTCCGGCCGGTTCAACCCGTTCCAGTTCGCCCTCTTCGCCGTGACGTTCGTGTGGCAGGTCGCCAAGGCGAGCTTCGAGGTGATGCTCATCGCGATCCTCGTGGGGCCGCGCGCGCGCAACGCGGTGGTCGGTGTCCAGCTGCGCACGCGCTCCGACCTGCTCCTGACGGCCACCGGGCACACCATGACCCTGATCCCGGGCTCGCTCGTGGTGGAGGTGGACCGGGCCTCCGGCACGCTGTACTTCCACGCGCTCAACGTCCGCAGCGCCCAGGAGGCCGAGGACTTCCGCCGGTCCGCCCTGCAGGTGGAGGCCGCCTGGATCCGGATCATGGGCACCCCGGAGGAGCTCGCCGCCCTGCGGGCCGAGCGGGGCGGCGGACGGGCCTCCGGCACGGACCGGCGGGACAGTGCCGCGCTCAGCTCCCCGGTCACCGCGAGCCAGCAGATCGTGGGCCGCCGCCGGGACGAGGTGCCCACCGGATCCCCGGCGGACGCCCCGGGCGACGCCCCGGGATCCACCCCCACCGACGCCCCCCAGGAGGACCGCCCGTGATGCAGATCGCCGTGGCCGTCGCGGCCGTGCTGCTCAGCGCGGCCGCCGCGGGCACCCTCTACCGCCTCGCCAAGGGGCCCTCCCTGCTGGACCGCGTGGTGGCCACGGACGTGCTGCTGGCCATCGTCGCGGCCGCCCTCGCCGTGGACATGGCCTACCACGGCCACCTCAACAACCTGATCCTCATGGTGATCGTCTCGCTGGTCGGGTTCATCGGTGCCGTGACGGTGGCGCGCTTCGCCACCCAGACCGCCGAGCACGGGCGGTGAGCGCCGTGCTGGACACCGTCCTGGACGCCGCCGCGGCCGTGTGCCTCGTGGTCGGCGCGCTCATGTCCCTCGCCGCCGCGATCGGCCTGGTCCGCTTCCCGGACCTGCTGACGCGCATGCACGCCGGCACCAAGCCCCAGGTCTTCGGGCTGCTCCTCATGCTCACGGCCGTCGCCCTCGAGAACCGCGAACCCGTCATGATCCCGCTCATCGCCCTCGGCTGGATCTTCCAGCTGCTCACCGTGCCCGTCTCGGCGCACATGGTGGGACGCTCGACGTACCGCACCAAGCACCTGAACCGGACCACGCTGACCCAGGACGACCTGCAGAAGGTCCTCAACCGCGCCGCGGAGGGCGGGGCGGAGGGCGTCGCCGCGGGACCGCCGGTGCCGAGCCCGGACGGCCGGCGAGCGGACGGACAGCAGACTGACGGATCGCCGGGGACGCGTTAGGCTGGGCAGGATCGACAGGGCGCACCCGCGTCCCCCTCGGACGACAAGGAGCAGCACTCCATGAACACCAAGGTCCTCGAACTCGTGGGCACCGGCCTCTCGCTCGGCGGCGTGGCGCTCTCGCACAAGGTGCTCGGCGCGGCGTGGACGCGCATCACCGGCGACCCGCCCCCCGCCAAGAACCCGGACCCGGACGAGGCCTGGACGGGCATCATCATCTGGTCGCTCGTGACCGGTCTCGTGGGCACCGTCATCAAGGTCGCCATCTCCCGCCAGATCGCGAAGATGGAGAACAAGCCGCAGACCAACCCCAAGGCCTCGAGCCAGGCCGAGGTCTGAGGCCCGGCGAGCACCTCGCGCAGGGGCCCGTCCGGCCGGACACCGCACCGGTGTCCGGCCGGACGGGCCCCTGCGTCGTTCACCGGCCGTGCACCGGTCGTGCACGGAGCGGGCGAGGGAGGGGTAGACTCGGTGCCACTGAACGACAGGGGAGCGCCCCGCCGGTGAGACCGGCGCGGCGCTGAGAGTGCGGATCGCCGCAGACCCTCGAACCTGCTCCGGCTAGCACCGGCGAAGGGAGTCGAGCATCTCAGGGGTGCTTCCCCGGGAACGCGCCACCGGCGCGGCCCGCGGAACCCCGTCCCCTCCTGGCACCGACGGCTCGCTGAGCCCAGGAGGAACCCACCGTGAACACCACCACCCACCGCCCCGCCCGCCGCCCCGGCACGTCCCGTGCGTCGTCCTGGCGCGTCGTCGACATCGTCGTGGCCGCCGTCCTCGCCGCCGTGTGCGCGGTCGTCTTCTGGGCGTGGTCGAACCTGCTCTACCCCGTGGTCGGCACGGCCGCGGTCGCCTACCCGCCCGCCGTGGGGCTGATCGCCGGCGGCTGGCTCGTGGCCGGCGTGCTCGGCGGACTGATCATCCGCAAGCCCGGCGCCGCGCTGTTCTGCGAGCTGCTCGCCGCCGTGATCGAGAGCTTCCTGGGCACCCACTTCGGCCTGCTGGTCGTGCTCTCCGGCCTCGTCCAGGGCATCGGCGCGGAACTGGCCTTCGCCGCCTTCCGGTACCGCCGGTTCGACGCCCTCGTGGCGGCCGTGGCGGGCGCCGTGAGCGGGATCTTCCTCGGCGTCCACGAGAACATCGTCTACAACTACGAATGGGCGCTGAGCCATCAGGTGGTCTATGTGGTCCTGGCGGCTGTCTCCGGGGCGGTGCTCGCGGGCCTGCTGATGCAGGCCGTGGTGCGGGCCCTCGCGGCGACCGGCGTGCTGCAGGGCCTCGCGTCGGGGCGGGCCGTGCGGCGATGACGGCTCCCACGACCCCGGGCCCCGTGGTGCCCGCCACCCACGGGGCCCGGGTTGAGGCCCGCGGCTTCGGCTGGCACCACCCCGGGCGGGACGCGGCGGCGCTGCGCGGCCTCGACCTCGTGGTGGCGCCGGGGGAGCGCGTGCTCCTGCTGGGACCCAGCGGGGCGGGCAAGTCCACCCTCCTGCACGCCCTGGCAGGAGTCCTCCACGACGACGACGGGCAGTCCGCCTCCGGCGAGCTGCTGCTCGACGGCATGCCGCCGGAGCAGGCGCGCGGCCGGGCCGGGCTCGTGCAGCAGGACCCCGAGTCCCAGGTGGTGCTGTCCCGGATCGGGGACGACACCGCCTTCGGCCTCGAGAACCTCGCGGTGCCCCGGGAGCAAATCTGGCCGCGGGTGCGCGCGGCGCTCGACGACGTGGGGCTGGACCTCCCCCTCGACCACTCCACCGCGGCCCTGTCCGGCGGGCAGAAGCAGCGCCTGGCGCTCGCGGGCGCCGTGGCCATGAGCCCCGGGTTGCTGCTGCTCGACGAGCCGACCGCCAACCTGGACCCCGCCGGCGTGCGGCAGGTCCGCGACGCCGTGGTGTCCTGCCTCGACCGCAGCGGCGCCACGCTCGTGGTCGTGGAGCACCGTGTCGCCGTGTGGGCCGAGGTCGTGGACCGCGTCGTCGTGCTCGGCCGGGACGGGAGCATCACCCACGACGGCGCGCCGGGCCGGGTGCTCGGCGCCGCGGCCGACGAGCTCAGCGGCGCGGGGGTGTGGGTGCCCGGCCGGGTGCCTGCCACGCGTGCGCCCGCTCGCCCCGCCGCGGGTCCCGGTGCAGGCTCCGGTGCACATTCCGCCGGGGGTCCCGCCGGAACCCGGGCCGCCGGCTCCGGGGCGGACGGCGCACCGCTGCTGAGCGCCACCGGTCTGGGCGTCTCGCGCAGCCAGCCCTCGGCGCGGCAGCTGCGCGCCCGGCGGCGGGCGCGGCGTCGCGGCCGCCCGGTGGACGACGCCGCCGCGGGCCGGGACCTCCCCACGGCGGTGGCCGACGTGGAGCTGACCCTGCGACGCGGCCGCGCGCTCGCGCTGACCGGGCCGAACGGCGCCGGCAAGTCCACGCTCGCGCTGACGCTGGCGGGCCTGCTCGCCCCCGTGCGCGGCACCGTGCGGGCTCACCCGGTCCTCGACCGCGGCGCGAGCCCCGACCCGCTCGAGTGGAGCGGCCGGGAGCTCGTGGCCCGCGTGGGGACGGTCTTCCAGGAGCCCGAGCACCAGTTCCTGCGCGCCACCGTGCGGGCCGAGCTCGAGCTCGGCCCCCGGTTGGCCGGCACGCCGGAGGCCGAGCGGGAGCGCCGCACGGACGAACTGCTCCGCCGGCTGCGGCTCGCGCACCTGGCCGACGCCAACCCGTTCACCCTCTCCGGCGGCGAGAAGCGGCGGCTGTCCGTGGCCACGGTGCTCGCCACGGACCCGGACGTGCTGGTGCTCGACGAGCCGACGTTCGGTCAGGACGCCCTGACGTGGGCAGAGCTCGTGGACCTGCTCGTGGAGCTCGTCGACGCCGGCACGTCGGTCCTCGCCGTGACCCACGACGAGGACTTCGTGCGGGCGCTCGGCGCCGAGGTGCTGGCGCTGGGCACCCCGTGCAAGCGGGGCCACGCCGCTCGCACGGCACCGGCGGCGGAGGGGGCGGCGGCCGTTCCTGCCGTGCGGTCCGCGTCCGCGGCAGGCAGTGCCCCGGCCGCTCCGGCGGCGCCGGGCGCCGGCGCGGTGCGGGTCGTCCCCGCCCGGCGGGAGCCCGTCCGGTGAGCGCCACCGCGATCGCGCCGTCGGCCCGGACCTCCCTGCTGGGGCGGACGAACGCGGTGGTCAAGCTGGCCGGGGCGCTGCTGCTGACCGTGGTGCTGCTGCTCAGCGCGGACCCCGTGACGTCGGGGACCGTGCTGCTGGGCGAGGTGCTGCTGCTGGCGCTGGCCGGTCAGCGCCCGCTCGCGCTGCTGCGCCGGGCGTGGCCGGTGGTCGTGGCGGCGCTCGTGAGCGGGTGGGGCACGGCCCTGCTCACCGAGGACACCGGGCCGGTGCTGCTCGACCTGGGGGTCACCGGGATCTCGTCCGGCTCGCTGGCCGCAGGGGTGGCGATCGCCCTGCGCGGGCTGGCGCTGGCGCTGCCCGGGCTGATGCTGGTGCTCACCACGGATCCCACGGACCTCGCCGACGGCCTCGCCCAGACGCTGCGCCTGCCGGCCCGCTTCGTGCTCGCGTCCCTGGCCGCGCTGCGGCTGGTGGGGGTGATGGTCTCCGAGTGGGCCACCCTGGCGATGGCGCGGCGGGCGCGCGGGGCGGGGGCCGGGCACGGTCCGGTGGGCGCGCTGCGGGAGTTCGGCGGCCAGGCCTTCACCCTGCTGGTGCAGTCCCTGCGACGGGCCACCCGGCTCTCGGTCACCATGGAGGCCCGCGGCTTCGGTGCGGGTCCGCGCACGTGGGCCCGCGTCCCGGGGTACTCCTGGCGGGACGCCGCGGTTCTCGCGGGCTGCGCGGCCGCCGCCGCGGCGGGCCCGGCGGTGTCCGCCCTGCTCGGGACGCACCGGTTCATCTGGGCCTGAGCGAAGGATCAGGCCTGCTGGACCCAGCTCGTGACGAGCCTCGTCAGGTCCGGGTCCACCGGCAGCGGCTGGTGGTCGAGCCGGCGCACCGGCACCGCGAGCCGGACGCTGGAGACCAGCCACACGGCGTCGGCCTCCATGAGGTCCACCGGGTACAGGGGCCCGTAGCCGAGCTCCCAGCCGTCCCGGCGGGCGGCGGCGAAGATCTTGGCCTGCGTGGTGCCCGGCAGGATCCCGTGCGAGGGCTCCGGCGTCAGCAGGGTGCGGCGGCCGGCGCGCACCCGGGCGCAGACCACGGAGGACGTCGCGCCCTCCAGGATCCTGCGCCCCTCCGTGGTGAAGACCGCCTCGTCCGCGCCGAGGGAGCGGGCGTGGCGCAGGGCGGCCATGTTGATCGCGTAGGAGAGCGTCTTGGCCCCGGGGAGCAGCCACGGGTACCCCGCGTCCTGGGCGGGGTCGTGGCCGCGCGGCAGCAGCACCGCGGTCACGCCGTCCCGGCGCTGCCGGAACGTCGTCTCCGGCACGGGGCTCACCACGATCCAAGACCACGGGCCGTCCGCCGGGGTGCCGCGGCTGATCACCACCTTGACGGCGTGCTCGGCCCCCAGGCCGCCCTCCCCGCCGGGGGCGGCGTGGGCGAGCGCCAGCTCCACCGCCCCGCGCACGTCCCGCGCCGACGGCACGGGCAGCTGCGCCAGCCGCGCGGAGGCCGACAGCCGCTGGTGGTGGGCCTCGAACTTCTGCACGAGCCCGTCGACGGCGCGCATGGTCTCGAAGACACCGTCTCCCCGGGTGAGCCCCTGGTCGTCGATCCGCACGAGCGGGACGGACGGATCGGCGAGGACGCCCTCCGGGTGGGCGGCGTCGAGGACGACGACGGTGCTGGTCACGGATCCTCCTGTCGGTGCGGTCGCGGGGCTCAGCAGACCGGGCCGGGGTGCAGGATGTCCACCTGTTCCCAGACGTGGTCCTCCGCCAGGTAGGCGTCCTCCTGGGCGGCCCAGCGGTCCCAGTGCTCGGCGTAGTAGGAGCCGTCACGGCTCAGCGCGCGGTCGTAGCGTAGAGCGGTGGGCAGCTCGACCCATACGGAGACGTCCAGCAGCTCCCGGGCCTCGGCGCTGCACGCGCCGACGCCCTCCAGGATCACGACCTCCGCCACGCGGGTCAGCCGCGGGGTCCCCGGGGAGCCGGTGACCCAGTCCCAGGCGCTCCACTCGGCGTCCCGGCCCTGGTCGAGGTGCGTGAGGACCTCGTCCACGTAGGTGCGGCGGCCGGGGCCTAGCCCGTCCCAGCCCGGGTAGAGGTCCTCGAGGTGGAAGAGCGTCACGTCCCGCACCGGGCGCAGCACCGCGGCGAGCTGCTCGGCGAGGCTGGTCTTGCCGGCCCCCGAGCGCCCGTCGATGCCGATGAGGTACGGGCGGCGGGTGGGGGAGGGGAGCAGCCGCGCCAGGTTGGTGCCGGCGGGGTGGGCCGCGGCGAGCGCCGGATCCAGCTCGAGCTCGATGTCGATCACGCGCGTCCGGCGTCCTGCGCGGGGCCCGGCGCGGCTCGCCGGTCGGCGCCGAGCTCCCGGACGACGGCGCGGACCACGCCCGGCACGGCGGCGTCGATCATGCCCCAGGTGGACTCGAAGTCCTCGGGGCCCCCGTACCAGGGGTCGTAGATCCCCAGATCGCCGTGCTCGAGGTCCTCGACGGCGGGGTCGAACTCCCGCAGCAGCCGCACCTTGGCGGCGGCGGAGGGGTCCGGTGCGAGCGCCCGCAGGCGCTGCCAGTGCACCACGTCCAGGGCGAGCACGAGGTCCCGGTCGCCGAAGCGGACGGGGTCGAAGACCTGGGCCGCGTGCGCGGAGGCGTCGAGCCCCTCGCGGCGCAGGAGGTCGCCGGCGCGGGGGTCCACGGGGTTGCCGAGCTCCTCGTCGCTGACGCCGGCCGAGTCGATCCGCACGCGCTCGGCCAGTCCTGCGGCCTCGAAGGCGCGGCGCAGGGCGAACTCCGCCATGGGCGAGCGGCAGATGTTGCCGGTGCACACGGCCACGATCGAATACATAGCGGGCAGTCTAAGCCGTCCGGTCCCGGCACGAGAAGTGCGGCCGCCGCCCCCAGGGGCGACGGCCGCACGGCGCGGGTCCGGTCAGGGCCGGCGGACGGTCGGGTCGAGCGGTCGCTGCTCGTCCGGGTCCAGTCGTTCCTGCCGGGCGTCCGGACGCTCCTGCTCCTGGTCAGCCTGCTGGCCGGAGGCCGAACCGGTCTGCGCGGCGAGGTCGATCTCCTCGCCGTTCTCGTCGACCCGCCGGTACCAGTCGGTGACGGCCGGGTCGTGGGAGTCGAAGGTCTCGCCGGCGGCACGGGCGCCCGGGGCGTGCTCCACCTGGAGGGCGAAGTCGTCGCCGTGCTCCTCGATGCCGTGGATCACGGCCTTGCGCACCGCCGTGAGGGCGAACGCGTGGCGGATCGTGGCGGGGTCGCTGCGCAGGTCCTTGTAGAAGGAGACCATCAGGAAGGCGACGATCACCGCGAACGGCAGGGCCGAGACGGTCACGAGGTTCTGCATGCCGGTCAGGGCGTCGTCGCCGCCCACGAGCATCATGACCGAGGCGATGCCGCCGAGGCACAGGCCCCAGAACACGACGATCGGCCGGTTCGGCTCCGGCTGGCCCCGCTGGGACAGCGTGCCCATGACGATGGACGCGGAGTCCGCGCTGGTCACGAAGAAGATGCCGATGACGACCATGGCGAGCACCGAGGTGATCGCGCCGAAGGGCAGGGCGTCGAGCATGCCGAAGAGCGCGGCCTCCTGGCCGCCCGCGGCGGCCAGGTCGGTCCCGGTGCGCTGGAGGTACATGGACGTGCCGCCGATGACCACGAACCAGAGCACGCACATCGAGGAGGGGACCACGAGCACCACGGTCACGAACTGGCGCAGCGTGCGGCCGCGGGAGATCTTCGCGATGAACATGCCGACGAACGGGGACCAGGACAGCCACCAGGCCCAGTAGAAGACGGTCCAGCCGCCCGCGAAGGCGGTCGCGTCCTCGCCCCAGCCGCCGGTCTGACCGGTCATCCAGAGGTACTCCTGCAGGTAGGTGCTGAACACGGCGGGGACCAGGTCCAGGATCAGGACGGTGGGCCCGGCCACGAACACGAACAGGGCCAGCAGGAAGGCCAGCAGCAGGTTCGTGTTGGAGAGGTAGCGGATGCCGCGGGCCACGCCGGAGACCGCCGAGACCACGAAGGCGGCGGTGAGGACGGCGATGATCGCGATGAGCCCGCCGTTGCCGACCGGTCCCCAGCCGGCGACGATCTCGAGGCCCCGGGAGATCTGCAGCGCGCCGATCCCGAGCGAGGCCGCGGTGCCGAAGAGGGTCGCGAAGATGGCGAACACGTCGATGAGCCGGCCCAGGCCGCCCTCGGCGCGCCGCTGGCCGATGAGCGGCACGAAGATCCGGCTGATGAGCGGGGAGCGTCCGCGGCGGTAGGCGCCGTACGCGACGGCCGCCCCGACCACGGCGTACATGGCCCAGGGGTTGAGACCCCAGTGGAAGGCCGTCTGGACGAGGGCGTAGACGGTCATCTCCTCGGAGCCGGGCTCCGCCCCGAAGCCGGGCACGCCGGCGCCGAAGTGGCTGAGTGGCTCGGAGGCGCCGTAGAACATGAGGCCGATGCCCATGCCGGCGGCGAAGAGCATGGCGAGCCAGGAGAAGAAGGAGTACTCGGGCTTCTCGTCGTCCATGCCCAGGGGGATCCGCCCGGTCCGGGTGAAGCCGACGACGAGCATGAACAGCACGGCGGCCGTGGACAGGGCGGTGAAGAACCACCCGGTGTTGCCGGTCACCCAGCCCAGGGCCGCGGTGGAGGCGGCCGTCAGGGACTCGGTGGAGAGCACGCCCCAGGCGATGAACCCCACGATCAGCGCGGCGGTGACGGTGAAGACCACCTTGTCCGTGCCGTAGTGCAGCTTCTGGTCCTCGACGGCGATGCCGGGGACGAGGGCGGGGTGGATGCCGTGCGGGTAGTTGATCTCCCGCAGCACCTCCCGCGGCTTCGGCCGGCGGGAGCCGTCGGCCTCACTGGACGGATGCGGCGAATGGGGTGGCGTGGTGCTCACGGTGGCTCCTGAGGTGTCGGGGTGCGTGCGGTGTCGTGTCGGTGCGTGCGGTGACGTGCGGGGCGGACCCGGGGGGTGTGGCGGTGGCCCGCGGGAACGGGCTCAAACACTCCACGGTATCCGACGTCCTGCCCCAGCGGCAGGGAGTGCGCGGCGTCTCACATCACCCGGCACCCCGGGTTGAGTCGATGTGGCTCAACTTAAGTTGACATCAGCGGCTCACGTGGCAGACTTGAGCCAGGAAAACTCAAGAACTGAGACCTCCGGGACCCCAACGGGGCCGGTACGGCCCGCCCGGTTCAGCTCGACCCGAAGGAGAACACGTCCATGTCTCGTGCAGTAGGAATCGACCTCGGCACCACCAACTCCGTGGTGTCCGTGCTGGAGGGCGGCGAGCCCACCGTCATCGCCAACGCCGAGGGCAACCGGACCACGCCGTCCGTCGTCGCCTTCTCCAAGGACGGCGAGACCCTGGTGGGCGACATCGCCAAGCGCCAGGCCGTCACCAACGTGGACCGCACGATCGCCTCGGTGAAGCGCCACATGGGCACCGGGTGGTCCACCGACATCGACGGTAAGAAGTACACGCCGCAGGAGATCTCGGCGCGCATCCTGATGAAGCTCAAGACCGACGCCGAGTCCTACCTCGGCGACAAGGTCACCGACGCCGTGATCACCGTCCCGGCGTACTTCAACGACGCCGAGCGCCAGGCCACCAAGGAGGCCGGTGAGATCGCCGGCATGAACGTGCTGCGCATCGTCAACGAGCCCACCGCCGCGGCGCTCGCCTACGGCCTGGAGAAGGGCAAGGAGGACGAGCTCATCCTGGTCTTCGACCTCGGCGGCGGCACCTTCGACGTCTCCCTGCTGGAGGTCGGCAAGGACGAGGACGACTTCTCCACCATCCAGGTCCGCTCGACCGCCGGCGACAACCGCCTCGGCGGCGACGACTGGGACCAGCGCGTGGTCGACTGGCTGCTGGCGCAGGTGAAGTCGAAGACCGGTGCGGACCTGTCCAAGGACAAGATCGCCCTGCAGCGCCTGAAGGAGACCGCGGAGCAGGCCAAGAAGGAGCTGTCCTCCGCGACCAGCACCAGCATCTCCCTGCAGTACCTGTCCGTGACCCCCGAGGGCCCGGTGCACCTGGACGAGCGTCTCACCCGCGCCAAGTTCGAGGAGCTCACCCGGGACCTGCTCGAGCGCACCGAGAAGCCGTTCAAGGACGTCATCGCCGAGGCCGGCATCTCCGTGTCCGACATCGACCACGTGGTGCTGGTGGGCGGCTCGACCCGCATGCCCGCCGTCGCGGAGACCGTCCAGCGCCTGGCCGGCAAGGAGCCCAACAAGGGCGTGAACCCGGACGAGGTCGTCGCCGTCGGCGCCGCGATCCAGGCGGGCGTGCTCAAGGGCGACCGCAAGGACGTGCTGCTCATCGACGTGACCCCGCTGTCGCTGGGCATCGAGACCAAGGGCGGCGTGATGACCAAGCTCATCGAGCGCAACACGGCCATCCCCACCAAGCGGTCCGAGACCTTCACCACCGCCGAGGACAACCAGCCGTCCGTGTCCATCCAGGTCTTCCAGGGCGAGCGCCAGTTCACCCGGGACAACAAGAACCTGGGCACCTTCGAGCTGACCGGCATCGCCCCCGCCCCGCGCGGGATGCCGCAGATCGAGGTCACCTTCGACATCGACGCCAACGGCATCGTGCACGTCTCCGCGAAGGACAAGGGCACCGGCACCGAGCAGTCGATGACCATCACGGGCGGGTCCTCCCTCTCCAAAGAGGACATCGACCGGATGGTCAAGGACGCCGAGGCCAACGCCGAGGCGGACCGGGTGCGCCGCGAGGCGGCCGACCTGCGCAACAACGCGGAGCAGCAGGCGTACTCCGTCGACAAGCTCCTGAAGGACAACGATGAGAAGCTGCCCGCGGACGTCAAGTCCGAGGTGCAGGCGGACGTCGACGCCCTGAAGAAGGCGCTCGAGGGCGAGGACGAGGACGCCGTGAAGTCGGCCTACGACAAGCTGCAGCAGTCCCAGACCAAGCTCGGCGAGGCCCTCTACGCGCAGTCGCAGACCGAGGGCGCCGAGGGCGCCCCGGGCGCGGGCGCCACCGGTGCCACCGGTGACGAGGACATCGTCGACGCCGAGGTCGTCGACGACGAGGACGAGAAGAAGTGAGCATGCCCGACCCCACGCCAGGACCCGACGAGAACGCGGACGACCACGGCGCCGGGAGCGTTCCCGGCGACCCCGCCGCCCACCCCGGCGAGCAGTCCGCGCAGGACTCCGGCGCCGGCCCCCGCGAGGAGGCCGGCCCGGAGGGCCTGACGGTGGACGACATCCTCTCGACGCCCCAGTCGACGGACGCGGAGTCCGGGGACGCCGCACCGGCGCCGGCCGCCGCGGAGGAGTCCCCGGCGGCCGCCCTCGCCGAGGAGCGGCTCGAGGAGCTGCGCCGGCTGCAGGCCGAGTTCGTGAACTTCAAGCACCGCACGGCGCGCGAGAAGGAGCAGCTGCGGACCTTCGTGACGGGCGACCTCCTGCAGACGCTGCTGCCGGTGTTCGACGACATCGACGCGGCCCGGCAGGCGGGCGACCTCACCGACGGCCCATTCGCGGCGATCGCGAACAAGCTCGAGGAGACCCTCGTGCGGCACGGGCTGGTGCGCCTCGGGGAGGTCGGGGAGAAGTTCGACCCGAACGTCCACGAGGCGGTGCTGCAGCAGCCCACGAGCGAGGTCGAGCCGGACCAGGTCTCGATGGTGCTGCGCTCCGGCTTCCGGATCGGCGAGCGCGTGGTGCGGCCGGCCCAGGTCGCCGTCGCGGTCGCCGAGTGAGGCCGGACCCGGCCTGATCCCGGCGACGTCAGGGGAGGCCCGTCCGTCGGGCCTCCCCTGACCCGTCCACCCGTCCCCGGCGCCGCCGCGCCGGGGACGACCCCCGGACCACCACCGGGTCCTGCTCCGCAGGACCCCCACCGGCCCCACAGAAAGGAGGCGTCATGGCCAGCCAGGACTGGATCGACAAGGACTTCTACAGCATTCTCGGCGTCTCCAAGGACGCGTCCGCCGCCGATGTCAAGAAGGCCTACCGCAAGCTCGCCCGCCAGTACCACCCGGACCAGAACCCGGGGGACACGGAGGCCGAGCAGCGGTTCAAGGACATCACCGAGGCGAACTCCGTGCTCTCCGACCCCGAGGAGCGCAAGCAGTACGACGCGATCCGCGCGATGGGCTCCGGGGCGCGCTTCACCGCCGGCGGCCCCGGCGGCGCCGGGGGCTCGGCCAACTTCGAGGACCTCTTCGGCGACATCTTCGGCGAAGGCGGCGGAGGACGCCGCCGCCGCACGACCTACTCCACCGGCGGCGCGGGCGGCCCCGGCGGCCCGGGCGGGTTCGAGGACCTGTTCGCCCAGTTCGGCGGTCAGACCGGGTACGGGGCGCCGGGCGGCTACCAGGCCCCGCCGGCGCGCGGGGAGGACATCCGGACGGAGACGACCATCCCGTTCCGCTCCTCGGTGCACGGCACCACGGTCAAGCTGCGCCGGGGCAACGGCCAGGAGACCACGGTGCGGATCCCGCGCGGCGTGCGCGACGGGCAGAAGCTCAAGCTCGCCGGCAAGGGCCACTCGGGTGCCGGCGGGGCCGGCGACCTCTACGTCACCGTCCACGTGACCCCGCACCCCTTCTTCCGGCGCGTCGAGGGCACGGACGACGTCGAGGTCACCGTGCCGATCACGTTCCCCGAGGCGGCCCTGGGCGCCACGATCGAGGTGCCCGTGCTGGACGGCGGCACCGTGCGCGTGAAGGTGCCGGCGGGCACGTCCTCGGGCCGGCGCTTCCGCGTCAAGGGGCGCGGGTTCGGCACGGCCAAGGGCACGGGCAACCTTATCGTGACGGTCGAGGTGCACGTGCCGGCCGAGCTGGACGAGCAGGCGCAGGCCGCCGTCCGGGCGTTCGCCGAGGCGACCGCGGACGAGGACCCCCGGGCCCGCCTGGCCGAGAAGGCACGGGTGTGAGATGGCACTGGACGCCGACCAGCCGCTGTTCGTGATCTCCGTGGCCGCGGAGATCGCGGAGATGCACCCGCAGACGCTGCGCCAGTACGACCGGCTCGGCCTCGTCAGGCCGTCCCGCGCCCCCGGACGCGCCCGCCGCTACTCGCAGCGCGACATCGAGAAGCTGCAGCAGATCCAGGTGCTGTCCCAGCAGGGTGTGTCCCTCGAGGGCATCCGGCGCATCCTCCAGCTGGAGAACCAGGTTGCGGCCCTGCGGTCGCGGGTGGCGGAGCTGTCCCAGGAGCTCGAGGACGCCCGGGACCGGGCCGAGGAGTCCTCGCGGATCTTCGCCGCAGGCGTCGGCGGGGACGTGGTGCGCATGGCCCGCGGCGCCCGCCCCCGGGCCCGCAAGATCTCGCAGGCCGTGGTGCTGTACCGGCCCCCGCGCCAGCAGGAGCGCTGAGCCGCACCGGTGCCCGGCCGGGCGGTCAGCGCAGGTGCTTCTCGAAGCCCACGTCGTACACGCCGCCCGGATAGACCCGGGCGGTCCCGGGCAGCAGGACGTATCCGCTGCTGCGGTACAGGGCGGCCGCCTCCGGCTGGCGGCTGCCCGTGGTGAGGTGGATGCGCCGGTAGCGCGCCGCGGCGGCGAGCCGCTCGAGCTCGGCCAGGATCCGCCGCGAGATCCCCCGCCGGCGGTGCGCCGGGGCGGTCCACACCCGCTTGAGCTCCGCCGTGGCGTCGTCGTACCGGCGGAACGCGCCACCGCCCACCGTCGTGCCGCCCTCGCGGAGGAGCAGGAGCGCTCCGGCGGGGGCCGTGAAGTCGTCGACGGGGTGCTCGGCCATCTCCTCCGCCCCGATCTCGGGACCGTAGCGCTCCACGTACTCGTGGTGCAGGCCCTCGAACAGCGGCTGCGCGCGGGGATCGCCCGGGGGCACGACGACGAAGCCGTCCCGCTCCGGGCCGGGCACTGCGCGCACGCCGCTGCGCTCCGCGCCGGGGACGGCGCTCACGCCGTCCGGCGGTAGACGAGGTCGCGGGGGACGCGGCCCGCCTCCCGCGCCTTGCGCTCGAAGCTCGTGAGGACCCGTCCCTCCCAGCGCGGGGCCCACCCGGTGTCCGGGTGCTCGTCGTCGGCGAGCGGGCCCGGGTGGACGTTCTCGAACTGCGGGGACGCGTCGAGCACCTCGCGCATCACCAGGGCGTACTCCTGCCAGTCCGTGGCGAGCCGCCACAGCCCGCCCGGGACGAGCACCCGGGCGGCGAGCTCGGCGAACGCGGGGGAGACCAGGCGCCGCTTGTGGTGGCGGGTCTTGTGCCAGGGGTCCGGGAAGAACACCCACAGCTCGTCGACCGAGGCCGGGGCGAGCATGTGCTCCAGGACCTCGGGCGCGTTGGCCTGCGCCACACGGACGTTGTCCACCCCGGCCTGGGCCGCCTTGAGCAGCAGATCCGCGATCCCGGGCTTGTACACCTCGACGGCGAGGAAGTTCCGCGCCGGGTCCTGGGCGGCGGCGTGCACGACCGCCTCGCCGAGCCCGGAGCCGACCTCCACGACCAGCGGCGCCTCGCGCCCGAAGGCCGCGGCCGCGTCGAACTCGTGGTCGGGGTGGACGGAGGTGTCCGTGCGCACGCGCGGGACGTCGAGCACCCGGGTGGGCGCCCAGTCGTCCCAGGCCTTCTGGCGGCGGGCGGTGAGGCGGTCGCCGCGGCGCACGAAGGAGTACGGCCGGCGGTGGAACGCCTCGGGGACGGGGCCCTGCGCGGGGTTCTCGGCGGGGGAAGGGGTGTGCTCGCTCATCGCCCTACATCCTAGGGGCTGGGCGGGCGGCGGGCGCGTCGGCGCCGGGAACGGGCGGCTCGGACCAGCGCCGGCGGGGCGCCTCCCACGCTGCGAACCGGGCGAGCAGCTCGTCCGAGTCCTGGGCGACCACGGCGGCGTCCCGGTACTCGGGGCGCACGAGACCGGCCGCGGACATCGAGGCCACCGCATCCAGCAGGGGCCTCCAGTATCCGGCCACGTCCAGGAAGCCAACCGGCTTGGCGTGCACCCCCACCTGCAGCCAGGTCCACGCCTCGAAGATCTCCTCGAGGGTGCCCAGGCCGCCGGGCAGGGCCACGAACCCGTCGGCGAGCGCGGCCATCTCCGCCTTGCGCTCGTGCATCGTCCGGACGATGCGCAGCTCGGTCAGCCCCGTGTGAGCCGTCTTGTCGTCGACGAGCGACTGCGGCATGACCCCGACCACCTCGCCCCCGGCGGCCAGCGCGGCGTCGGCGACGACGCCCATCAGCCCCACGTGGCCGCCGCCGTAGACGACGCCCACGCCGCGGCGGGCGAGGGTTGCGGCGAAGGCTCGGGCGGCCTCGGGGAACAGGGGGTCGGAGCCGAGGGATGCCCCGGTGTACACGGCGAGTCTCATGAGGACATTGTCGCTGTCGCTGTCGCTGTCGCTGTCCCTGGTCCCCGTCGCAGTCCCTCATCCCCGTCCCTCGTCCTCGTCCCTCATGTCTGTCCCTCGTCCTTCGCCACGTCGCGGCGTCGATAGCATGAGGCGCGCCCCGCGCCCGCCCTGCCGACCCGTGCCGAAGGACCTCCCGTGAGCTCATCGCCGCCCGACGACCCCGTGCGCTCCCGCCTGCGCCTCTCCGGCGGCAAGGACCGGGTGGTGCTGGTGGCGGCGCTGGGGATCCTCAGCGCGGTGAGCCCGATGGCCACCGACATGTACCTGGCCTCGATGCCTGCCATGGCCGGGCACTTCGGGGCGTCGGCCTCCGCGGTGCAGCTGACGCTGACCACGTACATGGTCGGCATGGCCGTGGGGCAGTTCCTGCTCGGGCCCGTGTCCGACGTGCTGGGCCGGCACCGGCTCATGGTGGCCGGCAACGCGCTGTTCCTGCTCAGCTCCGTCGCCGTGGTCCTGGCCCCGACCATCGGGACGGTGCTGGTCCTGCGCGCGGTGCAGGGCCTCGCCGGGGCGGCCGGCGTCGTGATCGCCCGCGCGGTGGTCTCGGACATCGCCTCCGGCCGCGGGGCCGCGAAGCTGTTCTCGATCCTCGCGACCATCACCTCCCTCGCCCCGGTGGTGGCCCCGCTCCTGGGCGGGGTGATCGCCACGGTGGCCCCGTGGCAGACCGTGTTCTGGGTGCTCGCGGCGTTCGGGCTGCTGATGCTGGCGTGCTCCGTGCTCGTGGTCCCCGAGACCCTGCCCCCGCACCGGCGGCACCGCGGCGGGGTCGGCGCCGTCGTCACCGGGTCCTGGCGGGTGCTGCGCACCCCGTCCTTCATGGCCTACGCCCTCGCCTTCGGACTCGCGTTCGGCGCCCTGTTCTCCTACATCTCCGCCTCCTCCTTCGTGCTGCAGAACGTGCTCGGCTACTCGGCGCTCGGCTACTCCGTGGTGTTCGCCGTCAACGCGGGCGGCTCCATCCTGGGCGCGGTCGTCAACACCCGCCTCGTCGACCGGGTCGAGCCCGGCACGATCCTCCGCACCGCGATCGTGGTCATGGCCGCCGTCAACGTGGTGGGCCTGGGCCTGGTGCTGGCCGGGATCACCGGGTGGACCACCCTGGCGCACCTCTTCGTGAGCCAGACCTGCATCGGCTTCGTCATGGGCAACGCCGTGGCCCTCGCCCAGGGCCGGGTCCCGGGCCGGGCCGGGGCCGGGTCGGCGGTGCTCGGACTGGTCCAGTTCCTCCTGGGCGGGCTCGTGAGCCCGCTGACCGGCCTGGCCGGTCAGCACACCGCCCTCCCGATGGCCGTGTCCATGGCGGTGTGCTCGCTGCTCGCCGCGGGAGCCGTGCTGCTCGCCCGCCGCCTCTCGCGGCGGGCGCCGGAGGGCCCCGCCGCCCCGTCCGGCCCGTAACCGGGCGGAAACGGGCAGGGGCCACACTGTGGCCGATCCATCGGTCCCTGACCGGGGGAGCAGCGGACCTGTGATTAGATGCCTTCTGCCGAGACGGAGGTCACAGTCCCGTCCCGGCCCGATTCCTGATCCACCCGACACCCACGGGAGAACACATGCTCCAAACCATCGAGAATGCCCTCGGCGAGCTGGGCGGCATCATCTGGGGGCCCTACGTCCTCATCCCCCTGCTGCTGCTCACCGGCCTGTACCTGACCGTCCGGCTGGGCGGGCTGCAGTTCCACAAGCTGGGCTCCGCGCTGCGACTGGCCCTGTTCGACCGCAAGGACGCGGACGCCCGCGGCGGCGACGTCTCCCAGTTCCAGGCGCTGACCACGGCGCTCGCGGCCACCGTGGGCACCGGCAACATCGTGGGCGTGGCCACCGCGATCTCGATCGGCGGGCCCGGCGCCCTGTTCTGGATGTGGGTCACCGGTCTGCTCGGCATGGCCTCCAAGTACTCCGAGGCGTTCCTGGCCGTGCGGTTCCGCACCACGGACGCCAAGGGTGAGATCTCCGGCGGCCCGCAGTACTACCTGGAGCGCGGCATCCGCAACGGGTTCGGGAAGTTCCTGGCGATCTTCTTCGCCGTCGCCGCCGCGCTGGCCGCGTTCGGCATCGGCAACATGACCCAGGGCAACTCCATCGCCTCCAACCTGGAGAGCTCGTTCAGCGTCCCCACCTGGATCACCGGTGTGGTGCTCGCCGTGCTGACGCTCGCCGTGCTCGTGGGCGGGATCAAGTCCATCGGGAAGGTCACGGCGGGCTTCGTCCCCGTCATGATCCTCTTCTACGTCCTGGGCGCCCTGTTCATCCTCGTCGTCAACGTCGCGGCCATCCCGCAGGCGGTCGTCCTGATCTTCACCGACGCGTTCTCCGGCACGGCGGCCGTCGGCGGGTTCGCCGGATCGGCCATCATGTTGGCCGTGCAGATGGGCGTGGCCCGCGGCATCTTCTCCAACGAGTCCGGCATGGGATCGGCCGCGATCGCAGCGGCCGCGGCCCAGACCACCCACCCGGTCCGCCAGGGGCTGGTCTCCATGACCCAGACCTTCATCGACACCATCATCGTGGTGACCTGCACGGGACTCGTGCTCATCACCACCGGGGTCTGGGAGCAGGGGGCGGACTTCGCCGCGACCATGACCGGCGACGCCTTCAGCCAGGGCCTGCCCGGGCAGTGGGGCCACTACGTGGTCACCATCGGGCTCGTGATGTTCGCCTACTCGACGATCCTCGGGTGGGCCTACTACGGCGAGCGGTGCATGGAGCGGCTCTTCGGCCGGCCGGCCGTGATGCCCTACCGGGTCGTGTTCTCCCTGGTCGTGTTCGTGGGCTGCACCGTGCCGCTGGCGGTGGTGTGGAACTTCGCCGACGTGATGAACGGCCTCATGGCCCTGCCCAACCTCCTCGGGCTGCTGCTCCTCTCCGGGCTGGTCGTCCGCGAGACCAGGCACTACCTGGACCACGACCCCAAGCTGCGGGCGGACCGCCGCCAGGTCGACGCGTTCATGGAGGGCCATCCCGGAGCGATCGACTCGTACGAGCGCACCGGCGTCTGACGGCTGTCGGAGCACGAGGGCCCGGCCTCCTGACGGGGACCGGGCCCTCGGTCTAGCCTGAGGGGCATGAGCGAACTCCCCGAGCCCCGCCTGTTCTCCTGCGCGGACGCCACCGGCGCCGTCCACGACCAGGGCGCGCACGTGATCGACTGGATCCCCACGGGCCACGCCCCGGTGCTGTGGCTGTCCCCGAGCACCGCGCTCGAGACGGGCAAGCCCGTGCGCGGAGGTGTCCCGATCTGCTTCCCCTGGTTCGCGGACGGGGCGGAGGGCGGGCGCGAGCCCAAGCACGGCTTCGCCCGCACGCTCCCGTGGCACGTCGAGTCGCGCGAGTCCTCGGACCACGAGGCGATGATCGTCTACCGGCTCTCGGACGCGGACGTCACCGATCCCGCGCACCGGGAACAGTTCCCGTACCAGTTCGAGGCCTACTGCGTGGTGCGCTTCGGCACCGAGCTGTCCCTCGAGCTGAGCGTCACCAACACCGGTGAGCGCCCGTTCGACTTCGAGGAGGCCCTGCACGCCTACCTGGTGGTGGGGGACGTGCGGAAGATCCGGGTCGAGGGGCTGGACGGGGCGTCCTACCGCGACAAGGTCCTGGACCGGGAGGACTGCGTCCAGGAGGGGGACCTCCGGTTCGACGGCGAGACCGACCGGGTGTACCGCTCGACCGGCGACGTCGCCGTGGTGGACCCCGTGCTGGGGCGGGTGCTGCGGATCCGGAAGAAGAACTCCGGCACCACCGTGGTGTGGAACCCCGGGGCGGAGATGGCGGCGGCGATGCCCGACGTGGGGCCGGACGGCTGGACGGACTTCGTGTGCGTGGAGGGCGCCAACACCCACGCCGACGCC
The DNA here is from genome assembly GCF_040981075.1 of Kocuria sp. CPCC 205263. Classification (NCBI taxonomy): domain Bacteria; kingdom Bacillati; phylum Actinomycetota; class Actinomycetes; order Micrococcales; family Micrococcaceae; genus Kocuria; species Kocuria sp. CPCC 205263. The sequence continues at coordinate 219,970 of NZ_JAVKPV010000001.1, read as the reverse complement.
GTCCACCTCGAGCCCGAGGAGACCCACAGCATGGGCTGCCGCCTGTCGGTGGAGACCACGGCGGAGGACCCGGGCCGCCCACCCGCCTGATCCTCGGGACCGTCCGGCCCTCGGCGCAGCACTGTCAGAGGGCCGGACCGCGCCCGGTTAGGCGGTCAGAAGGGGGGAGGGTCTGCGTCCTCGGGCACGGAGTTGCCTCGCTCACCGACGTCCGGGACCGGTCCGCCCGATGTGGCACCGCCCGACGTGGCACCGGCCGAGGGGGCCGGCACGGTCCGGTAGGTCCGTCCGGCCGGTGAGGTCCACTCGAGCACTCCGCCGGCGGGCGCCGGCCCCGGCTGCCGCACCGACCAGCGGCCGAGGGCACCGTGGCGGTGCTTGACGAGGTGGTGGTGGCGGCACAGGTGGGCCAGGTTGTCCGCGGCCGTCCGGCCGCCGTCCTGCCACGCCACCGTGTGGTCGAGGTCGCAGCGCTCGGCCCGCCGCCGGCACCCCGGAAAACGACAGGTCCCGTCGCGCAGCCGCAGCCGGCGGCGCAGATCCGCGGGCACGGCGTAGGTGGTGCGGTCGTGGTCGAGAACGGCGCCGGTAACGGGATGGGTCAGCACGCGATGCCACGAGGCCGCACCGGCGGCCAGCTCCCGGGCGACGTCCGCGCTGATCGGGCCGTGACCCTCGAGCACCGGGGCGTCCGCGGGCACGCCGGCTCCCGGGCCGCCGGGACGGCACCCCAGCAGCGTGAGCACGGGGACCGTCACGCAGACCCGGCCGCGCACACCACGCGGGAACGCGGGGCCGTCGGGGAGCTCCCCCTCCAGCAGGAGATCGGTGAGGACGTCCGCCCGCAGCTGCGCCTCCGTCCGGGCAGTCCTGGCACCCGGCGCGAACCCGTCCGGGCCGCACTCCTCCGGACCGCACTGCACTGGACCGCACTGCACCGGACCGCACCCGTCCGGCTCTCGCCCCGTCCCCGCGCGGGCGGTCTCCTCCACGGGCCCCGGGAGCGACGCGAGCGTGTCGAGCCGGTCCTGGACCGCGAGCGCCGTGGGCGCGTCCAGCAGGGCGTGCAGCCACGCCATGCCGTCCTCACCGTGCTCGACCCACACGCGGCGTCCGGCCCGGGCCGCCCGGTGCCTCGCCTCCTGCGTCTCGGCCAGCAGCGCCGCGCGCCGGCGCCGGGCCCACGCGCGCAGCTGCGCCACCGTGCAGTGCGGAGCCCGCTCCACCAGTTCGGCGGCGAGCCGCTGCACGACGGCGGACGGTGCCTCCTGGTCCGCCGGGACGTCCTCGACCAGCTCGCGCTACTGGTCGGCGATCATCGAGGCGTGCCGGGCGCTGAAGAGGCCCGCCTCCAGCGCCTCGAGGACCTCCTCGGGCAGGTGCAGTCCGAGCACGAGGGCCTCGCGGACGCGCTCGAGGGCCGTGCCCGCGGGCAGGCGCAGCGCCGGGCCGATCTCGTCGGCGAGGTCACGCACCATCTGGTCCTCGGTCTCGAGGAGGGAGCAGACGAGCTCATCGGCCTCGTAGGGCATCAGCCCGGCCGTGGAGACCCAGTCGATCTCTCGGTCCTCCCAGGCCAGCAGCCACAGACGGACGATGCAGCGCAGCTGGCGCCCCGCCTCCCGCGCCTGTGCGGCCGCCGAGTCCACGAGCTCCCCGACGACCGCCCGCACCTCGGCCCGGACGCCGGCGTCCACCACCCGCTCCCCGGCGGGAGCGGCTCGGTGCGGACCCGGAGCAGGACGGGCCCGGCGGTGCGCCGTCGTCGTCATGGCCCCATTCTCACGGGCTGCTCGGACGTCCTAAGACCTGGTCCCACATCAACGTCGTAGAGTTGACGAGGACTCAGGACGGGACACCCGGGGACACCTCGGCGTGGTGTCGCTCCGGGTCCACGGAGAGAGGGGACATCGTGGACGCCTCCGCCATCAGGATCCGGCGGGCTCGTGCCACCGATGTCCCCGCCATGGTGGGACTGCTCGTGCAACTGGGGTACACCCCACTGGAGGACTGGGTGCGCACCTGGGTGGGTGCCGCTTCGCCGGACGACCGGTGCCTCGTGGCGGAGATCGGTTCCCGCGTGGTCGGTCTGGCGCACGTCCACCGGGTGCCGTTCCTGACCGAGAGCGCCTACCGGGCCAGACTCACCGCCTTGGTGGTCGATGAGGCCGAGCGTTCCCGCGGTGTCGGTGCGCTGCTCCTGGAAGCGACGGAGCACGTGACCCGGGAGATGGGTGCCACGGTGCTGGAGCTCTCGACATCGAACCGGCGGCAGCGAGCCCACCGGTTCTACGAACGTCACGGCTACACCCGGCCTTCGCGGCACTACCGCAAGGCGGTGGTGCCGCGGGAGGCTGCCCCGCCACCTGCTCGTCCGACAGGTGGTCCGACGGGTGGACCGGGGGCCGAGCCACCGGACGCATGATTCCGTCCCGGACACTGCTGCGCCCCCCCCACGGGCCGTCGATCGTCCGGGCTCCGGTCCGGAGCCCCACGCGGTGCCCGGCCCAGGAACGGGAAACGGGTGCCGCCCGTCCGTGCGGACGAGCGGCACCCGTGGGGTCCTGCGGGGCCGTGCCTACTTGGAGACGACCAGGGCCGCGGCGATCGCGGCCAGGAAGGCGTCCTTCGAGAGGCCCGTGCCGGCCTCGGACGGGCGGACGCCGTCCTCCTGGGTCATCTCGGGGTTGCGGAAGTACATCGCGAGCAGTCCGGCGGAGAACGCGCCCAGGGCCAGGCCCGCGAGGCGCTTGTTGACGAACGGGGTCAGCAGGGCGGCGCCGATGCCGATCTCCGAGTACGCCACGAACTTGCCGAAGGTGTCGGCGTCCCACTCCTTGAACTGGGGGACGCCTGTGGCGGCGAACTGCTGGAGACCCGCGGCGGCCTCCGTGGGGAGGTCCTTCTTGCCGTAGCCGGACTGCAGCAGGTAGGCGCCGGAGACGCCGCGCAGGATCGCGTTGGAGAGGCTCATGGTCGGTCCTTTCAGGAGGGCGAACAGGGTCATTGAGTCGTCAACGACCCTATCAGGGGGAGGCTCGCGCCCTCCGTGCAGGAGGGGCCGGGAGCGAACACCGGCCCCGGGGGCGGCCCCCGCCGCCTAGGCTGGCCACCCGCTCGCAGGACGCCCTCCGCGTCCCGCCACCCGACGGAAGGACAGACATGGACATCGAGACCATGAAGAAGGTTCTGCTCGTTCTCACCAGCCACGACACCCTCGGCGACACCGGGGAGCCCACCGGCTACTTCGTGGGGGAGGCGGCCCACCCGTGGAAGGTGTTCCGGGACGCCGGCTACTTCGTCGACTTCGCCTCGATCGCCGGCGGGCAGCCCCCGCAGGACGGCAAGGACGAGGAGGACGAGGTGCAGCGGCAGTACCTCGAGGACGAGACCGTGCGGGCCTCCCTCTACAACACCCCGCGGATCAGCGTGGTCGACCCGGCCCAGTACGACGCGGTTTACCTCGTCGGCGGGCACGGCACCATGTGGGACTTCGCGGGCAACGCGGACCTGCAGGCGCTGGTGGCCGCCGTGCACGACGCCGGGGGAGTCGTCGGCGCCGTCTGCCACGGACCCTCCGGGCTCGTGGACGTCGAGCTCGCCAACGGTCTGCGCATCGTCGAGGGGCGCCGGGTGGCAGCGTTCACCAACGCCGAGGAGGACGAGGTCGGCAAGTCGGACGTCGTCCCGTTCCTGCTCGAGGACAAGCTCGTCGAGCAGGGCGCGGACGTGCGGACCGCGCCGAACTGGACCGAGAACGTCGTCGTGGACGACCGCCTCGTCACCGGGCAGAACCCGCAGTCCGCGGCCGGCGTGGCCAAGGAGATGACCAAGCTCCTGACCGAGGTGGTGCGCGAGCAGAAGGCCGCCCAGGAGGCGGACTCCGCCGCGCTGCGCCGGGCCCACGACGCCGAGAAGGCCGAGGACGCCGAGGGCTGAGCCTCCGTCCGGTGCGAGGGGAGGCACGGCTGGCGGCGCCCGTGCCACCCCTCGCGGGCCCCGGCGTTTCCGGACAGACTGGGAGCGTCGGGCCGTCCGGCCCGGCCCAGCGGACACACGGCAGGAGAACCACATGGCTGACCTCAGGGACAAGGTCGCGCTCGTCACCGGCGCCGCCTCCGGCATCGGCGAGGCCTGCGCGAAGGACCTCGCGACCCAGGGCGCCAAGGTCGTCGTCACGGACATCGACACCCGGCGGATCGACGACGTCGTCCAGGCGATCATGGCCGCCGGCGGCGACGCCGCCGGCTTCCGGCAGGACGTGGCGAAGCCCGAGGACTGCGAGGCCGCGGTCGAGTTCGCCCAGCAGACCTACGGCGCCCTGCACCTGGCGGTGAACAACGCCGGGGTCGGCGGCGCGGCGGACGCGGTGGGGGAGTCGGACCTCGACGCGTGGGTGCGCATCGTGCAGATCGACCTGCACTCCGTCATGTTCGGCATGCGCTACCAGCTGCCCGCCATCGAGCAGGCCGGCGGCGGGGCGGTCGTCAACATGGCCTCCGTGCACGGCACCGTGGCCGTGGCCGCGGGCAACAGCGCCTACACCGCCGCCAAGCACGGTGTGGTCGGGCTCACCAAGCAGGCCGGCGTGGAGTACGGCCGGCGCGGGGTGCGGATCAACGCCGTCGGCCCCGGCTACATCGACACCCCGCTGCTCAGGACCGCGCCGGCGTCCGTCCTCGAGGGGTTGACCGCCAAGCACCCGCTCGGCCGGCTGGGCCGCGCCGAGGAGGTCGCCGCCCTGACCACGTTCCTCCTCTCGGAGAAGGCCTCCTTCATGACGGGCGGGTACTACCTCGTCGACGGCGGCTACACCGCGCTGTAGCCCCCGCACCGCGGACTCACCGCACCGGCGCCGGATGCGTGCACGCGTCACCGCGTCCCGCACCGGCGCGGTGTGTCCGGCGCCGTCAGGGCGCGGCCGTGCCCTCCGCCACATCCGGGTGGTGGCGTGCCGCCAGTGCTGTAGGGTGAGGCGTATTGCATATGGCACTGCTCCCCGTTCCCGGGTGAGCAGGCAGGCGTCGAGCACCCCGTTCTTCTTCCAGCGTGGCACCGTTCCAGACGGTCTCAGCCCGCTCGCAGGGGCTCCAGGAGTCATTCGGCGCAACCCGGCGCGCTACCCCCTTGCCGGGACATCCGATCGAAAGACGTATCCCAGTTTTGGCTACTTTCACCGACCTTGGCGTGCCCAAGGCCCTTTCCGCCGTCCTCGCCCAGCAGGGCATCGAGCAGGCGTTCCCCATCCAGGAGAAGACCCTCCCCGACTCGCTGGCCGGCCGTGACGTGCTCGGCCGCGGCAAGACCGGCTCGGGCAAGACCGTGGCGTTCGCGCTGCCGCTCGTGTCCCGGCTCGCCGGACTGACCGGCAACGGCGCCCGCGCCGCCCGGCGGGCCAACCGGCCCACCGGCCTGGTCCTGGCTCCCACCCGCGAGCTGGCCACCCAGATCGACCGCGCGATCGCCCCGCTGGCCGAGGCCGCCGGACAGACGACCACCGTCATCTTCGGCGGGGTCTCCCAGCGCAACCAGGAGAAGGCGCTCGCCAAGGGCGCGGACATCGTCATCGCCTGCCCCGGCCGGCTCGAGGACCTGCTGAAGCAGAACGTCCTCACGCTCGACGACGTCCGCGTGACGGTCATCGACGAGGCCGACCACATGGCCGACATGGGCTTCCTGCCCGTGGTGACCCGCATCCTCAAGCGCACCCCTCAGGGCGGCCAGCGGCTGCTGTTCTCCGCGACGCTCGACGGCGGCGTGGACAAGCTCGTCAAGCAGTTCCTGTCCAACCCGGTCAAGCACTCCGTGGACGCCCCGCAGGCGTCCGTGTCCACCATGGACCACCACGTGCTCGTCGTGGACGCGGACGAGAAGCAGGAGCTCATCGAGGCGCTGGCCTCCGGCACTGGCCGCCGCGTGATGTTCACGCGCACCAAGCACCGCGCCAAGAAGATGGCCCGCAAGCTCAGCCAGATGGGCATCCCCGCCGTGGACCTGCACGGCAACCTGTCCCAGAACGCCCGCGACCGCAACCTGGCCCAGTTCTCCGCCGGTGACGTGCGCGTGCTCGTCGCCACCGACGTCGCCGCCCGCGGCGTGCACGTGGACGAGGTCGAGCTGGTCGTGCACATCGACCCGCCCACCGAGCACAAGTCCTACCTGCACCGCTCCGGGCGCACCGCCCGCGCCGGCGCCTCCGGCTCCGTGGTCACGGTGGCCACCAAGGAGGAGCGCCGCGAGGTCACGCAGCTCATGAAGGCCGCGGGCGTCACCGCGAACTTCGACACCGTGACCGTCGGCTCCCCGGCCGTCACGGCGCTCGTGGGCGAGCTCGCCGACAAGGTCGCCTACGTGCCGCCGCCCGTCCAGGCGCAGGGCCGCCCGGCGAGCGGTCAGCGCTCCGGCGCCGGCCGTTCCGGTGGCCGTGCCGGCTCCGGCGGCAACCGCGGCCGCGGCGGACAGAACCGTTCCGAGCAGCCGCGCAGCGCCTCCCGCGACCAGCGCGGCGAGACCGGCAGCCGCGGCGGCTCCCGCCCCGGCAACGGCTCGGCCTCCCGCTCGGCGGCACCGGCCCGCTCGGCCGCGCCCAGCCGTTCCGCGGCGCCCGCGTACTCGACCGAGTCCGCGCCGGACCGCTCCACCCAGGCCGCGGCCCGTCGCCGCACTCGGAGCCCGCGCCGCGCGTCCTCCCCCCAGGGCACCGCGACCCGCTGAGCCCCGGCACCTCGCACGAGGGCCCGTTCCCTGCCGTCCCGCATCGCGCGGACGGCAGGGAACGGGCCCTCGTCGTCGTGGCGGCCCTCGTCAGACGGTCGGACCCAGCCCGCGCAGGAACTCCAGGGTGACGTCCGTGTGGGCGTCCACGAGCACCAGGCCGGGGGCGGCATCCACGGGCAGCTCCCCGGGCACCACCACCACCGGCATCCCGGCGGCTGCCGCGCTCGCCGCCCCCGTCTGGGAGTCCTCGACCGCCACGCACCGTGCCGGGTCCACGCCCAGCCGCCGCGCCGCCAGCAGGTAGGGCTCCGGGTGCGGCTTGGGGTGCTCCACGTCCTCCTGCGAGACGACCACCCGCAGCACCTCGGGCGCCCCGGACGCGGTGCCCTCCGCGACCACGGTCAGGGCGTTCGTCACCACGGCGCCGGGGATGCCGGCCCGCTCGAGCTCGGCCAGCAGGTCGCGCATGCCGGGCAGGAACGGGACCTCGCCCGTGAGCGAGGCCGCGACCTCCCGCCCGAGCTCGGCCGTGATGGCCTCGACGGCCCCCTCGGCGCCGCGCTCGACCATCAGCCGCGCCGACGTGGGCACCGTCCGGCCCAGCGTGGCGAGGTCGTCCTCGGTGCTCCAGCCGACGCCGTACCGGCCGGCCACCGCCCGCTTGGCCACGGCCCACTGCGGTTCGGAGTTCACGAGGGTGCCGTCGTGGTCGAACAGGACGGCGGCGGGGAAGTCCGGGGCGCTCACGGGCGGGTCTCCTGCACGGGGTGGAAGGGCGACGACGGGGAGTGCGGGTCCAGCGAGCGCAGCAGCTCCAGGGTCAGCTCCCGGTGGGATTCCAGGTGTAGCAGCCCGGGGCCGCGCTCGACCTCCAGCTCGCCGGGGACGACCACCGTGGGGATGCCCGCCGCGACGCCCGCGGCGGCCCCGGCGGGGGAGTCCTCGACCACGACGCACCGGTGGGGGTCGACCCCGAGGCGGCGCGCCGCCGTGAGGTAGGCGTCCGGGTCCGGCTTGGGGCGGACGCCCTGCGCGTACTCGTCCGTGCCGATGACGACCCGGAACAGGTCCTCCGGAGCGGTGGCCGCGGTGTGGTGGCCCATCGCCGAGCTCGCGTTGGTGACGATCGCCGCGGGGATCCCCGCGGCCGAGAGCTCCCCGAGGAGCTCCGCGATCCCGTCGATGAAGGTCAGCTCGGTGTCCTCCAGGACGCGGACGCTGTGCTCGAAGACCGCCCGGAACAGCTCGTCCTCGCCGAGCGGCACGCCGACCCGCTGCAGGCGGTCGATCGTCGCGGCGACCGGCCGGCCCAGGGTCGCGAGCGAGTCCTCGGGGGTCCAGAGCCGTCCGTGCTCGGCGGCGAGGTTCTGCTTGGCGCGGTCCCAGAGCGGCTCGGTGTCGACGAGGGTCCCGTCGTGGTCGAAGAGGACGGCGTGCGGGAATCCGGGGGAGGGCATGCGCTCCAGCCTACCGGGGCGTCCGCGGGCGGGTCTCCGGCGGGAGGCCCGTCGATAGACTGGCGGGCGTGGAAACAGCCCTCGACCGCGTGCCGCGCCGTCCCGCCGTCCTGCAGCGCGCCGTGCCCGTCCTCGGGATCCCCGCGGCCCTGCTGCTCGGGGTGTGGGTGGCCGTGGGCCGCGGTCTGGCCGGAGCCGCCGGTGACCTGGTGCTGCTCTACACGCTGACGCTGGGCCTTCCGCTGACCGCGCTGCTCGTGGTGGCCGGGGTCCTGCTGCGCCGGGACGCCCGCGCCCACGTCCCGCCCGGGGCGTCCCTGCGGTCCTCGCTGACGGTGCTGGCCGCGTGGGCCGTGCTCCTCGGCTTCGGCGCCGTCGTCCCGGACCGTGTGAACGGGGCCGGCGCCTCGGTGCTGACCCGGGCCACCGACCCCGTCCACCTGGGCCTGTCCGCGGGGTTCGCCAACACCTTCGGCATCCTCTCGTTCGTCCTGGCGACCGCCGCCGTGGTGCTCGCCGCGACCGACCTGCGCCGGACCCGCCGGGTCCAGCGCGGAGAGCCGCTCAACGAGGACGAGATCCTGGAACGGCAGGAGTTGTGACCCGCCCGGCCCGCCCCGTCCGCCGCGGGACCTCGCCGCACCCGGTGGGCCCGGGTACATTGGCCGCATGACCACCGAGCGCCCCGGAACCCCCGACACCTCCCCGGTCCCTCCGGAGACCAAGGACTGGACCGTGGTGCTCGACCGGGGCTGTTCCGACTGCGGGTTCGACCCGGACTACGACGTCACGAGCACGGGGGAGCGGGCGCGGGCCACGGTCGAGCGCTGGGCGGCGGTCCTCGACCGTCTGGGCATGACGGACCGGCCCGGCCCGGGGACGTGGTCCCCGCTGGAGTACGCCTGCCACGTCCGGGACCTCTGCCGGGTCTTCCGTGAGCGGCTGCGGCTCATGCTCGACGAGCAGGACCCGGTCTTCGCGGACTGGGACCAGGACGCCGCGGCGGTCGAGGGACAGTACAACCTGCAGGACCCCTACGAGGTCTCCGGGGAGCTCGCGCAGGAGGTCCGCGCCACCGCGGACGCCTTCGACGCCGTGACCGGGGAGCAGTGGGCCCGGACCGGCCGGCGCGGGGACGGCAAGGACTTCACCGTGGCGAGCTTCGCGGCGTACTTCCTGCACGACGTCGAGCACCACCTGCGCGTCGACGTCCGCGGCTGAGCCGGCCCCGGCCGCACCTCCCGGCGCGGACGGGCCGGGTGGGCAGGTTCAGCCGAGGTGCACGGTCCCGTCGTCGTCGATCCGCCACCCCGGGTTGTGCGCGATCTCCCACACCACGCCGTTGGGATCGGCGACGTGCGCGTGGAAGACGCCCCCGAAGGCGCCCGGCCGCGGGCTCGTGAGCACGGTCCCGCCCGCGGCGCTCATCGCGTCGACGCTCGCGCGCACCGCGGCCTCGCCGTCCACGTTGTGCGCGAGCGTCACGCCCTGCGCCGGGGTGGCCGATGGGAGGCCCAGGTCCTCGGCGAACTTCCCGGCGTCGAAGAGGCCCAGGACCGTCCCCGGGGCGATCTGGAAGAAGAGGATCTCGCCCGGGACGTCGAGCAGCGGCTCCCAGCCGAGACCCCGCGCGTAGAACTCGCGGGCGGCGTCGAGGTCCGGGGTGGACAGGGTGAGGAAGTGCACGCGAGGATCCACAGCGGTCCTTCGGTCGGGCCCGGCCCCGGTGAGCGGGGCGGACGGGGTGGCGCGCCCGGTGTCGGGCCGAGGACGCGCACCGGGTCGCGGCCCACCGGGCGAGGGTGCACGGCGTGCGCCGGCGGAACCGTTGCGGGCGGACCGACGACCGGCGACGAGGCTCCCGCCCCATTCTGCCCTGGCGGCCCGTGCGCGGCCAGGGACCGTGCCGGCCCTCGCGCCGGGCGGCGTCATCTCCCGGGCCGCCCGGCGCCGACGGGATAGTCTCGAGGGCAGCACCGACGGGCGCGGACCGTTCGCCCGGGAGCGCCGGAGGACGGGACGAGACACATGGCACAGCAGCACCAGGACGCGGTCGAGCCGGCGGAGTCACCGTACTACGACCGGGTGCTCACGGTGCCCAACGTGGTCTCGGTGGTGCGTTTCGCGCTCATCGTCCCGGCCGTGCTGGCCGTCCTCGACATCGACGAGCGGCCGGTGCGCGCGCTGGTCCTCGTCGCCCTCTTCTCCCTGACGGACTGGGTCGACGGCACCCTGGCCCGGGCGCTCCGGCAGCGCAGCCGGGTCGGGGAGGTCATGGACCCCATCGCCGACCGGCTGGGGACCGTGGCGATCGCCGTGGCCGCGAGCATCGTCGGGCTGTTCCCCTGGTGGGTGCTGGTCGTCATCGCGGTCGTCGACGTCGTGGTGGGGATCGCCACCCTGGTCCGGCGGTCCCTCGGCACCCTGCGGGTCACGACGGTCGGCAAGGCGAAGACCGCTCTGCTCATGGTGGGGACCGTGCTCGTCCTGGCGGGGCCCGCCTGGTCCACCCCCGAGGTGACGGACGTCGGCCGGGTCATGGTCCAGATGGCGGCCGTCCTGCACGTCCTGGCGGGCGTGCAGTACTTCCGCCAGGCCCTCCGGGGTCAGGCCGACGCCGGCGGCACGGCGAGGTAGGCGTGCCGGGCGGCGCCGATGATGCCCGCCGCGTTGCGCAGCTCGGCCGGGACGACGCGTGTGTCCAGGCGCAGACGGGGCAGGAAGTCCTCGTGCCGGGCGGAGATCCCGCCGCCGACCACGATCAGGTCCGGTGAGAAGAGGAACTCCAGGTGCGCGAAGTACTGCTGGAGACGCTCGGCGTAGTCCGGCCAGTCCAGGCCTTCCCGCTCCCGGGCCACCGCCGAGGCCCGCACCTCGGCGTCGACCCCGTCGAGCTCCAGGTGGCCCAATTCGACGTTGGGCACGAGCTTCCCGTCCACGAACAGCGCCGAGCCGATGCCGGTGCCCAGGGTGATGACCAGGACGGTGCCGCTGGTCCCGCGCCCGGCGCCGTAGCGGAGCTCGGCCAGGCCCGCAGCGTCGGCGTCGTTGAGGACGTGGACGGTGCGTCCCAGCCGCTCCGTGAGGAACCGGTGGACGTCCAGGCCGATCCACGCGTCGTCGATGTTCGCGGCGGAGCGCGCCACGCCGTGGCGGATGATCGCGGGGAGCGCCACTCCCACGCTGGCCTCCGGGTGCGGGGCCTGGGGGCTCGCGGCGAGCTCCTGCACGATGAGCACGAGCTGCTCGGCCAGGGCCTCCGGTGTGGCAGGGAGGGGGGTGGGGCGCTGGAGGACCAGGGTGGTCAGCTCGCCGTCGGCCATGTCCACGGCCGCGTACTTGATCAGGGTGCCGCCGACGTCCACCCCGATGTGGTGCCGGTGCAGGGTCGACCAGCCGGCCGGCGCGGGGGGTGGGACGGGGCGGGGCGAGAGGTTGGCCATCCGACATCCTAGGGTCGAGGTGGGGGCACGGAGCGACGACGGGCGCGCTGCGTCCGGCTCGCTGCGCCCGACCGGATGCGGGCCGTCGTCGGGGCCGGCACCCCGGACCATTGTGCCACCGCGGCCGCCGGGGCCGTGGAGGTGGCGCCGCGCCCGAGGCACCGTCCGGGGAGCTCCGAGGAGGATCCGTCGCGGTGGAGGTGCCGGCTCAGGCGCGCGGCCAGAGGCCCGGTGCGCTGCCGCGGTCCTGCGGGCCAGCGTCGTCCCGGGAGCCCGCGTCGATCTCCCACGAGAACGGGACCCGGGCGACGGGCGCGTCCCGAACGAGTCCGTTGACCGCGCGGGCGAGCAGGTCGCGGTGGGCGGCCGGCAGTCTCAGGCACCCGTGCAGGTACGCGTCGACCTCCAGCATCCCGGCCTCGCCGCCGAGCTGGAAGCAGTGCCACCAGACCCGGGCCGCGTCGAGACCGGCGCGCTCGACGGCGTGCCGGGCGAGGCGTGCCTGCACGGCTCCGATCCTGTCGTCGTCCACGGTCCCCCCACTGTGGTGCGTCGGTCCGAGGACGGTCCCGGACCGGGCGCGACGCTGCGCAGCGGTCCGGGACCGTCCGTGGCGGCGCGGTGGCGCCGCCGCCCCCATCATGGTTCCGGGTGGGCCGCGGGGTCACCACACGGAGCCCGGGCGCGTGCGTTTTCCGGACCGTCGGTGCTTCCTCCGGACGCCCGGGTCCGGACGGCACCACCGACGGGGCTGGGCGGAGCGGGGTTCGGGGGTGCCGGCGGACGGGGCCGGCACACAGAAGGGGAGCGGGGCGGCCCCCCAGCCGGCCCCGCTCCCTACTGCTCCCGCGCCCGGACCCGATGCGGGTGACGCCCCCCGGAGTCCGGAGGCGGCGCGCTGTCGGTCGACGGTGCGGGAGCCGGGGGATGATCCTTGGCGGACCACAGAATCCCCTGGTGAGAAGCAACAATGCTCCATCCTGCGGCTTACGGCAAGGCCTTTCGTGTGACCCAGTTCACATGCAGACACAAAGGGTTGTGATCGCAAATGCACGGGTCGGCAGAGCATGCTCAGGCGACGTGCCGCGGCCCGACCCGTCGGGCCGCGGCACCGGGTCAGTGCTCGGAGTTGAGCATTCCGCCCAGGCGCACCCGCATCCGGCGGCTGGTCTGGTTCAGCCCGACGATCGCCACGTCCTTGCCGTAGTGGGCGTACTTGTCCGTCACGGAGTCCAGAGCGGCGACGGTGGAGGCGTCCCAGAGATGGGAGTCGGAGAAATCGATGACGATCTGCTGCGGGTCCCCGGCGTAGTCGAACATCGTGTACAGGTCGTTGGAGGAGGCGAAGAACAGCTCCCCGTGCACGGTGTAGACCGCCGTCTCCCGGCCGTCGCGCCGCTCGAGCGCACGGTCGACGGTGACGAAGTGGGCCACCCGGCGGGCGAAGGCGACCATCGCCACGAGCACCCCCACGATCACGCCGAGGGCGAGGTTGTGCGTCCACACGGTCACGGCCACGGTGGAGAGCATCACGAGGGTCTCCGGGAGGGGCATCCGCGCCAGGGTCGAGGGGCGGACCGAGTGCCAGTCGAACGTCGCCCAGGACACGAAGATCATGATGGCCACCAGGGCGGCCATCGGGATGACCGCCACGACCTCGCCGAGGGTCACGACGAGGAGCAGCAGGAAGATCCCGGCCAGGAAGGTGGAGATGCGGGTGCGTGCCCCGGAGGCGCGCACGTTGATCATCGTCTGGCCGATCATCGCGCACCCGCCCATCCCGCCGAAGAAGCCGGTCACGATGTTCGCCGCGCCCTGCGCCCAGGACTCGCGGGTCTTGTTCGAGCGCGTGTCGGTGATGTCGTCGACGAGCTTGGCCGTCATCAGCGACTCGAGCAGGCCCACCAGCGCCATGGTCAGGGCGAACGGGGCGATGATCCGGAAGGTCTCCAGGTTTAGCGGGACGTCGGGGAAGAACAGCGACGGCAGGGACTCGGGCAGCTCGCCCTTGTCGCCGACGCTCGGCACGTCCATGCCCATCGGCACCACGATCGCGGTGATCACCACGATGGCCACCAGCGGGCCGGGGACCGCGCCGGTCAGTCGGGGGAACAGGAACACGATGGCCAGGCCCAGGGCCGTGAGCGGGTAGACGGCCCAGGGCACCCCGATCAGCTCGGGGATCTGGGAGCTGAAAATCAGGATGGCCAGGGCGTTGACGAAGCCCACCATGACGGAGCGCGGGATGAAGCGCATCAGCCGCGCCGCACCGATCAGGGCCAGGACCACCTGGAAGACCCCGGCCAGGATCACCGCGGCGATGAAGTAGTCCAGTCCGTGGGAGGCCACCAGCGGGGCGATCACCAGGGCCACCGCGCCGGTGGCCGCGGAGATCATCGCGGGCCGGCCGCCCAGCACGGCGGTGGTCACGGCCATGGTGAAGGACGCGAACAGGCCCAGGCGGGGATCCACCCCGGCGATGATCGAGAAGGCGATCGCCTCCGGGATGAGCGCCAGGGCCACCACGAGCCCGGCCAGGACCTCGGTCTTGAGGTGGCGGGGGGACCGGAGGGTCAGGCGCACCGACTGACGCTGCTCGGGGGTGAGGTCGGCCGCGGGGCCGGCTGTCGTGGTGGCCAAGGAGGCTCCGTTCGCAGGGGAGGAGGACGGGGGAGGGCTGGGCGGAAGGGCTGGAGTCGTCCCGGGTGGTGTGCACGCGGGTGGACACGGTGCTGCGCGGGAGGGTGCGGCGTCCGGGCGCGAAGGCGCGCCGGCGGAGACCGCGTCGTCACTCGATCCTAACGTGAGGGTAGGGTCCTCGGCCGCGGGGCAGGGGAGAGGTGGCTCACGTCCGGTCGAGGGCGTCCAGCAGACGCTCCTCGACGTCGGGCACCAGCGTCTCGCCGTAGCTGGAGGTGACGTGGTCGAGGTCGCGGTAGACCATGATGTTGCCGACCACCCCGGGGCAGGTGGTCCCGGTGCACAACCGGTCGGTGAGGTCGATGCTGTGCAGGTCCTCGTGCCGGGCGGCCAGCTCCTCCAGCGGGTTGACGGGGAGCAGCGACTCGGAGCGGGGGACGTTGCAGCGGTCCCGGTCGGGCCCGTAGGTCTCCACGCACTCGAACATGTCGTAGGGGAAGCGCGGGTTGTCGCGGAAGGCCACCACCGGGATGCCGGCGTCCAGGAAGGGCCGCACACCGGCCTCGTAGCCCTCGACGAGCTTCTCGTGCGGGGCCTCGGGCAGGCTCAGGGTGCCGATGGTCAGCACCGCGTCGGGCTCGGCCTCCAGGACCGCCTCCCGGGCCGCGGTGTTGAAGTCGTTGCACTCGGCCTGGTAGTTCTCCGACTGGCTCGTGTAGCGGCAGGCCATGCGCAGGTAGGAGACCACCGTCCAGCCCCGCGCATCGGCGACCCGGTGGATCGGGGTGAGCAGCTGCCGGGCGTGGGAGTCCCCGAGCACCACCAGGGTCAGCCCGGGCTCGGTGCCGCCGGGATCGGTGCCCCCGGCGGGATCGGGGGTGATGATCCAGCACTCGCCCAGCTCGGCGATGCCCGCCGGGGCCTGCTCGGGGGGACAGGGGTCCCCGGTGTCGCCCCACTCCTGGTCGCGCTCGTCCTCGGTGGGGATGATCGGCACGTCCGGGACCTCGGCCGCCTCCCCGCGCAGCACCGCGGCCCCGGGGTAGTTCCCCGGGGTGCGCTCCACCCCGGCGGTGGGGTCGCGCAGGACCGTGTACTGGTGGGCGCCGGTCAGCGGTACCGCCACGAGCAGGGCGGTGGCGATCAGCCGGATCCCGGACCCGGCCCGGACCCCGGGCAGGGCCCGCCAGCCGGTCAGCAGCAGGGCGGTGACCCGGGTGAGGGCCACCGAGGCGGCCAGGATCCCGAGCCCGGCCGGCACCGGCACCGTGTCGCGGGCAGTGAGCAGCAGGTAGGTGATCAGCAGCGGCCAGTGCCACAGGTAGATCCCGTAGGCGCGGTCCCCGAACCACTGCAGCGGACGGGCCGCCAGGACCCGGGTGGCGCCGGTCGACGCCTCGGGGGCCAGGGCCCCGCCGGCCAGGATCGCCGCGGCCCCCAGGGTGGGGGCCAGGGCCACGGTGCCGGGGAAGCGGGTCTCGGGGCCGATGAGGAAGGGGGTGACCAGGATCGCGGCCAGCCCGGCCCAGCCCAGGACCACCCCGGTCACCCGGGCCGGGGCGCTCCGGTACCGGGGGGCCGTCCGCGACGTGCCCGAGCCGGCCAGGGCCAGGGCGGTGAGCGAGCCCAGGGCGAACTCCCACAGGCGGGTCCAGGTGCTGAAGTAGGCCGCCTCGGGTCCGGCCGCCGTCGCGAGCACCGACCAGGCCAGGGAGCCGGCGAACACGGCGGCGAACACGGCCCAGGCCACCGGTCGGAACCCGATCCTCATCCGCCGGGCCGTCACGGCGGCGCCGGCCAGCAGCAGCGGCCAGAGCAGGAACACCTGGGCCTGCACCGACAGCGACCACATGTGCTGCAGCGGGGTGGTGGCCGCGGAGTTGCCGGCGTAGTAGTCCACCGCCTGCCCGGCCAGCACCCAGTTCACGACGTAGAACAGCGATCCCCAGGCCTGGGCCAGCAGCTCGGGCCACCGGCTGGGCGGGAAGAAGGCGAACACCGCGGCGAGCACGGCCAGCAGCAGGACCGCCACCGGGCCCAGCAGCCGGGCGAAGGTCCGGGCCCAGTACGCCGGGATCCCCAGGGGGCGGCCGCGCTCGATCCGGCGGGCGAAGGAGCCGGTGAGCAGGAACGCGGAGAGCACGAAGAACACGTCCACCCCGCCGGAGACCTTCTCGGTCCACACGTGGAAGACCACCACCAGCAGCACCGCCACCCCGCGCAGACCCTGCAGGTCCGGGCGGTGGGCGGTCCGCGGGGACGGGCTGCGGAGGACCGCCACGGGCGCGGCGGCGCAGCTCGTCGAGCGCTCGCTCATCGCCGGAGCCGCTGCTCCAGCATCGCGATGAACTCGTCCGCCTGGGCCAGTTTCCTGGCCAGCCGGTCGCGCTCGGGGTGGGCCCGCTCGAGGTAGTCGGCGAGCCGGGCCTCTGCGGGCTCGTCGGCGCCGAGCAGCTCGAGCAGCTCGGCCATCTCCTCCAGGGAGAAGCCGAGCGGCTTCATCCGCTTGATGTGGGTGAGCCGTTCCACGTCCCGCTCCGTGTAGACGCGGAACCCGCCCTCGGTGCGCGAGGCCGGCAGCAGGCCCACCTCGTCGTAGTGGCGGATGGTGCGCAGGGACAGTTCGGTCCGATCGGCGAGCTCGCCGATCTGCATGGTGCCTCCGCGGACGCGCTGCGGCATCGAACGACCTCCAGGAATCAGGGGACCCCGAGTCTACCAACCGCCCGGCCCCGCCCCCGGGGCCGGGACCGGGCGGTCGTTGGGCTCAGGCGTCGACGACGACGACCGTCACCAGCGGGGCCCGCCGGTAGGCGCGCTCGAGGTGGCGGGAGACGGTCTCGGCGATGATCGACTCGAGCTTCTCCAGGTCGGCGACCTTGGACGTGGCCGGGCGCGCCAGGGCGTTCTTCACCTTGTCGGCGGCCCCGTCGAAGACGTGCTCGTCGTGGACGAAGCCCTTCGCGAGGAACTCCAGCGGTTCGGCGAGCGCGTTGGTGTCGGCGTCGACGATGGCCACGACCGTGACCACGCCGCCCTCCTGCAGCAGCCGGCGCTCCACCAGGGTCTCCTCGGTGACCTTGCCCACGGTGTGGCCGTCGACGTAGACCAGACCGGCCTCCACCTGCCCGGAGATCCGCGCCCGGCCGTCGACGAGGTCGATGACGGTGCCGTCCCGGCCGATCAGCACGTTCTCCGGGTCGACACCGGTGCGGACCGCCAGCTCGGCGTTGGCGTGCAGGTGCTTGGACTCCCCGTGCACGGGCAGCACGTGGGTGGGCTTGACGATGTTGTAGCAGTAGACCAGCTCCCCGGCCGAGGCGTGGCCGGAGACGTGGACCTTGGCGTTGCCCTTGTGCACGACCTTCACGCCGAGGTCGGTGAGCTTGTTGATGATGCCGTAGATCGCGTTCTCGTTGCCCGGGATCAGCGAGCTCGCCATGAGCACCGTGTCCCCGGCGTTGAGCTGGATCTGGTGCGTCTCGTTGGCCATGCGCGAGAGCGCGGCCAGGGGCTCGCCTTGGGAGCCGGTGCACACCAGGGTGACCTTGGCGTCGGGCATGGACTGGAGCTTCTTGAAGTCGACCACCAGCCCGCGGGGGATCTTCAGGTAGCCCAGGTCCCGGGCGATGCCCATGTTCTTGACCATGGACCGGCCCACGAAGGCCACCTTGCGCCCGTGGGCGTGGGCGGCGTCGAGGACCTGCTGGATCCGGTGGACGTGGCTGGCGAAGCTGGAGACGATGATCCGCTTCGGGGCGGTGGCGAAGACCTGGTTGATCGCCGGCGTCAGCTCCTGCTCCGAGGTGGTGAAACCGGGGACCTCGGCGTTGGTGGAGTCGGTGAGGAACAGGTCCACCCCCTCGTCGCCCAGGCGGGCGAAGTGGCGCAGGTCGGTGATCCGGTCGTCCAGCGGGAACTGGTCCATCCGGAAGTCCCCGGTGTGCAGCACCAGCCCGGCGTCCGTGCGGATCGCCACGGCCAGGCTGTCCGGGATCGAGTGGTTGACCGCGACGAACTCGCACTCGAACGGGCCCGCCTTGTGGGTGTCCCCGGCCTCGACGTGGACCGCCTTCGGGGTGATCCGGTGCTCCTTGAGCTTGGACGTGATGAACGCCAGGGTCAGCTCGGAGCCGATGACCGGGATGTCCGGGCGCTCCTTGAGCAGGTACGGCACGCCCCCGATGTGGTCCTCGTGGCCGTGGGTGAGCACGATGCCGACGATGTCGCCCAACCGGTGCCGGATGGAGGTGAAGTCGGGCAGGATCACGTCGATGCCGGGCTGGTGCTCCTCGGGGAACAGCACGCCGCAGTCGACGACGAGCAGCTTGCCGGCGTGCTCGAAGACGGTCATGTTGCGTCCGATCTCGCCCAGACCGCCCAGCGGGGTGATCCGCAGGCCCCCGGAGGGCAGCGGGGGCGGGGACTTGAGCTTGCGGGAGGAAATGGTCAAAGGATTCCGCTTTCATCGTGGGTTCAACGTGGGGTGGAGCAAGGTCGTGCGGGCGGCTCGCGTCGAGCCGGAGCCGCGTCCGGGACCTGACGGCCCCGAGAAGTCTGGGACAACTCTAACGTCGGGTCAGGGTCGCGGCGGACCGCCGGGCGGCGCGGACGGGGAACGGACCGCCCCGGCGAGGGCCCGCAGGAGGCGGTGACCGGTCACCGGCCGGGCGGGAAGGGGCTCGGGGCGGGTCTTCCGCGCGCTCGCGTCGGGACAGCGGGAGGGCGTCAGTCCAGCGGGACGTCGAGGCGCTGCTCGTCGTCGCGCCACGTGCACCGCGTGCCGAGCGCGGCACTGAGTCGCTCCATCCGCCGTGCGATGCCCCGGGCCTCGGCGGTGGCCGTCCTCGCCCGGAGGTCCTCGATCACCGTGGGGTGCAGGCGCAGGCGGTGGGGCAGGCCGTCCCGGACGTCGAGCAGGAAGACGAAGGACTGGTCGTTGCGCTCGTCGGGACGGACGGCGTAGTCGTCGACGAAGTCCCCGGCGCCGTAGACCACCGGCCGGCCGCGGTGCACCTCGACGCCGCGGAAGATGTGCGCGGAGTGGCCGAAGACCACGTCCGCCCCGGCCTCCACCAGCGCGTGGGCGAACGCGCGGTGCTCCGGTGGCACCTGCACGCCCCAGTTGGGTCCCCAGTGGGCGGAGACGACGAGGAGGTCGGTGCGCTCCCGGGTCCGCCGGACGAGCTGCAGGAGGTCCCGCGCGCGGTCGTCGGCGAGGTCGACGGGCACGTGGTGGACGCCGGGGGACGCGGGGCCCGCCGCCCAGCCCGGCTCGTTGTCCGTGAAGGCGAGGAAGCCCACCGCGGTCCCGGCCCGGGTGCAGACCGCGGGGCGTCGTGCCGCCTCCGCGTCCGGGCCCGCCCCGGTGTGCAGGATGCCGTGCTCGTCGAGCAGGGGGAGCATCTGCCGCATGGCCTCCACGCCGTGGTCGAGCACGTGGTTGTTCGCCAGCGAGACGACGTCGACACCGGCGGCCTCCAGGCTCGCGACGTTCTTGCGGTCCGAGCGGAAGTGGAACCTCTTGCCGGGCCAGGGCGGGCCGTCGTCGGCGAGCACGCACTCGAGGTTCGCGAACCGCAGGTCCGCCTGCGCGAGCAGGGGGAGGACGTCCCCCAACGGATGGGCCGGGCCCTCGTGGCGCAGTCGCTCGTCGACCAGCCGGCCGAGCATGACATCGCCGACGAGTGCGATCCGCATGAGCCGCCTCCTGTCCGGACGCTCCCATCGTGACCCCTGGCCTGCGGGCGGACAAGAGCGGCCGGTGGTGGCCGTCCCGGTCGCGGGGACCCCGCGGCTCCGCCGGCGCCGCCCGCCCGGGAGGCAGGGGACGCCGGCGGCCACCGGTCACCGGCCCAGATCGGCCCAGTCGGTCATCCGGGCGCTGTTCGCCACGGCCGGGCGCACCTGCGCCGGCTCCGGCAGGAGCACGGACAGGTCGGAGACGGCCTGGTAGGCCCAGGAGGGCCCGGTGCGCACGGGCGAGGAGGCCGGGACGCCCCCCGTGCGGTGCAGGCGGGTCGCGTAGCCCAGGATGAGCAGGCCGGCCACGGCCAGGCCGACGCCCACCCAGGCGGGGGAGCGGTAGCCCCAGCCGGCGGAGATCACGATGCCGCCGAGGAAGGCGCCCATGGCGTTGGCCAGGTTGAACGCCGCGTGGTTCATGGCGGCGGTCAGGGACGGGGCGTCCTTGGCCTCGCGCAGCAGGCGCATCTGCAGCGCGGTGCTGAAGAGGGCGCCCATGGCGCCGATCCACAGCACGCCGAGCACGGCCGCGACCGCGGAGTGGGCGAACAGTCCGAAGAAGGCCAGGGCCACGCCGGAGACGGCCCCCGCGCCTAGGGCGGTCTTCTCGATGGAACGGTCCAGCAGCGGGCCCGCCAGCAGGGAGCCCGCGGTCATGCCCACGCCGTACACGGCCAGCACCCACGGCACCATCGCGATGTCGAGGCCGCTGAGCTCGGTCAGGATCGGGGAGACGAACGTGTAGACCGCGAACATGCCGCCGAAGCCGACCGCCCCGGCCAGCAGGGTCAGGGCCACCTGGGGCCGGCCCAGGGCACGGACCTCCTGGGCCACGGAGACGCCGCCGCCCTTGCGGGTGCGGGGGATCCAGAGGGCGAGGGCCGCGACGGTAAGCAGGCCGATGACCACCACGAGCCCGTACCCGGCCCGCCAGCCCAGGCTCCCGCCGAGCACGGCGGCCAGGGGGACGCCCACGATGTTGGCGACCGTCAGGCCGAGCGCCACGCGGGCCACGGCGGTGCCGCGCCGCTCGCGCGGCACCAGGGAGGAGGCGACCACCGCGGCGACCCCGAAGTAGGCGCCGTGGGGCAGACCGGAGAGGAAGCGCGCCACGTACAGCCACTCGAGGGACGGCGCGGCCGCGGACAGGACGTTGCCGGCGGTGAAGGCGACCATCAGCCCGAGCAGGAGCCTCTTGCGCTCCACCCGGGCGGTCAGGGACGTGATGAGGGGTGCGCCGACGACCACGCCCAGGGCGTAGAGGGAGATGGCGTGCCCGAGGGAGGGGATGGAGGCGTCAAGGTCCTCGGCGATGAAGGGGAGCAGGCCCATCGAGGCGAACTCGGTGGTGCCCACGCCGAAGCCGCCGAGGGCGAGGGCGAAGAGGGCGAAGCGGGTGCCGGTGCGGTCCGGTGCGTTGATCACCTGGAGCACGGCAGTGCGAGGTGCGGACATGGCGGATCCTTCCGTGCGGAACATGGGGGTGCGGGTGGAAGGCGCGTCGTCGGGCCGAACGGGTGGAAACCTCGATGCTACGGAGGATGTCGAGGGCATCCAACGGTTCGGGCCTGTGATCTTGGACAAATCGGGCATCCGTGTGATATGTGTCGCGCTCGGGTTCCAGGGCCTCGTCATGCCGCCCACGGAACCGGGAACCACGACTTCAAGGAGGCGCGTCCCATGACCGACACCCACGCTGCGGGTCCGGACACCGATGTCATCGACATCCTCACCACCGACCACCGGGAGATGCTCGAACTGCTCGGCGAGATCGAGGGCGCCCCGGACGCCGCCCGGCGCCGGGACCTGGCCGACACCGTGATCGCGGAGGTCATGCGCCACGCCGTCGCGGAGGAGATGCACGTCTACCCGGTGATGGAGAAGCACCTGCCCGGCGGCGCCGAGGAGGTCGAGCACGACAAGAAGGAGCACGACGATCTCGTCCGGGTCATGAAGCAGGTGGAGGGCGTCGACGCCTCCGAGCCGGCGTTCATGGAGCTGATCCGCGAGATGCAGTCGCAGTTGCGCCACCACATCGACGACGAGGAGTCCGACCAGTTCCCGAAGCTGCGGGCGCACATCCCGGCCGAGGACCTCGTGGAGCTGGGCCGGAAGGTGCAGAACGCCAAGAAGGTGGCGCCGACCCGGCCGCACCCCTCCGCGCCGCACTCGGAGCTGTTCCACAAGACCATCGGGCCCGGCGTCGGCATGGTGGACCGGCTCCGGGACCGGCTGACGGGTCGGAGCACCGGTTAGGCGGGCGCCGGTCCCACGCGGACAGCACGGCACGGACCCCCGCTGGACGAGCGCCTCGCGCGGCTCGCCCGGCGGGGGTCCGTGCTGTTCCACGGGGCCACGGTGGGTCGCCGGCACCGAGCGGGCACGGACCCTGTCGTCCGGGAGTTGAGTGCGCTAGACTCAGGTTAGCTGAACTGCCCGGCCGCACCCACTGGTGACCGGTGCCGGGCCGGTTCGTCCCCGATCCGTTCCAGAACGTCCCTCGCCAAGGAGCCGCAGTGGAGACCAAGTTCACCACCAAGTCCCAGGAGGCGCTCTCCGCCGCCTCCACCAACGCCTCGACCGCGGGCAATCCGCAGGTCGAGCCCGCCCACCTCCTCAAGGCCCTCATGGACCAGCGGGAGGGTGTGGCCGTCGCCGTCCTGAAGGCCACCGGGGCCGACGTCGACACCGTCTCCGCGCAGGCCAGCGCCGCCATCAAGGCCCTGCCCTCCGCGTCCGGCTCCTCCACGGCCCAGGCCCAGTTCAACCGGGGCGCGCTGCAGGTCATCCAGGCCGCGGAGCAGTTCGCCCAGTCCCTCGGCGACGAGTACATCTCCACCGAGCACCTCCTGTACGGCCTCGCCCAGCAGGAGGGGAAGGCCGGGGACATCCTGCGGGGCGCGGGCGCCGGACCCGAGCAGCTAAAGACCGCCGTCCCGTCCGTGAGAGGAGACCGCCGCGTGACCACCGCCAACCCCGAGGGCACGTTCCAGGCGCTCGAGAAGTTCGGCGCCGACCTGACCGCCATGGCCCGCGAGGGCAAGCTGGACCCCGTCATCGGGCGGGACTCCGAGATCCGGCGCGTGGTGCAGGTGCTGTCCCGCCGCACCAAGAACAACCCCGTCCTGATCGGTGAGCCCGGCGTCGGCAAGACCGCCGTCGTCGAGGGCCTCGCCCAGCGCATGGTCGCCGGGGACGTCCCCGAGTCGCTGCGCGGCAAGACGCTGATCTCCCTGGACCTCGGGTCCATGGTGGCCGGCGCCAAGTACCGCGGCGAGTTCGAGGAGCGGCTCAAGGCCGTGCTCGAGGAGATCAAGGACTCGGAGGGCCAGATCGTCACCTTCATCGACGAGATCCACACCGTGGTCGGCGCCGGCGCCGCCGAGGGCTCGATGGACGCCGGGAACATGCTCAAGCCCATGCTGGCCCGCGGCGAGCTGCGCCTGATCGGCGCGACCACCCTGGACGAGTACCGCGAGAACATCGAGAAGGACGCCGCCCTGGAGCGCCGCTTCCAGCAGGTCTACGTCGGCGAGCCCTCCGTGGAGGACACCGTGGCGATCCTGCGCGGGCTCAAGGAGCGCTACGAGGCACACCACAAGGTGCAGATCGCGGACGCCGCGCTCGTCGCGGCGGCCACGCTGTCCAACCGGTACATCCCGGGCCGGCAGCTGCCGGACAAGGCCATCGACCTGGTCGACGAGGCCGCCTCGCGGCTGCGCATGGAGATCGACTCCGCGCCGGAGGAGATCGACCAGCTGCGCCGCGCCGTCGACCGCCTGACCATGGAGGAGCTCGCGCTGGAGCGCGAGACCGACCCCGCGTCCGTCGAGCGACTCGCCGCGCTGCGCCAGGAGCTGGCCGACAAGAAGGCGGACCTGGACGCCCTCAACGCCCGGTGGGAGGCCGAGAAGGCCGGCCTGAACCGCGTCGGCGACCTCAAGGAGCGGATCGACAACCTGCGCTCGCAGGCGGAGATGGCCCAGCGCCAGGGCGACCTCGCCGAGGCCTCCCGGCTGCTGTACGGCGAGATCCCGGCGCTGCAGAAGGAGCTCGACGCCGCCCAGGAGCAGGAGGACACCTCCGCCCCGCACGACACCATGGTCTCCGAGGAGGTCACGGCCGACGACGTCGCCGAGGTGATCTCGGCCTGGACCGGCATCCCCGCCGGACGCATGCTCCAGGGCGAGACCGAGAAGCTGCTGCACATGGAGGAGGTGCTCGGGAAGCGGCTCATCGGCCAGCACCGGGCCGTGCAGGCCGTCGCCGACGCCGTGCGCCGCTCGCGTGCCGGCATCTCCGACCCGAACCGGCCGATCGGCTCCTTCCTGTTCCTGGGTCCCACCGGCGTGGGCAAGACCGAGCTCGCGAAGTCCCTGGCGGAGTTCCAGTTCGACGACGAGCGCGCGCTGGTGCGGATCGACATGTCCGAGTACGGGGAGAAGCACACGGTCTCGCGGCTGGTCGGCGCCCCTCCGGGCTACGTCGGCTACGAGGAGGGCGGCCAGCTCACCGAGTCCGTGCGGCGCCGCCCGTACTCGGTGGTCCTGCTGGACGAGATCGAGAAGGCCCACCCGGACGTCTTCGACATCCTGCTGCAGGTGCTCGACGACGGCCGGCTCACCGACGGGCAGGGGCGCACGGTGGACTTCCGCAACGTGATCCTGATCCTCACCTCCAACCTGGGCAGCCAGTTCCTGGTGGACCAGACCATCGAGCCGGAGGCGAAGAAGCAGGCGGTGATGAACGTGGTCAACGCCTCGTTCAAGCCCGAGTTCCTGAACCGGCTCGACGACGTGATCCTGTTCGACCCGCTGTCCACGTCCGACCTGTCGAAGATCGTGGACATCCAGGTCGCCCAGCTCGCCGAGCGCCTGGGTCAGCGCCGCCTGCGCCTGGAGGTCACGCCCGCGGCCACCGAGTGGCTCGGTCTCACCGGCTACGACCCTGCCTACGGCGCCCGGCCGCTGCGCCGGCTCGTGCAGCGGGAGATAGGGGACAAGCTCGCCAGGGCGATCCTCTCCGGGGCGGTCGTGGACGGGGACGCGGTCCGGGTGGACGTCGACGCCGACGTCGTGGCGGACGGGCTCACCGTCACCGCCGTGTCCGAGCGGGCGCACGCCGCGGACTGAGCTGCGGGGCGCGCCGCCGGCCGGCGGGCCGCCGTCCGGGAGACCCGGCGACGGCCCACCGCCGGGGCTCCCGGACCGCGTTCCGCACGCCTCCCGTGAGGTTGCCGACAGTCCACCGCGCCGGTCCCGGGCCGGGCGCAACGGGCTGACAAACCATGTACCCTGGTCTCACGAACCATTCATACGACATTTCCGGGGCCGTACTCTGTGCCAGAGTGCCGCCGTCCGGACCAAGAGACAGAGGGGGTCACGCCATGGGGCGCGGCCGTCAAAAGGCGAAGGCGACACGGCAGGCGCGGGAGATGAAGTACTTCAGCCCGCAGACCGACCTCACGGCACTCCAGCGGGAACTGCGCGGCAGCGAGCAGATGCCCCCGCTGCGGGAGCCGGTCCAGGAGACCGTCGAGGAGGACGAGGACGACTACTCGGCCTACGTCGACAAGTACGCCGACGACTACGACGAGGACTTCCGCCGGTAACCACCGGGAACTCCGCTCGTCTCCACCGCACGACGCAACAAGGTGCCCGTCCAGGACGAGCACCTTCTTCGCGTCCCCGCGAACAGCGAACGCCCCGCCGGCCGGCGGGGCGTTCGCTGTTCCTCCGGGGCTCTCCGGGCCGGATCAGCCCGTGTAGGCGTTGACCATCCGCACCGCGCCGCCGTCCACGCCCTTGGCGCCCTGCACCCAGTCGGGCCCGCCGTGGTCGGCGTCCGGGTCGATCCCGTCCACGGTGCCCATGACCCACGAGGGCAGGCCCCGGGCCGCGAGGTGGGCCACGGCGGCGTCGGCCACCGACGGGTCGACGATCGCGACCATGCCCACGCCGAGGTTGAGGGTCCGCTCGAGGTCGGGCAGGGGGACGTTGCCGAGCTGGCTGATCAGCTGGAAGATTGCGGGCAGCTCCCAGGTGCTGCGGTCCACCGTGGCCTCGAGCCCGGCGGGGAGCACCCGGGCGAGGTTCGCGGCGAGGCCCCCGCCGGTCACGTGGCTGAAGCCGCGGACACCGCGGCCCGTGGTCCGGTCCGCGCCGTTCACGGGGAAGGCGGCGGCGAGGTCGAGGACGTCGGCGGCGTAGACGCGGGTGGGCTCCAGCAGCTCCTCGCCCAGGGTGCGGCCGAGCTCCGAGACCTGCCGGTCCAGCGACCACCCGGCCACGTTGATGACCTTCCGGACCAGGGAGTACCCGTTGGAGTGCAGGCCGGAGGAGGCCATGCCGATGACCACGTCGCCGGCGCGCACGCGGTCCGGGCCCAGCAGCTCGTCGGCCTCGACCACGCCGGTGGCGGCCCCCGCCACGTCGTACTCGTCCGGGGCGAGCAGGCCCGGGTGCTCGGCGGTCTCGCCGCCGACCAGGGCGGTGCCGGCCTGCTCGCAGGCCGCGGCGATGCCACGCACGATGTCCGCGATCCGCTCGGGCACCACGCGGCCCGTGGCGATGTAGTCGGTCATGAACAGGGGCTTGGCGCCCACCACCACGATGTCGTCCACGACCATGCCCACGAGGTCGAAGCCGATCGTGTCGTGCACGTCGAGGGTCTGGGCGATCGCGACCTTGGTGCCCACCCCGTCGGTCGAGGTGGCGAGGTAGGGCTTGCGGTAGGCGAGCAGCTCCGAGACGTCGAACAGCCCCGCGAACCCGCCGACCCCGCCGATCACGTTGGCGGTGTGCGTGGCCTTGACCGCGCTCTTCATGAGCTCGACGGCGCGGTCTCCCGCCTCGACGTCCACGCCCGCGCTGGCGTAGGTGACGGTGCGGTTCGTGGAGGAGGGGGGCTGGGCCATGTCAGGCGTCCTTCGCGGTCTCGGGCTGGGTGGCGTGCTGGGACACGGGCCGGGCGGGCCCCGTGGCCGTGCGGGCGGCGGGGACCCGGTCCTCCGGCAGGATCAGGTCCTCGAGGTCGGCGTCGGGCCCGGGGTCGCACCCGGTGGAGGTCTCCTGGACGCCGGGGTCCTCGTCGGAGATGCGGGTGCGCTCGGCGGGCCGGCGGGAGAGGCCGTCCGTGGCCGAGGGGCGGGTGTCGATGGACACGGCGGAGGCGTGCCCCGGCCGCTGCGCCACGGCGGATCCGCCCGGGGCGCGGCGGGGCGAGGAGTCCACAGGTGTGCGGGCCTCGAAGACGTTCTTGCCCAGCTTGTCGGCGTCCGGCAGCCGGGTGGGGTAGGTCCCGGAGAAGCACGCGGTGCACAGCTCGCCGCGCTCCTGCAGGGTGGCCGCGATCATGCCGTCCTCGGAGATGTAGCCGAGGGAGTCGGCGCCCAGGGACGCCCTGATCTCCTCGACCCCGAGCCCGTTGGCGATCAGCTCCGCGCGGGAGGCGAAGTCGATGCCGTAGAAGCACGGCCACTTGATGGGCGGGGAGGAGATCCGCACGTGGATCTCGGCGGCCCCGGCCTCCCGAAGCATCCGGATGAGGGCCCGCTGGGTGTTCCCGCGCACGATCGAGTCGTCGATGACCACGAGCCGCTTGCCCGCCACCACGGACTTCAGCGGGTTGAGCTTGAGCCGGATGCCCAGCTGGCGGATGGTATCCGAGGGCTGGATGAACGTTCGTCCCACATAGGCGTTCTTGACCAGGCCGTTGCCGAACGGGATGCCGGACTCCTCGGCGTAGCCGATGGCCGCGGGGGTCCCGGACTCCGGTGTGGGCATGACCAGGTCCGCGTCGATGCGGTGCTCCCGGGCGAGCCGGCGGCCCATCTCCACGCGGGACTCGTACACGGAGCGGCCGTTGATGGTGGTGTCCGGGCGGGCCAGGTAGACGTACTCGAACACGCACGCGGCGCGGCGGGTCTCGGCGAAGCGCTGGGAGCGCAGGCCGTGCTCGTCGATCACCACGAACTCGCCGGGCTCGATCTCCCGGACCAGGGACGCGCCCACGATGTCCAGCGCCGCGGTCTCGGAGGCCACCACCCAGCCGCGCTCGAGCCGGCCGAGGACCAGCGGCCGGATGCCCTGCGGGTCACGGGCGGCGTAGAGGGCGTTCTCGTCCATGAACGCCAGGCAGAACGAGCCCACGAGCTGGGGGAGCAGGTGCATGGCCGCGTCCTCGAGGGAGCCGTGCGGATGCTCGGCCAGCAGCGCGGTGACCAGCGCGGTGTCCGTGGTGTTGCCCTGGGCCATCTCCCCCTGGGAGGGGAACCCGGACTTGTCGATCAGCTTCTCGTAGAGCTCCGCCGAGTTGGTGAGGTTGCCGTTGTGCGCGAGCGCCACGGTCCCGTGCGGGGTGGCGCCCAGCGTGGGCTGGGCGTTGGCCCAGTGGGACCCGCCCGTGGTGGAGTACCGGCAGTGGCCCACGGCCAGGTGACCGGTCAGGGTGGTGAGGGTCGCCTCGTCGAAGACCTGCGAGACGAGGCCCATGTCCTTGTACACCGCGATGCGGTTGCCGTCGCTCGCGGCGATGCCGGCCGACTCCTGGCCGCGGTGCTGCAGGGCGTAGAGGCCGTAGTAGGCCAGTTTCGCGACCTCCTCGCCGGGGGCCCACACGCCGAACACGCCGCACGCGTCCTGGGGGCCCTTCTCTCCGGGGAGCAGGTCGTGGCTGAGTTGTCCATCAGGGCGAACCACGTCGATCAGCCTTCTCTCGAGCTTCGGGGGTCGGTGGGCCGGGGCGCGTCGCCCGGCGCCCCGGACGGGGCGTCGTCGTCCCCGTCCACGACCTCGGTGGTGACGGCCTGCGCCCGGGCCACAGAGACCCGATCCAGGACGAGGGCCAGGACGGCGCCGGCGGCCAGGCCCAGGACCGTGCAGACGGAGACCATGAACAGGGTCACGGCCCCCTGGGTGAACTCCGCGCTTCCTCCGCCGGACAGTCCCACGAGCACGCCCACCACGGCGCCGAGGACGCCGCCGAGCAGGACGAACGCCCAGATGTTCGGGGCGCGGCGCAGGGTCATCTGCTGGCTGCCGGAGGCGGCCAGCGGCACGGCCGCCCGCACCCGGCGGCGCCGGCGCGGGAGCTTCCGCGGGGACGGGCGCGCGGAGGGGGAGGAGGGAGTGGAGCTCATGCCCTCAAGGCTACCGGGGAAACAGGGGGAGGGCGTCCGCGAGATCGGTCCTTGTGCCCGAGGCCACAGCGGCCCCCGAGGCGACGGCCTCCGGCCAGGTCACGGCCCCCGTCACCAGGCCGAGCCACGTGCGGGCGTCGGTCTCGACGACGTTGGGCGGGGTCCCCCGGGTGTGCCGGGGCCCCGCCACGCACTGGGTCACGCCGAAGGGCGGGACGCGCACCTCCACGCTGTTGCCGGGCACCCGCTCGGCGAGCTCCTCGAGGGTGTAGCGCACGGCCGTGGCCACGGTCCGGCGCGGGGTGGCGTCCGGGTCCGCGCGCCAGGCGCTCAGGGCCAGGGTCCCGTCCGCGGGGTCGACGCGGCGGCGGGCCACGGCCTAGTCCTGCCCGAGCGCACGGACCAGCTCCGGGCCGAGCAGCTCCAGGAGGGGGTCCGCCAGGCGGAGCCGGCCCACGGGGCGGGACCCGCCCATGACCGGGCGCACCACCTGCCCGATCACCGCGGCGGCCGCCGCGGCGGGCACGGCCCCGGCGTGGGCGAGCAGGGCGAGGCCGATGAGCGCGTTGGCGCGGGACCCGCCGTCGAGGACCTTGAGCGCCACGGACCACCCGGTGCGGGTGCCGAGCGCGAGCACGCCCTCCGCGCCGAGCTTCGCCACGACGTCCAGCTCCTCCATGACCACGGTGTTGTACCTGCCCCGCCCGTGCACCAGCTCCGGGTAGTCGAGCATGCACTGGGAGACCGTGGCGGCGCGGGCGTCGGCGTCGAGGTTGCCCGCGGCCCGGCCCAGCGTCGAGTACGCCCGGGCGAGGCCGGTCAGGGAGATCGCCGCGAGGGGGGCGCCGCACCCGTCCACGCCCACGTGGGCCACGCGCTCGCCGGAGAACTCCTCGACGGTCTCCAGCACGGTCCGCTGCAGGGGGTGCCCGGGGTCCAGGTAGCTGTCCGTGGGCCAGTCGTTCTCGGTGCAGGCCCACAGGAACGCGGCGTGCTTGCCGGAGCAGTTCATGCAGATCCGGTTCTTGCCGCGGCCGGCGCGCACGAGCTCGGTGCGGACCTCCTCGTCCTCGGGCCAGTCCGGCGGGCACTGGAGTGCGTCCTCGGTCAGGCCGGCGGCCGTCAGGATCGAGCTCACGGCGTCGAGCTGCTCGAAGGAGCCGATGTGGGACGCGGAGGCGATGGCCACCTGGGCCCCGCGCAGCGGGACGCCGGCCTTCATGGCGGCGATGGTCTGGAACGGCTTGAGCGTGGAGCGGGGGAAGATCGGGGTGCCGATGTCGCCCAGTTCGACGGCCACGGCCCCGTCCGGGTCCAGGACCACGGCGGAGCCGCGGTGGCGGGACTCGACGAAGCCGCTGCGCTCGAGCACGGCGAGGTCCACGGCACGGTCCGAGGTGAAGGTCTGCATCGCCCCAGTATGTCAGCGGGGACGGGAATTCCCGTCGGGGCCGGGGCCGTGCCCGCATGCCGGGAACGATGTGCCACTTCCCGGTGCCGCCAACTAGCCTGAGGGCGTGAAGGTTCTGGTACTGGGCCCCGGAGGCCGCGAACACGCAATCATCCGCGCACTGCTGGCAGATCCCGAGGTCGAGCAGGTGCACTGCGCGCCGGGCAACGCCGGGATCGCGCAGCTCGTCCCGGTGCACGCCGTGGACGCCGACGACCCCGCCGCGGCCACCGCGCTGGCGCGCGAGCTCGCGGTGGACCTCGTCGTCGTCGGCCCCGAGGCCCCGCTGGTGGCCGGGGTGGCCGACGCCCTGCGCGAGGCCGGCTTCCTCGTCTTCGGTCCCTCGCGGGCCGCGGCGCGGCTCGAGGGCTCCAAGGCGTTCGCCAAGGAGGTCATGGCCTCCGCGGGGGTGCCCACCGCGATGGCGCGGGTCGCGACCACGGAGGAGGAGGCCGCCGACGCCCTCGACACCTTCGGGGCCCCCTACGTGGTCAAGGACGACGGGCTGGCCGCTGGCAAGGGCGTGGTCGTCACCGCCGACCGCGCGGAGGCGCTCGAGCACGCCGCCGCCTGCTTCGCCGCGGGTGGGAGCGTGGTGATCGAGGAGTTCCTCGACGGGCCCGAGGTGTCCCTGTTCGTGCTGACCGACGGCTCCCGCGTGATCCCCCTGAGCCCCGCACAGGACTTCAAGCGGATCCACGACGACGACGAGGGCCCCAACACCGGCGGGATGGGCGCCTACACGCCGCTGCCGTGGCTGCCGCAGGGCTTCGTGGAGGAGGTCGTGGATCGGGTGGCCCGCCCCACGGTCGACGAGATGCGCCGCCGCGGCACCCCGTTCGTGGGTGTGCTGTACTGCGGGCTGGCCGTGACGACCCGCGGTCTGCGGGTCATCGAGTTCAACGCCCGGTTCGGGGACCCCGAGACCCAGGCCGTGCTGGCCCGGCTCACCACCCCGCTCGGGCGGCTGCTGCACGACGCCGCCGCCGGGCGCCTCGACGAGGCCGAGCGGCTGCGCTGGCGGCCCGAGACGGCCGTCGCGGTGGTCGTCGCCGCGCAGGACTACCCGGACAGCCCCCGGAAGGGCGACCCGATCGGCGGGCTGGAGGACGCCGAGGCGGTCGAGGGCGTGCACGTGGTCCACGCCGGCACCGCGGTGGCCCCGGAGGGCGAGCACGCCGGGCGGATCGTCTCCGCCGGCGGGCGGGTGCTCGCCGTCGTCGCCCTCGGCGCGGACCTCGACGAGGCCCGCGAGCGCGCCTACCGGGGCGTGGGGCTCGTGGCGCTCGAGGGCTCGCAGCACCGCACCGACATCGCGCTGAAGGCCGCCCGAGGGCTGGTCACCGTTCCCGGCGCCTCCGCCCCCCGTCCCCGTCAGGAGCAGGCATGAGCGAGCAGGGCACCATCACCACCCCACCCGAGATCCCCGGGTGGAGGCACATCTACTCGGGCAAGGTCCGGGAGCTCTACGTCCCCGACGAGTCGCGGCTGCGGGCCACGGGCGTGGCCATCTACGACGACGCCGAGTACCGGGCCGGCTCGGTCCTGGTGCTGGCCACCGACCGGATCAGCGCCTTCGACGAGATCCTCCCCACGGAGATCCCGGACAAGGGCAAGATCCTGACGCAGCTGTCCCTGTGGTGGTTCGAGCAGCTCGCGGCCGTGCCCAACCACGTCCTGTCGACCGACGTGCACGAGTCCGTCCGGGGGCGGGCCATCGTCTGCAAGAACCTGTCGATGTTCCCCGTCGAGTGCATCGCCCGCGGCTACCTGACCGGTTCCGGTCTCAAGGACTACCGGGAGACCGGTGAGGTCTGCGGGATCGAGCTGCCCCCGGGGCTCGTGGACGGTTCCCGGCTCGCCCAGCCGATCTTCACCCCGACCGGCAAGGCGGAGGTGGGCGAGCACGACCTCCCCATCACCTTCCAGGAGATGGCCGACGGCGTGGGCCACGCGGTGGCGGACAGGCTGCGCGAGCTGACCCTGGAGATCTACACCGCCGCCGAGCGGATCGCCCGCGAGCGGGGCATCATCGTGGCGGACACCAAGGTGGAGTTCGGCCTGGACTCCTACCGCGGCGCGATCACCCTCGGGGACGAGGTCCTCACCCCGGACTCCTCCCGCTTCTGGGACGCCGAGACGTACGAGCCCGGCAAGGCCCAGCCCTCGTTCGACAAGCAGTACGTGCGGGACTGGCTGCGCTCGGACGAGTCCGGCTGGAACGGGACCGGCCCCGTGCCCCCGCTGCCGGAGCAGGTGGTGGAGCGGACCCGTGCGCGCTACGTCGAGGCGTTCGAGCGGCTCACCGGCCGCACCTTCGACCCGGACGGCAACTTCTTCGAGGTGGCCGGCCCGCTCGAGTACTGATGCCGGCGGTGCCGGGCGGCGTCAGGCGCCGGAGGAGTCGGGCGTCCACAGGGCGCGGCCCATGTCCACGCGCACGAGGTGCCGGTCGTCCTCCCGCAGGGGAGTGCCCTCTTCTCGGTACCGGTCCCGGGCCTCGGCCTGCAGGTGGTCGGCGAGGGTGCCCTGCACGGTGACCACCCGCCACCACGGGAGGTCCTCGCCGGTGGGGTTGCGCGCCATGAGCGTGCCCACGAGGCGTGCGGAGCGGCACTCCGCGAGCTCCGCGACGTCCCGGTAGGACAGCACCCGGCCCGCGGGGATGGCGGCCACGACGTCCGCCACGCGCCGTGCCAGGCCGGGGTCCGGCTCGGCCCGGCGGCTCACAGGACGTCCCGGCCGTCCACCGGCAGGCACACGTCGAGGACCCAGTGGCCGTCCGCGGAACCGCTCTCGGCGCGGCCGCCCAGCAGGGACACGCGCTCGGCGATGCCCCGCAGGCCGAGCCCCGAGGACATCTCTGACGAGTGGCTGCCCTGGCGCTGGGTGCTGCGCGGCAGGGGATTCGCCACGCGCAGGCACAGCTCGTGCTCGTCCGCCGTCACCTCGATCCGGCAGCGGGACCCGGCCGGGGCGTACTTGATGATGTTGGTGACCGCCTCCTGCAGGATGCGGGCGGCCGTGCCGCGCACGGTGGTGGGCATGGCCTCGAGGTCGCCCGTGATGACCACCTCCGGCTCGAAGCGCAGGTCCCGCAGGCTCGCCGCCAGGGACGTGACCACGTGCTCCAGGCTGCCGATGGACAGGCCGGCGCCCGTGACGTCCCGCGGGTGCTCGCCCTCGTTCTCGTTGCGCAGCAGCCGGAGCATGACCCGCAGCTCGTGCAGCGCCGAGCGCGCGGCGCCCTCCACGGTCTCGAGGACCCGGTGCAACTCGCCGACGTCCCCGGAACGGCGCCGGCTCATGGTCTGCATCGTGATGAGGGTGAGCTCGTGGGCGACGACGTCGTGCAGGTCGCGGGCCAGCGCCTGCCGCTCGTCCTCCCGGAGCCGCTCGTTGAGGATCTCCAGGTCCCGGACCTGTTGCTCGTTGCGACGGCGCTGCTGGGAGAAGTGCCGGATGGTCGAGCCGATCACGAAACAGACCAGGAGCAGTCCCGTCAGACCGATGAAGATGTTGGGCTCCTCCGGGCGGCGCAGGTATGCGGGGATGCACCACACGCCGTATACGATCATGTGTGCTTTGACGAACGGAGCCGAGGCTGTTGCCACCACCGCGATGGTCACGACGGCGAATCCGGTCACCAGCGAGCCGTAGTCACCCAGGATCAGTGAGGTGATCAAGCAGGTGACGGAGAACAGGGACGCCCATGTCGACCGCCAAGCGGTCAGCGCCAAGGCCCCGTAGGACAGGAGGCCATTGACGGAGGCGAGACCTTCCAGGGGCTCGCCCTCCTGGAAGTCGGAGAACAGCTCTTGCAGATCAGCGGCGAACCACACGACCGCCGCAAGCACAATCACCACGGACAACCAGCGAGCCACCGGCTCCGCGTCGAGGAACGACGCACTGCTGACTGTTCGTGGTGATCGGCGCATGGGTGCAATTACATCAGTCACACCCAGAGATCTATCTCATCGGCAGAAGAAGGAGAAATAAGAGCAGACGACGCCGCGGGTGAACTGCGGGGTCACAACCATCGCGCCGGCGTTCGCGGGGGCCACGGGGCCGACGATGAAGGACGCGGCGAGGGCGGCAGAGGCAACGGCGGTGGCAAGCTTCTTCTTGGACATGGGGGGCTCCTTGGATCACGAGAACAGCACCGGATCGGGGGGTGGCGGCCGGGGTGGGGGAGAGATCTCCCGGCTGCCAGGGGGTGTGCTGCCCTGGTACATTCCATTTTGCCAACGTTAACCGAACGAACCTATTGACCTTTGTCCAGACCATTTGTGACTTTTGTCGAATATGACGTGTTGCACTTTGGGGGACATCGAAAAATAGACTGTGCGAGTGACTGATTGCAGAGTGCTTGTCGTGGACGACCAGCCGTTGATGCTGGAAGCCCTGAAGTCCTTCTTCTCGGCCGAGCCCGGTTTCGAGGTCATCGGGACCGCCGCCAACGGGCGCGAAGCCGTGGACCGATGTCTGGCCATCGACCCGGACGTGGTGCTCATGGACATGAAGATGCCCGTGATGGACGGGATCGAGGCCACCCGGGAGATCACCTCGCGCAGTCCCCGGTCCAAGGTGCTGGCCCTCACCACGTTCTCCACGCTGGAGTTCGTGGTGCCGGCATTGCGCGCCGGTGCGGCCGGCTATCTCGTCAAGGACGCCCGGCCGGACGAGATCATCGACGCCGTGAACCAGGTGCTCAAGGACGAGCTCGCCCTTTCCCCGGCGATCGCCCGGGCGCTCGCGGACAACGTCATCTCCGTCCCTGACCAGCAGCAGGCCCGCTCGGCCGACGACGGCCTGCGGTCCCTGCTGACCGACCGAGAGATGGAGACCGTGACGCTCCTGGCCCAGGGTCTGAGCAACCGGGAGATCGCCGAGCAGATGCACGTCTCCGAGGGCAGCGTGAAGGCCTACCTCGGGCGGGTCTGTGAGAAGTTCGGCGTCCGCGACCGGGTGCAGGCGCTGATCAAGGCGTACCAGAGCGGGCTCGTCGATCCGCAGCTGCGCGATCTCTGAGTCACAGGCCGTCTCTGCGGTCTCGGGTCCGGACGGAAGTCCAGGAAAGTTGTAGACGAAAGTGCATTCATCTGCATTAGCAAACCCGGCATAGTGATGAGTGCGAGCAGAGAAAAAAAGTCGGTGGATGAGTGAGAGACATCCCCACGGCGCACGGCCCAACCCCCCATGAGGCCGAGCCCCGGACCGGATGGTCCACCGACCTGCTCACGGTAGGGGGCCGCCCCGGGACAGTCCCCCCTGGACCCGGGATGTGGCCGCGCAAGGCCTGGATCACCTTGCACCCCCCTCGGCCGATGGCCCCCTACCGTGCAACATCTGCTCCGCGGACCTCACAGACGAGAACGGCCCCACCGGAACCGGTGGGGCCGTTCTCGTGCGTCCGGCGCCTCTGCCGGGTCGTTCCGCCGGGCCCGGGGTCCCGAGCCCTCAGGGTCCTCCGGTCACGCCCGCCGGCCCTGCCCCTCCTGGGCGGCGGCGCTGTGGCCGAAGAACCAGGTGATGTGCTCCCGCAGCGCGGCGGCGGCGTCCTCGCCCCGGCGCTCCTGGAAGGCGCGCAGGATCTCGCGGTGCTGCTCCTGCAGGGTCCGGCGCACCTGCGGCCAGTCGTCCAGACCGGCGACGGTCTCCTGCACGTACCCGATGGTGGCCTGGCGCAGCGAGGCCATGATCGTCTCGACCACCACGTTGCCGGCCAGGGAGGCGAGCAGGATGTGGAACTGCGCGTCGTGGGCGTGGAAGTGCTCGTCCGGCAGGTCCGGGTCCTCCATGGCGGCCACGAGCTCCGCCGCACGCCCCAGCACCGCCGCCCGCCCCGGGGTCTCCGCCGCGGCGGCCGCCTCACGGGCGGACTGGGTCTCGAGCAGCAGCCGGGTCTGCACGAGGTCCCGCACCGGCAGTGACCGGTTGGCCACGTGCATCCGCAGCGCCCACCCGAGCGCGGCCGAGGGCTCCGCGATGACGATCGCCCCCGCGTTCGGCCCGGACCCGGTCGACGAGCGGACCAGTCCCATGGCGTCGAGGATCCGGATCGCCTCCCGCACCGAGGCGCGGGAGATGCCGAACTCCTCGGCCAGGTGGCGCTCCCCGGGCAGCTTGTCGCCCACCGAGATCTCGCCCGAGCGCAGGCGCTCCTCGAGCCAGTCGAGGACGACGGTGTACATGCGTGCGGCTGCGGGCACGGAGGGCTCCTCAGAGGATGGGCGGGACGCGGACCAGTCTAGGGAGGTGCGGGGACGCCCCGGACACCGCGCCCTCCGGCAGGAGCCGGGGGGCGTGGTGCCCGGGGGGTGCCGCGGCGTGCCGGATCAGGCGCGGCTCCGCTCCTCCAGGGGCGCGCCGACGCGCATCAGCCGGCGGGCGATGAGGGCCAGCCCGGCGGCGAGCAGGACCAGCATGACGGTGCCCAGGTTGATGCCCACGCCGTGGATGAAGAGGTACGCGACCGCACCGCCCGCGAGGCAGTAGTACGTGGTCACGATGATCGTCTTGCGCAGCAGGTCTCCCTCACGCCCGAGCAGGCCCACGGTGGCGGAGGCGGCCACGATGTTGTGGATGGCGATCGGGTTGCCGCCGGCGCCGCCGATGGCCTGGGCGGCCACCACGAGCTCGGGTCGGTCGAGACCGATCGCGACGCCGGTGGAGAACTGGAACTGGGAGAACGTCAGGTTGGACACGGTGTTGGACCCGGCGATGAAGGCGCCCAGCGCGCCGATCCAGGGCGCGATCACCGGCCAGGAGCTGCCCGAGATCGCGGCGGCCCCCTCGGCGAGGGTGACCGGCATGCTGGAGAGCCCCGACTCGTTGAGGGCCGGGCCGGACTGGATGAGCACGCGCACCAGGGGGACGGCGAAGAGCAGTGCGGCGGCGGTGCCCGCGAGCTGACCGGCCGAG
Source organism: Kocuria sp. CPCC 205263 (assembly GCF_040981075.1). Taxonomy (NCBI): domain Bacteria; kingdom Bacillati; phylum Actinomycetota; class Actinomycetes; order Micrococcales; family Micrococcaceae; genus Kocuria; species Kocuria sp. CPCC 205263. The sequence continues at coordinate 182,455 of NZ_JAVKPV010000001.1, read as the reverse complement.
ACCTTGAGCGTCCTGCTGATCTCCCGGGAGCTCATCCGGTGCAGCAGGTAGGCGAAGGCCGAGGCGAGGATCAGCACGAAGCCGGGGAGGTAGAACGGCTGGACCGTGGTGCTGATCCCGGTGCCCAGGATGTTCTCGAACGGGATCGCCAGGCCGGTCAGCCACTCCTTCAGCGGGGTGATGACACGGGTGGCCACCAGCAGGCCCGCCATCAGGGCGTAGGGCGCCCACGCGCGGACCGTGCTCATGTGCGTGGACACGTCCGTGGCCTCGGCCGGCTCGATGGTGCCCATCCACCGGGCCGGCCAGTCGGCGCGGGGACCGAACTGGAAAGTGTCCTTCGGCATGAGGAAGCCCTTGCTGGAGGTGAACATCACCAGCACCAGGCCGAGGATCCCGCCGAACATCGAGGGGAACTCGGGGCCGAGGAAGCGGGCCACCAGCACGTAGGGGACGGTCATGGCCAGGGAGGCGTACACGGCGAAGGGCCAGACGGCCAGCCCGTCGCGGAAGCGCCGGTCGGGGCCGAAGAAGCCGGTGAGCAGGGTCACCAGGATCAGCGGGATCAGGATGCCGACGATGCCGTGCATGGCCGCCGTGTAGAAGCCGATCGAGTTGACGAACTCCGGCATGGTCACGCCCAGGACCTCGACGCGCTCGGCGACCGCCGGATCACCGCCCAGGCCGTTGGCGACACCCACGAGGATCGGGGTGCCGACCGCTCCGAAGCTCACAGGGGTGGACTGGACGATGAGTCCCACCATGACGGCGGCCATCGCGGGGAAACCCATGGCCAGCAGCAGCGGGGCCACGACCGCGGCCGTGGTGCCGAAGCCCGAGACGCCCTCGATGAAGGAGCCGAAGAGCCAGCCGATGATGATGGCCTGGATCCGCCGGTCGGCCGAGATGTTGTTGAATCCGGCCCGGATCGTGGCCATGGCCCCGCCCACGGTGAGGGTGGAGAGCAGCAGCAGGGCGCCGAAGACGATGTAGAGCATGGTGATGGCCACGATCAGGCCCTCGATGGTGGCGGCCAGCACTCCGGTGAAGCTCATCTGCCACACGGTCAGCGCCACCACGACGGCCGCGAGGTAGCCCACCGGCATCGCGAACTTCGCCGGCCAGCGGAAACCGGCCAGGAGCACGCCCACCACGAGGAGGGGCAGCAGAGCCAGGAGGCTCAGCACAGCAAGACTGTCCACGGAAAGATCCTTTCTGGGCCCGCCGCGACGGGGCGGGGCGGGGCGAGGGAAGAGGACGGGTGCGAGCGGTACGGCTCGGAGATCAGCACGACGCTATGGTCGGACCACAATGGTCTGACCACAAAGAGTACATGACGCAGATCACAATCCCAAGCCCCTGGCCGGCGAGAAGTCGGCGTCCTCGTCGTTCGTTGTGTCGCGCGTCTCACTCGTCTACTATGGTCAGACCACATGCGGCAGCTCGTCGTCGTCGACCCTGTCCCGTCCTCCGGAGGTCCCATGAGAATCGCCCTGTTCGCCACGTGCATCGTGGACGCGATGTATCCGCGGGTCGCGCTGGCCACCGTGCGGGTCCTCGAGCGGCTCGGCCACGAGGTGGTGTTCCCGCCCGGCCAGGGCTGCTGCTCCCAGATGCACGTCAACAGCGGCTACTTCGACGACGCCCTGCCCGTGGTCCGCAACCACGTGAAGGCCTTCTCCGCCGCGGACTACGACGCCGCCGTGGCGCCCTCCGGCTCCTGTGTCGCCTCCCTGGGCCACCAGCAGCCGATGATCGCCCGCGCCGGCGGCGACGAGGCCCTCGCCCAGGAGGCCGCGGCCGTCGCCGCCACCACCTACGAGCTCTCGCAGCTGCTGACCGACGTGCTCGGCGTGCGCGACGCGGCCGCGCAGCTCGGTTCCTGGTTCCCCCACCGGGTGACCTACCACCCGTCCTGCCACGGGATGCGACTGCTGCGCCTGGGGGACCGGCAGAAGGACCTGGTCGCCTCGGTCGGGGACATCGACTTCGTCAAGCTGCCCGATGCCGAGGAGTGCTGCGGCTTCGGCGGGACCTTCTCCTTCAAGAACCCGGACGTCTCCGCCGCGATGGCCGAGGAGAAGATCGACAACATCGTCTCGACCGGAGCCGAGCTGTGCACCGGGGGAGACGCCTCCTGCCTGATGCACCTGGGCGGGGCCATGGCCCGCCGGAAATCCGGGCCGGGCACCGTCCACTTCGCCGAAATCCTCGCGTCCACCCGCGAGAACCCGCTCGAGGTCGCCGGGCCGGTCGAGCTGTCCATCCCCGGGCCGGGGGCGCGCCGCACGGCGTCGTCCTCGGCCCCCCGCACGACCGGAGGTGCTCGATGAGCCGCACGGCCCTGGGCATGCCCGCCGTCCGCCCCGTCCACGGCCAGGGGAACCTGCACGCGCAGACCGCGTTCCCCGCCGCGGCGAAGGCCGAGATGGGCAACACGCAGATGCGCGCCAACATCCGCCACGCCACCCACACGATCCGCGGCAAGCGCGCCGCGGTGGCGAGGGAGCTGCCCGACTGGGAGGAGCTGCGCTCCGCCGGCTCCGCCATCAAGGAGCAGGTCATGGCGAACCTGCCGCACCTGCTCGAGGAGTTCGAGCGCAACCTCACGGCCCGCGGCGGCACCGTGCACTGGGCGCGCGACGCCGAGGAGGCCAACCGGATCGTCACCGAGCTCGTGCAGGCCACCGGGTCCACCGACGTCATCAAGATCAAGTCCATGGCCACCCAGGAGATCGGCCTCGAGGAGCACCTGGCCGGCCACGGGATCACCGCCACGGAGACGGACCTGGCCGAGCTGATCGTCCAGCTGGGGCGCGACTTGCCGTCCCACATCCTGGTTCCGGCGATCCACAAGAACCGGCACGAGATCCGCGACATCTTCCTGGCCGAGATGGCCGAGACCGACGAGACGCTCACGTCCGAGCCCCGGGACCTCGCCGAGGCCGCCCGCACCCACCTGCGGGAGAAGTTCCTCTCCACCTCCGTGGCGGTCTCCGGGGCGAACTTCGGCGTGGCCGAGACCGGGACGCTGACCGTGGTGGAGTCCGAGGGCAACGGCCGCATGTGCCTGACCCTGCCCGAGACCCTGATCACCGTGATGGGCATCGAGAAGATCGTGCCCACCTTCCAGGACCTCGAGGTGTTCCTGCAGCTGCTCCCGCGCTCCTCCACCGGGGAGCGGATGAACCCCTACACCTCGATGTGGACCGGCGTGACACCGGGGGACGGCCCCCAGAACGTGCACGTGGTGCTCCTGGACAACGGCCGCACCGCGGTGCTCGACGACCCCGCCGGGCGCTCGGCGCTGCACTGCATCCGCTGCTCGGCGTGCCTGAACGTCTGCCCCGTCTACGAGCAGGCCGGCGGTCACGCCTACGGCTCCACCTACCCGGGGCCCATCGGGGCGATCCTCTCCCCGCAGCTGACCGGCATCACCTCCGAGCAGAACGCCTCCCTGCCCTACGCCTCCTCGCTGTGCGGGGCCTGCTACGACGTGTGCCCGGTGAAGATCAACATCCCGGAGATCCTCGTGCACCTGCGCGACGAGGACGTGCGCACCCAGCACGGCGAACGCTCCGACGACGGCGCCGCGGCGGCCCCGGCCCGGACCCGGCGCCTGCCGCAGCCCCCGTCCGAGATGGACCTCATGATGAAGGGAGCGTCCTTCGTGATGTCCTCCGGCAAGCGCATGGCGCTCGCCGAGAAGGCCCTCCCGCTGGGCCGGGCCGTGGCGGGCAAGGACCGCGCGATCAGCTGGCTGCCCGGCACGGCCGGCGGCTGGACCGACGAGCGGGACATCCCCGCCCCGCCGAAGGAGTCCTTCCGCAACTGGTGGGCCAAGCACGCCGACGAGACGCAGGAGCGGGTGGCCGCCGACGGCGGCCCGCAGGACGGGGCCGCGGACGACACCCAGCACGACGGGGGACAGCGATGACCGACGCCAGGACCGAGATCCTCAACCGGATTCGCGGGGCGCTGCACGACACGCCCGCGCCCGCACCGCCGGAGCGCAGCTACCGCCGCGCCTCGGACCGGCCGCGCGAGGAGGTCGTCGAGATGCTCGAGGACCGACTGGTCGACTACAAGGCCTCGGTGCACCACGAGACCCCCGCCACCCTGCCGGGACGGATCGCCGAGCTGCTGGGCGCCTCCGCCCGCTACGTGGTGCCCGAGGGCCTGGACCATGCTTGGCTGCCCGAGGAGTCCGGCATGCGACGGGTCATCGTGGACCCCAACGACGCCCGGGCGGCCTCCGCGCTCGGGGTGCGGGAGCTCAACGCCGTGGACGCCGTGGTGACGTCCTCGACCGTCTCCTGCGCCGAGACCGGCACCATCTTCCTCACCGGCCGTCCCGACGAGGGCCGCCGGGCGATCAGCCTGGTCCCTGACCACCACATCTGCGTGGTGCCGCTGGACTCGGTGGTCGAGCTGATCCCCGAGGCCCTCGCCCTGGTGGAGCCCACGGCCCCGGTCACCATGATCTCCGGGCCGTCCGCGACCTCGGACATCGAGCTGGAGCGCGTGGAGGGCGTGCACGGGCCCCGGACGCTGGACGTGATCCTGCTCGGCTGAGCTCCCGCCCCCACCGCACGGTGGTCCTCCGCCGCGCGGCTGCGGCTCCGTACAGTGGACGTCGTCGGAAGAACGAGCGGCCGGTCCGGGCCCTCCCGAGGGAGGACCTGCACCGGCCGCGTCACGGGAGGGGCAGCGGTGAGACGGGTTCTGGGACGTCCTGTCGACGAGCAGACGCGGTGCGTGCACTACCGCACGCCGCTGGACGTGATCGCGATCAAGTTCTGGTGCTGCGGGGCGTACTACCCTTGTCATCTGTGCCACGAGGAGACCGCCGGCCACCCGGCGGCGCAGTGGCCGGTCGAGGAGCAGAGCGCCGAGGCCGTGCTCTGCGGTGTCTGCGGCCACGAGCTCTCCGTGCGGGAGTACCTGGCGGCGGACGGCTGTCCGCGGTGCGCCGCCCGGTTCAACCCTGGCTGCGCCCTGCACGCCGATCTGTACTTCGAGCCGGCACCCCGGGACTGAGACGTCCCGGGACCCAGGCGTCCCGGGGCGGCGGCCGCGCCTCCGGAATTCTCCGGGGCGGGGCGCGGCAGCGGCCGCCGGCCGCTGAGCAGAACGAGGAAAGGACAGCTTCCACGGTGTCGATCAAGCATCCGCTGCGGGACCGGTCCCGCCGGGCGGAGCCCTCCGCCCCGCCGGGGCCGCCGGGGACCCGGTCCTCGGAGATCCGGCTGACCGGGGTCACGGTCACCCGGGAGGGCCAGGACGTCCTGCGCGACGTCGACCTGTCCCTGGACGAACAGCGCATCGCTGTGATCGGGCTCAACGGGTCGGGCAAGTCCACCCTGGTGCGCCTGCTCAACGGTCTGCTGCTGCCCACCCGGGGCACCGTGCAGGTCGGTGGGCTGTCCACCGCGACCGACGCCAAGCGCATCCGGCGGCAGGTGGGCTTCGTGTTCCAGAACCCGGAAAACCAGATCGTGATGCCGCTGGTGGCCGAGGACCTCGCCTTCGGGGCGAAGAACCTGGGCCTGCGCGGGGACGAGCTCTCCGCCCGGGTGGACGGCGTGCTGGAGCGCCTGGGCATTCCCCACCTGGCCGAGCGGGAGTCCTACGCCCTGTCCGGGGGCGAGAAGCAGCTGGTGGCCCTGGCCTCCGTGCTGGTGATGGAACCCTCCACGATCGTCTTCGACGAGCCGACCACCATGCTCGACCGGCGCAACCGGCGCCGGCTGCAGGCCACCATCGACGAGCTCGACCAGCGGGCCGTCGTGGTGACCCACGACCTGGATCTGATCGGCGGCTACGACCGGGTGCTGGTGGTGCACGAGGGCCGGATCGCCTTCGACGGCGCCCCCGGGCCGGCCGTCGAGTTCTACTGCGGGATCAGCGACTGATGGGCGCGGCCCGGCAGCAGGATGCCCGGACCGGTGCCGACCGGCCCCACGGCGCCCGACCCCACCGTGCCGGGCCCACGGGTGTGCTGGCCCGGATCCCGGCCGGTCACAAGTTCGCGTTCCTGTTCGCCGCCAGTCTGGGCATCTACGCCGTGACGCACCTGGGCGTCCAGCTCGCCGTCTTCGGCCTGGCCGTGGCCGCCGCCTGGGCGACCCGCACCCCGGTCGCCCGCCTGGCGCGGCTGCTGGCCGGGCTGCTGCTCATCGTGGGGATCGTCTTCCTCACGCTGGGGTTCACCACGACCTGGGAGGCGGCGGCGGTGGCGTCCCTGCGGCTGCTGAGCCTGTGCCTGTTCGCCTGGGCGGTGAGCCTGTCCACCACGTTCGCCCAGATGCTGGCCCTGTTCGAGCGGCTGCTGGCCCCGACCCGGCACCTGGGGCTGAACCCGGCCCAGATGAGCCTGGCCCTGTCGATGACGATCCGGTTCATCCCGCAGATCCGCACCCAGTACCTCGAGGTCCGCGAGGCCCAATTCGCCCGCGGGCTGCACAACAGCCCGGTGGCCGTGCTGGTGCCCCTGCTGGTGCGGACCCTGGAGTCGGCCCAGGAGATCGCCTCCGCCCTCAACGCCCGCTGCTACGACTCCGCGCCCCCACCACGGGCCGCGCCCCGGACCACCACCGACTGACCCCTGGCCCACCCCGACCGTCCCACCCCGACCGTTCCAGATCTCTCTGCTCCGCCCCGCCTGCTCGAGCCCAGCCGCTCGTCCCCGATCGAAGGACCCCATGACCACCATGACCTCCCGGACCGCCGACAGCTCCCAGACCACCCAGAACACCGTCCTGGTGGCCGTGTTCGCCGCCCTCATCGCCGCCCTGGGCCTGGTGCCCCCGATCACGGTCGGCATCATCCCGGTGCCCATCACGCTGCAGACCCTCGGGGTGATGCTCGCCGGTGCGCTGCTCGGGCCGGTGCGCGGCATGCTCTCCGTCGTCGTCCTGCACGCCCTGGTGCTGGCCGGGCTGCCGCTGCTGGCCGGCGGCCGGGGCGGGCTCGGGGTGTTCCTCGGCCCGACCGGCGGCTACCTGGTGGGCTGGATCCCCGCGGCCCTGGTCATCGGGGCGCTGGTGCAGTACTGGGCGATCCGGCGCACCGGCCGTACTACCCGCTTCGCCGCGGTGCTGCTGAGCGTGGTCGTGGGCGGCATCGCGGTGATCTACGCGTTCGGCATCCCGTGGACGGCCGTGGCCACCGGGCTGCCGCTGTCCACCTCCGCGCTGGGCGCGCTCGTGTTCATCCCCGGGGACCTGCTCAAGGCTGTCGTGGCGACCCTCGCCGCGATCAACGTCCACCGCAGCTACCGCCGGCTCCTGGGCGGGACGCCCACCGCCCGCTGACCACGGGGAAGCGCGACTCGCCGGCAACCGTCATCCACGACTCCCTGCCGCACCCGCAGCGTGAGACCACCACCGAGGACGAGAACATGCCCTTTCTGGACCGCCTGACCCGCTGGGCCGAGGAGCGCCCCCAGGAGCTCGCCGTCGCCTGCGGGAACGACCGGCTGACCTGGGGCGATCTGCGTGCTGCGGCCGCGGCGCTGGCCGCCTCGGGCGAGCCCACGGGGATCCTGCGGCAGGCCAACGGCACGGACTTCGCCGTCCGGTGGGCCGCCGGGGTGGCCGAGGAACGCGTGTGCGCCGTCCTGGACCCGTCCTGGCCGGCCGACATGACCGCGCAGGTGCGGGAGCGCTGCGCGGCGCGCCTCCCCGCCGATCCCGCCCCGGCGGAACTGCGCGACGGCGACCCTGCCTCGGCCTTCCTGATCGGCCTGACCTCGGGCACCACGGCCCTGCCCAAGGGCTTCCAGCGCAGCCGCGGCTCCTGGCGGCGCTCGTTCGAGGCGTCCGCGGAGCACTTCGGTCTGGGACCTCAGGACCGTGTGCTGGCGCCCGGCCCGCTGGCGGCGAGCCTGAACCTCTACGCCCTCTCCGAGTGCCTGTACGCCGGGGCCGGCTTCGTGACCCTGCCGGGCTTCGACGTGGCCGCCGCCCACGCCGCGATCACCGGGCACGGGGTCACCCGCCTGGTGCTCGTGCCCACCGTGCTGCGCGTTCTCGCCGAGCGCGGCCTGGCCGCCGGTGCAGACGCGAGCGGTGTCACGGCGATCGTGTGCGCCGGGCAGAAGCTGGACCCCACCACGTTCGCGGCGGCCCGGCGCTGGGCCCCGCAGGCCGCGATCTGGGAGTACTACGGTGCCGCCGAGCTCGGCTTCGTCGCCGCACGTTGCCATCGCCCGGGCGAGTCCGCCGAGATGCCGGCCGAGGACTCCGGCACCGCGGTGGGGGCGGCGTTCCCCGGCGTGGAGGTGGGTGTCCTGGACGACGCCGGGAACCCCGTGCCGGAGGGCGTGACGGGCACGATCGGTGTGCGCTCGGACCTGGTCTGCGACGGCTACCTCTGGGGCGACGACGGCCAGGGCTTCGGCCGGCTCGGCCGCCTGCACACGGTGCGGGACCAGGGTTTCCTCCGCAACCGGCAGCTGCACGTGCTGGGGCGGGCGGCGGAGATGATCAACACCGGCGGGCACAACGTCTATCCGCACGAGGTCGAGGCGGCGCTGACCCTGGTGCCCGGAGTGGCCGACGTCGTCGTCGCCGGCCTTCCCGACGACGCCCGCGGTCAGCGGATCGTGGCCGGGATCCTCCCGGCCACAGCCGGGCCGGACCGGCGGCGGATCCGGGCCGGGCTGGAGGGACGGCTGGCCCCGGCCAAGCGCCCGCAACAGTACTGGGAGCTCCGGGAACTGCCGGTGACCGCGAACGGCAAGCTCAGCCGCGCGGTGTTCCGCGACTGGATCCTCGAAGGAGACGCCCGTGTCCGACCGCTCGGCTGATGCCCCCGTGCTGGTGCTGGGCCGGCGCACGCCCCTGGCGCGCGCCGGGACCCTGCTCGAGGGCGTGCCCGTCCACCGGCTGCTGGCCCCGGTGCTCCGCTCCCTGCTGGCGGACTCGGGCCTGGAACCCGCCCGGCTCGCCGACGTGGTCGTGGGCAACGCGGTGGGCGCCGGCGGCAATCTCGCTCGGCTCGCCGCCCTGGAGGCCGGTCTGCCGCTGTCCGTGCCGGGGCTGACCGTGGACCGGCAGTGCGGCTCGGGCCTGGACGCCGTGGTGCTGGCCTGCCGACTCGCCCAGGCCGGGGCGGGCCGGGTCTTCCTCGCCGGCGGGGCGGAGAGCATCAGCACCGCACCGCTGCGCGGACGACGACGCGAGGACGGGGGAGTCGAGTTCTACCGCCGTGCCCAGTTCGCCCCGGAGCACCTGGGCGATCCCGACATGGGCGAGGCGGCCGAGACGGTCGCCCGCGAGCACGGGATCGGCCGGGAACGGCAGGACGGCTACGCCCTGCGCAGCCACGGGCGGGCGCTGGCTGCCGCGGAGGCGGGGGCCTTCGAGGACGAGCTGGTGCCGGTGACCGGACCCCGTGGTGAGGTGCGGTTCGACAACGGCCCGCGCCGGGCGCTGAACGCGAAGCTGCTGGCACGCTTCCCGGCCGTGTTCGCGGCCGGTGGGACGGTCACGGCCGGCAACTCCTGCGGGGACGCCGACGGCGCGGCCGCCGTGCTCGTCACCGACCCGGCCACGGCCCGCGACCTGGGCCGGCGGGACGGGCTCGCCTTCCGCGGAGCGGTCACGGTCGGGGTGGACCCCGCGCGGCTGGGCATCGGTGCCGCCGTGGCCGGCCGGCAGCTGCTGGCGGAGCAGGGCGTGGCGGTGGAGGAGCTGGCGGCGGCCGAGTTCAACGAGGCCTTCGCCGGACAGGTGCTGGCCTGCACGGACCTGCTCGGCCTCGACGAGGAGGTGCTCAACGCCGAGGGCGGCGCCCTGGCCCTGGGCCACGCCTACGGCGCCTCCGGGGCGGTTTCCGTGGTGCGCCTGCTGTCCCGGTCACGGGCCCTGCCCACCGGGAGCGTGCTGCTCGCGATGATCAGCTCCGCAGGCGGCATCGGCACGGCGGCCCTGTTCGAGAAGGTCGCGCTCTGACTGGAGCGGGTGCGCCGCGGAGGGCAGGGCGTGCCCTGGCCGAGAACTGTCCCTCCGGCTGGGACGGTGGCCGGCCACGGGCGAGTGGCCCGGGTGACCGTGTGCCGCTCAGCGCGCGCGCTGCGCCGCCGGGAGCTCCGCGTCGTCCAGAGCGGGGTAGGACGGGCCGTGCTCGCCGAGCACGGTCACGCCGCGCCGCACGTTGTAGTACACGTCCCGCAGCGTCCAGCTGCGCAGGGCCGTGCGCTCGCGCCGCGGGACGGACTGCCGGCCCACGGTGGCGAACACGAAGAGCAGCGCCAGGAGGTAGAGTCCGCCGACCATGAGGAGCTCCTTCTCGCGACCATCGTCGCGTAAGGGTCTAAACTGTTGATGACACTCACGCTAGCCGTGGAAGGGATAAGTAGTCAAGTGCATTTTGCCTATGACACTGAAGACGTGCTCGAGTCCGACGTGGCGCTGATGAACACCGCGCCGGGAGCCACCCGCTCCGGGGAGGACGAGCTGGTGACCACCGCGCAGCTGCAGGCCCTCCTCCAGGAGCACGGCTGGTCGGGGCGCTTCGACCGCGACGAGCACGAGCTGGCCGAGGTGCGCGAGGTCCGGGGCGAGCTGCGGCGGGTCTGGGCCCTGGGCCGGGACGCCATGGTCGACGCGGTCAACGCCGTGCTCGACACCACCGAGCTCGCCCCGCACCTGGCCCGGCACGACGGGAAGGACTGGCACCTGCACGCCTCGCCCTCGGACGCCCCCCTGGCCGCCCGGCTGCGCCTGGAGACGGCGTTCGCCCTCGTGGACGTGATCCGCGCCGACGAGACGGACCGGCTGCGGGAGTGCGGGGCCGAGGACTGCGACGGAGTGCTCCTGGACCTCTCCCGCAACCGCTCCAAGCGCTTCTGCAGCCAGCGCTGCGCCAACCGCACCAACATGACCGCCTACCGTCGGCGGCAGACCTCCGACACGGACACGGACGACAGCCCGGACGAGGGCGCCGGGGCTTGAGCCGGCGCGGCTGACCGGCCGGCGCGGCGGGAGGAGCGTCGTCGTCGTTCGTCACGGACCGCGCCGCCGGACGCCTATTTCCATGATTTTCTATCGAGTGCTTTCTAAGCTGGGCGAGTGAAGGAATCCTCGCTCGTCGCCCTCGTGTTCGTCGCCGCCCTCGCCCTGGGCGGCGGCACCCTCGCAGCCCAGATCACCTCCCAGCCCGACGAGGAGGTCCAGGCGGCGCCGCTGCCCTCGTGCACCGTCCTCGACCGGACCGAACTGGTTCCCGAGACCGGCGCCCTCTACGGCGTGAACCTCGACTGGGAGGACAAGCCGCTGGCCGACTACGCCGACCGGCTGGGGCACCGGCCCGCCGTGTCCGTGTCCTTCACGGGATTCCCCTACGACGAGCGCGGGCACAACTACCTGCGGATGGCGGCCGACCAGGTCCGGGCCGACGGCCAGATGATGCTGCTGACCCTCGAGCCCGAAGGCGGGCTCGCCGAGGTCACCGACGACGCCGTGCGGCAGCTGACCACCGACCTCGCGGCGATCAACGACTCCGGGGTGCCGGTGGTCGTGCGCTTCGCCCACGAGATGAACGGCTCCTGGTACGCCTGGGGCCACCAGCCGACCGCCTATGTGGAGGCCTATCGGCGGGTGGCGGACGCGGTGCACGAGCACGCCCCCGGCTCGGCGATGATGTGGGCCCCGAACTACGGGGGCGGCTACCCGTTCGCCGGCGGGCAGCACGAGGCCGAGCCCGGCAGCGCCGACTTCGCGGCCCTCGACACCGACGGGAACGGCGCGCTGACCATGGCCGACGACCCGTACGCCCCCTACTACCCGGGCGACGACGCCGTGGACTGGGTGGGCATGTCCCTGTACCACTGGGGCGACCAGCACCCCTGGGGCGAGAACGAGCTGCCCGAACCCGGCAAGTTCGCCGCCCAGCTCACCGGCGCCTACTCCGGCGCCGGCGGCGACGACCGCGCCGTCCCCGACTTCTACGCCGAGTACGGGCAGCGGCGCGGCAAGCCCGTGGCCATCCCGGAGACCGCCGCCCTGTACAACCCGGCGCAGGGCGGTGCCGACGAGCTGGCGATCAAGCAGGCGTGGTGGGGCCAGGTCTTCGACGAGTCGATTCCCCAGGACTTCCCGCAGCTGAAGATGATCAGCTGGTTCGAGTGGGACAAGCACGAGGTCGAGATCGACGGGCCCGTGGACTGGACGACCACCAACACCGCCGCCGTCCGAGACGCCTTCACCGCGGATCTGCCCGAGTGGCTGCACTGGGGTCCCGAGGAGAGCTGCACCCCGCCCGGTTCCTGACCCCCCCTGCGGTCGGGGCGCGGCAGGAGCACACTGGGTCCATGAGGATGATGCTGCTGACCGCGGGCACCCGCGGCGACGTGGAGCCGTTCGCCGCCCTCGCCCGCTTCGCCGCCGGCCACGGCCACGAGGTCCGCCTGGGCCTCCCCGACTCCTCCGGCGTGGACCTGTCCGGGCTGGACACCGTCAGTCTGGAGGTGGACTTCCACCGGCTGGTCCAGGAGCACGGCATCTCGCCGTGGACGGCCGTGCGGCACTTCCGCACCAAGGTGGGCCCCGGCATGCGCCGGATGCTGGCCGCCGCCGTGCGGGAGACGCTCGCCTTCGCGCCGGACGTGGTGGTCCACCACCCCAAGGTGCTCACGGCGCCGGCGGTGGCGCAGGCCCTCGGCGCCCCGCACGTGGTGGTGGAGGCGGTTCCCGTGCTCACCCCCACCCGGCAGTTCCCGGCGCCCGGCGTGGTGAACCGGGACCTCGGCCGGTTCAACCGCGCCACCTACGCGGTGGCCCGCGGTGCCGAGCGGATGTTCCGCCGGGACATCGACCGGGCCTGCGCCCCGCTGCCCGGCGGCCGGCCGGCCGCCGTTCCCGCCCCGGCGGCCACCCTGCTGCCCATCAGCCCGCAGCTCCTGCCGCGCCCGGACGACTGGCCGGCTTCCGTGCACCTCACCGGGTCCTGGCACGCCGTCGCCCCGGCGCCGGAGCCCGATCCCGCCGTGCGCGAGTTCCTCCGGGGCGGGCCCTACCTCGTGGCGACCTTCGGCTCCATGGCGTCGGGGGACCCACTGCCCCGGGGAAGGGCGGTGGTGGAGAGCGCCCGCGCCCACGGACTGCGCACCCTGCTGCTCACCGGGTGGGGCGGCCTCGCGCTGCCGGACGACCTCCCGGGCGACCTCCGGGACGACGACGTGCTCGCCGTCCCGTCCCTGCCACTCGACGCGGTGCTGCCCGGGGCCGCACTGGCCATCCACCACGGCGGGGCCGGAACCGTCCACACCGTGGCCCGTGCGGGCGTCCCGCACGTGGTGGTGCCGTTCCTGGCCGACCAGCCGTTCTGGGGCCGGCAGCTCCACGGGCTCGGCCTGGCCGCCGCGCCCATCCCGCAGAAGAAGCTGACGGCCGAGCGGCTCACCGCAGCTATCAGTGACGCCCTCGGATGCCGCGCTGCCGCCGAGCGGGTGGGCCGCGAAGTGCGGAACGAGCGCGGACTGAAGGCCGCGCTGTCCGTGCTCACATCTTGTTGATCTCGACAAGTGCAGAATGCTGACAGTATTCGTCTGCTCGCTGTCCGGAGTTTCTCTGCATTCGGCCATTTTTGACTGCGGTTCGGATATCGCCGCGCTCGAAAGCCCTCCATTGTCGAAATGCGCGGTGACGTGCTCAAATACCGGAAGTGTCGCCCTTTCGGTTATTCTCTGTCCCGGACGGAACCCCAAATGGGGGACGGACACTCACCCGGGCGTCAGCCGAAGCGCCCACACATCGGAGGGGCACTTTTGTGGAGTCCATGCTCGGAGCGGGCCCTCTCTGGTGGGTGCTGACCGCCGGTCTCGGGGGCGCGGTGGTGGGCTGGTTCCTGCCCCGCGCCGTCCTGCGGTACAGCCCCGTCACAGAAGAGCCTCCCGCAACACCGTCCCGTCCGGCCCTGGTGGTGTCGACGGCGGCGCTGTTCGTCCTCATGGCCTCGTTCTTCGGTCTCAGTTGGCAGATTCCGGCGTACTTCTTCTTCGTGGCCTTCGCCGTGGTCCTCACCGTGATCGACCTGCGGCACCATCTGCTCCCCAACGCCGTGGTGCTGCCGGCGCTGGGCGTCGGGTTCGTGCTGCTCGGCGTTGCCGCCACGGGGGAGAACGCCTGGGGAGCGCTGCTGCGCGCCGTGCTGGGCGCCCCGGTGCTGTTCGTCCTCTACCTCGCGCTGGCACTCATCTCGCCGGCCGGGCTCGGCATGGGCGACGTCAAGCTCGCCGCCGTGCTCGGACTGTTCCTCGGCTACCAGGGATGGGTGGCACTCCTCGTCGGAGCTCTTCTGGCCTCAATCTTTGGTGCAATCGTGGGGCTTGTCATGCTGACGTCCCGCCGCGGCGGACTGCGCAGTGACATCCCTTTCGGCCCATCGATGCTCACCGGCGCACTGGTGGCCGTCGTGTGGGGCGAAATTCTCGCCCGCGAGTACCTCCTGCCGGGCCTGGCCTGACGCCGTTCGGGGGACAAACCTGCTGCAACGTAGCTGCATGCAGATGAATGGAGTCTGCCACTAGGCATTACGTCCATTTTTGACGTCCCCCAAAGTGCATGCATCCGAATGCTTGTGTGTTTGCGATCGCGACGGCTATCTTTTCTACAGGTCGGTAGGCAAGTGGCAGACAGATCCCGCAAGACGCGAATGCCAGGGCTCGTTCTCCGACTCAACCCCTTTATTTCTCTCATCGTGAGGACACACCATGCTGCCCATTCTCGTCACCCTCCAGTACGTCGCCGACACCAAAAACTCCATCGTGGACCGCCTGACCCGCGAGGAGAAGGGCGCCACCGCCGTGGAGTACGGCCTCATCGTTGGTCTTATGGCGGTCATCATCGTCGCGGCTTTCGCCCTGCTGGGTCCCAAGATTGAAGGGCTTTTCAACGGGATCAGCCTGACGTCGGGCAAGACCACTACTCCGTAATACGACGCCCTGACTGTTTTCAGTTCTGTTCTCCAGCGCCGCGGCGTCCCACCCGGGTGCCGCGGCGCTGCTCTTGACCTTGATCTTGCCGGATCGTCCATTGACTTCGGCCAGATCCATCTTTCTCAACGAAAGGACCATTCCATGGGTCGCTGGCGCTCAGATCGGGGAGCCGCAGCCGTTGAGTTTGCACTGGTTCTTCCAATTCTTCTTCTAATTATGATGGCCATCATCGAATTTGGCCGGGCTTACAACGCTCAGATCAGCTTGACCCACGCAGCACGGGAGACAGCACGGTACATGGCAATCGACAAGGACTGGAGCGCAGCGGCAGCCAAGGGCGTTGCTTCTGCTTCGTCAGTCGATCTCCAGGCCTCCAATTTCTCCACGTCGACCAACACATGTCCCAAGGGAACCGACGTGCACATCACCGTGAGCTATGACTTAAAAACGATCACCGGTGTTGGCGGAGGCAAGATGAGTCTCGCCGGCAAGGCGGCCATGCGATGCGGTGGCTGATCGACTTTTTGGAACGGGCGCAAGTTCGTCATCGTGCAGACGGCGAACGCGGTGCGATTGCCGTGACAACCGCGCTGACCCTTGTCGTCCTTCTCGGGTTCGCAGCCATCGCGATCGACTTCGGACTGATGTACGAGGAAAAGGCGCAACTGCAGAACGGGGCCGACTCAGCAGCTCTGGCTGTGGCACAAAACTGCGTCGAAGCCCCGTCCACGTGCTCTTCCGCTGCGCCCCACATCAGCAACAAAATTGCCCTTGACAACACTCGGGATGGGCTGTCTGACGTCGCGTCGCTGACCTTTCCCACGTCCACCTCGGTCCGTGTGCAGACGCAGGCAAACGATGGCAAGGCCGGGGCAGGGAAACTCGCTCTCTCCATCGCACCGGTGCTGGGTGTCAAAGATCCCTCGATCTCTGCGGCTGCCTCCGCATCGTGGGGCGGACCCGGAACAGGGCCGGCGACGCTGCCCATCGCGGTGTCCCACTGCCAGGCCACAAAGGCCTTTGAGCAGTCCGGCTCCACAGTGGTCCTCGACATCACGGGCAAATCGAATCTGCCGGGGTGCACACATGAGGGCAGTTCGGTGCCGGGTGGATTCGGGTGGTTCCGTCAAGGAGCAAAGGCGGAGTGCGGTCAGGAGACGTCCCACGACGACATCGTCTTCAGCGATCCCGGCAACGACTTTGCGGAATCCTGTGACGACGTGTTGAAGGGGTTACTCCACAAGTCCATTGGCGACGTCCTCCTGCTTCCCGTGTATGACAGCACCTCGGACAGCGGCAACAACGGCAAGTACTACATCTCAGGGTGGATCGCCTTTAAAGTCACCGGGTGGAACTTCGGCGGTAGTGCCAAGGACGACAACAACGTCAACGTCCGGGAGCACGCGAACCAAGGACTGTGCACCGGCAATTGCCGCGGCATCATCGGAACCTTTGTGCGCTACGCCAGCCTTGACGAGCTGTACACCGACGACGGTCCGCTCACCTACGGAGCAGCGATCGTGAAACTCAGCGACTGATGCCCACCACCATTCCCAGCCCCATCTGCATTACTCATCTGTGAGGACGACACCCCGTGAAGACCCGTATTCTCGCCGGCTTTGTGATGGCGATTCTTGCCATCGCCGGCCTGGTTCTCGTCACCACCTACGTCGGCACCGCTGACGCCCGCGCCCTGGATGATCAGGAGCCCCGCGAGGTCTACCTCGTCACCGCCCCGATCCTCAAAGGCACCCCTGTGGAGGAATTCGGCGAGTCCATCGCCCTGCACACGGTGCCTGCTGCCGTCGTCCCGGACGGCGCGCTGTCCTCTCTTGAGGGCCAGAGGGGAAAGGTCGCCGGCGTCGACCTGCAACCGGGAGAACAGGTTCTCGACTCCCGGCTGGTCGACCCCGAGGCCCTAGAGGCCCCCGGTACTGTGCCCGTCCCAGACGGTCTGCAGGAGGTCACCATCCAGCTGGACGCGCCCCGTGTGGTCGGTGGCCAGCTCACGGCCGGGGATCGGGTCGGCTTCTTTGTCTCCTTCGAAGAGGACGAAAATCGTACTTCCCGTACGTCCAAGGATCTGGACAAAGTTCTCGTCACCTCGGTGCAAGGTGCTCCCTCTTCGGCCGCGTCTGCCGAGGGAGAGAGCAGCACGGCGGCCACCGGTAGTGAGGCACCTGCTGTTCCGGAGGGCTCGATGCTCGTCACTTTCGCTGTCAACGCCGACACCGCGGAAAAGATCGTCTACGCCTCCGAGTTTGGCCGGATCTGGCTCTCGCTCGAGGGGAATGACGCCGAGGAGAACGCCAACGGCGCCACGCGGGAGGACTTCTCATGAGCCGCCTACTGCTAGTCACCGGCGATCCCGGCTACGACACCCGTTTCCGCCAGGCCGTCCAGGGCCGGATACCCGGCGAGGTGCAGACCGTTCTCGGCACCGTCCTGCCGGCCACACCCGATGAACTGCTCGGCCGCTCCGTGGGCGAGCTGCCCACCGTGGTCGTCATCGGGCCCGGCCTGGACCTGTACGAGGCCCTTCGCCTGGGCGGCGTCTTCGACATCCAGCGCCCCGAGATCTCCCTCGTCCTGGTGGTGCCCTCGGACATGCCACTGGCCGTGGCAGCCATGCGTGCCGGCTTCCGTGACGTGTTGGACATCGACGCCGATCCCGATGCTGTCCTTGGCACCCTCTCTCGCGTCCTCGACGCGACCGAGTCCCGCCGCCGGGTGATGCCATCCGGCGGTCCCGCCACCGGTAGCCTGCACGCTGTGCCATCGGCTCCTCGCGACGACTCGCGCACGATCGTCGTGACCTCGCCCAAGGGTGGGGTGGGCAAGACGACCATGGCCACCAACCTGGCCGTGGGCTTGGGGCGGCTCGCGCCTATGAACACCGTGATCGTCGACCTCGACGTCCAGTTCGGTGACGTCGCCGCTGCCCTGCGACTCGCTCCAGAGCACTCGCTGACCGAGGCAGTGACCGGTCCCGCAGTCGACGACGCTCTGGTGCTTAAGACCTTCCTCACCGTCCACCCCGCTTCGATCTACGCCCTGTGCACACCGGCTAACCCCGCAGAAGGTGAGCTGATAGGCAGCGCTCAGGTTGCCCATCTTCTGGAGCAGCTTTCGGGACAGTTCCAGTACGTCGTCGTCGATACCGCACCGGGCATGGGCGAGCATGCGCTCGCCGCCCTCGAGGCCGCCACCGACGTCGTCTTCGTCACCGGCATGGACGTCCCCGGCGTACGTGGGTTGCGCAAGCAGATGGACCTCCTCGGGGAGATCGATCTCGTGCCGCCGAACGCCCAGGTTGTGGTCAACGCCGCCGACCGCAACACCGGGCTGTCAGTGCAGGATATCGAAGCCACCGTCCGGGCCCCTGTGGACCATGTGGTCCCGCGCTCCAGGATGGCCGCCTACGCCACCAACCGGGGTGAACCCCTGCTGCTGCACGCACCCAAGGA
The DNA here is from genome assembly GCF_040981075.1 of Kocuria sp. CPCC 205263. Lineage (NCBI taxonomy): Bacteria > Bacillati > Actinomycetota > Actinomycetes > Micrococcales > Micrococcaceae > Kocuria > Kocuria sp. CPCC 205263. Next base: position 164,044 of record NZ_JAVKPV010000001.1, on the reverse strand, counting down.
CAAGGCCGCACGACAGTTGCAAGCCCTCGTCGACTCCTTCGCCCCCGAACGCCCCGCCGCCCGACGAGGCCTGCACCGGAAGGCCATGGTCCGATCGTGAAACTCGCCGAACGTCTCGCCGCCGCACGCGGTGAAACCCCTTCCACGCCTGCGGCTTCTGTCGCAAACCGTCAACCCGTTGTCGACCGTCCGAGCGAACCGAGCACGGACCTCTCGGGCAACGAAGTCTTTCCTCCTGCAGGTGACGACTCGCCGTCCCTTGGTTCGCTCGTGCTCCCCGCGTCCGTCCCGGAGGTGCCGGCCGATCCGGCTCCACGCGCCCAGGCTGGGAAGTTCGACGCGCTGGCCGGGCTCAAGCACCGTGTCAAACAAGAGCTCTTGGACCGCATCGGCTCCCGGCAGTCGGACTCGAGCCTGTCCGATGTGCAGCTCAAGAACTTCGCCACCAAGGAGCTCACGCGGATCGTCGCTGAAGAGCAGGTGCCGATGTCCTCCGAGGAGCGTCTCCGGCTGATCCGCTCCGTCAGCGATGATGTGCTCGGCTACGGTCCCCTTCAGGAGTTGCTCGACGATGACTCGGTCACGGAGATCATGGTCAACGGCCCCGACCAGATTTTCATCGAGCAAAAGGGCAAGGTGACCCTGTCAGAGTCGACCTTCGCTTCCGAGCAGGACCTGCGCCACGTGATTGAGAAGATCGTCACCCAGGTGGGTCGGCGCATCGACGAGTCCTCGCCGCTCGTCGACGCACGTCTCCCGGACGGCTCGCGCGTCAACGCGGTGATCCCACCACTCGCGGTGAAAGGGTCCTCCCTGACGATCCGCAAGTTCGCGAAGGATCCCCTCACCATCGAGGATCTCGTCCGGTTCGGCTCGGTCTCCCCGCAGATGGCCGAGCTGCTGCGTGCGTGCGTGGAGGCTCACCTCAACATCCTGGTGGCGGGAGGTACTGGCACGGGCAAGACCACGATGCTCAACGTGGTCTCCTCCTTCATCCCGCACGGCGAGCGCATCGTCACGATCGAGGACGCCGTAGAGCTCCAGTTGCAGCAGGAGCACGTGGTCCAGCTCGAGTCTCGCCCGGCCAACATCGAGGGCAAGGGGGAGATCTCCATCCGCGACCTTCTGAGGAACTCCCTGCGCATGCGACCTGACCGGATCGTGGTGGGGGAGTGCCGTGGTGGTGAGGCCCTGGACATGCTCCAGGCGATGAATACCGGCCACGACGGCTCACTCTCCACCATCCATGCCAACTCCCCGCGCGACACCATCTCGCGGCTGGAGACCCTGGTCATGATGGCCGGGATGGACCTGCCGCAGCGGGCGATCCGGGAGCAGATTGCCTCCGCCATTCACGTGGTTGTCCAGCTGTCACGACTCCGGGACGGCACGCGCCGCGTCACTCACATCACCGAGATCCAGGGCATGGAGGGTGAGACCGTGACTCTGCAGGACGCCTTCCTCTTCGACTGGGACGCCGGAGTGGATCCCCGTACCGGCCGGTTCCGCGGCACGACTCGCTCCACGGGGGTGCGCCCGCGTTTCGTGGACAAGTTCGAGGACTACGGCATCAAGCTCCACCCCTCCGTCTTCGACCCTGGGCGGCGCTGATGGCACCGCTGCTGATTGGCGTCGGGCTGCTCTGCCTTGCCGGGCTGCTCGGACTGTTCGTGGTCTTTCGCTCGCGCACGCCACGGCTGCCCATGGACCGGCGCCGGCCGCCGCGCGGACCCCGGGAACTCGAGTCATCGCAGCTGTCCCGGCTCTCGGGTGTGACCACCGAGGCTGTCTCCGAGTTCCTGGAGCGCCGGGGGTGGACGCGCAAGGTTGCCTCCGCTCTGGAGAACGCCGGCATCAAGTCCTCGCCGGCCGATTTCCTCGTACTGGTCCTCATCGGAGCGGTGGTCGCGACGGCGGCCGGGACGCTCGCGGGGGGACTGCTGCTTGGATTGGTGCTCTTCCTGACGGCTCCGTTCGCGGCCAAGCTCGTGGTCGGCTTCCTCACGAATCGGCGCAAGCGGAACTTCGCCGACCAGCTAGACAACACACTGCAGCTCTTCTCCGGATCGCTACGAGCTGGTCACTCCCTGTTGCGCGCGGTCGACGCGGTGGCCAAGGAGTCCCAGGCCCCAACCTCCGAGGAGTTGACGCGCATCGTCAACGAGACCCGTCTCGGCATGGATCTGGATGCTTCTCTCGATCAAGCCGCCAAGCGCATGGACTCCCAGGACTTCTCTTGGGTCGCCCAAGCGATCGGTATCCACCGCGAGGTCGGGGGCGATCTCGCAGAGGTGCTCGATCGCGTGGCAGGCACGATCCGTGAGCGCAATCAGATCCGGCGACAGGTCAAGACTCTTTCAGCCGAGGGCAAGATGTCCGCCTACATCCTGATGGCCCTGCCCGTGCTGATCGCGGGAATCCTGTCCTTGATCTCTCCCGAGTACATTTCCCAATTTCTCACGAGCGGCTTCCTCGGCTACGCGATGATCGTCGTTGCCCTGCTGATGTTCGCGATCGGTGGCTTCTGGATGTCGCGGATCGTCAAGATCAAGTTCTGATTCTCCCCTTTTCTCGAAGGACGTTCCATGACCCCCCTATTCCTCGGCATGCTGCTTCTCGCCGGTGCCGCGGGCCTGGCTATCTGGCTCGCGGTAGGTGTGCGCTGGGGCGGCGACCGGCTGGTGCGCCAAAACCTGAGAGTCGGCTTCGATGCCACCGAGGCCGAAATGATCCGCGACGCACCAGACTTCGGCTGGGCCAGCCGGTTCACCACTGATAACGGCCAGGAGCGGCTTGAAACCCTTTATTCGAAGGCAGGCCGGCCTGCAGGCTGGCCGGTCGCCCGCCTGATGGCTTATAAGGTTTATGCCCTGGGCACCGCCCTCCTGATAGGTCTGGTGCTCCTGGCCATGACCGGGGGCAACGGTATGATCCTGCTCATCGTGGTGGTCATGGTGCCGGTGGGATACTTCCTGCCTGAGCTGTTGCTGTACAGCCAAGGCATCGAGCGGCAGAAGGCCATCGGACTCGAACTTGCGGACACCCTCGACCAGATGATGATCGCTGTGGAGGCCGGCCTCGGCTTCGAGTCCGCAATGGCCCGCGCCGGGCACAATGGCAAGGGCCCACTCGCCGAGGAACTCGTGCGCACGCTTCAAGAAATGCGTGTGGGAATTCCACGCCGCGACGCCTACCTGGCATTGGAGGAGCGCACTGACGTTCCTGATCTGCGGCAGTTCACCCGCGCAGTGATCCAAGCCGATGCCTACGGAATTTCTATTTCTACGGTGCTGCGAACGCAAGCCGATGAAATGCGCGTCAAGCGTCGGCAACGAGCCGAGGAAGCGGCGCAAAAAATCCCCACCAAAATACTCATCCCGCTGATGCTCTTCGTCCTCCCGGTGCTTTTCTTGACAGTGCTCGGGCCCACAGTGCTCACCTTCATGGAAATGTAGTCGGATGCCGAACAAGAACACCGGAAAGTGCTCAAGGAGGACCGGCGCTGGACGCACGGCCTTGCCGATTGCACTGGCCGGGGTTTCGCTTACCGCCGTCGGTCTCCTGGTCCTGCCCTGGCTGGCCGGCACCCCGGCCGCCGGTTTCGGCGGGGACGTCCAGCACAGTGATCCCGCTTCGGTGAGTGCCCCCGGGCCGGTGAACGCCGCGTTACTCGCGGCGGACGACGCCAGAGTCGCCGGTGACCCGGGGGCCCACCCTGCGGTGCGGGGCCCGAAGACCTGCGGGGACCTTTTCGCCCGGGCCCGTGTCTGCTCCCCGTCGATCGGCGTCGACGCGGCGCTCGAGTCCATGGGGCAGGACGGCGCGGGGAACATGGCGGTGCCCACCCACGAGGACCGCTCAGCGATCGGCTGGTACTCGGCCTCCGCCCCGATCGGCGGTGAGCAGGGCAACGCGGTGCTGGCCGGCCACGTGGACTACCCCTACGACGCCCCCGCACTGGCCACGCTCTACACGGCGCAGCCGGGGCAGAGGCTGTGGATCTCCGACGGGACCGGGGGAGTGTCGTCCTACACCGTGACCACGGTGCGGGAGCCGACCCCACGAGACGCCCCGCCACGGGACATCTTCGCGCTGACCGGAGACCCGGGGCTGTCCCTGGTCACCTGCTCGGGCGACTACGTCCAGCCGGACGGCGCACCGTCCTGGTCGTACACGAACAACCTCATCGTCGACCTGGCCCTCGATCCCGAGACGGCCCCCGTCCCGTGACGCGGCCGGGCTGCCCGTCCCCTCTTGTGCGCACACCCGGCGTCGCACAGTGACTTCCCCGGACAGCACCCCCTCCATGCAATTACATTAGTAAAGATCGGTCGGCCGCCCACCGGCCTGCCGATCCCCACACGATCCCCAGGAGTTCCCATGCCCTCCCCCCTCCCCGCCCGCCGCGCGCAGCTCCTCGCGGTGGCGGCTCTTGCCGGCACCACCGCGGTGACCGGGACGCTGGTCGCTGCGGCGCCGGCCGTCGCCGTGCCCGTGGCGATCGCGGAGTACCTCGTCGAGGTCCCGGAGGAGAGCCCGAGCACCGGCGCGGAGTCGTTCTACACCCCGGTGGCGCTGAGCAACACCGACACCGCCTACGGCATCCACGAGGACCAGCCCCTGGCCCCTGTCGGAGAGCTCGTGCTGGACGACGAGGGCTACGCCGTCGCCGAGCCCTTCGACGACCCGGCGACCGGATGGGAGAACGTGGTGGGCGAGAAGGTCGGCGACAGCCCGGTCTACTGGGAGCCGGAGAACGCCACCCTCGCCGGATACATCCTCTCGGTCTTCGGGCCCACCGACGATCCGGATGAGGCGCTGGCGGTGCAGTGGGCCGTGCGCTCCCTGTCGACCGCGGAGCTGCCGCAGCCGGCCGGCATCGAGCAATCGCACCTGGACCGGGCCGAGTTCCTCATCCAGGACGCGCGCAACAACGTCCCGGCGCTCGCCCCGCAGGACGGCTACCGGGTCTCCGTGTCCTTCGCGCCGGACGGTCGGCCCGACACGCTGCTCGTCACCATGCCGGAGGCCTACTACACCACGACCGTCACTCTGACCGGGCCCGTCACCTTCGCCGACGGGACGACGACGCAGACCTTCACCGGCGGGAACCGGGACAAGTACCTCGAACTGGCCGTGCCCGCCGGGGTCACCGAGGGCGAGCTGACCGCCGACCTGACGGCGACCATGCCCTCGGCCGAGCTCACCGTCCTGGCCGACGACCAGTATCGCGACCTGCTCATCGCGGGTCAGGAGCGCACGGTCGACTGGGCGGCGAGCGCCGGGTTCGAGATCGACGCCCCCACCGCGCCGGAGGAGGAGGTCCCCGACGAGGAGACCACGCCCCCGGACGACGACGGGACCGGGGACGCGCCGGTCGATCAGGACACCCCCACCGACGACGACGTCGACGGAATCGGCGACCCCGGCACCGACACAGGCTCCCGTGACGGCGCGGCCGGACCGGACGCCGAGCCTGCGGTCCGAGATCGCGGCGCCCCTGTCATCGAGATCGTGACGGACGCCGACGCCGAGCAGAAGCTCACGGCGACCCTCGAGGCCTTCGTCCTGTTCGACGAGCAGACCACCACCTCCACGGAGGTCGTCACGGAGACCACCATGACGGCTGGGGGAGCGGCCTACGCCGAGTCGGCCATGGCCAACACCGGCATGGGCGCAGCCCCTGCTGCCGGTGAGCGCAGCGCGATGACCTCGGTGGTCCTCGTCGTGGTCGCCGTCGGCGCCGGCCTCGGCGCCTGGTTGCTGCGCCGACGCCCGGCCACCACCTCGGACCGGTCCGCCTGATGTTCACCTCCGCCCCAGTTCTCCGGGAGATCTCGATGAGCCGCACCACTCGCACCGTCGTCGTCGCGTCCCTCGCGCTCGCCGCCCTCACCGGCTGCGGCGGTGCCGCGGCCGAGGCGAAGGGTGCGCACACCTACGAACCCCTGCCGCCGCTCAGCACCGCGACGCCGACCACGAGTCCGGCGCCGCAGCCCACGTCCCCGGCGGCGCCCAAGTCCTCTCCCGCACCGACGGCAGAGACCTCCGCAGACCCTGCCGCCCCTGCCGGAGGGACGGCCCAAGCAGCAGCCCCGGTCGGCGGCACGGCAGGAACGAGCATCCCCGGGCAGACGCCCGCCGCCGGGTCCTCAATCGCCCTCGGACAGGCACCTGCCGCTGTGGCGGGTTCCGTGGGGGGAGGCATGCCGGTCCAGGCGACGGAACGGACGTCGACCAGCACCACGACGACCACGTCGACGACGGTCGAGGCCGGTCTCAAGCTCGTGGTCACCTGCGAGGGGTTGTGCATGCTGGCCGACCTCGCCGCGCCGGAGCTGACCGGACAGGACGGAGCGTTCTCCGAGGAGCTCCTGCGGCAGGCACTCGAAAAGGAGCTGGGTGGGCAGGGCGGCGACCAGCAGCAACTGACCGACGACCTGCTCGAGCAGCTCATGCAGGATCAGTGGGCTTTGGCCGAGCGGGATCTCGAGGGCGGGGACGAGAAGCTGGTCTTCTCCTCGGCCCGGAAGTAGGTCCGCGGCGTCCGCAGCGCGCTCGTCCGGCGGGACAGCGCCGTCCGCGCCCGGCACACGCTGTCACAGCACACGTCGACGCACCCGGCCAACGACCTCGGCCGGGTGCTTCGACGTCCCTCAGGCCGGCACGGCCGCCCAATGCACGGCGAAGCACGCCGTGGCGGCCATCGAGTACAGCCATACGGAGGCCTCCCGGGTCCACGGCACCTTCTTGGTCATGGCAGAGCTGATAACCGCGGCGGTGATCAGTCCGATGCCCAGCCACAGGGACCAGTCGGTGAACTGCTGGAGGACGGCGCCCAGCACGCCGGTGCTGGCGTCGTCGAGGACACGATCGATGTCGAGATTCATGGTGCGAACTCCCCCCCCCCGGAGCTGACGAACGTTCCGGGCGCCCCCATGACGCCCGCGATGACAGGGGTGCGGCACCGGCGGCGGGGGAGCGGAGGATCAGCCGGTCCCCGCGCCGCCGGGTGGGCACGCCCTGACAGCGCCGAGCCTATTCGATGAATTTGCAAATGCATCAACCAGGGGCGTCGCTTCTTGCGGGGACAGCCGGCCTCGCGCGGAGTGCGGATCGGGACATGCGAAAGGCCCCGAACCGACTGGTCCGGGGCCTTTCGCTGGTGGTCGGGATGACAGGATTTGAACCTGCGACCTCGTCGTCCCGAACGACGCGCGCTACCAAGCTGCGCCACATCCCGTGAAGCATCCGGTCTCGGCCGGAAACAACTGCTCCATCATAGCCATCTGGCCGGGCGGGTGGGAAATCGGGGTTCTGCGACCGTGTCGGCTTCAGGTGGTGTCCCCCAACAGGTGGACAAAAGTTATTGACCGGTCGGTAACCCATTTGTGAGCATGTGCAAATCCGGGTCATTCCTCGATGACTGTGAACCGCGTCACGGCCGGGCTACCTCCTGGCCGCCGCTCACCTGGAGGTTCCATGCCCGTCCGCAAGCCCAGCCATTGGATCACCGCGGCCGCCCTGGCCGGCGCCCTGACCCTCACGGCGACCAGTGCCGTCGCGGCCCCCACCCGCGACATCAGCAACAACACCACCCACAAGATCGCCCAGGCCGTCTCCCAGCAGAAGCTCACGGAGCACCTGAACGCCTTCCAGTCGATCGCGGAGGCCAACGACGGCAACCGCGCCTCCGGCACCGCCGGCTACTAGGCCAGCGTCGACTACGTGGTCGAGCGGCTGCGCGCCGCCGGCTACACCCCGGAGGTCCAGGCGTTCGACTTCCCGTTCTTCCAGGAGCGCACCCCCGCCACGGTCAGTGCGGACGGCACCCAGCTCGCGGCCGAGGACGTCGCGGTGATGACCTACTCCGGCACGGGCACCATCACCGGCGCCGTGCAGCCGGTCGACACCACCGGTGCCCGGGTGGGCAGCTCCAGCGGTTGCGAGGCCACGGACTTCGCGGACTTCGTGCCGGGCAACATTGCTCTGCTCCAGCGCGGCACCTGCTCCTTCGCGGTCAAGGCCACGAACGCGGAGGCCGCCGGTGCGAGCGCCGTGCTGATCTTCAACACGGGCCTGCCGAACGCGGAGGACGCCGTCGCCGGTACCCTGGGCACCCCGGAGGCCACGTCCCTGCCGACGGTCGGGCTCAGCTACCAGGCGGGTGTGGACCTGCTGGACGCGGCCGAGGTCACGGTCGCCACGGACACCGTCTCGGCGACCCGCACCACCTACAACGTCCTCGCCGAGACCGGCTCGGGCGACCCCGAGAACACGGTGATGGTCGGCGCGCACCTGGACGGCGTGCTCGAGGGCGCGGGCATCAGCGACAACGGCACCGGGTCGGCCGGCGTCCTGGCCATCGCGGAGGCGATGGCCAGGACGAAGACCGAGAACACCGTGCGCTTCGCCTGGTGGGGCGCGGAGGAGCTCGGCCTGCTGGGCGCCGAGCACTACGTGACCGATCTGCGGGACAACGACCCCGAGGCGTTCGAGGACATCGCGATGTACCTGAACTTCGACATGATCGGCTCCCCCAACTACGGGCGCTTCGTCTACGACGGCGACGCCTCCACCTTCGACCCCGGCGACACGAACGTCCCCGAGGGCTCCGCGGCGATCGAGGCGGCGTTCCACGAGCACTTCGCCTCGGTGGGGCTGGCCTCGGGCGACACCGAGTTCAGCGGCCGCAGCGACTACGGGCCGTTCATCGAGGCCGACATTCCCTCCGGCGGTCTCTTCACGGGCGCCGAGGGCGTGAAGACCGAGGAGCAGGCCGGGCTGTTCGGCGGCCAGGCCGGTGTCGCCTACGACTCCTGCTACCACTCCGCGTGCGACGACATCTCGAACGTCGACCTCCAGGGCATGGAGGAGATGTCCGACGCCGCCGCGGCCGTCGTCCTGCGCTACGCGATGTCGACCCATGACGTCAACGGCGAGGGCAAGCCCTTCCGGCAGAAGGGCAAGGGCGCCGTCGGCCACCCGAAGGGCGACGACCGCGGCCACGGCCCGCACTCCGAGCACGGTCGCGGCCACGGGCACGGCCACGACAAGGCGGCCGCCTGACAGGCCGGAGGCGCAGGGGCGGACCCGCCCCGGCTCGTCACGCCGGGGCGGGGCCGCTCGCTGCGCCACAATCCGCGCAACCGTTGTGCAGCTGACCTGCAGTTGAGATTCTGGGCACAGGGCTCCACCAGCACGATGGAGCCGACCCCACGGTCGAGCCCCCGATCGGCCCCTGCCCCGGGAGATCCCATGCGCCACCGCACCCACCACCACCGGACCGTGGCCGCCGCCACCCCGACCGCGACGAGGTGGTCCCGGTGACCGCGGCGGACGTGCCCGTCGGGAAGGTGCTGGAGCACCTCGAGGTGTTCCAGGCCATCGCCAACGCGAACAACGCCAACCGTGCCTCGGGCACGTCCGGCTACCGGGGCAGCGTGGACTACGTGGTCGGCCGGCTGCGGGCGGCCGGCTACGCCCCGCAGGTCCAGAAGTTCACCTTCCCCTTCTTCCAGGAGACCGCCCCGGCCACGGTCAGCGCGGGCGGCCGGCAGCTTCCCGCGGCGGACGTCGCGGTCATGACCTACTCCGGCTCCGGGACCGTGACGGCGCCGGTGCAGGCCGTGGGGACGACCGGCGAGAAGGCCGTGAGCACCAGCGGGTGCGTGGCCGGGGACTTCGCCGACTTCGTGCCGGGGAACATCGCGCTGCTCCAGCGGGGCACATGCGCCTTCGGGGTGAAGGCCGCCAACGCCCAGGCCGCCGGAGCGTCCGCGGTGCTGATCTTCAACACGGGACTGGCCGGGGCCGAGGACGCGGTCGCCGGCACCCTGGGCGAACCCGGCGGGGTGACCGTCCCCGTGGTCGGTCTGAGCTACGCGGCCGGCGTGGCCCTGCTGGGCGGGGGCGAGGTGACGGTCAGCACGCAGACCGTCTCCGAGAGCCGGGAGACGTTCAACGTCCTCGCCGAGACGGGCTCCGGCGACGGGCAGCGCACTGTCATGGTCGGTGCCCACCTGGACAGCGTCCCGGAGGGCCCCGGGATCAACGACAACGCGTCCGGATCCGCGGGCATCCTGGCCATCGCCGAGGCGCTCGCCGGCACGGAGACCGCCAACCCGGTGCGCTTCGCCTGGTGGGGCGCGGAGGAGTTCGGCCTGCTCGGGTCCCGCCACTACGTCACGGACCTCAAGACCAACGACGCCGGGACGCTCGGGAACATCGCGCTGTACCTGAACTTCGACATGATCGGCTCCCCGAACCACGGTCGCTTCGTCTACGACGGCGACGCCTCGGCCTTCGGCCCGGAGGACGGCTCGGTGCCCGCCCCGGCGGGCTCGGCCGCGATCGAGGCGGCCTTCCACGAGCACTTCGGCTCAGTGGGCCTGGCCTCGGGCGAGACGGAGTTCAGCGGCCGCAGCGACTACGGCCCGTTCATCGCCGAGGGCATCGCCTCCGGCGGTCTGTTCACCGGGGCGGAGGGGATCAAGACCGTGGAGCAGGCCGCGCTGTTCGGCGGCCGGGCCGGCATCGGCTACGACTTCTGCTACCACGCGTCCTGCGACGACCTCAGCAACGTCGACCTCCGGACGCTGGAGGAGATGACCGGTGCGGCCTCCGCCGTCGTCCTGCGCTTCGCGAACTCCACCGGGGACCTCGAGACGGAGGGCCGGAGGCTGCTCGGCATCGTGGCGCCCGTTCCCCCCGCCGCTGTCGACCAGGGCCGCGGTCCGAGCAACGCCGCCGCGCAGAGGCAGGCCCAGTGAGGCGGCCGCACTGAGGCCGATGCGGTTCCCGGCGCCACAATCCGTCCGGTCATTGTGCCTCTGACCTGGAGCTGAGATCCTGTGCGCAGGACTCCACCCGCCCGATGGGGCCCATGACGGACACGGTCGAGCCCCCGATCGGCCTCAGGCCCCGGGAGGACCCATGCCGCACCCCACACCCCACCGATGGACCGTGGCCGCCGCTCTGGCCGGCACCCTCGCGCTCACCGTGCCGAGCGCCGTCACGGCGGCGCCGCGGGAGGCCGACGACGCCGGAGCTCTCGCCCCGACCGCCGCGGCCGTGCCCGTGCAGCAGGTGCTGGACCACCTCGAGGTGCTCCAGGCCGTCGCCCACGCCAACGGCGGCAACCGGGCCTCGGGCACCCCGGGCTACCGGGGCAGCGCGGACTACGTGGTCGGCCGGCTGCGCGCCGCCGGCTACACCCCGCGGGTCCAGAGCTTCTCCTTCCCGTTCTTCCAGGAGGTCGTCCCGACCACCGTGGCCGTGCCCGGTCCGGGCGGTGTCCCGCGGACCCTGACCGCGGCGGAGGCGGCCGTCATGGTCTACTCGGGCTCCGGCACGGTGACCGCCCCGGTGCAGGCCGTGGACACCACCGGCGCCCCGGCGGCGAGCACCAGCGGCTGCGAGGCCGAGGACTTCGCCGGCTTCACGGCGGGCAGCGTCGCCCTGCTCCAGCGGGGCACGTGCACCTTCGAGGTGAAGGCCGCCAACTCCCAGGCCGCCGGGGCGTCCGCGGTGCTGATCTTCAACACCGGTCTGCCCGGCGAGGAGGGCGTGGTCGCCGGCACGCTCGGGGAGCCCGGCGCCACGACCCTCCCGGTGATCGGTCTCAGCCATGCGGCCGGGACCGCCCTGCTGGGCGGGGGCGAGGTGACCGTGACGGCGCAGACCGTCTCCGAGAACCGCGAGACGTTCAACGTCCTCGCCGAGACGGGCACGGGCGAGTCCGGGAGCACGGTGATGGCCGGCGCCCACCTGGACAGCGTCCCCGAGGGCGCGGGCATCAACGACAACGGCTCGGGCGCTGCGGGGATCCTGGCGATCGCCGAGGCCCTCGCAGGCACCGAGACCGCGAACACCGTGCGCTTCGCCTGGTGGGGCGCGGAGGAGTTCGGCCTGCGCGGCTCCAGCCACTACGTCGCGGACCTGAAGGCGAACGACCCCGCCGCGCTGGAGGACATCGCGCTGTACCTGAACTTCGACATGATCGGCTCCCCGAACCACGGGCGCTTCGTCTACGACGGCGACCACTCCGCGTTCCCGCCCGTGCAGGGCCCCGACGGACCCGTGACCGCCCCGGCGGGCTCGGCCGCGATCGAGGCGGCCTTCCACGAGCACTTCGGCTCCGTGGGCCTGGCCTCCGGTGAGACGGAGTTCAGCGGCCGCAGCGACTACGGGCCGTTCATCGCCGAGGGCGTCCCCTCCGGCGGCCTGTTCACCGGCGCCGAGGGGATCAAGACCCCGGAGCAGGCCGCGCTGTTCGGCGGCCGGGCCGGGGTCGCCTACGACTTCTGCTACCACGGCGCGTGCGACGACCTCGCCAACGTCGACGCCCGGGGGCTGGGCGAGATGACCGACGCGGCGGCATCCGTGATCCAGCGCTTCGCGGCCTCCACCCAGGCCGTCGACGGCGCGGGCGGGCAACAGGAAAGCCGGGAGCTCCCGCTCGGCCCCACCACCGTGGACCAGGGCAACGGCCCGCGCAGCGCCGTCGAGGTCCCATCGGCCCGGTGAACGGAAGGTCCCCGGCTCGGCGTTGGCCATTGCCCACCCGGCCACCGGGTGGGAGGGTGAGGCCATGACTCCTCCCCGAACCCCCGACCCCGCCGCGCCGACCCGGCGCGGCGTCCTGTTCGACGTCGACGGCACCCTCATCGACTCGAGCTACCTGCACACCGTCGCCTGGTGGCACGCCTTCAACCAGGCCGGCCACGACGTCCCCATGCACCGCATCCACCGGCTCATCGGCATGGGCTCGGAGCAGCTGATCGACGAGCTGCTGCCCGCGGACCGGGACCGGGACGGGGACGACGCCATCGGCGCGGCCCACGGGGCCCTGTTCTCCGTGCACTGGCCGAGGCTCAAGCCCACCCGCGGCGCCGCCGAGCTGCTGCGCCGCTGCACCGACGCGGGGCTCGTGGTGGTGCTGGCGTCGTCGTCGAACGTCACCGAGGTGGCGGCCATGCGGGAGGCCCTCGGCTCGGACGACCTGCTCACGGCGGTGACGACCGCCACGGACGCCGAGCACAGCAAGCCCGCCCCGGACATCTTCGCCGCGGCCCTAGAGGCCGGGAGCCTGCGCCCCGAGGACGCGATCGTGGTGGGGGACGCCCGCTGGGACGTCGAGTCCGCGTGGAAGCTCGGCCTCGACGCCGTGTGCCTGACCAGCGGCGGGATCAGCGAGGCGGAGCTGCGCGAGGCCGGGGCCGTGGCCGTCTACGCGGACCCGCAGGCCCTCCTGGACGACTTCGAGAACAGCCCCATAGGCCGGCTCATCCCGGCGGGCTGAGCGCCCCGCCGGCTCCCGCGCGGACCGCGCCGCGCACCACCGCGAACGAAAGGCCCCGGAATGACCACCGACGACAGACCCGTCCTCGTGTTCGACGTGAACGAAACCCTCTCCGACATGCGCCCCCTGCGCCACGCCTTCGAGGAGGTCGGGGTGCCGGGGGAGCTGGCGGCCACGTGGTTCGCCTCCGTCCTGCGGGAGGGCTTCGCGCTGGCCGTCCACGGAGAGGCCCAGCCGTTCGCCGTGCTGGGGCAGGAGACGGCGCGCACGCTCTTCAGCCTGCACCCGCCGGCCGTGGACGTGGAGGACGCCGTGGCCCGGGTCCTGGACGCCGTGCAGCGGCTGCCCCTGAACGCGGACGTCCCGGACGGGGTGCGCTCCCTGGCGGAGGCCGGGTTCCGGCTCACGGCCCTCACCAACGGCTCCGCGGCCACCGCCGAGGGCCTGCTCGAGCGCGGGGGCGTGCGGCAGCACTTCGAGCACGTCTGCTCCGTCGAGGAGGCCCCCTGCTGGAAACCGGCGTCCGAGGCCTACACCTGGGCGAGCGGGGCCTGGGGCGTGCCGCCGGAGCAGATGCTCATGGTCGCGGTGCACCCCTGGGACCTGCACGGCGCCGCCCGCGCCGGGCTGCGCACGGCCTGGATCGACCGGCACGGCTCGCCCTATCCGCGGTACGCGCGCACCCCGGACCTCAGGGTGTCCGGGGTGCGGGAGCTCGCCGCGCGGCTGGCCGCCGGCGGCGCCGAGCTGACGGCCTGACGGCCTGACGGCTCAGCTCACAGCTTGACGACCATCTTGCCGGTGTTGGCCCCGGCGAGCAGGTCGATGAACGCCTGCGGGGCGTCGTCCAGCCCCTCGCGCACGGTCTCGTCCCACCGGATCTCGCCGGCCGCCAGCCAGCCGGCCATCTTCTCGCGGAACTCCGGGCCCAGGTCCTGGTGACCGCTCACCAGGAAGCCCTGCAGGCTCAGCATCTTGCCGATCGCCAGCGCCAGGTTCCGCGGCGCCGCCGGGGGCTCGGTCGCGTTGTACTGCGAGATCGCCCCGCACAGGCACACGCGGCCGTGGACGTTCAGCGCGGAGATCGCGGCCTCCAGGTGCTCGCCGCCCACGTTGTCGAAGTAGACGTCGATGCCCTCGGGCGCCGCGCGCCGCAGCTGGGGGAGCACCGGGCCGTCGTGGTAGTCGAAGGCGGCGTCGAAGCCGAGCTCCAGCAGGCGGGCGACCTTCTCGGGGGAGCCGGCGCTGCCGACCACGCGCGCGGCGCCGCTGAGCTTCGCGATCTGGCCGACGAGCGAGCCCACGGCCCCGGCGGCGCCGGAGACGAAGACCGTGTCCCCGGGCCGGAACCGTGCGGCCGCCATGAGGCCGGCGTACGCGGTGAGCCCCGGCATGCCGAGCACCCCCAGGTAGGCCGACTCCGGGGCGAGGTCGGGGTCCACCACAGTGGCGGAGGCGGCCTCGACGAGCGCGTGCTCCCGCCACCCGGCCCCGTGCAGCACCGTGGCGCCCACGGGCAGCTCGGGCGCGGAGGAGGCGATGACCTCGCCGACGGCGCCGCCGTCGAGCGGGCGGTCCACCTGGAACGGCGGGACGTAGGACTTCACGTCGTTCATCCGGCCGCGCATGTACGGGTCCACGGACATCCAGCGGTTGGCGACCACGACCTGGCCGGGGCCGGGCGCGGGCAGCGCGGCCTCCTCGAGCCGGAAGTTATCGGGGGTGGGGGTGCCGTCGGGGCGGGAGGCGAGCACGACCTGGCGGGTGCTGATGGGGGAAGTCATCGGTTCTCCTGGGGGTCGAGGGAAGGGGGCGGGGAAGCGGGGGTCAGTCGTCGGCGACGGTCACGCGGACGTCGACGTTGCCGCGGGTGGCGTTCGAGTACGGGCACACCTGGTGGGCCTTGTCCGCCAGGGCCTGCGCGGTGGCCGGGTCGAGGTCGGGGAGCACGACCTCGAGGTCGACCTCGAGGCCGAAGCCGCCCTGGCCGTTGCCGCCGATGCCCACGCGGGCCCCGACGCTGGAGTCGCCGAGCTTGACCTTCTCCTGCCGGGCCACCATCTGCAGCGCGGAGTGGAAGCACGCGGCGTAGCCCGCGGCGAAGAGCTGCTCGGGGTTGGCGCCGTCGCCGGAGCCGCCCATCTCCTGCGGGACGGCCAGGCCCAGGTCGATCCGGCCGTCGGTGGTGCGGGTGCGGCCGTCGCGGCCGGCGCCGGTGGCGAGGGCCTCGGCGGTGTAGACGGTGTCCATGCTGGTCACTCCTGGGTGTCGGTGGTGGTGGTTCGGGTTCCGGTGCTGTCCGCACCGGCGCGGTCCGCGGCGTCCGGATCGGCGGGGGCGCCGATCCGCCGAGCCAGGGCCCGCAGCGTCTCCATCTCGGCGGCGGTCAGCCCCGAGGCCTCCAGGACGCGCTGCTGCACGGCCGGGGCGCGCTCGCGCAGCCCGTGGCCGGACGGCGTGAGGTGGACGGTGACCCGCCGCTCGTCGTCGTGCCCCCGGCGGCGCTCGAGGAGCCCGCCGGTCTCCATCCGCTTGAGCAGCGGGGAGAGCGTGCCGCTGTCCAGGCGGAGGCGGGAGCCCAGCGCCGAGACGGTCTGGCCGTCCTCCTCCCACAGCGCGAGCAGCGCGAGGTACTGCGGATAGGTCAGGCCGAGCTCCGCCAGCGGCTCGCGGTAGGCCGCGGTCGTGGCCCGTGAGGCGGCGTAGAGCGCGAAGCACAGCTGCGCGTCGAGCCGGAGATCTGCGTCCATGACCCCATGGTGGCACAGGGGTCGATTGCGCACAACTCAGTTGTGCACAACCGAAAGCGGGGCGCGGGTCAGCGGGTCGCCTCCTCCAGGTGCTCGAGCACGTGCCGGTACGGGTGGCCGGTGGCTTCCGTCATGCCCTGCTCGCACGTGCGGTTGAGGGACGCGTAGGCGTCGAAGCGGCGGCCGGTGACCTCGCGGGCCTCGGCCGCGGTGGCCGAGGCCGTGAACTCGGGGTGCAGCATCCCGCGGTCCCCGGCGTAGGCGCAGCAGCCCCAGTCCTTCGGCACGACCACGTCTTCGCTGATCGCCCGGGCCAGGGTCTCGAAGGCGCCGGTGATGCCCAGGTGCACGCTCGAGCACGTGGGGTGCAGCGACATGGACCCGATCGGGCGGCTGACGGTCAGCCGCCCCAGCACCCGGTCCGCCACGAACTCCACCGCGTCCACGAACCGCAGCGCGTGGTAGCGGCCGGACGCCGCCGCCAGCCCGGACATGGTCTCCAAGCCCTCGGTGCAGGACGCGGCGTCGCAGACGACCGGCAGCTCGCCCTGACGGGTCGCCTCCCACAGCCCGCCCAGCGTCCGCTCCGACATCGTGGCGTACCCGGTGGGCAGTCCCTTCGACTTCCACGGCGTCCCGCAGCACAGGTTCCCGATGCCCTCGGGGACGGTGACGTGCACCCCGGCGCGGTCGCACAGCGCCAGGAACGCCTCCGAGGCGGTCAGGCCCGCGCCGCCCCCGGGGCGGGCGGCCGTGCCGAACATCGAGTTGATGCACGCCGGGAAGAACACGGCCTCCGCGGCCGGGTCCCGCCGGTGCGGCCGGGGCGGGCCGCCCGCCGGCAGCTCCGCCTTGTACAGCGGCACGTGCTCGGCGCCGAGGACGGCCCGGGCCGCGGCGGTCGCGGCGGCCGGCAGGGCGGCGGGCAGGGCCTTTGCGGCGGTCAGGCCGAGCCCGGCGCCCGTCGTCGTCGCCCCCCACGCCCGCGCGGCGGCGCCCCAGCCGGCGTCCGCGACCCGGCTGTGGTCCTCGGCGCGCAGCCGGCGCACGAGGTCCCCCGTGTTGATGAGCACGGGGCACGCCGTCACGCACATCCCGTCCACGGCGCACGTCTGCAGGCCCTCGTAGTCGTACTCGGCGCGCAGCCGGCCGGCCAGCTCCGTGTCCCCCCGCTCCTCGGCCGCCGCGATCTCCCGGCGGCCCACGATGCGCTGCCGCGGCGTGAGGGTGAGGTCCTTGGACGGGCAGACCGGCTCGCAGTAGCCGCACTCCACGCACCGGTCCACCTCCTGCTCCACCGTGGGCGCGGTCTTGAGGTCCCGCACGTACACCGTGGGATCCTCGTTGAGCAGCACGCCCGGGTTCAGCAGCGCGCCCGGGTCGACGAGCCGCTTGAGCGCCACCATGACGTCGTAGAGCTCGTCCCCGTACTGCCGGCGCACGAACGGCGCCATGTTGCGGCCCGTGCCGTGCTCGGCCTTGAGCGAGCCGTTGTGGTCGAGGACCAGGGCGACCATGTCCTCGGTGAAGCGCTCGTAGCGGGCCAGCAGGTCCGGGCGGTCGAACTGCTCGTTGAGCATGAAGTGGACGTTGCCGTCCTTGGCGTGCCCGAAGATCACCGAGTCCCGGTAGCCGTGGGCGTCGAAGAGCCCCGTGAGCTGCTCGCAGGTCTCGCCGAGCTCCGCGACGGGGACGACGACGTCCTCGAGCAGCGCGTTGGACCCGCTCGGCCGGGCCCCCGCCACGGTGGTGTAGAGGCCCTTGCGCACGGTCCACAGCGCCGCCCGGGCCGCGGGGTCGTCCGTCAGGGCGGGCGGCGCCGCGAGGTCCAGGGTGCGGAAGAGTCCGGCGGCGCCCGCCGAGATCTCCTGCTCCTCCTCGGGCGTGCGGCCCTGGTACTCGACGAGCAGCGCCGCGTGGTCGCGGACGTCGATGTCCAGGATCTGCGCCGGGGCCAGTCCCGTGCGCTGGGAGACCTTCAGGGACGTGGCGTCCAGCAGCTCGACCGTGGCCGAGCGGGCCGCCACCAGGGCGGGGACCGTGCGGGTGGCCGCGGCCAGGTCCGGGAACACCAGCAGTCCCGTGGAGGCGAACGGCAGGATCTCCACCGTCCGGAAGACCGCCTGGGCCACGAAGCCGAGGGTGCCCTCGCTGCCGACCATCAGGTGCTCGAGGATCCGCACCGGCTCGTCGTGGTCCAGGAAGGAGTTGAGGCCGTAGCCCATGGTGTTCTTCATCGAGAACTGCCGCTCGATCGTGCGCACCGACGCCGGGTCGCCGCGCACCCGGTCCCGCAGCCGCAGCAGACCCTCGTGCAGGGCGGGCTCGAGCTCCCGCAGCCGCCGGTCGGCGTCCGGGTCCGCGGTGTCCACCCGGGTCCCGGAGGGCAGGACGAACACCAGGGACTCCAGCGTCCGGTAGGTGTTGGCCTCGGTCCCGCAGGCCATGCCCGAGGAGTTGTTGGCCACCACACCGCCGATCGTGCACGCGGCCTCGCTCGCCGGGTCCGGCCCCAGCTTGTGGCCGTACGGGGCCAGCCGGGCGTTGACCTGCCGCACCGTGGCCCCGGGCTGCACGCGGACCCGCCGGCCGCCGTCCAGCACCTCGACCTCCCGGAAGTTCCGCCGGACGTCGACCAGCACCTGGTCCGTCACGGACTGCCCGGACAGGGACGTCCCGCCGGAGCGGAAGGTCAGGCCCAGGTCGTGGCGGGCCACCGCGCGGAAGAGGTGGCCCATGTCCGCGGCCGAGCGCGGGCGCACCACCGCCGCGGGCTGCAGCAGGTAGTGGGAGGCGTCGTGGGCCAGCGCGCGGTGCTCGAGCTCCGAGGTCACCACCGCGTCGCGGCCGCACCAGGTCCGCAGCTCCTCCAGCAGGGCCTCGGGGGCGGGGGCGGGGTGCGTGCTGGGGGCGGTCATGGGATCTCCTGACGGGGAGGCGGGGCAGCCGGGGTGGTCCACGCCACATCCTATGGTGTGACCACAGGCGCCGCGCCGGTCCGCTCGGCGGGGGCCGCCGGGGCCCGGCCGACCGGGCCTGTTCGTTCCGGTCCGCCGGCTCCGGGCGGTGCGGGGGGATTGTGGGCGGCGCCGTTTTGGGGGAAGCTCGGGCCACGGGCCCGCCGGCCCGGGAGCCGACCTTTGGAGGAGACCACCATGGACCCCATCTGCCCGTCCTGCGGCGGGCCACTGCGCCAGATCCCCGAGGACCAGTGGCCCGAGGGCGGCCCGGTGCCGGAGGGCACGGTCGAGATGTACCTGTGCGACAAGACCAACCACCGGATCATCGTGGCGGTCCCCGAGATCTCCGGGTGAGCGACCCGGAGCCGGAGGTCCGCCGGGTGGTGGTGGTGCACGGCTACGACGCCGCCCCGGACCAGCACTGGTTTCCGTGGCTGCGCGACCGGCTCGCCGCCGAGGGCGTGCGGACGGAGGTCGTGGAGCTGCCGGAGCCGTCCTTCCCGGAGGCCGGGGCGTGGCTGGCCGCCGTGGCACGGGCGGTCGGCGAGCCGGACCTGCACACCCACCTGGTGGGCCACAGCCTGGGCTGCATCACCCTCCTGCGCCACCTCGCCGGTCTGCCCCAGCCGTGGACGCTGGGCGGGCTGGTGCTCGTGGCCGGGTTCACGGGACGGCTCGAGGCCGTGCCGCTCCTGGACGAGTTCCTCGCCGAGGAGGTGGACGTCTCCGCCGTGCGCGCCAGCGCCCGGCGCCGCCTGGTGCTGCGCTCGGACGACGACCCGACCGTGCCGGCGGCCGCCACCGAGGCGCTCGCCGCGCGGCTCGGCGCCCCCGTGCGGGTGGTGCCGCGGGCGGGGCACTTCTGCGGCTCCGACGGCGTCACCCGTCTGCCCGCGGTGCTCGAGGCCCTGGTGCCGCGCGGCGGCTGAAGGGTCCCGCGCGGGCGGCCGGCGTGCGGACGACCGGTGTGCGGGGCCGGGGGAGACCCGCTCAGTCCGTGAGCGTCAGCAGCACGGCCTCTGGCGGGCAGAACAGCCGGATCGGGGCGAAGCGGGACGTCCCCAGGCCCGCCGAGACGTTGACCGGCACCCCGCCCTGGGTGATGAGCCCCTTGCAGCGCTCCGGCTCGAGGTCGCAGTTGCTGACCAGCGCCCGACCGCCGGGCAGGCAGACCTGCCCGCCGTGCGTGTGCCCGGCCAGCACCAGTTGCGCGCCGTCCGCCGCGAACCGGTCGAGGGTCCGCAGGTAGGGGGCGTGGGCCACCCCGAGGCGCAGGTCCGCCGTCGCGGGGTCGCCGAAGCCGGGGTGCCGGTCGTAGCCCAGGTGCGGGTCGTCCACCCCGGACAGGTCCAGGGTGAGGCCCGCGACCTCCATCCGGGCGGAGCGGTTGATCAGCGGCGTCCAGCCCGCGGCGTCGAACGCGTGGTGCATGTCCTGGGTGGGCAGCCGGGGCGCCTCGTCCCGGCCCTCCCCGGAGGTGTCCCGCCAGAGGTAGCGGAACGGGTTCTTGGGCCGCGGCGCGAAGTAGCAGTTGGACCCCGGGACGTAGGCCCCGGGGAAGCGGAACAGCGGCTCCAGGATCTCCAGCAGCCACGGCAGCGCCTCGGGGTGGGAGAGGTTGTCCCCGGTGTCCACCACGAGGTCCGGCTCCAGCGCCGCGAGCGAGTGCACGAACTCCCGCACGGCGCGCTGGCCGGGCCAGACGTGCAGGTCCGACAGGTGCAGGATCCGCAGCGGCGCGCTGCCCTCGGGCAGCAGCCGGAGCCGTTCCGTGCGCAGCTGGAACCGGCGGCGCTCGACGACGACGCCCCACGCGCCGAGGCCCGCCGCCGCCCCGGCACCGGCCGCCGTCACGGCGGCGGCGGTCCGCAGGACGGGCGCGACGGCGCCCCGGGGGGTGTGCATTCGATCCACTCCCGCTCCCGGCCTCAGCCGGGCTCCGAGGTGCCGTTGCGGCCCTCGAGGACACGGTCGGAGGGCTCCTCGAACTCGTCCGTGTCGTAGTCCCGGGCGACCTCCTCCATGAACCGCTGCCACTGGCCGCCGGCGTAGGTGGAGCCGTCCACCCAGTCGTCGCCCTCGGTGCGCTTCCCGCCGATCGACAGCCCGTTGAGGGACCGGGAGCCGAACTCGTAGTTGCCGACCCAGGAGGCGGTGGCCAGCCCGCGGGTGTAGCCGATCATCCACGTCTGGGTGGAGTTGTCGGTGGTGCCGGTCTTGGCGGCGGAGGCGCCCGGCAGGCCGATCTCCCGCTGCCAGCCGGAGCCGCGGATCAGGGTCTGGTTGAGCGCGAAGTTCACGCCGTCGGCCACGTCCTCGCTGATCACGCGCTCGCAGGACGTCTCGGGGATCTCGTACTCCTTGCCCGTGTAGTCCACGACCCGCTCGAGGGCGCGGGGCTCGCACATCTCGCCGCGGTTGGCGAACGCCGAGTAGGCCCGGGCCATGGTCATCGGGGAGATGTCCACGGAGCCGCCCAGCAGGGACGCCAGGACCGTGGTGTCCACGGGCTCGCCGTTCTTGCCGTTGACGATGCCCAGGGACTCGGAGATCTTGCCGATGTCGCACAGGTCGAGGTCCTCGGCCATCGCGTAGATCGCGGTGTTGATCGAGTTGTACAGGCCGAAGTCGGCCTCCATCTCCCGGGTGTAGCCGGACTCGGCGTTCTGGATTTCGAAGCCCTCGCCGTTGTTGCCCGGCTCGATCTTGTACCCGCGCTCCAGGCACGAGGCCTTCCACCGGTGGTCGGCGGGCCACCGGGTGCGGGTCGCGTCGATCTCGTCCTCCGCGCCGTTGCCGGCGTCGATCCACGCGGCGTACGTCAGCGGCTTGTAGGTCGAGCCGACCTGGAAGCCGCCGGCCCCGCCCATCCACGAGTCCACGTTGAAGTTGTACGTGGTGTTGGAGTCGCCCTCGGCGGTGGAGTAGTAGGTGTTCTGCGCCATCGCCACGATGTCCCCGTTGGTCGGCTCGAGGGAGACGAGCGCGGTGGAGACGTTGTCCGGGTTGTCGTCCCGCGGCTGGGTCTCGTTGACCGACTCCTGGGCCGCGCGCTGGGCCTCGACATCGAGCGTGGTGGTGATGGTGAGCCCGCCGAGCTGCAGGGTCTTGAGCCGCTCCTCGGGCGTCTCGCCGAACGCCGAGTCCTGGAGAATGGAGTTCTCCACGTAGTCGCAGAAGTAGGGGGCGATCTCGGCGGCCGTGCACCCGGAGTTGGTGGGGTTGGGGTCCACCTCGATGGGCTCGGCGGCCGCGGTCGCGTGCTCCTCCTGGGTGATGGCCCCGGTGGTGAGCATCGTGTCCAGCACGATGTTGCGCCGCTCGGTGGCCGCCTCCGGGTTCGCGGCGGGGTCGTAGTAGTTGGGGGACTGCACCATCCCGGCCAGGACGGCGGACTGGGAGACGCTCAGGTCGGACGCGGGGATGCCCCAGTAGTACTGGGCGGCCGCCTCCACGCCGTAGTTCTGCCCGCCGAAGAGCACCATGTTGAGGTAGCCCTCGAGGATCTCGTCCTTGCTCAGCTCCTGCTCCATGGACAGGGCGAGCTTGATCTCCTTGATCTTGTCCGTGTAGCCCTTGTCGGCGCCGATGGTGGTGGCCTCCTCGCCGGCGCGGACCTGGGAGTCGATGAGCAGGTTGTTCACGTACTGCTGCGTGATGGTCGACGCGCCCTGGCGGGCGTCCGGGCGGATGATGTTGTTGCCCAGGGCGCGCAGGATGCCGCCGAGGTCCACGCCGCCGTGCTCGTAGAAGTCGCGGTCCTCGATCGCGAGGATCGCGGCACTCATGTGCGGGGACATCTCGTCCAGGGACACGGGGGTGCGGTTCTGCGCGTAGAACGAGGCGATCTCGGTCCCGTCCCGTGCCACCACGGTGGAGGCGCGCGACATCGGCCCCGCCTCCATCTGGGCCGGGAGGTCCTTGAACCACCCGATGGAGGCGTTGGCGGCGAGACCGGTGGCGGCTGCGGGGGGGACCAGGAGACCGGCGGCCACGATGCCGGCAACGACGCTCGTGGCGATGAACGCCACGACGTTGCCCAGGGCTGACGGTGCCTGCGCGGCAGGGTTCTTGCGGGAAGCCATTCGGACAGTCTACAAGCGCGAACCTGGCCGCCGCCGGTGTGCGGCCCGTCACGGCGGAGCGCGTCCCCGCGTTCGTGGCTACGCTGGGGCCATGACTACCTGGGAATACGCCACCGTGCCGCTCATGATCCACGCCACCAAGCAGATCCTCGACAACTGGGGCGACGACGGGTGGGAGCTCGTCACCGTGCTCCCCGGCAGCACCCCCGCCGACGTCCCGGCGGGCAACGTGAACGCCCCCGTCCAGACCAACCCCATCGCCTACTTCAAGCGCCCCAAGGGCTGACGCCCGGACACCGCCGCCCCCACCACACCGGAGGACTTCCATGAGCAACGGCTCCGCCGTCGAATCCCGCATCGCCGAGCTCGGCCTCGAGCTCCCGGCGGTCGCGGCCCCCGTGGCCGCCTACGTGCCCGCCGTGGTCACCGGCTCGTGGGTGCACACCTCAGGGCAGCTGCCCTTCGTGGACGGGCAGCTGCCCGCCACCGGCAAGGTGTCCGCGTCCGGGGCGGCGGGCACCGTCTCCCCCGAGGACGCCCACGCGCTCGCGGCCCGCGCCGCCCTCAACGCCGTGGCCGCGGTCAAGGAGGCCGTCGGGGACCTGGACCGGGTGGTCCGGGTCGTCAAGGTCGTCGGCTTCGTGGCCTCCGACCCGGGCTTCACCGGCCAGCCCGGCGTGATCAACGGCGCCTCCGAGCTGCTGGGCCGGATCTTCGGCGACGCCGGGGTGCACGCCCGCTCCGCGGTGGGCGTCGCGGTCCTGCCGCTCGACGCGCCGGTCGAGGTGGAGCTCGTTGCCGAGTTCCGCTGATTCGCAGCCCCCGTCCCCGCGACAGGGCCGCCCGCCAGCCGTGCGCTGGTTCGAGATCCCGGAGGGCCAGCGTGGGGCCGCGCAGGCCTGGCTCGAGCGGGGCGCCGGCATCCCCGGCAGCGCCCCCTCACCCGCCGCCGCGGTGGTGTTCGTGCGGGACGGCGACCACGGCGTGGAGACCTACCTCAAGTACCGCCCGGGCAACTCACCGCTCGGCACCGTCGGGTTCCCCGGCGGGACCCTCGAGCCCCACGACGACGATCCCCTCGACTGGGCCGGGCCCAGCCCCGCGGACTGGGCGCGCAGGCTCGGCGTCGAGGACGACCTCGGCCGGGCGCGGCGCACCGTGGTCGCCGCGGTCCGCAAGGCGTTCGAGGAGGCCGGCGTCCTGCTGGCCGGGTCGGACACGATGAGCACCATCGAGTCCGTGGAGGGCGCCGAGTGGATGCGCTCCCGGGAGGCTCTCGCCGTGGGGGACGTGTCCCTCGCCCAGGTGCTCGGCCGGCGCCGGCTCGTGCTGCGCTCCGACCTGCTCAAGCCGCTCGCGCACTGGATCACCTCCGACTTCGCCCACCGCCGGTACGACATCCACTACTTCACCGCGGTGGTCCCCGACGGGCAGGCCCCGTCCGTGCTCGAGTCGAAGGGCGTCTGGGGCCGCTGGGTGGACGCCGCGCAGGCCGTGGCCGACCCGGCGGGCAGCTGGCTCGGGGATCTCGTGGGGCAGGAGGACACCGTGGGCCGCACGATCGACGACCTCTCCTCGCCCGGCGTGCAGTGCGTGCTCGAGTCGGTCGCCGAGTGCACCTCGGCGATCGCCTTCCTGGCGAAGAAGCGGGCCGTGGTGGCCCGCAACCCGGTGCTCGAGGTGCACGACGGCCGGCCCGTGCTGCGCCTCGACCTGACCTGAGCCGCCCCCGCGCCCGCACACGCGGACGGCCCGGTCACCCGCGAGGGTGACCGGGCCGTCCCGGTGTCGGGGCAGGACTCAGCGGCTGCGCTGCTTGAGCCGCTGCAGGTCGAGGATCACCACGGCGCGCGCCTCGAGCCGGATCCAGCCGCGCTGGACGAACTCGGCCAGGGCCTTGTTCACGGTCTCGCGGGACGCGCCGACGAGCTGGGCCAGCTCCTCCTGGGTGAGCTCGTGCGCCACGAGGATGCCGTCGGTGGCGGGCCGGCCGAACCGGTCGGCCAGGTCCAGCAGCGCCTTCGCCACCCGGCCGGGCACGTCGGAGAAGACCAGGTCGGCGAGGCTCTCGTTGGTGCGCCGCAGCCGGCGGGCCAGGGCCTGCAGCAGCTGCGCGGAGACGTCGGGGGAGCGCTCGATGACCTTCTTGAGGTTCTCGTGCTTGAGCCCGGCCAGGCGCGTCTCGGACACGGCGGTCGCGGACGTGGAGCGCGGGCTCGGGTCGAACAGCGCCATCTCGCCGAACAGCTCGCCCGGGCCCATGATCGCCACGAGGCTCTCGCGGCCGTCCGGGGCGGTGCGGCCGAGCTTGATCTTGCCCGAGATGATGAAGTACAGCTGGTCGCCCGGATCGCCCTCGTGGAACAGCGTGGAGCCGCGCGAGAGGTCGACCTCGGTGAGCTCCTCGGTGAGGGCGGCGAAGGCCTGGTCGTCCAGGGACGCGAACAGGGGAGCGCGGCGGAGGACGTCGATATCCATGGTTCTCCTCAAGATGTGCCGCCGGGCCGTTGCCCGTGGCGGCCGATGTCAGCGGGAGTCGCCCGCACCGGTGTGTGAGCGACCTAACGTACCTGACGTTCACTGTAGTGTCTCCGGCCCGCGAATCCCAAGGACGGGCGCGGCGGGCCCGGGCGGGGTGGCAGGCCCGCTCCACGGATCTCCCAGCCGCGCTCCCTATGCTGGTGGCTCGCTCCCCGGCTCCCGGCCCCGAAGAAACCGCAGAGGAACCCGATGTCTCCGTCCTTCAACCTGCTCGACGTCCTCCTGGCCGTCGTGCTCCTGGGCTACCTCTTCTACGGGTTCAGCCGCGGCTTCTTCAACTCCCTGTTCTCCCTGGCCGGGCTCGTGCTCGGCGGGGTGGCGGCGTTCTCGGCCGCCCCGTGGGTGAGCGCGCAGGTGGACCCGCAGTACCGCGTGGGCGCCGTGCTCGCCACGGTCCTGGTCCTGCTGGTGGCGGGGCAGATGCTGGGCGGGCTGCTGGGCCGCGCCCTGTCCGCCGTGACCGAGCGCATGCGCCTGGGCGCGCTGAACCGGATCGCCGGGGCGGCCCTCGACGTGGCCGTCGCCGCGCTCGTGCTCTCGCTGCTCGCCTCGCTCGTCGGCCAGCTGGGCATCCCGGCCGTGTCCCAGCAGGTGGCGTCCTCGACCGTGCTGCGCACGATCGACGAGCACACCCCGGGGCCCGTGCGCGCGGCGGTGACCGAGGCCCGGGACGCCGTGGGCGGGGCCACCGGCATCCGTCAGCTCGACGAGCTGCTCTTCCCCGCCGAGGAGGCCCCCGACGAGAGCACGAGCACGCCCGCGCTGCAGGCGGCCGGGCAGTCCGTGGTGCAGGTCTACGGCATGGCGGTGGAGTGCCGCCAGAACCAGACCGGCTCGGGCTTCGTGACCGACGCCGGGCAGGTGGTGACCAACGCGCACGTGGTGGCCGGGGTGGACGAGCCGGTGGTGCAGACCCGGGACGGGCAGGTGCACGCCGCCGCCGTCGTCCACTACGACCCGGGCTCCGACCTCGCCGTCCTCTCCGCGCCGTCCCTGCCGCTGGCCGCGCTGCCGCTCGGGGCGGACCCCGCGGCCGGGGACTCGGTCGCCTTCATGGGCTACCCCCTGGGTGGGCCGTTCGCCGCCGGGCCCGCCACCGTGCAGGGCACCGCGCTCGCGCCCGTGGAGGGGACCGGCGGGACGATGGAGATCATCCAGCTGGCCGGTCAGGTGCAGCAGGGCAACTCCGGCGGCCCGCTCGTGGCGCAGGACGGCTCCGTCGTCGGCGTCGTCTTCGCCAAGGCCCTCGAGGGGCAGGTCGGCTACGCCCTCACCCTGGACGAGCTGCGCGGGGCGCTGGGCGCCGCCGCGGGCGCCACCCAGGCCGTGGACTCCGGCTCCTGCGCCGCCTGAGCGGCTACCCCTCCAGGGTCCGCAGCAGGTGCTCGACCGCCATCTCGTAGCCGAAGGCCCCCGCCCCGGCGATCACCACGTCCGCCTGCAGGGACACGTAGGACGTGTGCCGGAACGCCTCGCGCCGGTGCACGTTGGACAGGTGCACCTCCACCACGGGCAGCTCCGCCGCCTCGAGCGCGTCGTGGATCGCGATCGAGTAGTGCGTGAAGGCCGCGGGGTTGATTACGATCGCCGCGCCCTCCGTGCGGGCCTCCTGGATCCGGTCCACCAGGACGCCCTCGTGGTTGGACTGGTGGAACTCGACGTCCCACCCGCCCGCGGCGGCCCGGGCGCGCACGGCCTCCTCGATGTCCGCGAGCGTCGTGGTGCCGTACACCTCCGGGCGCCGGACGCCGAGCAGGTTGAGGTTGGGGCCGTTGAGGACGTAGATCGGTCTGCGCGTGGTGGTCATGCCCGCATCCTCTCACCCCGGCGCCCGCCGGTCCGGGCGCGGCCCCCGGACGCCGCAGCGCCCCCTCGCACGGCAGGGGCGAGGGGGCGCTGCGGAGCTGGGGCGCGGACTACTTGGCGAGCGAGTCCACGATCTGCTGCATCACGGTCTGGTCCGCGAGGGTCGAGACGTCGCCGACCTCCCGGTCCTCCGCGACGTCCTTGAGCAGCCGGCGCATGATCTTCCCGGACCGGGTCTTGGGCAGCTCGGGGACGATGAGCACCTTCTTGGGCTTGGCGATCGGGGAGATCTCCTTGCCCACGTGGGCCCGCATCTCCTCGGCCAGCTCGGTCTTGTCCCGGCCCTCGGCGTCGGCCTGGTCGGAGAGGATGACGAACGCGATCACGGCCTGGCCGGTGGTCTCGTCCGTGGCGCCCACCACCGCGGCTTCGGCCACGGACGGGTGGGACACGAGCGCGGACTCGATCTCCGGGGTGGACAGGCGGTGGCCGGAGACGTTCATGACGTCGTCGACGCGGCCGAGGATCCACACGTCCCCGTCGGCGTCGCGCTTGGCGCCGTCGCCGGCGAAGTACATCTCGCCGAACCGGGACCAGTACGTGTCCACGTAGCGGTCGTCGTCGCCCCAGATGGTCCGCAGCATCGCAGGCCACGGCTCGCGCAGCACCAGGAAGCCCGAGGTCTCGTTGGGCACGGACTGCCCGGTGTCGTCCACGACGTCGACCTTGATGCCGGGGATCGGCACCTGCGCGGAGCCCGGCTTGGCGGTCGTCACGCCCGGCAGCTGGGAGATCATGATGGCGCCGGTCTCGGTCTGCCACCAGGTGTCGACGATCGGGCAGCGGCCGCCGCCGATGACCCGGTGGAACCAGGTCCACGCCTCGGGGTTGATGGCCTCGCCCACGGTGCCGAGCACCCGCAGGGACGAGAGGTCGTACTCGGCCGGGATCTCCTCGCCCCACTTCATCATGGTGCGGATCGCGGTGGGGGAGGTGTACATGATCGTGACGCCGTACTTCTGCACGATCTCCCAGAACCGGCCGCGGTGCGGGGAGTCCGGGGTGCCCTCGTAGATCACCTGGGTGGAGCCGTTGACCAGGGGGGCGTAGGCGACGTAGGAGTGGCCGGTGACCCACCCGACGTCGGCGGTGCACCAGTAGACGTCCGTCTCCGGCTTGAGGTCGAAGACGTTCTTGTGGGTGAACGCGCCCTGGGTGAGGTAGCCGCCCGTGGTGTGCATGATGCCCTTGGGCTTGCCGGTGGTCCCGGAGGTGTAGAGGATGAACAGCGGGTCCTCGGCGCCCTGCTCGGACGGGGTGTGCTCCGGGGAGGCGGCCTCGACGGCGTCGTGCCACCACACGTCCCGGCCCTCGGTCATCTCGATGTCGGCCTCGTTGCGGCGGACCACGAGGACGTGCTCCACGGTGGCGCCACCACGGGAGAGGGCGTCGTCGACGGCCGGCTTGAGCATGGAGGGCTTGCCGCGGCGGAAGGTCCCGTCCGCGGTGACCACGAGCTTCGCCTCGCCGTCCTCGACACGCGAGCGCAGCGCGTCGGCGGAGAACCCGCCGAAGACCACGGAGTGGATCGCGCCGATGCGGGCGCAGGCCAGCATCGCGATGACCGCTTCGGCGATCATCGGCAGGTAGAGGGCCACGCGGTCGCCCTTGGTCACGCCAAGGCTCTCCATGGCGTTGGCGGCCCGGGACACCTCGTCCTTGAGCTGGGCGTAGGTGTAGCTGCGGCTGTCGCCGGGCTCGCCCTCGAAGTGGATGGCGACCCGGTCCCCGTTGCCGGCCTCCACGTGGCGGTCCACGGCGTTGTAGCACGCGTTGAGGGTGCCGTCCTGGAACCACTTGGCGAACGGGGGGTTCGACCAGTCGAGGACCTCGGTGAACTCCTTGTTCCAGGTCAGCAGCTCCCGCGCCTGGCGGCCCCAGAAGTCGACGCCCTCCTCCTCCGCCTGGCGGTAAAGCTCGGCGGTGGCATTGGCCTGGGCTGCGAACTCGGGGCTCGGGGCGAAGGTCCTGCCCTCGGCGGACGTGGTCTCTGAAGCCATGTGGTCTTCCCTTCTCGTCGCACACCGCGCACGGACCCCCGGCGGCACCGGACGTCCGTGTCACAGCTCACACAGTGTCGTTTTCACCCTAGACGATCGGTGCACCCGGTTCCACAGGGGCCACGCCGCACCGAGTCACGGAAGCTCGCCGGGTGCGCCGCCTAGAATCGGGGCATGGTCCCGACTGCCGTGCCCCGCCCGCCCGCCCACCTGCGCGTCGTGGACCCCGCGAAGGCGCGCGCCGGCGCCGCACGGCGCCGCCGGACGGGCGCCCCCGAGTCCCCGCTGGCGCTCAAGCGGCGGGCCCGCCGGATCAACGCGGTGCTCGCCGGGGCGTACCCGTACGCGGTCGCCGAGCTGGACTTCTGCTCCCCGTACGAGCTGCTCGTGGCCACGGTGCTCTCCGCCCAGACCACCGACGTGCGCGTGAACGCGACCACGCCGCGCCTCTTCGCCGCCTGTCCCACGCCGCGGGCGCTCGCCGAAGCGGACGAGGCCGAGATCCAGGAGATCATCCGCCCGCTCGGCTTCTACCGGGCCAAGACCCGGGCCATCCGGACCCTGGCGCAGAAGATCGTGGACGACCACGACGGCGAGGTGCCCGGGCGGCTGGAGGACCTCGTCACCCTGCCCGGGGTGGGCCGCAAGACCGCCAACGTGGTGCTCGGCAACGCCTTCGGGATCCCCGGGATCACCGTGGACACCCACTTCGGCCGGCTCGCCCGCCGCTTCGGCTGGACCGCGGAGGAGGACCCGGTCAAGGTCGAGCGGGACGTCGCCGCCCTGTTCGAGCCCCGCGACTGGACCGACCTGTCCCAGCGGCTCGTCTACCACGGGCGGCGCATCTGCCACGCCCGGCGGCCCGCGTGCGGGGTGTGCCCCGTCGCGGACCTGTGCCCGTCCTACGGCGAGGGCCCCACGGACACCGCCCAGGCGGCGGCCCTGCTCAAGTACGAGTTCGCCGCGGGCCGGGAGGAGCTGCTGGAGCTGTTCCTCGCCGGGCGCAGCCGGGCCCAGCTGCAGGCCGACGGCTGGCCCCTGAGCTCGTGAGCGGCACCGACCGGCGAGGAGGACGGCCCATGGGCGACGCCTACCAAGACCTGCTGCGCGTGGCCCGCAGCGGCCGGCAGCTGCGGATGGAGGACCGCGAGCCGTGGCGGATCGGGCAGATCGACGAGAACTACCGCCGCTCGGCCGTGCTCATCCTCTTCGGCGCGCTCGACGACCTGCCCTCGCGCGCCGCCGAGCACGCGGAGGGCGTGGGGCGGGACCTCGACGTCCTCCTGGTCCAGCGGGCCGCGACGCTGCGCTCCCACCCCGGCCAGGTCGCCTTCCCGGGCGGGCGCCTGGACCCCGAGGACGGGGACCTGCACGAGGTGCTGTCCGTGCCCGGCGGCGAGGTCAGCGCCGCCCACGTGCGCGCGGCCGTCCGCGAGGCCGAGGAGGAGACTGGGCTGGACCCGCACGGGGTGGAGGTGCTCGGCGCCCTGGCCCCGGTGCCCCTGCCGGTCTCCAACCACCTCGTCACCCCGGTGCTGGGCTGGTGGCGGGACGTCTCGCCGGTGGACGTCGTGGACCACGCCGAGTCCTCCCTCGTGTTCCGCGTCCCCGTGCTGGACCTCATCGACCCGGCCAACCGGCACTCCGCGACCGTCACGCGCGGCCGGCAGACCTACCGCTCGCCCGCCTTCACGGTCCCCGTGCCCGGCACCGCGTCCACCGTGACCGTCTGGGGGTTCACCGGCGTGCTCCTGGACCGGGTGCTCACCGCCCTCGGCTGGGCCGTGCCCTGGGACACCGGCCGGGACCTGCCCGCGCCGCTGTAGCACGCCCCCGGGGGCATGACGCCGCCCCGGGCGCAACATTGCCGGCGCCCCGGCAAGCGGACTTACCATTCCAGGGTCCCCCGTGCCCACGACCCCCCGAGGAGGCTCCCGGTGGCCTCGCCCCCACCCGGCTCCGAGCGGCCCCGGCTCGCCGAGCAGCTCAGCGTCGCGCGCCGCCGCCGCGGCCTGTCGGTCCGGGCGCTCGCGGCCTCCTGCCGGCTGCCGGCCAGCACCATCCAGGGCTGGCTCAGCGGGGCGCACCTGCCCGGCCCGGCCCTGCGCGAGGAGTTCACGGCCCTGCTGGACGCCCTCGGGCTGACGGACGAGCGCCCCGCGGAGCTGTGGTGGGAGGACGTCAACCGCTTCCGCACCCCGGTCAGGCCGGACTCCACCCCGTACGTGGGCCTGCGCTCCTACCGCCCCGAGGACGAGACGCACTTCTTCGGCCGGACCGCCGAGGTCGCCGTGCTCGGCGAGCGGGTGGTGCGGCTGGCGGACGCCGGCGGGCCCCGCATCCTGGCCGTGGTGGGAGCCTCCGGCGCGGGCAAGTCCTCGCTGCTGGGCGCCGGGCTCCTCGGCCGGTTGCGGGCCGAGGGCGGAGCCCTGCACGGGTGGAGCGTCGAGGCCACGACCCCGGGCCTCGACCCGGTGCGCCGGCTCGAGGACGCCGTCGCGGCGGCTCCGGACCTGCTCGTCGTCGACCAGCTGGAGGAGCTCTGGACGGGCGCCCGGGAGGCCGAGGAGCCCGGGCGGTTCCTGGACCGGCTCGCCGCGGCGAGCCGGGACCGGGTGGTCGTGGTCGGCCTGCGAGCGGACTTCTTCGGCACCGCGAGCCGGCACGCCGAGCTGCGCACCGCCCTGGAGCGCCCGGTGCTGCTCGGGGCGCTGACCCGTGAGCAGCTGGAGCGGATCGTGGTGGGCCCCGCCGAGGCCGTCGGCGCCCGCGTCTCCCCGGACCTGGTCGGGGTGATCCTGCGGGACGTCGCCCCCCGCGGCACGGAGGCCGGCGTGGGCCTGCTGCCGATGCTCTCCCAGGCGATGCTCGGCACCTGGGAGCACGCCCGCACCCGCGAGCTGACGGTGGCCGACTACCACGCGGCGGGCGGCATCACGGAGGCCGTGGAGCGGCGGGCCGAGGAGGTGCACGCCCGGCTGGGCCCGCGCGAGCGGGAGGTGGCCCGCGCGGTGTTCCTGCGGCTGGTGCGCGTGGTCGGCACCGGGACCTCGGCCACGGTCGTGCGCACCCCGGTGCTCCGGGAGGAGCTGCCGGAGGGCGGGGCGGCCGTGGTCGAGGAGTTCGCCCGCGCCCGGCTGCTGACCATCGACCGGGACGAGATCCAGCTCAGCCACGAGTCCCTGCTGGACCACTGGTCCCGGCTCAGCCGCTGGATCGAGGACAGCCGCCGCGACCTCTACGTTCGCCAGCAGCTGCAGCGCGCCACCCAGATGTGGCTCGCCAACGACCGCGACCCCCTCGCCCTGATCCCGCTGGGCCAGCTCGCCTCCTTCCGGGACTGGACCGGGGACCCGCGCCAGCAGGCGCTCCTGAGCCCGGCCGAGCGCGAGTACCTGGCGGAGAGCGAGCGCCACTACGAAGACGCCCTGGAGCGGCAGAAGCGCAGCGCCCGGGAGATCGAGCGGCGCGGCCACGTGGCCCTCGTCCTGCTCGCCCTGGCCGTCTGCGCGGCCGTGGTCGCCGGGGCGCTGGGCGTCCGCGCGGAACGCTTCCAGACCGTCGCGGAGACCGCCCGCGACGAGGCGCTCTCCCGCCAGACCGCGCTGGAGGCCTCCCGGATCCGGGGCGAGTCGCCCAACCTCGCCTCGCAGCTGAGCCTCGCGGCCTACCGGATGGCCCCCACCCGGGAGGGCACCTCGGCCCTGATCGACGCCACCGCGGTGAACGCCCCGGAGCGGTGGCTCGGCCCGGACGGCGCGTCCCGGCTCGCGGCGCTGGACGACGGTTCCGTCGTCGCGCGCGCCGCCGGGGACGGCCTGCTGTCCGTGTGGCGGGACAGCGACCGGCTCGCCGAGAATCGGGAGGACCTCGCCGTGGTCGACGGCGCCCCCGGACTGAGCGACGTGGACCTCCTGGCGGTGGACGGGCGGGTCCTCGCGGCGGTGGGCGGGCTCGGGCACGTGAGCCTGTGGGACGTCACCGGGGCCCCGGCCCGGCGGCTGGCCGGGCTCGACGTGGGGGCGGGGACACCGGTCAACGCGGTCGTCCTCTCGCCCGACGGCCGGCAGCTGCTGGCCGGGGGGCGGGGCGAGGTGCTGCGGTGGTCGATCGAGGACCCCGGCGCCCCCGCTCCGCTGCTGGCCCTGGCGCTGGGGGAGGACGCAGACGTCCTGGCCCTGGCGGCCGCCCCCGACGGAACGGTCTACGCGGGCGGGACGTCCGGGGAGATCACCCGGTACGCCACCGACGGCGCCCGCGCGCAGCGCCTCGACCCGGTCCCGACCGGGCGGGTCGTCCGGGCCCTTGACCTCGCCGACGACGGCGCGCGCCTCGCCGCCGGGCTGAGCGCCCGCGAGCTGCGCCTCTACGACGTCGAGGGGGAGCGGGTCTCCCGCTCCGGGACGCTCACGGACTTCGGCAGCTGGATCAGCGACGTCTCCTTCACCCCGGACGGCGAGGCCGTCGTGGCCGCCAGCTTCGACCAGAACGCCTACGTGCACCGGCTCTCCGACCTCGCCCGGATCGACTCCTTCCCCACCGCCGCCCGGGTCACCAGCGCGCTGCGCGTGGGCAAGCGGGTGCTCACCACCTCCCAGGACGGCACCACGCGCTCGTGGGACCGGCGCGGGCCCGTCATCCACCGGCGGGGCGAGCCCGTGTACCAGCTCTCCGTCGACCGGCAGCACACCGTGCTGAGCGCCGTCGGGATCGGCCCCGACGTCGTGTCCCTCTTCGACCTCTCGGGCGAGGACCCCCGGCCGCTGCCGCCCCCGGAGGCCCCGCCCGGGGAGACCCTCTGGTACGCGGGGGCCGTGGCCCCCGACGCGTCGCTGATCGCGGGGGGCACCGAGGACGGGGACGTCCTCGTGTGGCCCCTGGACGGGGGCCGCCCGGAGGAGCCGGAGCGCGCCGCGGCCATCGAGGCGGGCATCACGGGCGCCGACGTCACGACGGACGCCGGAACGATCGCGGCGTGGTCCGAGGTGGGCTCCGAGATCGCCCTCCTGCGCCGCGGCCCCGAGGCGCCGCTCCGGCGGGTGGCCACGATCCCCGTCCCCGGCACGGAGGCCGCCCGGTTCGACGCGGACGGCACCCTGTTCGCCGCCGCGGACGACGCCAACGGCGTGGAGCTGTGGGACGTGTCCGACCCCGCCGCCCCGCGGCGGGCCGCGAGGCTGGCCCTCGACTCCGTGGCCACCTCGATCGCGTTCTCCCCGGTGGCCGACCTCCTGGCCGTGGGCACGGAGGCGGGCCGGGTGCGGCTCTGGGACGTCGCGGACCCGTCCGACCCCTACCCCGTGGGCGAGACCTCGGACGCCCTGTCCTCCGTCAAGGGACTGCAGTTCTCCGCGGACGGGGCCCTGCTGGCCGGGGCCTCCGGCGACAAGTTCGTGTGGATGTGGACCGTGGGCGCCGCGGACCTCGACGTTTACGCGGCCCTGTCCGCCTCCGGCGACCGGATGAACGACGTGCGCTTCGTGGGGGACCGGCTGGTCGCCACCGGAGACGACGGCGTGGTGCGCAGCTGGCTGGTCCGGGCCGAGGACGCGGTCGAGGCGGTCTGCGCCAACCGGGGCGACCCGATCACGGAGGACGAGTGGCGCCGGCACGTGACCGGCGCCCCCTACCGGGACCTGTGCTGAGCCCCCTGCTGTGGCCCGGGCCGGGGCGGCCTACTTGGCGTCCGCGTAGGACTCCACCACGGCCACGCTGACGGGGAACTCCACCGGGATCCGCCCGAACACCAGCCGGGCCGCCCGCTCCGCGCACTCGCGGACCAGCCCGGCGGCCCGCTCGGCGTCCTCCCGCGCGCAGTGCAGCACGACCTCGTCGTGCAGGAAGAACACGAGCTCGGCGTCGACCGCCTCCCGCGCCAGCGCCGAGCGGATGGCGCCCATCCAGCACACGGCCCACTCGGCGGCCGTGCCCTGGACCACGAAGTTGCGGGTGAACCGGCCCTGCCCGCGGGCCATCGCCCCGGCGCGCCGCTCGGCCTCCTGGGTGGCGGTGTCCCGCTGCGCCGCATCCCACGCCGGGCCCGGCAGCGGGGACCAGCGGCCCAGGTGCGTGCGGACCTGTCCGCCCGTCTCGCCCACCCGGGCGGCCTGCTGCACGTAGTCCACGGCGCGGGGGAACATCCGCGCCAGGTGCGGCATGAGCCGGCCCGACTGGCCCGTGGTGGCCCCGTACATCGCGCCCAGCATGGCCACCTTCGCCTGGGGGCGCTCGGTCAGCTCCGAACCCCGCTCCTCGCCGAGGTCGGCGATGGCCTGGTAGAGGTCCTTGCCGCGGGACGCGGCGGCCAGGGCGTCGTCGTGGGCCAGCGCCGCCAGCACGCGCGGCTCGAGCTGGGCCGCGTCCGCCACCACGAGCACGCGCCCGGGATCCGCCCGCACGGCGTCCCGCACCACGTGCGGGATCTGCAGGGCGCCCCCGCCGCGGGCCGACCAGCGGCCGGTGACCACCCCGCCCACCACGTACTCCGGGCGGAAGCGGCCGTCCCGCACCCACGTGGCCAGCCAGTGCCACCCGTTGGCGCTGAGCAGCCGCGCCTGCTTCTTGTGCTCCAGGACGGGCTCGATCAGGGCCTGGCGCCGGGCCGCCAGACCGGGCACGGCCCGCGCCCACTCGACGAGCTCCCACTGCCGGGTGCTCGTCACGTCGATCCCCGCCGCCCGCATCGCCTTGAGCAGCTCCTGCGGGGAGTCCGGGTTCAGCCCCGGCGCGTGCAGCGTCTCCCGCAGTCGGGCCACGGTCTCCTCCATCCGCGGGGGGCGCTCCCCGGGCGCCGGCTCGGGGCCCAGGGCGTCCTCCAGCAGGGCCCGGTGGACGTCCTCCCGCCAGGGCACCCCGGCGTGCTGCATCTCCGCGGCGATCAGCGCGCCCTGGGACTCCGCGGCCAGCAGCAGGGTCAGCCGGCGGGCGTCCACCGCGTCGGCCACCGCGGCGAGCTGCGCCCGCAGCTCGGCGACCAGCACGGCCGCGTCGGGACCCGTGGCGCGGGGGAGGTCGAACAGGCTCGACTGGTCCTCGGCGGGGGACGGCGGCGGGAGCAGCCCGGGCGCCTCGTCGGCGGGCAGCGGCGGCAGCACCGGTTCGTAGGGCAGCGGGCCGTCGACGCCGGACCCGTGGGCGGTGGCGGCCGTGGCCAGGATCGCCTGGCACAGCCGCAGGTCGTGGCAGCGCTCCACCCGGACGCCGGCGGCCAGCAGCTGAGGGTAGACGGCGCCCGTGCGCTCCCAGGTCCAGCGCGGCGGCGTGGACCCGGCGCGCCGGGCGGCCTCCTCGCGGTCGGCGACGAACGCGGCCAGCTCCCCGGCGGGCACGTCGACGCCGGGCCCGTCCGGGTCCCCGGAGCCCGTCAGGCCCTGGACCCGGTGCCCGCCCCGGCCGTCCTGTGCTGGTCCCACCACGATGTGCATCCGGCCATTGTCCTGCACGGGTCCGTCACGCTACGCCGGTGCCCGGACTGCACACGCCCGCGCGGCCGCCGGAAGCCGGTGGCCCGTCCACACCGGCGCCCCCGCCGGGCCGGCCCGGTGCCGCCCGCCCGGACAGTGGGGCCATGAGCACCGCCGCCCACCTCTCCGCCCCGGCCCCGCCGCGTCCGGGCACCGCGGCCCGCACGCGCACCGTGCGCCTCGTCAGCGACGACGCCGGGCTGCGCGCCACGGTCGAGCGCGTCTGCGCGGCCGCCGGCGCCGACCTGCTGGCCGATCCGCCCGGCGCGGCGGAGGCCACCGCGCCGGGCACGCTCGCGGACACCGAGCTCGTGGACGTGCGCCACGCCGTGCGGGGGCGGGTCCGTCCGGGCACGGTGCTCGTGGGCCGGCCCGAGGACCCCGGGATCTGGGACCGGGCGGCCGACCTCGGCGGCTGCGCCGTGGCCGTGCTGCCCGACGCCGCCGGATGGCTCGCCGACCTGCTCACCGCCCGGCCCGGCGGCCCCGCCGGTCCCGGCGGCACGGGCCGGGTGCTGGGCGTGCTGGGCGCCGTGGGCGGGGCCGGCACGTCCACGCTGGCGTGCTGGCTCGCCGACCGCGCCGCGCACGAGGACCGGCCGGCCGTCCTCGTGGACGCGGACCGCGCCGGCTGCGGAATCGACGTCCTGCTGGGCCTCGAGGACCAGGACGGTCTGCGCTGGCCGGACCTGCTCCGGATCGCCGGGACGGTGCACGCCGAGCAGCTGTGGCCGGCCATGGCCCGGACGGGACAGCTGCGCTGGCTGTCCTGGGACCGCTCCCAGCCGGACGGAGCCGCCGCGCCGTACGCCGGCGTGCTCGAGGCGCTGCGCCGGGCGGCCGCCCTCGTCGTCGTGGACCTGGGCCGGGCGGGGCCGGGTACGGCGGACACCGCGGCCCTGTGCGACGAGGTCCTCGTGCTCACGCCCCGGACGGTGCGCGGCGTGCTGGCCGCGCGGTGGGCCGCCGGTTCCCTGGCGGGCGCCACGGCCCGCCTGGTGCCGGCCGGGCTCAACGTGGCCGACGTGGACGACGCCCTCGCCGCCGCCACGACCGGTCTGCCCGTCGCCGGCTCCCTGCGCTTCTCCGGCGCGGTGCCGGAGGCCGCCGAGACAGGCCGGCTGCTCGAGGCGGGCCGCTCCCGGCGGCTCGCCCGGGACGTGGCGGGTCTGCTCGAGGCGGTGGGGGCCGCCCCGTGAGCGCCGC
Organism: Kocuria sp. CPCC 205263; assembly: GCF_040981075.1. Taxonomy (NCBI): domain Bacteria; kingdom Bacillati; phylum Actinomycetota; class Actinomycetes; order Micrococcales; family Micrococcaceae; genus Kocuria; species Kocuria sp. CPCC 205263. The sequence continues at coordinate 125,870 of NZ_JAVKPV010000001.1, read as the reverse complement.
GCTGGCCGGTGCGGTGCCCGGTCCGCAGGCCGCGCTGCCGGCCGCCCTGCTCGACGACGTGCGGGACCGGCTGCTGGCCGCCCCCGGGCCGGTCACGGACACCGACATCGCCGCGGCCGTGCGCGCGAGCGGCCGGGTGCTCGGGGCCGCCGGCACCCTGCGGGCGGTGCAGGCCGTGCGCGCCGAGCTGACCGGTCTCGGTCCGCTCGAGCCGCTGCTGCCGCACCGGGGTCTCACCGACGTCTACGTCAACGGGCCGGACCAGGTCTGGCTCGAGACCGAGGCCGGGGTGCGCCGCGTCCCGTCCCCCTTCCGCTCCGACGCCGAGGTGCGCGCCCTGGCCGTGCGTCTGGTCACCGCCGCAGGACGCCGCCTCGACGCCGCCCACCCGTGCGTGGACGTCCAGACGGCCGCCGGCTACCGGGTGCACGCCGTCCTCCCGCCGATCTCCACGGGCGGGACCCTGCTCTCCGTCCGCTTCCGCAGCACGAGGACCCTGTCCCTGCAGGACCTCGTGGCGGCGGGGACCGTCCACCCCGGCACCGCCGAGCTCCTCGTGGGCGCCGTGCGCTCGGGCGCCAACTTCCTGGTCAGCGGCGCCACCGGGGCGGGGAAGACGACCGTCCTCAACGCCCTGCTCTCCTGCTCCCCGGCGCACGAGCGGATCGTGCTCATCGAGGACGCCGCCGAGCTGCGGCCCGAGCACCCCCACGTGGTCGGTCTCCAGGCGCGGCACGCCAACACCGAGGGCGCGGGCAGCATCGACCTGGCGGAGCTCGTCCGGCAGGCCCTGCGGATGCGGCCCGACTGGCTCGTGGTGGGCGAGTGCCGCGGCGCCGAGGTGCGCGAGCTCCTCACGGCCCTGAACACCGGCCACGCGGGGGCGGGCACCGTGCACGCCAACTCCGCCGAGGCGGTCCCCGCCCGGCTCTCGGCCCTGGGCGCCCTGGCCGGGATGAGCCGGGAGGCCGTGACGCTGCAGGCCGCGAGCGCCCTGGACCTGGTCGTCCACGTGGCCCGGGCGGGCGGGCGCCGCGAGGTCCGGGCGGTGTCCCTGCTCGAGGACCGGGCCGGCGCCCTCGTCTCCGTGCCCGCGGCGGTCCGGTCCCACGACGGCGTGCGCCGCGGCCCGGGCTGGGACGGGATGTGCGCCCTGCTCGACCACCGGCCCGGCCGATCGCCCGGCCAGGCGTCCGACCGCTCGCCCGACCCGGGCGAGGACCTCGCGGGAGGCCGGCCGTGAGCACGGTCCTCGTCCTCTGCCTCGCCCTCTGCCTGTGCCTCGCCGGAGGCGTTGCGGTGCTGGTCGCGGGTCCGGGTCACCGCGTCCGGTCGGCCGCGCGGGCGGGCACCGGGGCGGTCGCCCCGGTCCGGTGGTGGGCCCGGTTCGCCCGGGACGCCGAGACGGAGGCCGCCGAGTGGATCGCGCTGCTGCGCCGGCTCGCGGCGCTGCTGGAGGCGGGCCGGTCCCCGGCGGCCGCGTTCGAGGGAGCGGGGCCCGGGGGCCGCGCCGCCCGCACGGGCACCGGCCGGCACCTCGAGCTGCTGTGCACCTCCGTGGCGGCCGCCGTCCGCCTGGGGCTGAGCGTCTCGACCGCCCTGGCGGGGGTGCCGGCTCCGGAGCTGGGCCACCGCGCGCTGGAGCGGCGGGCCGTCGCCACCACCGCCGAGCTCTCCCTGTGCTGGGAGGTCTCCGAGCGCACCGGCGCGCCCCTCGCCGCCCTGCTCGGCGGTCTCGCCGACGCCCTCGAGGCGGAGCTCGACGCCGAGGCGGCACGCGGCACCGCCCTGGCCGGCCCCCGCTCCACCGTCCGGATCCTGACCTGGCTCCCGGTGCTCGGCGTCGGACTGGGCATGCTCATGGGCGTCGACCCGCTGCGCACGCTGCTCACCACGCCGTGGGGGCTGGCCGCCCTCGTGGCCGGCGCGGCGCTCACGGTCCTCGGCCGGGTGTGGACGCGCACCCTGATCGGCCGCGCCGAGGCGGTGGGCGCGCGATGACCGCCCTCGCAGCGCCCGCCGCCGGGCTGCTCCTGGTGGCCGCCGTGGCGCTGGCGGCGCTCCCGTCCCGGGCCCGGCTGCCGGGAACGCCCCGTCCTGCCGCGGCCCGCCGCCGCCCGCCGGGACCGCACGTCTCCGCCGGCGTCCTCGTGGAGCTCACCGCCGCCATGCTGGACGCCGGTCTGCCGCTCGGGGAGGCCGTGGCGGTGCTGGGCGGGTGCCGGACGGACGCCACCGGCGCCGCCCTCGAAGGCGTGGGCTCCCGGCTGCGGCTCGGGCTGCCGTGGCACACGGCGTGGACCTCGGCGGGCGAGCTGCCCACGCACCTGGCCGACTACCGGGAGGCGCTCACGTTCACCGCGACGTCCGGGGCGCCGTCGGCCCGGAGCCTGCGCTCGCAGGCCGCCCAGGTCCGGCGTGCCGCCTACCGGCGGGCCGAGCGCGCCGCGGAGTCGCTGTCCGTCCAGCTCGTGCTGCCCCTGGGCCTGTGCTCCCTGCCGGCCTTCGTCTGCTGGGGCGTCCTGCCGGTCGTGATGGGGCTCGTGCCCGAGGTGTTCGGATGACCCGCCGCGCCCGGAGCCGAGGGCCCCCGGGGCCGTTCCCCTTCCGCACCGGGTCCCGGCCCGTGCTGGCCGTCCGGCACCTGCTCACCCCGCACCAGTTCGCTCTGCACCGAAAGGAACCATCATGTCCCAGCACCAGATCACCGCCTCCCGTCCCGCCCGGAAGCGCCGCAACCCCTCCGGGCCCGGTTTGGAGGTCGCAGCCGGGGACCGCCCGGTCGCACCGTCCGCCCGCCGGACCACCGGCGTCCCGCCCCGCCCGCTCGTCCGGGCGGGGGACCCGGACCTCGGCGCGACCACCGTGGAGTACGCCATGGTTGTGCTCGCTGCCGCAGCCTTCGGCGGGGTCATGGCCGCGGTCCTCTCCTCCGGCCAGGTGCGCGAGCTCCTGACCGCGATCATCGAGAAGGCGCTCGGCGTCTGAGCGGCTGCTCCCGCGGGGTCCGTGGTGCCGTCCCCGGCGCCGCGGACCCTTCGGGAGCGTCCTCCCGTCCGTCCTGGCCGCCGGCCCGGGCGGTCGGACCTGACCGCCGGTCCCAGCGGCCCGAGTCGCCATGAGCCCTGCCCGTGAGGAGTCCACCATGCCCGCCCACCGCCCCCGATGCTCATCCCGTGGTCGGTCTCGTCGGCCGTCCCTACCCCGTTCCCGTGCTTCCCGGTGGCGTGTCGGTTCCCGCCTCCGTCCGTGGTCGCCGCGCGGCCCCCGGTCCCGACCCGCGCCGCGGCCGGTGCCGTCGGACCGCGGCGCCGTCACCGCCGAGACGGCCGTGCTGCTGCCCGCCCTCGTGCTGCTCCTGGCCGTGCTCCTCGCGGCCGCCGCGGCCGGGATGACCCTGATCCGCTACGAGGAGGCCGCGCGGGCCTCGGCCCGAGCCGCCGCCCGCGGCGAGAGCGCCGCCGTGGTCCGCTCCACGGCGCTGCGCGTGGCCGGGGAGGACGCCGCGATCCGCCTGGGCGGGAACGCGGGGACGGCCACGGTCACCGTCACCGGCCCCGCCCCCGGCATCCTCGGGAGCTGGGGCGGCTGGGAGCTGCGCGCGGACGCCTCCGCCGAGACGGAGGGGGCCGGAGCGGCCGATGGGCACGGTGGCTGAGATCGTGGCGCCGGGCATCCCGGGGCGGCGGGACCACTGGCCGGACCGCGACGACGACCGGGGGAGCGGCACCGTGCACGCGCTGACGCTCACCCTGGTGCTCGGCGTGCTGCTCGTGGCCGTGCTGCTGCTGGCCCAGGCGGGGATCGCGACCCACCGTGCCGGCAAGGCCGCCGACCTCGCGGCGCTCGCCGCCGCCGACACCGCCCGGGGCCTCGTGGCCGGCGACCCGTGCGGCGCCGCCGAGCGCGTGGCCCGGGAGAACGGGGCGCGCATCGAGCGGTGCGCGCTCGTGGAGCCGGAGCGCGTCGTCGTGGACGTGCGCACCGGCGTGGCCCTGGACGAGCCGCTCGCCCGCTTCGGGGCCGCCCGCGGCGTGTCCCGGGCCGGGCCCCCGGAGGCCGCCCGTGCGCCGTGAGGACTCAGGCGCGGGGGGCGTCGCGCAGCACCGCGTCGATCAGCCGCACGGCGCCGGCCTTGTCCAGCGGGTTGTTGCGGTTGCCGCACTTCGGCGACTGCACGCAGGACGGGCACCCGTGCTCGCACTCGCACGAGGAGATCGCCTCCCGGGTGGCGCCCAGCCACGCGACCGCCGTGGCGTAGCCGCGCTCCGCGAACCCCGCCCCGCCCGGGTGGCCGTCGTAGACGAACACCGTGGGCAGCTCCGTGTCGGCGTGCAGCGCGGTCGAGAGCCCGCCCACGTCCCAGCGGTCGCACGAGGCCACGAGCGGCAGCAGGCCGATCGCGGCGTGCTCGGCCGCGTGCAGCGCCCCGGGGACGTCGGGCTCCTCGATCCCCGCGCCGGTCAGCACGGGGCCCGGCACGGTGAACCACACGGACTTCGTGAACAGGTCGCGGGCCGCGAGGTCGAGGGGCTCCTCGCCCAGCACCTCGTTGGAGATCACGGCCTTGCGCTGGAACGAGACCACCTTCGTGGTGACCTGCACCTGGCCGAAGTGGACGGTCACCGGCCCCCAGCGCTCCGAGCGCTCCTCGGCGACCACGCTCACCTGCGTGATGTCCCGCGCGGTGGTGTAGAAGTCGGGGTTCGCCCGCGTCACGGCGGCCACCGAGCCCGCCTCGTCGAGCTCGTCCACGATGTAGGTCCGGCCCTGGTGCACGTACACGGCCCCCGGATGGGCCTGGTAGTGGGACTGGGGGGAGTCCATCGTGCCGAGCACCGCGCCGGTGTCCGTCTCGATGATCCGGATCGGCCCACCGCCGTCCGAGCGCAGCGACACCATCCCGGCCGCGGACTGGGGATGCGTCCAGAACCAGCCGTTCGGCCGGCGGCGCAGGTGCCCGCTCGCCACGAGCGAGCCGAGCACCTCCGGCGCGGTGGGCCCGAAGCTGTCGATCTCCTCCGCGCGCAGCGGCTGCTCGGCCGCGGCCGCGCACAGGTGCGGGGCCAGCACGTAGGGGTTGGAAGGGTCGAACACCGTGGCCTCGACGTCGACGTCGAAGATCGCCTCCGGATGGTTCACGAGGTACGTGTCGAGGGGGTCGTCGCCGGCCACGAAGGCGGCCAGGGCCTCCTGCCCGGCCCGGCCCGCCCGGCCGATCTGCTGGAAGAACGACGCCCGGGTGCCGGGCCACCCGGCCACGACCACGGCGTCCAGCCCGGCCACGTCGATGCCGAGCTCGAGCGCGGACGTGCTCGCGATCCCGAGCAGCCGCCCGTCCCGCAGCGCCTCCTCGAGCTCCCGGCGCTCCTCGGGGAGGAACCCGGAGCGGTAGGCCGCCACCCGGTGGGCCAGCGAGGGATCGACCTCCTCCAGCTGCCGGTGGGCGATCTGGGCGATCGTCTCCGCGCCGCGGCGGGACTTGATGAACGCGATGGTGCGGACCTGGCGGAGCACCAGGTCGGTGAGCATGTCGGCGGTCTCGGCCAGGGCGGTGCGCCGCACCGGGGCGTCGTTCTCGCCGCCGCCGTCGGTCTGCTCCGGCTCCCAGAGCACCACGGTGACCGGTCCGTGCGGGGAGAAGTCCGTGGTCACCGGCGTCACCTCGGCCTCGGGGACGCCGACGAGGCGGGCGAAGGAGGCGTGCGGCTCGAAGGAGGTCGCGGACGCCCCGATGAAGACGGGGTCCGCGCCGTAGAGACGGCAGATCCGGCGCAGTCGCCGCATGAGGTTGGCCACGTGCGAGCCGAAGACACCCCGGTAGGAGTGGGCCTCGTCCACCACGACGTACTTCAGGCGGCGGAAGAACCGGGACCAGCGCGCGTGGTTGGGCAGCACCCCGTAGTGCAGCATGTCCGGGTTGCACAGCACCACGTCGGCGTGGTCCCGGACCCACCGGCGCTCCGCGGGTTCGGTGTCACCGTCGTAGGTCGCGGCACGCAGGGTCGGCAGGCCGAGGGCGTCCAGGCCCTTGAGCTGGTCGGCGGCCAGGGCCTTGGTGGGGGAGAGGTAGAGGGCTGTGGCCTCGTCCGGGTGGTGGATCATGCCCGGGTTCGCCAGCGCCGCGAGCCGGCCGCGGTGCACGGCGTCGGCCACGGGCGCCTGGTAGGCGAGGGACTTCCCGGACGCGGTCCCCGTGGCGACCACCACGTGCCGGGGGGCCAGCACCGCCTGGACCTGGTGCAGGTACGGCGCGTGCACGCCCAGCCGTTCCCAGGACGCGACCACGTCCGGGTGCAGGTGCTCGGGCCAGGGGACCGTCACGGCGTCCCGGTCGGGGATCTCCCGGACGTGCCGCACCTGCTCCGGCGCGTCGCCGCGGCCGAGCAGGGGGATCAGGGAGACGTGGTCGGAGGACGGCACCGGTTCATTGTGCCACCGCCGCCCCGGCGGCCCCACCGGCGGCCCCACCGGCGGCCCCACCGGCGGGGCGGCCGCCGGGAGCCGCCAGGGCATCGGCGCGCAGTGCTGCCCCGGCGGCTCCGTGCGGCGCCGCTGCACGGTGGCGCCCTGCCGCTTCGGCGCGTCTCAGCCCTGCGTCCCCGCGCCCCGGGTCCGCCGGTGCACGCGGGCCTCCCACGGCCGCAGCAGCCCCTCGTCGCCGGGGACCACGCCGTCGGTGCGGTTGCCGATCAGCAGCTCGGCGCCGGCCCAGCCCTCGCGCAGGTCGGCGCGGACCTCCTCGCCCGAGACGTTGGCGAGCACCAGCAGCTCGACGTCCTCGAGCCGCCGGGTGAAGGCGTAGAGCTGCTCGTGGTGGGGGGCCAGCATGGTGAAGTCGCCCAGGGCGACTACGGGCTCGGTGTGCCGCAGCTCGATGAGACGCCGGTAGTGGTGGAACACCGAGTGCTCGTCGGCCCGGGCGGTCTCGGCGTTGACCTCGTCGTGGTTGGGGTTGACCGCGATCCACGGGGTGCCGGTGGTGAATCCGGCGTTCGCGCCCGCGGTCCACTGGACCGGGGTGCGGGCGTTGTCCCGGCTCGACCAGCGCAGTCCGCGCAGCACCCCGGCGAGGTCCGCGCCGGCGGCCACGGCGTGGCGGTAGTGGTTGACCGACTCGATGTCGCGGAAGTCCTCGATCGTCTCGAACGGTGCGTTGGTCATGCCCAGCTCCTCGCCCTGGTACACGTAGGGTGTGCCGCGGTGCAGGTGCAGCAGGGTGGCCAGGCAGGTCGCGGAGGCCACCCGGTGCTCGGGGCTGTCGTCGCCGAAGCGGGAGACCGCGCGGGGCTGGTCGTGGTTGTTCCAGTACAGGGAGTTCCAGCCGACCTCCTCCAGGCCCTCCTGCCAGCGGCCCAGCGAGGCCTTCAGGTCCGTCAGGCGCAGCGGCTCGGGGTCGAACTTCCCGCCGGGGCCGTGGTCGAGGCCCACATGCTCGAACTGGAAGACCATGTCCACCTCGGCGCGGGCCGGATCGGTGAAGAGCCGGGCCTGCTCCACGGTGACGCCGGGCATCTCGCCCACCGTGATGAGCTCGGCGTCCCGGCCGGCGAAGACCTCGCGGTTCATCTCCTGGAGGAACTCGTGGATCCGGGGACCGCAGAGGAAGGACGCCGACCCGTCGCCCCAGGGCGTCCCGTCCACCGGGGGCCCGTCGTGCAGGTGGCCGTCCTCGGCGACGTCCTTGCTGATCATGTTGATGACGTCCATGCGGAAGCCGTCCACGCCGCGGTCCAGCCACCAGCGCATCATGGCGTGGACGGCCTGCCGCACCTCGGGGTTCTCCCAGTTGAGGTCCGGCTGCTTCCGCGAGAACAGGTGCAGGTAGTACTCGCCCGAGGCCTCGTCGTACTCCCAGGTCGAGCCCGAGAAGGCGCTCTGCCAGTTCGTCGGCTCCGCGCCCGGGGCGCCGGGCTCCATGCCCCGGCGCGGGGCCCGCCACCAGTACCAGTCCCGCTTGGGGGAGTCCGGGGAGGACCGGGACTCGACGAACCATGGGTGCTCGTCGGAGGTGTGGTTCACCACGAGGTCCATCACCAGTTTCATGCCGCGGGCGTGCACCGCCCCGAGCAGCTCGTCGAACTGCTCGAGGGTGCCGAAGACCGGGTCGATGTCCTGGTAGTCGCTGATGTCGTAGCCGTTGTCGTCCTGCGGGGACGAGTAGATCGGGGACAGCCAGACGACGTCCACGCCCAGGTCCTGCAGGTGGTCGAGGTGGGCGATGATGCCGCTGAGGTCGCCGATCCCGTCGCCGTCGGAGTCCGCGAAGGAGCGGGGGTAGATCTGGTAGACGACCGCGTCGGTCCACCACGCCGGGGTGTCCCCGGCGCCGCTGCCGGTGCCGGGCCGCTGGGCGGTGATGTCCTGCTGCTGGGTGCGGGTGCTCATTCGACTGCTCCTCGGGTGACGCCACTGACGACCGCCCGTCGGCAGGCAACGGCACCCCGGCGTGGCGGCGTCGTCGCGCAGCCGCGACCGGTCTCGATACCAGATCAGTCTGATCGAACGGGGTGCGTCGGCGACACAGCCGAGCCCGAACAAGAAGCAACACAAATGCACGAGTGGTATGTTCGAGTAAACACCGGGGGGGGGTGGCGTCGGTCCGCATACGACGAGGCACCGCACCGCACGGACGGCTCGACGAACCTGGAGAACGGATGTCCGAGATGCTCCCCGACCGCCGACGGCGGGAGATCCTCGACCGCGTGCGCGCCGCCGGTGCGGTGCGGGTCGCGGACCTGGCCGCCGAGCTGGGCGTGTCCGACATGACGGTGCGCCGGGACCTGGACCGGCTGGCCCGGGACGGGGAGCTGCAGAAGGTCCACGGCGGGGCGAAGCTGTCGGCGGGATCCTCCGCGGCCGAGCCCGGATTCACGCACAAGTCCGAGCTGCAGCTGCCGGAGAAGGCGGCCATCGCCGCCGCCGCCGAGGCGATGGTGCGGCCGGGCATGTCCGTCTCGCTGAACTCCGGGACCACCACCTTCGCGCTGGCCCGCGCCCTGCGCCGCGTCAGCGACATCACGGTGGTGACGAACTCCCCGCGGATCGCCGACGTGCTCCAGGACGCGCCCGCCACGGGACAGGCGGTGGTCCTGCTGGGCGGGGTGCGCACCCCCTCGGACGCCCTGGTGGGCCCGCTGGCCACCGCGGCCCTGCGCACCCTGCACGTGGACCTGGCCTTCCTGGGCGTGCACGGGCTGTCCCAGCGCGACGGGCTGACCACTCCGAACATGATGGAGGCCGAGATCAACCGCCTCTTCCTGGAGCGCTGCGACCGCAGTGTGGTGCTGGCCGACTCCACGAAGTGGGGCCTGTCCGGGCTCCACCGCATCGCCGGTCTCGACGAGGTGGACACTGTCGTGACCGACGACGGTCTGGACGCCGCCGACCGCGAGACCCTGAGCCAGCACGTCCCCGACCTGCGACTGGAGCCCGTCCGATGACCTCTCCCGCCCCCGCCGAGCGCGCCGCCGCGCCGCTGATCGCGCACCGGACCCACCACCTCGCCGACGGGCGGGAAGCCGTGTTCTTCTCCGACCGCGGCGCCCCTCCCGTGGAGCACGTGGTGGACCGCCGGCCCCTGGACGCCCGCTCCGGCGGCGGTGAGGTGCGCTTCGACCGGCTGACGGGGGAGTGGGTGGCGGTGGCCGCCCACCGGCAGGCGCGCACCTACCTGCCCCCGGCCGACCAGTGCCCGCTGTGCCCGAGCGTGGCTGGGCGCGAGTCGGAGATCCCGGCGGAGGACTTCGACGTCGTCGTCTTCGAGAACCGCTTCCCCTCGCTGGGCCCGGAGCTGGCCGAGCTGCCGGACCCGCAGCAGGTGGGGGAGCGGTCCCTGTGGGGCGTCCGGTCCCCGGCCGTGGGGCGGTGCGAGGTGGTGGTGTTCACCCCGGAGCACCAGGGCTCCTTCGCGTCCCTGTCCTCCGAGCGGGCGCGCACCGTGGTGGAGGCCTGGGCCCAGCGCACCGAGGCGCTCTCGGCCATGGCCGGCGTCCGGCACGTGTTCCCGTTCGAGAACCGGGGCGAGCAGATCGGGGTGACCCTGCACCACCCGCACGGGCAGATCTACGCCTACCCCTATCCGGCTCCGCACGCGGCCCGTCTCGCGGCCCGCTCGCGGGCGCACCTCGAGGCCACGGGGCGGACCCTGATGGGCGAGGTCCTGGCCGACGAGACCGCCGCCGGGGACCGGATGGTGCTGGCGGGCGAGCACTTCTCGGCCTATGTGCCCTACGCCGCGCGGTGGCCGCTGGAGGTCCACCTGGTCCCGCACCGCCGCGTCCCGGACCTGGCCGCGCTGACCGGGGCCGAGCGGGACGAACTGGCGGTGGTGTACCAGGACCTGGTCCAGCGCGTGGACCGGCTCTACGACACGCCGACCCCCTACATCGCCGCCTGGCACCAGACCCCCGTGGACGCGGCGGACCGGGAGGCCGGCTGGCTGCACCTGCAGCTGACCAGCCCCCGGCGGGCCGAGGACAAGCTGAAGTTCCTGGCCGGCTCCGAGGCCGCCATGGGGGCGTTCATCAACGACGTCACCGCGGAGCAGACCGCCGCACGCCTGAGGGAGGCCGCACGATGACCGGACAGCACACCCCCCAGCAGGCCGCTCGGCAGACAGGTCAGGACGACGCCGCCCGGGCGGAGGAGCTCTCCCGCCGGTTCGCCGAGGTCTACGGGCACGCCCCGGACGGGGTGTGGCGTGCCCCGGGGCGGGTGAACCTCATCGGGGAGCACACCGACTACAACGACGGCTTCGTGCTGCCCTTCGCCATCGACCGCTCGGCGATGGTCGCCGTACGGCTGCGCCGGGACGTCGAGCAGGGGCGGCAAACCGGGCAGGGCGAGGACGCGACCGGGCACGACGTCGTCGACCTGGCCTCCACGTACGCCCCCGACGGCGGGGGGCTGTCCCGGGCCCGGTTCCGGATCCCCGGGCTCGCCCCCGGGGTGGTCGGCGGCTGGGGGGCCTATCCGGCCGGCGTGGTGCACGTGCTCGCCGGCCTCGACGGGGTGGAGGTGCCCGGGTTCGAGCTGCTGCTGGATTCGACCGTCCCCGTGGGTGCGGGCCTGTCCTCCTCGCACGCCGTGGAGGTCGCCACGATCGTGGCCCTGAACGACCTGCTCGGGCTGGAGCTGGACCGGCCGGCGATGGCGCGGCTGACGCAGCGGGCGGAGAACGAGTTCGTCGGCGCCCCGACCGGGATCATGGACCAGTCGGCCTCCCTGCGCGGCCGGGCCGGCGCGGCGCTGTTCCTGGACTGCCGCACCCAGGAGGCCGAGCTCGTGCCGCTGCCGGTGGCCCGGCACGGGCTCGCCGTCCTGGTGGTCGACACGAAGGTCGCCCACTCCCACGCCGACGGTGGCTACGCCGCCCGGCGCGCCTCCTGCGAGCGCGGGGCCGCCGCCCTCGGGGCGGCCTCCCTGCGCGACGTCCCGGACGGGACCGACCTGAGCGGACTGGACGAGGAGACCGCCCGCCGGGTCCGGCACGTGCTCAGCGAGAACCGCCGGGTCCTGGAGACGGTCCGGCGGCTGCGGGCCGGGGACGTCCGGGGCATCGGGGAGCTGCTGGTCGCCTCCCACGCCTCGATGCGGGACGACTACGAGATCTCCTGCCCCGAGCTCGACCTCGCCGTCGACACCGCCCTGGCCGCCGGGGCCGCCGGTGCGCGGATGACCGGCGGAGGCTTCGGGGGCTCCGCGATCGCCCTCGTGCCCGCGGCGCGGGCGGAGCAGGTCGGGAACGCGGTCGCCGAGGCCTTCGCGGACCGGGGGTACCGGGCGCCGGACGTCTTCGTCGTCGTGCCGGGGGAGGGCGCCGGCCGGGTGCGGTGAGGCGCGGATCCTCCGCAGGACGACGTCGGTGGCACCGCGCCACCGCTCCTCGGCCCCGGGCCCGGTGGGCCCGGGGCCGGCGTCATCGCAGTGCGCACTCTTGACGTGCAGTGTGATCCGGATCATCCTTGTGTTCAAGATATAAACACAGTTGCCAGCATATGGCAACAGCCCGGCCGGCCGAGCTCCTCGCGAACCCGTCCACCCGCCGGTGCACCTCTCTCCAGCTCCGCTCACGTCCCGTGCCCCCCGCCGTCCGGGGTGCACTCAGCGAAGGACCTCCCATGCACAACGCTCCTCCACCGGCCGCGGCCGCGACCCACGGCAAGACCCCGAAGAAGGCGGCCCTGGCCAGCTGGATCGGCTCCGCGCTGGAGTACTACGACTTCGCCGTCTACGGGACGGCCGCCGCCCTGGTGCTCAACCACCTGTTCTTCCCGGCCGACACGTCCCCCGGGGTGGCGATCCTGCTGTCGATGGGCACCGTGGGCGTCGCCTATGTCGTCCGCCCCCTGGGGGCCCTCATCATGGGCCCCCTCGGAGACCGGTTCGGGCGCAAGTTCGTGCTGATGCTGACCCTGTTCATGATGGGTGCCGGCACGTTCGCCGTCGGCTGCCTGCCGACCTACGACCAGGCCGGCCTGCTGGCCCCGGCCCTGCTGGTGACCTGCCGCGTCATCCAGGGGCTGTCGGCCTCCGGCGAGCAGGCCAGCGCGATCTCGGTCTCCCTGGAGCACTCCGAGGAGCACCGGCGGGCCTTCACCACGAGTTGGACGCTGCAGGGCACCCAGTTCGGCACCCTCCTCGCCACCGCCGTCTTCATCCCCTTCACGCTCGTGCTCACCGAGGAGCAGCTGTTCAGCTGGGGCTGGCGGGTCCCGTTCTGGCTCTCCGCCGTCGTGGTGGTCGTGGCCTATCTGATCCGCCGCCATCTGGAGGAGCCGCCCGCCTTCGAGCAGGCCCGGGCCGTGCTGCCCGGCGAGAAGCCGGCCACCCCTCTCGCCCTGATGTTCAAGCACCACAAGACCGCGGTGCTGCGCGTGGCCGCGGCCGCGATGATCAACACCGTCAACGTGGTCTTCCTGGTGTGGTCGCTGTCGTTCGCCACCTCCGTGGTGGGCCTGGACCGCTCGACCATGCTCTGGGTCTCCGTCATCGCCAACGCCGTGGCCCTGCTCGTGATCCCCGTGGCGGCCACGGTCGCCGACCGGGTCGGGCGCAAGCCGGTGTTCATCACCGGGGCGGCCGGCGCGGCCGCGATGATGTATCCCTACCTGGCGGCCGTCCACGCCGGGAACTGGACGCTGATCTTCCTCCTCGGCGCCGTCATGTCCGGCTTCTTCTACTCCATGTCCAACGGCATCTGGCCCTCCTTCTACGCGGAGATGTTCCCCACCCGGGTGCGCGTGACGGGGCTGGCTCTGGGCACCCAGATCGGCTTCGCGATCTCCGGCGGTTTCGCCCCCGTCCTGGCCAGCTCCCTGGCCGGGGCCGAGGGGGACAACTGGCTGGGCGTGGCGGGGTTCGTCACCGGCGCCTGCCTGATCGCCGTGGCCGCCGCCCTGACGGCCACGGAGACCAAGGACAGGACCCTGGGCCAGATCGACGACCTGCACACCACCCGCACCGAGGCGGCCGAGCTGGAGAGGCTGCAGGGGGCGGGCACCGCCTCCGGCCGCTGAGCGCTCCGGAAGTGCTGACGAGGGCGGACGCCCCGGCCGGTCACCCCGGCCGGGGCGTCCGCCCGTCCCGGACCGGGCTCCGGTCACGAACATGACACGGGTCACGCCGGCGGAGGCCCCGTGCCAGGATGACCGCATGAGCAACCCCATGAACATCTCCGGGCACAATCCCGACAAGGAGGCCCGGGCGCACCGGCCGCCGGTCACGGAGCTGACCCCGGAGCAGTGCTGGGAGCACCTCTACAGCGCACGCTTCGGCCGGATCGCCACCATGGACGGCGACGAGATCGAGATCACCCCCATCAACCTCGTGGCCGACGACGGGCGGATCTACTTCCGCACGGCCAAGGGCACCAAGCTGCTGCACCTGGTGCTCAACGAGCACGTCGCCGTGCAGGTCGACCAGGCGCAGGGCGGGGAGGCCTGGTCCGTGATCGTGCGCGGCACGGCCCGCCAGCTGACCGACCCGGAGGAGACCGGCCGGGTGGACGAGCTGCCGCTGCGGCCGTGGGTCGGGACCACCAAGCTCGAGTACGTGGAGGTGGCCCCCACGAAGGTCACCGGCCGCGTGTTCCACCTGGGCCACTGACCCGGCGCCCGACCCGCGCGGCGCCGGACGCCCCGCCGCGCTTGTAGCCTGGACCCGTGGCACAGCACCGGATCGTCCTGCACTACGTCTTCACCCCGCTCCCCGACCCCACGGCCGTGATGCTCTGGCAGCGCGCCCTGTGCGAGGGGCTGGGCCTGCGCGGGCGGATCATCGTCTCCCCGCACGGGCTCAACGCCACCGTGGGCGGTGAGGTCGGGGCGCTCAAGCAGTACGCCCGGGCCACCCACTCCCACCCCGGTCTCCGGGACACGGTGTTCAAGTGGTCGGACGGCTCGGCCGAGGACTTCCCGCGGCTGTCGGTCAAGGTCCGGGACGAGCTCGTGTCCTTCGGCGCGCCCGGCGAGCTCGAGGTCGACGAGCGCGGCGTGGTCGGCGGCGGCACCCGGCTGGCGCCCGACGCCGTGGACGAGCTCGTGGCCCGCCGCGGCGAGGACGTCGTGTTCTTCGACGGACGCAACGCCCACGAGGCCCGGATCGGGCGCTTCCGCGGGGCCGTGGTCCCGGACGTGGCGCACACCCGCGACTTCGTGGCCGAGCTGGACTCCGGGAAGTACGACCACCTCAAGACCCGGCCCGTGGTCACCTACTGCACCGGCGGGATCCGCTGCGAGGTGCTCTCCGCACTGATGCGCAACCGCGGCTTCCAGGAGGTCTACCAGCTCGACGGCGGCATCGCCGAGTACGGCCGCGAGCGCGGGGACCGGGGGCTGTGGGAGGGGTCCCTGTACGTCTTCGACCGGCGCATGCACGTGCGGTTCACCCCGGCCGCGGTCACGATCGGGCGCTGCGACCGGTGCGCCGGCCCCGCGAACCGCTTCGTCAACTGCGCGGACGGCTCCTGCCGCGCCCTCGTGCTCGCGTGCCCGGCCTGCCTCGGGGAGCGGCCGCGGCTCACCTGCCCGGCCGGGTGCGGCACCACCACGGCACCCGGGGCCGACGACGGCGCCCCGGTCGCCGTCCCGTCCGCCACCGCATCCCTGCCCGGCGACGGAACCCCGGCCGCCTCCCGCACCGCCACGACACCCGTGCCCGTGCCGACGGGCGCCGCATGAGCCCCGCCGCCCCCGGCCCCTCCGCGACGCCGGCCTTCTCCCGGGTCCCGGGGACCCCCGCCTCCGACGACCCGCGGGCGCCGGCCGAGCTGCACGACGCCCTCCGCCGGACGGGCTTCACCCACGACCGCGTGGCGGAGCTGCTGGGGGAGGCCGCCATGGACGCGCTCGCACGGGACCAGGCGGTGCCCGCGCTGCGGGTCCTCGAGCCGGCCCTCCGCACGCCCGGGCACCCGGACCGGGGCCTCGCCGGGGTCGTCTCGCTCTTCCTGCTCGGCCGCACCGTCCCCGCGGAGACGCTCGCGCCCGCCCCGGTGCGCCCGGAGCAGCTCGTGGGCCTGGGACTTGCCGAGGAGACGGAGGGCGGGCTGCGCTCCACCGTGGACCTGCGCCCCCACGCCTCCGACGACGGGACGGAGCTGTACGTGGCGAGCGACCTGGGGGAGTCCCAGCGCCCCGGCGTGCTGCGCCGCGACCACGTGCTGGGCATCGGCCAGGCCTCCCTGACGCTGGCCCAGACGACCGACCGCCGCCGGGTGGACCGGGCGCTGGACCTGGGGACCGGGTGCGGCATCCAGACGTTCCACCTGCTCGCGCACGCGGGGCACGTGACCGCCACCGACGTCTCGGACCGGGCCCTGGGCTTCACCCGGTTCAACCTGCTGCTCAACGCGCAGGCGCTCGGGATCGACCATGACCGGCTCGAGGACCGCGTGAGCCTGCGGGCGGGCTCCCTCCTGGAGCCCGTGCGCAGTGAGCGGTTCGACCTCGTGGTGTCCAACCCGCCGTTCGTCATCACCCCGCGACCCGCCGGGGAGACCCCTCTCGACCGCTACACCTACCGGGACGGCGGTCTGCCGGGGGACCGGATCGTGGCCGACCTGGTGCGGGAGCTGCCCGGGGTCATGGCCCCCGGGGCCACCGCCCACCTGCTCGGCAACTGGGAGGTCCTCGCCCCGCCGCCCGGGGACGCGCGCCCGGCCGCCGAGCGCTGGGCGCAGCGGCCCGAGCAGTGGGTGTCCGAGGGCGTCGACGCGTGGTTCGTCCAGCGGGAGCTGGCCGGCCCGGAGGAGTACGCCGAGACGTGGCTGCGGGACGCGGCGGAGTCCCGCGACCTCGAGCACTACGAACGCGCCTACCGCGCCTATCTCGACGACTTCGCCGCCCGCGGCGTCGAGGCCGTGGGCTTCGGGATGATCCGCCTCCGCCGCCCGTCCCGGACCCGGCCCGGGGGCGCGCTCCGCCGCTTCGAGCACGTCCCCCACCCGGTCCAGCAGCCGCTCGCCCCCGCGCTCGCCGCCACGTGGGAACGGGCCGACTGGCTCGCGGCCCACCCGCAGGACTGGCTGGACGCCCACCTCGTGGCCGCCGAGGACGTCACCGAGGAGCGCCACCAGCGCCCCGGCGCGGAGCACCCCGGCGTGATCCTGCTCCGGCAGGGGGCCGGGCTGCGCCGGACCGTGGTGCTCTCGAGCGAGGCCGCGGGCTTCGCCGGGGCCTGCGACGGCGAGCTGAGCGCCCGGCAGATCCTCGGGGCGCTCGCCGCCCTGCTGGACTGGGCGGGCGAGGAGCGGCAGCGGCTGACCGAGGAGGTCCGGAACCTCGTGCTCGACGGCTTCCTCGTGCCGCAGGAGCCGGTGCCGCCCGCCGCTTGAGCACCGTTGTGGGCGGATGAGCATGCGACGCCGCGACCGTGGGGGTGGGAGGATGGGAGCATGAGCATCGGAGACAATCTGAACCCCATCAAGACCCTTGACAAGGACACCGTCTGGCAGCTCCTCGAGCAGCACCCCTTCGGCCGGCTGGCTGTCGAGGCCGCCGGTCTCGTGGACATCTTCCCGGTGAACTACGTGGTCCACCAGCGCAAGCTGTACTTCCGCACGGCCCAGGGCTCCAAGCTCTCGAGCCTCATCGTCAACGACCAGGTGGCGTTCGAGATCGACGAGGTCTCGGAGGAGCACGTCGTGCGCTCCGTGGTGGTCCACGGCCGGGCCCGCCGGCTCGAGACGCGCGCCGAGATCGACGCCGCGGAGGAGCTGCCGCTCAAGCCGTGGGCGCCCACGCTGAAGTACAACTTCGTGGTCATCGACGTGGAGCACGCCACGGGCCGCGAGTTCACGATCGGCGACGAGCCCGAGCGCTACCCCTCCTGAGGCCGGGCCGGGACGCCCGGGCCGGGCGGCCCGCGCGACCCGCCCGGGGAAGCCGATGTCCTCCGGGTCCCCGCCGCGCGGGGGTTGACGGCGGTGACGCGTTATGGTGGAGCGCAACGGCGGGCCGACGCCCGCCCGTTCGACCCGACGTCCAGCAGCGCCGTGGCCCGCGGCACCGCGGACCGCAGCAAGGAGTACCGTGCCAACGAAGGCCACCCAGAGCCCGGGAACGGGCAAGAGCCTGCTCATCGTGGAGTCCCCCTCCAAGGTCAAGACCATCGCCGGGTACCTCGGCGACGCCTACGAGGTCGAGTCCTCGATGGGGCACATCCGCGACCTCCCGCAGCCCTCGGAGCTGCCGGCGGAGCTCAAGAAGGGTCCCTACGGCAAGTTCGCGGTGGACGTGGAGCACGGCTTCGAGCCGTACTACGTGGTGAACCCGGACAAGAAGAAGAAGGTCACCGAGCTCCGGCGCAAGCTCAAGGACGCGGACGCCCTCTACCTCGCCACCGACGGCGACCGCGAGGGGGAGGCCATTGCGTGGCACCTCCTGGAGGTGCTCAAGCCCAAGATCCCCGTCTACCGGCTGACCTTCTCGGA
The DNA here is from genome assembly GCF_040981075.1 of Kocuria sp. CPCC 205263. Classification (NCBI taxonomy): domain Bacteria; kingdom Bacillati; phylum Actinomycetota; class Actinomycetes; order Micrococcales; family Micrococcaceae; genus Kocuria; species Kocuria sp. CPCC 205263. The sequence continues at coordinate 107,935 of NZ_JAVKPV010000001.1, read as the reverse complement.
GATCACCCGCGAGGCCATCGAGCGGGCCTTCGGGGAGCTGCGCGAGCTCGACCAGGACCTGGTCGACGCGCAGGAGACCCGGCGCATCCTGGACCGGCTCTACGGCTACGAGATCTCCCCGGTGCTGTGGCGCAAGATCGCCTCGGGCCTGTCCGCCGGACGCGTGCAGTCCGTGGCCACCCGCCTGGTCGTGGAGCGGGAGCGCAAGCGCATGGCGTTCGTGCCCGCCGACTACTGGGACCTCAGCGGGACGTTCGCCCGCTCCGACGGCGAGGACGCCGGCACCGCCTTCAGCGCCCGGCTCTCCTCCGTGGACGGCAAGCGGGTGGCGGGCGGCCGCGACTTCGGCGACGACGGCGTGCTCAAGGGCGCCGCGGACAAGCTCGCGCACCTGGACGAGCAGGCCGCCCGGGAACTGGCCGCCGGTCTCGAGAACGCGGCGTTCACGGTCCGGTCGCTGGAGACCAAGCCCTACACCCGCCGCCCGGCCGCCCCGTTCACCACCTCCACGCTGCAGCAGGAGGCGGCGCGCAAGCTGCGCTTCACTTCCCGCACCACCATGCAGGTGGCGCAGAAGCTGTACGAGAACGGCTACATCACCTACATGCGCACCGACTCCGTGGCGCTGTCCGACCAGGCGGTCACGGCCGCCCGGCGCCAGGCCACGGAGCTCTACGGCGCCGACTTCGTGCCCGGCTCCCCGCGGCTCTACAGCTCCAAGTCGAAGAACGCGCAGGAGGCGCACGAGGCCGTGCGCCCCGCGGGGGACTCCTTCCGCGCCCCGAACCAGGTCCGCGGTGAGCTCTCCGCGGACGCGTTCCGGCTCTACGAGCTGATCTGGAAGCGCACCGTGGCCTCCCAGATGGCCGACGCCAAGGGGTCGACGGCGACCGTGCGGCTCGGGGCGACGTCCTCGGCCGGCCGGGACGCCGAGTTCTCCGCGTCCGGCACCGTCATCACGTTCCGCGGTTTCCTGGCGGCCTACGAGGAGGGCCGGGACGAGGACCCCGCCACGGACAAGGACAGCGCCAAGGACGGCAAGGACGGCGACAAGCGGCTCCCGCGCATGGCGGAGGGCGACCGCCTGGACGCCACCGAGGTCGAGGCGGACGGGCACCGCACCTCGCCGCCGCCGCGCTACACCGAGGCGTCCCTCGTGAAGGTCCTCGACGAGCTCGGCATCGGCCGGCCCTCGACCTACGCGGCGACCATCTCCACGATCATGGACCGCGGCTACGTCCGTGTGCGGGGCTCCGCGCTCATCCCCTCGTGGACCGCGTTCTCCGTGGTGCGCCTGCTCGAGGAGCACTTCTCCGACTACGTGGACTACGACTTCACGGCGGAGATGGAGGAGGGCCTCGACCGGATCGCCCGCGGCGAGGAGGACAGCACCGACTGGCTGCAAGACTTCTACTTCGGCTCCCAGGGTCACGAGAACGGGCTCAAGCCCATCGTCGACGACCTCGGCGAGATCGACGCCCGCGCCGTGAACTCCATCCCCGTGACCGAGGACATCACCCTGCGGGTCGGCAAGTTCGGCCCCTACCTGGAGGTGGCGGGCGCCGTCGACCCGGAGACCGGGGAGATCACCGACCCGATCCGGGCCAACGTGCCGGAGGACCTCGCCCCCGACGAGCTCACGCCCGACAAGGCGCGCGAGCTCATCGAGACGGGCAAGGCCGACGGCCGGGAGCTCGGCCGCGACCCCGTGACCGGGCGCGCCATCGTGGCCAAGGACGGCCGCTACGGGCCCTACGTCACCGAGGTGATCCCCGAGCCCACCGCCGAGGAGCTCGCGGCCCAGCCCGTCGAGTACTACAAGAACGGCAAGCCCAAGCCCCCGAAGAAGCCGGTCAAGGAGAAGCCCCGCACAGGCTCCCTGCTCTCCACGATGACCCTGCAGGACGTGACCCTCGAGGACGCGCTCAAGATCCTGTCCCTGCCGCGCACGCTGGGCACGGACGCCGAGGGCAACGAGATCACGGTGCAGAACGGCCGCTTCGGCCCCTACCTGAAGAAGGGCGGCGACTCGCGCTCCCTGCAGTCCGAGGAGCAGCTGTTCACGGTCACCCTCGACGAGGCCCTGGCGATCTACGCCCAGCCCAAGCAGCGCGGCCGCGGCGCCGCCAAGCCTCCGCTCGCGGACCTCGGCACCGACCAGATCACGGAACGGCCCATGGTCATCAAGGACGGGCGCTTCGGCCCCTACATCACCGACGGCGAGACCAACGTGACGGTCCCGCGCGGCGAGACCGTGGAGCAGATCACGCCGGCGCGCGCCAGCCAGCTGCTCGCGGAGAAGCGCGCCCAGGGCCCCGCCCCGAAGAAGACGGCCCGGTCCACTGCCAAGGGGACGACGGCCAGGAGCAGCACGGCGAAGAAGAGCACGGCCAAGAAGCCCGCGGCGGCCAAGCCCGCCCGCGCCGGGTCCAAGGGCTGATCCGCTCCGCACGCGCGGGACGGACACGGAACTCGAAGGAGCACCACGGCATGCGTCTCGGAGTCCTCGACGTGGGGTCGAACACCGTCCACCTCCTCCTGCTGGACGTCTACCCGGGCTCCCGGCCCGAGCCGTACGCGTCCCACAAGCTCGCCCTGCGGCTGGTGCAGTACCTCGACGCCGACGGCAACATCTCCGACGCCGGCCGGGACGCCCTCACCGCGTTCGTGGTCGAAGCCCGGGACTTCGCCGTGGACAACCGGGCCGAGGACTTCCTGGCCTTCGCGACCTCCGCGATCCGTGAGGCCGGCAACGGGGCGCAGGTGCTGGACCACGTGCAGTCCCGCTCCGGCGTCACCCTCACGGAGCTGGCCGGGGACCAGGAGGCGGCCGTGACGTTTTTCGCGGTGCGCCGCTGGTTCGGCTGGGGCGCGGGGACCGTTCTCGACCTCGACATCGGCGGCGGATCCTTCGAGATGGCCCTGGGGGACAACGCGCTGCCCACCGTGGCGACCTCGGTGCCCCTCGGCGCGGGGCGGCTCACCCGCACCTTCGTCGCCGGGGACGTCGCGACCCCGAAGGAGATGAAGGCCCTGCGCAAGCACGTGCGCCAGGAGCTCCGGCCCGCGGTCGACCGGGTCCGCGCGGCCGGGGAGCCCACCTGCGTGGCCGGCACCTCCAAGACGTTCCGCTCCCTGGCCCGGATCTGCGGGGCGGCTCCGTACGAGATGGGCCCGTACGTGCCCCGCACCCTCCACCTCGAGGACCTGCGGCTGTGGACCCGCCGGATGGAGGCCATGTCCCCGGAGGAGCGCGCCGAGCTGCCGGGGGTCTCCGCCGCACGGGCCCGGCAGATCCTCGCCGGGGCCGTGGTGGCGGAGTCGGCGATGGACGCCTACGGCGTCGAGTCGATCCGGATCTGCCCGTGGGCGCTCCGCGAGGGGCTGATCCTGCGCCGCCTGGACCAGCTGAGCAGCCACTCCGACGTCCGCACCGTGGACCCCCGGCACCTGGTGGGGGCGGCATGAGCGAGCAACAGGGCGCGGCCGCGGAGCCGTACCGTCCGCACGTGGCGCTGTCCACCAGCTCCCTCTATCCGCTCGGGGTGCCGGAGACCTTCGAGGCGGCCGTGGAGCTGGGCTACGACAGCGTGGAGGTGCTCGTCACGCACGAGCGGATGAGCCAGCTCACCCACCAGCTGCAGGACCTCGTGCAGCGCCACCAGCTCCCCATCTCGACCATCCACGCCCCGACCCTGCTGCTGACCCAGCAGGTGTGGGGCAAGTCGTGGACCAAAATCCAGATGGCGGCCGCGCTCACCGAGCAGGTGGGCGCTGAGGTCGTCGTGGTCCACCCGCCCTTCCGGTGGCAGCGCCGGTACGCCGCGAACTTCGTGGAGGGGGTGCGGGTGGTCTCCCAGGCCACCGGCGTGAAGATCTCCGTGGAGAACATGTACCCCTGGCGGGTCCGCGGCCGTGACACCGTGGTCTACGCCCCGCACTACAGCCCGCTGGGCCTTGACTACGACTGGGTGACGTGGGACTTCTCGCACGCCGCCACCGCCCGGATGGACTCCCTGGCCGCCATCCGGGAGCTGGGCCCCCGGCTGGGCCACGTCCACCTGACCGACGGGTCGGGGGAGACCACGGCGGACGAGCACCTGCTGCCCGGCCACGGGGTGCAGCCGGTGGCCGAGTCCCTCGAGTTCCTCGCCTCCACCCGGTGGCAGGGCATCATCGGGGTCGAGGTCTCGACCCGCCGCTCGAAGAACGCCGACCAGCGCACCCAGTGGCTCGCGGAGTCCCTCGAGTTCGCCCGCCGGCACACGAGCCGCTCCGACGGCGCCCCGAGCGCCGGCGGCCCCGACGGCACGGAGGGCGCGGACGGCAGCCAGGGCTGAGGCCCGGGCGCATCCGGCCCGCCGGCCCGCCCGCCTCGTCCCGCTCCGTCCGATCCACACTGACCGATCCACACTGACCGATGCACACCCGCCGTCCCACCGGCGCCGTTCCGATCCCACCGTTCCGATTCCACCGATGAGAGGACCTCACCGACCATGACCCCTGTGCTCGCCTTCCTGGGCTGCGGCTCCATGAACGGATCCATCCTGCGGGGGGTGCTGGCCTCCGGCGTGCCCGTCGAGCAGGTCCGGGCCACCGTCCGCTCCGCGGAGAGCGCCCGCCGGCTCGAGGACGAGACGGGCGTGCGGCCCTACGTCACCGGGGACGATCCCGAGGCCAACCGGCGGGCCGCCCGTGAGGCGGACGTCGTGCTGCTCGGCGTCAAGCCCGTCGGCATCCTCGACCTCGCCCGCGAGATCGCCCCCGCCCTGCGCCCCGGCACGGTCGTGGCCTCGGTGGCGGCGGGGATCTCCGTCGGCGCCCTCGAGCGCGCCCTCCCCGCCGGACAGCCGGTCGTGCGCACGATGCCGAACACTCCCTCCAGCGTGGGCCGCGGGGTGGTTTCGGTGACCCCGGGGGCCGCCACCACCCCCGAGCAGACGGAGGCCGTGCGCGGGGTGCTCGAGGCCGTGGGCACCGTGGTCGAGGTGCCCGAGGAGCAGGTGGACGCCGTGACCGGCGTCTCGGGCTCCGGGCCCGCCTACGTGTTCCTGCTGGCCGAGGCTATGCAGCAGGCGGGGGAGCGGATGGGGCTGCCGGCGGACGTCGCGCGGGTCCTCGCGAAGGAGACCGTCTCCGGCGCCGGGGAGCTGCTGCGCCCGGCGGAGGCCGACCCCGCGGCCCTGCGCAGGGCCGTCACGAGCCCCAAGGGCACCACGGACCGGGCCATCACGACCTTCCAGGACAACGGCTTCGAGGCTCTCGTCGCCTCCGCGGCCCGCGCCTCGGCGGACCGCTCCGCGGAGCTCACGCGCGAGTTCAGCGGCGACTGAGCCGCGGACCGGCCGGTCCCCGGGTCAGGGGCGGGCCGCGAAGCGCTCGAGCAGGTCCACGTGCCCCGAGACGATCAGCAGGTCGCGGGAGGTGACCTTGGTGTCGGGGCGGGCGTACGTGAAGTCCTCGCCCGGGGACTTCACGCCCACCACGGTCACGCCGTACTTGGAGCGGACGTTGGAGTCGCCCAGCGTGAAGCCCTGCACCTCCCGCGGCGGATACATCTTGACGATCGCGAAGTCGTCGTCGAACTCGATGTAGTCCAGCAGCCGGCCCGAGACCAGGTGCGCGGTGCGCCGCCCGGCGTCCGCCTCGGGGAAGATCACGTGGTGCGCCCCGATGCGGGAGAGGATCTTGCCGTGCGAGGGCGTGATGGCCTTCGCCCAGATCCGGCTCACGCCGAGGTCCACGAGGTTCGCCGTGATGAGCACGCTCGACTCGATGGACGTGCCGACGCCCACCACGGCGGAGTCGAACTCGGCCGCTCCCAGCTGGCGCAGGGCGTCGATGTCCGTGGCCTCGGCCTCGACCACGTGGGTGAGCTGCCCGGAGAGCTTCTGGACCAGCTGGGCGTCCCGCTCCACGCCCAGGACCTCCCGGCCCTGCCGGGCCAGCTGGAGCGCGGTGGCGGTGCCGAAGCGGCCGAGGCCGATCACCAGGACGGGGACGCTGTGGGACGAACGGTCAGCCAATGATGGGCCTTTCCTCGGGGTACCGGTACAGGCGCCGGCGTGAGCGCAGCGCCAGGGCGGCGGCCACGGTGGTCGTGCCGATGCGCCCGATGAGCATGATCAGGACCAGGACGTACTTGCCGGCGGGGGGCAGCTCGCCGGAGAGCCCCACGCTGAGACCGCACGTCGCGTACGCGGAGATCACCTCGAACAGGACCCGGTCCAGCGGCTCCTGGGAGATCTCGACGAGGATCCCGCAGCCCACCAGGACGACGGTCGCCCCCATCATGATCACCGAGATCGCGATGCGGAGGGCGTCCTCGGGGATGGTCCGGTAGAACGCGATCACGGACCGGTCGCCCCGGGCCTCGGCCAGGATCGCCAGGAAGACCACGGCGAGGGTGGTGACCTTGATGCCGCCGGCCACGGAGGCCGGGCCGCCGCCCGCGAACATCAGCGCGTCGGTCATCAGCAGGCTCACCGGCTCCAGGCTGTTCATGTCCACGAGGTTGAAGCCCCCGGAGCGGACCATGACGGAGTGGAAGAATCCCTCGAAGATCTTCTCGTGCACGGGCCGGTCCCGCAGGGTGTCCGGATTGGACCACTCGAAGGCCAGGAACAGGGCCCACCCCACGAACAGCAGGATCGTGGTGGTCACGATCACCAGCTTCGTGTTGAGGTTCCACCGCGAGAAGCGCAGCCCGGTCTGCCGCAGCACGAGGACCACGGGGAAGCCGAGGGAGCCCAGGAGGACCCCCAGGGCGATCGGCAGGAGGATCAGCACCGCGTCCGTGTACGGGACGAGGCCGTCCGAGTGCGGGGTGAACCCCCCGTTGTTGAACGCGGAGACCGCGTAGAACACCCCGTGCCACAGAGCGGTGAGGAACGGCTCCCCGACCACCAGGAAGCCGATCGTCAGCACCGTGGCCAGGATCGCCTCGATCGTCACGGACATCAGCACGATGATCTGCAGGAGCGAGCCCACCTCGCCCAGGCGCCCGATGTTCAGGGCCTCCTGGGTGATCAGCCGGGACTTCAGGCCGAGCTTGCGACCGATGGCCAGGGCCAGGATCGAGGTCATGGTGAGGGTGCCCAGACCGCCGATCTGCATCGCGACCAGGATCACGAACTGGCCGAAGAACGACCAGTTGGCCGCCGTCGACACCGTGGTCAGGCCCGTCACGGTGACCGCGGAGGTGGCCGTGAACACGGCGTCCTCGACCGGTGTCACGACGCCGGGGGCCGAGGCCACGGGCAGCCACAGCAGGAAGGAGAACACGGACACGACCGCGGCGAAGGAGATGACGGCGAGACGGGCGGGGGAGCCAGCGGCGATCCGGTCCACGAGGTCGCGCAGCGAGGTGAGCAGCCAGAACCGGCCGCGCTCCTCCGGACGGGTCCAGGGCGCGCGCTGCAGGTGGCTCACGGGCTCTCCTCCTGGTGTCCTGACCGCCCGGGCGGGGCGGCGGCCGCGGCGTTCGCCTCGACCCGAGACAGTATTCCACCCGAGCCCGTCCGCGGCGGGCAGCCGCGGGTGTAGGTTGTCGCCCATGCCCCTGGAAGAGGCCCTGCTGCGCGCCCGGGTCCGTCGACTGACCCGACGGCACGGGATCCGCTCCCCCCACGGTCGCCGGCCGGGACAACGGCGGAGCACCGATCCGCGGGAGGTGACCGCGGCGCGCACGGCGCAGCTGATCATCGGTGCGTTCGCGACCGCCCTGGCCGTCGGCACCGTCCTGCTGATGCTCCCGATCGCGAGGTCGGGCCCCGGCGGGGCGTCGTTCATGGAGGCGTTCTTCACCGCGACCTCGGCGATCTGCGTGACCGGGCTGGTCGTGGTGGACACGCCGACCTACTGGACCCCGTTCGGGCAGGCGGTGATCCTGGCCCTGATCCAGATCGGCGGGTTCGGGGTGATGTCCTTCGCCACCGTGCTCGGGATCCTCCTGGCCCGTCGGCTGGGCCTGACGGCCCGGATCATGAGCTCGACCGAGACGAAGAATCCCGGCTACGGGGACATGCGCCGCGTACTGCTGCGCATCCTCGCCACCACGCTGCTGATCGAGACGGTCGTGGCCGCGGCGCTCGCCCTGCGCTTCTTCGCCGGCTACGGGTACGGACCCGGTCAGGCGGTGTGGCACGGCGTGTTCCACGCGGTCTCGGCGTTCAACAACGCCGGCTTCGCCCTGTACACCCTGTCGATCATGGACTTCGCTGCCGACCCCTGGGTCAACCTGCCGATCGTCGTCGCCGCGGTCCTGGGCGGGCTGGGGTTCCCGGTGCTCTACCAGCTGCGCCGGGAGTGGCGCCGGCCCCGGCGGTGGAGCATGAACACCCGGATCGTGCTGTTCGCCACCGTGGTCCTGCTCAGCGCCGGCACGGTGTTCCTGTGCGCGGTGGAGTGGTCCAACCCCGCCACCCTCGGGCCGATGCGGGCCGACGAGAAGCTGCTTGCCGGGTTCTTCCAGTCCACCATCGCCCGCACGGCCGGGTTCAACAGCATCGACATCTCGGCGATGCACCCGGTGTCCTGGCTGGGGCTGGACCTCCTGATGCTCATCGGCGGCGCCCCCGCCGGAACGGCCGGCGGGCTGAAGGTCACCACCGTCGCCGTCCTCGGCTTCATCGCCTGGACCGAGATCACCGGGGGAACGGCCGTGCACGTCCTCGGCAAGCGCCTGTCCCGGTCGGTGCAGCGCCAGGCGATCACGGTGGTCGTCCTGGCGCTGGGCGCGGTGACCACCGCCACGATGGTGCTGATGTTGCTGCACGAGAACATCGGCCTGGACCAAATCCTGTTCGAGACGATCTCCGCGTTCGCCACCGTGGGCCTGTCCACGGGCATCACCGCGGATCTCTCGCCGGCGGCCCAGGGGGTGCTCATCGCCCTGATGTTCCTGGGCCGGCTGGGGCCCATCACCGTGGCCACCGCCATGGCGGCCCGTCCCCGGAAGGCCCTGTATGAACTGCCCAAGGAACGCCCGCTGATCGGCTGAGTCCACCGCGCTCGCCCGGCACACCACCCCACGGGGCCCTGCGGCCCACCCCGACACCTCCTGGAGGTCCCCACTTGTTCCCCTCCCGCCCCGGCACTGCCTCGTACCACCACTCCGACCGCCGCCGGCCACCGGGCACGGTGGCCGTGATCGGCCTGGGCCGCTTCGGCGCCGCCCTGGCCCTCGAGCTGATCCGCAACGGCGCGGAGGTGCTGGGCATCGACGTCGACGAGGACGTCGTCCAGGAGCTCAACGGGCAGCTGACGACCGTGGTGCGCGCCGACGCCACCCAGGAACAGGTGCTGCGCCAGCTGGGCGTCGACGAGTTCGACAAGGTCGTGGTCGGCATCGGCTCCGACGTCCAGGCCAGCATCCTGGTCGCCTCCCGGCTGCTGAAGTTCGCCCACCCCGAGATCTGGGCGAAGGCCATCACCACGCCCCACGCCGAGATCCTCGAGCAGCTCGGGGTCCACCACGTCATCAGCCCCGAGCACGACATGGGCGTGCGCTCCGCCCACCTGATCCAGGGCCGGGTCCTCGACTTCGTGACGATCGACGAGGGATTCGCCCTCATCCGCTGCCCGGCCCCGGAGGCCGTCCAGCAGCGGCCGCTGGACACCCTCAGCATCCGGCGCACCCACGGGGTCTCGATCGTCGCGGTCCGCCGCCTGGGCCAGGGCTGGGAGGCCACCGAGCCCGGCACGGTCCTCTACGAGAACGACCAGATCCTCGTGACGGGACCCACCCGTGCGGTCGAGGCCTTCAGCGACCTCGACTGAGCCGCGCCGGGGTGACACAAAGGGTGCCGGTGCCACGCCCGCGACGGCGGGCGCCGGCCCCGAGTGGTCTAATGGCGGTGTGACCCCTGCTACGTCCGGGCCCGGCGCCCCGTACCCCACGCGACTGTTCTGGGACCCCGCCCTGCTCGAGTACAACTTCGGGGACCACCACCCCATGCACCCGTCCCGGCTCGAGGCCACCTACCGGCTGGTCCAGGAGTTCGGCCTGGACCGCCGGGACAACGTCACGGTGGAGGCGCCCGAGGTGGCCCCGGACGAGGTGCTCAACCTCGTCCACCCGCAGCACTACGTGGACTCGGTCCGGGCCGTCAGCGCCGACCCCACCGTGGAGGTCCCCGAGTGCGGTCTCGGCACCGAGGACACCCCCGGGTACCCGGGGGTGCACGAGGCGAGCGCCCGGCTCGTGGGCGGCACCTACCAGGGCGCCGTGGCCGTTCTCGCGGGGGACGCGGTGCACGCCGTGAACTTCGGGGGCGGGATGCACCACGCCCACGCGGAGAAGGCCAGCGGATTCTGCATCTACAACGACTGCGCCGTGGCGGTCCAGCACCTGCTGGACCAGGGTGTCCGGCGCGTGGCCTACGTGGACGTCGACGGCCACCACGGCGACGGCACCCAGTCGATCTTCTACGACGACCTCCGCGTGCTCACCGTCTCGCTGCACGAGACGGGCCTGACGCTGTTCCCGGGCACGGGCTTCGCCAACGAGACCGGCCGCGGGGAGGCCGAGGGGCACTCCGTGAACGTGGCGATGCCCACGGCCTCCGACGACTCCATGTGGCTGCGCGCGTTCGACGCCGTGGTCCCGCCCCTGCTGCGCCAGTTCCGGCCCGAGGTGATCGTGAGCCAGCACGGCTGCGACTCGCACTTCGCCGACGAGCTCACACACCTGCGCGTCAGCGTCGACGCGCAGCGGCAGACCGCCGTGGCCCTGGCAGGGCTGGCCCACGAGCTGTGCGAGGGCCGGTGGATCGCCACGGGCGGGGGCGGGTACAACTGCTACGACGTGGTGCCCCGCTCCTGGACGCACCTGGTGGGAGTCGCCGCCGGCCACCCGATCGACGTGGGCACCGCGGTGCCGCAGCCGTGGCGCGACTACGTGCGCGAACGCTACGGCGCCGACGCGCCGCGGGCCATGGGCGACGAGGTGGACCTGTGGTGGCGCTCCTGGGAGGTGGGCTTCGACCCCAACGACGAGACGGACCGCACCATCATGGCCACCCGCAAGGAGGTCTTCCCCCAGTGGGGGCTGGACCCGTGGTTCGACTGAGCCCGCCGCCCGCGGGCTCCGGCAGCGGCGGGGGCAGCCACGGGGGCGGCACGGACGTGCCGGTGCCGGGAGCCGCGCGGCAACCCGTTTACAGTGATCGGATGGGCAACAACGACGTGTTCGCGGTGATCGCCGACAAGACCCGGCGGGGGATCCTCGCCGCGCTCAAGGACGGCGAACGACCCGTGGGCGACCTCGTGGCAGAGCTGGGGGTCTCCCAGCCGACCGTCTCGAAGCATCTGAAGATCCTGCGCGAGGCCGGTATGGTGTCCATGGAGGCACAGGGGCAACGACGTCTCTACGCCGTGCAGCCGGAGCCGCTGGCCGAGGTCACCGCATGGGTCCACGAGGTCGTGGGCGGTGCGGCGCACCAGCCGGCCGCCCCGGGGGACGCCGCGGACAGCGGCACTGCCGGGGCCGGCGTCGCCGGACCTGACGTCGTCGTGACCGCGGGGGCCGATGGGGCCGGGACGGCTCCGGAGGTGACGCCCGGGACGGACGTGCTGGACGCCGCGGCGGTGGTCGTTCCGGAGCCGATGGTCGGCGGCACCCCCGCGCGCCCGGGCAGGGGCGCGGGGGCTCGTGCGGCGGACATCCTGTCCAGCCTCTCCGGCCTGCGCCGCCGCACCAGGAATCCGCGGCGGTGACCGGCCGGGCCCAATCGATCCGAACGAGGAGCACCATGCACGAGGACCTGTACCCGATCCGCCAGGCCGTACTCGCCCGCAACCCCGGAGAGGTGGAGTTCCACCAGGCCGTGGACGAGGTCTTCGACTCCCTGGGCCCCGTGGTCGCACGCCACCCCGAGCTGCTCGACGCCGCCGTGCTCGAGCGGATCTGCGAGCCGGAGCGGCAGATCATCTTCCGCGTGCCGTGGACCGACGACGAGGGCCGCGTGCACATCAACCGAGGCTTCCGCGTGGAGTTCAACTCCGCGCTCGGGCCCTACAAGGGCGGGCTGCGCTTCCACCCCTCCGTGTACCTGGGCATCGTGAAGTTCCTGGGCTTCGAGCAGATCTTCAAGAACGCCCTCACGGGCATGCCGATCGGCGGGGGCAAGGGCGGGTCGGACTTCGACCCGAGCGGGCGCTCCGACGGCGAGATCATGCGCTTCTGCCAGTCCTTCATGACCGAGCTCTACCGCCACATCGGCGAGTACACGGACGTCCCCGCCGGTGACATCGGGGTGGGCGGACGCGAGATCGGCTACCTGTTCGGCCAGTACAAGCGGATCACCAACCGCTACGAGTCCAGCGTGCTCACCGGCAAGGGCCTCAGCTGGGGCGGTTCCCTGGTGCGCACCGAGGCCACCGGCTTCGGCACCGTGATGTTCGCCGAGGAGATGCTGCAGACCCGCGGGCAGTCCTTCGACGGTCAGACCGTGCTGGTCTCCGGCTCGGGCAACGTGGCGACCTTCGCGATCCACCGGGCGCAGCAGCTCGGGGCCACCGTGGTCACCGCCTCGGACTCCAGCGGCTACGTGGTGGACCCGGACGGCATCGAGCTGGACCTGCTCCGCGAGGTCAAGGAGGTGGAGCGCGGCCGGATTTCCGAGTACGCCGAGCGCCGCGGCGGACGCGCCCGGTTCATCGCCAAGGGCTCCGTCTGGGACGTCCCCGGCACGGTGGCGCTGCCGTGCGCCACCCAGAACGAGCTGGACGGCTCCCACGCCAAGAAGCTGCTCGGCCACGGCGTGCTCGCCGTGGCGGAGGGCGCGAACATGCCCACCACGGGCGAGGCCACCCGCCTGTTCCAGGAGGCGGACGTGCTCTTCGGCCCGGGCAAGGCGGCCAACGCCGGGGGCGTGGCCACGTCCGCGCTCGAGATGCAGCAGAACGCCTCCCGCGACTCGTGGACCTTCGAGTACACGGAGGAGCGGCTCGGCCAGATCATGAAGTCGATCCACGACACCTGCGCCGAGACCGCCGAGGACTACGGCATGCCCGGCAACTACGTGGCCGGCGCGAACATCGCCGGGTTCATGAAGGTCGCCGGCGCCATGATGGCGCAGGGCCTCATCTGACCCGTGCCGGGTCCGGTCCGCCGGGCCCGGCAGGGGTTCCCCGTCCGCACTTCCGACACGTCCGGACCCGCGTTCGTCCCACGGAGGGCCGCGGTGGTCCTACCCTGGAGACTATGGCAACGCATCGGCAGGTCCTGCAGTGGCTGGAGAACGAGCTGTTCGACGGCCACCTCGTGCTGGGCCAACAACTGCCCTCGGACCGCGACCTCGCGGCCATCCACCGCGTGTCCCGCAACACCATGCGGGAGGCGCTCAAGATCCTGGAGGCCCAGGGCATCGTGCGGCTGTTCGACGGGCCGCGCAAGTCGATCCTGCCCATGCTGGTGCGGGAGCCCGCCGCGTCCGCGGGGCCCGCGCTGCAGCTGCACATGGCCACCTCGGACTACCCCCTGCGGGACATCGTGCAGACCCGGGTGCTGCTCGAGACGTGGGCCCTGGAGCGCTCGGACCCGGAGCACCCGGCGATGGCCGAGCTGCGGGCGCTGCTCGAGCAGATGGCCCGGGACGACCTGTCGCTCAAGGAGTTCCACCACCTCGAGGTGAGCTTCCACATCGCCCTGTGCAAGACCGCCGGCAACTCGGTGGTCTCCGCCCTGATGTCCTCCCTGCGGGACTCGATCTACGAGTACACGATGGCCCTGGTGGGACACGTGCCCCTGTGGAGCACCACCGCGGACCGGCTGCGCGCGGAGCACCACGCCATCTACTCCGCCGTGGCGGCCGGTGACCGCCGGCTGGCGTCCCGGCTGGTGGCGGAGCACATCGAGTACCAGTACCGCGAGGCCGGCGTGGACCCGGACCAGGAGCAGCGCACCCCCGGTCCGGCTCCGGACGCGCCCGCCGAGCTCAACCCGCCCGGCGCCGCGGCGCAGCCGGACACCGGCGCGCACGAGCTCGCGGACGCGTTCGAGGAGGAGCCCGGGGACGGGCCCGCGCCGGTCTCCCGCAGCGCCTGAGCCGGCCGCGGCCGGACCGAGTACAGCAATCTCCCCACAAGACGGTAGGGTGTCAGTGAACGTTTGCCCGGCCGTCACCGTCCGCAGGCCGGCACCCCTGGTTCCCGCCTGTCGCGCGGAGTCCCCGGGGGCACACCACCGAGACATGAAGATGCGAGGGATCCTATGGGTTCAGTGATCAAGAAGCGCCGCAAGCGGATGTCCAAGAAGAAGCACCGCAAGCTGCTCCGCAAGACCCGTCACCAGCGCCGCAACAAGAAGTGACCCTGCGCTGAGCGCCACCGGGGGCCGCCGTCCGATCCAGGACGGCGGCCCCCGGTGCGTTCCCGGGCCCGTCCGCACCGCGCGGCGGGCCCGTAGCATGGGCTCCATGACTTCTCCGCCGCCCGCCGTGATCCTCCTCACCCGCCCGGGGTGCCACCTCTGCGAGGCCGCCCGGGAGTCCGTGGACCGGGTCGCCTCCGCGCTGGGGCTGGAGTGGGAGGACGTCGACGTCGACACCGACCCCGAGCTGGCCCGCCGGCACGCCGAGGAGATCCCCGTGGTCCTCGTGGACGGCGTCCCGCGCGACTTCTGGCAGATCGACGAGCGCCGCCTCGCCCGGCTGCTGCGCGAGCGCCTGGCAGGCTGAGCCGCCCCCCGTTTTGGGGCCGGTGCGCCCGGTCTGGGACCATGGGGGCATGCCCTCCTCGACCGTCCACCTGCTGCGCCACGGCCAGGTCCTCAACCCGGACCGCATCGTCTACGGGAGGATGCCCAGCTACGGCCTCACCGAGCTCGGTGCGCGGATGGCGGAGGCCGCCGCCGCGGAGCTCGCCCACCGCGTGAACACCGGCTCGCGCATCGTCCACCTCGTCTCCTCGCCGTTGCAGCGCGCCCGGGAGACGGCCGCGCCCGTGGCCCGGGAGCTGCACCTGCCGGTGCACCCGGACGAGCGGATCATCGAGGCGCACAACCACTTCGAGGGCCTGCACGTGGACCTCCCCGAGCTGCTGAGGCCCCGGCACTGGCCGCACCTGCGCAACCCGCTGCGGCCCTCCTGGGGCGAGCCCTACCGGCACCAGGTCGCGCGCATGGCGGAGGCGGTGCTGGACGCCGGGCGCGCCGCCGCGGAGCGCGGCGGGGACGGCGCCGAGGCCGTGCTCGTGTCCCACCAGCTGCCGATCTGGCTCACCCGGCTCTCCGCCGAGGGGCGCCCCCTGCCGCACGACCCCCGGCGGCGGCAGTGCAACCTCGCCTCCATCACCTCGCTGGTCTTCGACGACCTCGACTCCGGGCGCCCGCCCCGGGTCGTCTACAGCGAGCCCGCCGCCGACCTCTACCCAGGGGTCAACCAGCTTCCCGGTTCATAATGGCCGGGCGCCGCCGCCCTCCCCGTCCCGTCCAGAGCACCAGGTGATCCGTCCGTGACCTCCCGCCCCTCGCCCGCCCCCCGTCCGTCCCGCCGCCGCGTGCTCTCGCTCGCGGGCCTCGGCGTCCTCGGACTCGCCCTCGCCGGGTGCACGGAGGAGGACTCCCTCGCCCAGCAGGCGAACTCGGGGGACCAGAAGGGCTACATCGCCGGGGACGGCACGGTCTCCGAGTACCCGGCCGCCGAGCGCGGGGAGCCGGTGCAGTTCGCCGGCACGCTGTTCGACGGCACGCCCCTCGCCGCCGAGGACCTGCGCGGGCGGCCCGCGCTGCTGAACTTCTGGTACGCGGGCTGCGCCCCGTGCCGCGTGGAGGCCCCCGACCTCCGCGAGCTCGCCGAGCGGTTCGAGGGGCAGGCCGCCTTCTACGGTGTGAACCTGCGCGACGAGCGGGCCACCGCCGAGGCGTTCGAGCGCACCTTCGAGATCCCGTACCCCTCCGTCGCGGACAAGGACGGGGGCGTGCTCATGGCGCTGAGCGCGTACGTGCCGCCGCAGGCCGTGCCGACCACGCTCGTGCTCGACGCCCAGGGGCGGGTGGCCGCCCGCATCCTCGGCATCGCGGATCGCTCCGTGCTCGAGACCCTCCTCGAGGACACGGTGGCCGAAGCGGCATGACGGCTGGCAACCCCTTCGCCGAGATCGTCCTCGACGGCTCCCTCCTCGTCGCGCTGCCCGTGGCGCTGCTCGCCGGCCTCGTCTCCTTCGCCTCCCCGTGCGTGCTGCCCCTCGTGCCCGGCTACCTCGGCTACGTCACCGGCCTGACCGGCGCGGACCTGCAGGAGCAGCGGCGCGGCCGCGTGCTCGCGGGGATCACGCTGTTCGTCCTCGGCTTCTCCGCCGTGTTCCTGCTGATGTCCGTGCTGCTGGCCCAGCTGGGCGCCTACGCCTGGTTCCTGGGCCAGAACTGGATCACCGTGGTCCTCGGCGGGCTCGTGGTGCTCATGGGCGTCGTGTTCCTCGGCGGGGTGTCCTTCTTCCAGCGGGACCGCAAGATCGCCCACCGCCCACCGCCCGGGCTCTGGGGCGCCCCGCTGCTCGGCGTGACGTTCGGCCTCGGCTGGGCCCCCTGCATCGGCCCCACCTTCGCGGCCGTGCAGGCGCTCGTCTACGTGGACGGCGCCTCGACCGGCAAGGCGGCCGTCCTCACGGTTGCCTACTGCCTGGGCCTGGGCGTGCCGTTCCTGCTGCTCGCCCTCGCCCTGCGCCGGGGCATGGGCGCCATGGGCTTCTTCCGCCGGCACCGCCTCGGCATCCAGCGCGCCGGCGGCGGCCTGCTCGTCCTCGTCGGCCTGCTCATGATGACGGGCGCGTGGACCGCGTTCGTCTCCTGGGTGCAGGCCGAGCTCGTCACCGACTGGGTGATGCCGATCTGAGCACCTCCGACCCGCGAGCCCGCACCGACAGCAGAAAGGCCGCCATGAGCACCGCAGCGCCCCCGTCGTCGTCGGGCCCCGCGTCCCCGGACCCGTCCGGACAGCGCACTCCGGACGTCGAGCTCCCCGCCCTGGGGCCCCTCGGCATGGCCCGGTGGGCCTGGACGCAGCTGACCAAGATGAACACCGCCCTGTTCCTGCTGCTGCTCCTGGCGGTCGCCGCGGTGCCGGGATCGATCTTCCCGCAGCGGATCCAGGACCCGGCGGCGGTCCAGGACTACATCGACAACAACCCCGTCCTGGGGGAGTGGCTGGACCGGGTGCAGCTGTTCGACGTCTTCTCGTCGGCGTGGTTCTCCGCGATCTACATCCTGCTGTTCGTCTCCCTCGTGGGGTGCGTCCTGCCGCGCGCGGCCAAGCACTGGCGGGCGTGGCGGGCCGAGCCCCCGCGCACCCCGCGCCGGCTCGAGCGGCTGCCGGAGCACCGCTCCCTGGCCCTGGGCGGACGGGACGGGGCCGGGGCGCCGGCCCCGGACGACGTCGTGGCCGACGCCGCCCGGCTGCTGAAGAAGCGCGGCTACCGGGTGGCGGTGCGGGACGCCGGCACGGCCGCCCCGTCGGTGGCCGCCGAGCGCGGCATGTGGAAGGAGGTCGGCAACATCGTCTTCCACCTGGCCCTGCTGGGCGTGCTGGTGTCCGTGGCCGTCGGCTCCCTCTTCGGCTACAAGGGCCAGCGGGTGGTCGTGGAGGGCGAGTCCTTCGTCAACACCCTCATCGGCTACGACTCCTTCACCCCCGGCCCCAACTACGACGCCGACTGGCTCGACCCCTTCTCGGTGCGGCTCGACAGCTTCGAGGCCGTGTTCAACCGGGACACCACGGACCCGCGCAACTACGGGGCGCCGCTCGACTTCACCGCGGAGGTCACCGTGCAGGACGAGCCCGGCGCCGAGCCGCGGCAGGAGGTCCTGAAGGTGAACCAGCCGCTCAACGTGCACGGCGTGAAGAGCTACCTCGTGGGCAACGGCTACGCCCCGGTGGTGCGGGTGACCGACGGCAACGGGGACGTCGCCTTCGAGGGGCCGGTCGTGACCATCCCCTCCGACGGCGTCTACACGTCCTCGCTCGTGCTCAAGGTCCCGGACGCCCGTCCCGACCAGCTCGGCCTCGTGGGGCTGCTGCTGCCCACCGCCGTGGGCGGCGAGGGCGAGATGCCCCGCTCCGTGGACCCCGGCCTCGCCAACCCCCGGCTGATCCTCTCCGCGTACCACGGGGACCTCGGCCTGGACGGGGGCGAACCGCAGAACGTGTACGTGCTCGACGTCGAGCCGCTCACCGAACTCAACGCCATGACCAACGAGAACGGCGCCATCACGCTCGACGCCGCGAACCCCGTGCACGAGCTGCCCGACGGCAAGGGCACCGTGGAGTTCCTGGACGTCAAGCGCTACGTGGGTCTGGACGTCCACTACGACCCCGGCAAGACGGGCGCCTTCGTCTCCTTCGTCGCGGCCTTCGCCGGCCTGCTCATGTCCCTGTTCATCGCCCGCCGCCGCGTCTGGGTACGGGCGGCGGAGGGCGTCGACGCGGACGGCCGGCCGTGCACGGTGCTGGAGTACGGGCTGCTGGCCCGCGGCGAGGACCCCCGGCTCGCCGCGGAGACCGAGCGGCTGGACCGGCTCTGGACCGAGCAGTGGCAGGACGCCGGCGTGCGGGACACCGACACCACGACCACAACCACGACCGGGACGGCGACCACGCCGACGCCGGCACCAGCGACAGTGACAGCAACAGCGACCACGGCGGCGGCCGGGAGCACCGGGCGCGCCGGCCGGCCGGACGGTCGGACGGACTCCGTGCCGGACGCCCGGCCGGACCACGAGTGAGAGGATGGGCGGCATGACCGTCAACGAGACACTGGGCGCCTGGAGCGAGCTCTTCATGCTCCTGGCGGCCATGACCTACCTGGTCGCCTTCGTGGCCTTCGCGTGGGACGTGGCGTCCCACTCCAAGACCCTGCGCGGGGTCGAGGGCAGCGGCGAGCGCGAGCTCGTGGGTGCCGCCGCGGGAGCCTCCGCGGCGACCTCCGGGGACGCCGCCGAGCCCGCGGACTCCCGGGCCGGCCACGGCGCGGGCCACCGCGGGCGCGGCTACCGCACGAGCGCGCGCTCCGCCCTGTCCGGCCACGTGGCGGACGAGGAGATGCGCTACACCGGCGAGCGCCGGCCCGCCGCCCGCGTGGCCGTGGCCGTCATGGTCCTGGGCTTCGCCGTGCACGCCGCCGCCGTGCTCAGCCGGGCCTTCGCGGCCGGGCGGGTGCCGTGGGGCAACATGTACGAGTTCTGCACCACGGGCGCCCTGGTCGTCGCGGGCGTGTTCCTGCTGGCCCTGCTGGCCCGGGACCTGCGCTTCGTGGGCTCCCTGGTGTCCGGGCTCGTGGTGATCATGCTCTGCGCGGCCACCATCGGCTTCCCCACCCCGGTGGGACCGCTGCAGCCCGCCCTGCAGTCCTGGTGGCTGGTGATCCACGTGTCCATCGCCGTGGCCGCCTCCGGGGTCTTCACCATCACGTTCGCCATGGCCGTCCTGCAGCTGCTGCAGGCCCGGCGGGAGCAGGCGATCCTGTCCGGCGAGCGGCCCGGCGCGGGGTTCCTGGCGATGGTCCCGTCCTCCCAGGCGCTCGAGAACCTGTCCTTCCGGCTCAACGCGGTCGGGTTCGCGTTCTGGACCTTCACCCTCGCCGCCGGCGCCATCTGGGCGGAGCAGGCCTGGGGTCGCTACTGGGGCTGGGACACCAAGGAGGTCTGGACCTTCGTGATCTGGGTGGTCTACGCCGCCTACATGCACGCCCGCGCCACCCGGGGCTGGACCGGCAACCGGTCGGCCTGGCTGTCGATCGTCGGCTATCTCTGCGTGATCTTCAACTTCACCGTGGTCAACACCGTCTTCCCCGGCCTGCACTCCTACTCCGGGGTCTGACCCCGGCCGCCCCGCCGGGCGACGGCACAGGAACGGCCCGCACCGGGAGGTGCGGGCCGTTCGTCGTGGTCGGGGCGGTCGTGGCCGGGCCGTCGGACCCGGTCGGGTCCACGGCGGGGCGGTTCCGTCCCGTGGTCCTGTCGGGTGGTGCCGCCGGGTGGTCCTGCCGGGCGGATCAGCCGTGCGGATCAGCCGTGAGGGGGCCGGCTGCCGGGGGAGCCGTCCGTCGGTCCGTCGCTGCGGCCGGCGGACGAGCCGCCGGAGGGCCCGTCGTCGGGGCGCTCGCCGGGAGCGCCGTCCGGCCCGGTGCCGCCGGACGCTCCTGGTCCGCCGTTGCGCCGCAGCTTCTCCTCCCACTGCCGGAGCTTCTCGGCCTTCTCCTGCTGCCGGCGGCGCTCCTCGAGGTTGCGCAGGAACTGGGGGTCGTCGTCGGGCCCCCTGCCGCGCACGGGACGCGAGGACTCCGCGGTGCCCTTGGGCCGCCCGAGGAACAGCCACAGGAGGGCGCCGAGGAGGGGGAGGAGGAGGATCACCGCGATCCAGCCGCCCTTGCGGAGACCGCGCATGTCGGTGCTGTCGGTCCGGGCGCACTCGATGAGGGAGTAGACGATCACGCCCACCGCCAAAGCGGCCGCGCCGATGATGAGGATGGCTCTGCCCATGCCGACAATCGTAGGGGAGTTGCCTGGACGCCAGCTCAGCGCTCCGGACGCCCTGTCCGCCGTTCCACCGGCCCGGGGATCCTGTCAGGAGCTCCCGCTACACTGGGCGCGTGAATTTCCTGAAGTACTCCCTGCTCCGGTTCGCGCTGCTCGTGCTGGCCTTCCTGCTCAGCATGTGGCTGGGCGTGGGGCTGGTCCTGTCCGGGGTCGCCGCGGTGGTCATCTCCTTCGCGGTCTCCTACCTGTTCTTACCGCGCCTGCACAGCGCCGCGGGGGAGGAGCTCCACCGGTGGTTCGAGCGGGCGCCGAAGCCCCGCAACCGGGTGGCGCTCGAGGACCAGGAGGTCGAGGACGCCTACGTTGACCGGCGCCTGCGCGAGGACGGCCGCGAGGTCTGAGCCACCCGCCGTCGCCTCCTCAGCCGGTCCTCACGACCACTGCCGCAGCAGCACCGCCAGCAGGAAGAGCACGGCCCAGCCCACGTTGAGCACCCCGCACTGCCGGAGCACGGGGATGAGCTGGCGCCGGTCCTGCACCCGCAGCACCGTGGCCACGGGCGCCCACGCCAGGGGCAGGAGCAGCAGCACGAGGAGCATCCACGGGTTGTCGGGCACCAGGAACAGCACGAGCGCGAACGCCACGGCGATCTCCGCGGTGAACACCACCCGCGCCAGCGGGTCGCCCAGCCGCACGGCCAGGGTCCGCTTGCCGACCTCCCGGTCCCCGGGCAGGTCCCGGATGTTGTTGGCCATCAGCAGGGCGGTGGCGATCAGACCGGTGGACAGGGCCGCGACGAAGGCCTCGAGGTTGAGGGTGCCCGCCTGGGTGAGCGTGGTGCCGAGCACGGCCACGAGTCCGAAGTACACGAACACGAACACGTCCCCGAGCCCGCGGTACCCGTACGGGCTGCGTCCGCCGGTGTACCCCCACGCGGCGAGCACGGCAGAGAGGCCCACGGGGATGAACCACCACTGACGGCTCAGCACCACCAGGGCCGCGCCGGCGAGCGCGGCGAGGCCGAAGCACAGCAGCGCCGCCGCCCGCACCTGCCCCGGCGCGGCGGCCCCGGAGCCCGTCAGGCGCAGGGGGCCCACGCGGTCGTCGTCGGTGCCCCGGATGCCGTCGGAGTAGTCGTTGGCGTAGTTCACGCCGATCTGCAGGAGGAGGGCGACCAGCAGCGCGAGCAGCGCGCGGACGGGGTCGAACGAGTGCAGGGCCTGGGCCGCGGCGGAGCCGGCCACCACGGGGGCGAGGGCCATCGGCAGCGTCCGGAGCCGGGCCCCCTCGATCCACTGTGCTGGCGTGGCCACGGGCTACCTCCGTCGGGAACGACCCGCGCGGGTGCGGGGTGCGGGATGCGGGCCGCGGTGGGGGTCCGTGGCCGCGAACCATTGTGTCACGGCCCGGCCCCGGACCCGGCTCGGGCGGGGGCTCAGCCCAGCAGCCGGCCCACGGCGGCGCGGTCCGGCTTCCCGGTGGGCAGCAGGGGCAGCTCGTCCGGCCAGGCCCAGCGCCGGGGCACCGCGGCGGCGCCGTGCCGGGCGCGCACCGACTCCTCGAGCTCGGCGCGCAGCCGCCGGCGGTCCGCGCCGGGGGCCGCGACGACCGCCGCCCCGACCGCCTGCCCCCACTCGGGGTCGGGCACGCCGAGCACCAGGGCCTGGCGCACCCCCGGGTGCTCCGTGAGCGCGGCGGTCACGAGCCCCGCGGCGACCTTGACCCCGCCGGTGTTCACGACGTCGTCGACCCGCCCGTGCACCGTGAGCACGCCGTCGGCGGAGATCTCGCCGAGATCGTCCGTGCGGTACCAGCGGGTCCCGGCGGCCTCCCGGAAGTGCCGTGCGGTCTGCTCCGGGTCCCCGGCGTAGCCGGCGGCGACGACGTCCCCGCCGAGCCAGATCCGGCCCGGCCCGGACCCGCCGGTGACCCCGGGGCGCGGGACGTCGTCCTCGGCCCCCTCCGTCCCCACGTGCACGGAGACGCCGTCCAGGGGCACGCCGTCGTAGACGCAGCCCCCGCACGTCTCCGACATCCCGTAGGTGACGACCACCCGGACGTCGGCGGCCCGGGCAGCCGCCAGCAGCCGCGGGGGAGCGGCCGAGCCGCCGAGCAGGACCGCGGAGAAGCTCTTCAGCGCGGAGACCGCGTCCCCGTTGCGCACCCCGGACGCCGGCTCCAGGATCCGCTGCAGCTGGGTGGGCACGAGCGAGGTGAACCGCACAGGGTCCTCCAGCTCCTCGGCCGCCGCCGCGAAGGCCTCCGGGGTGAAGCGGGCCGCGGGGTCGAGGACCACGGGGTCCGTCCCGGCGTAGAGGGAGCGCACGAGCACCTGGAGCCCCGCCACGTAGTGGACGGGCAGCGCGAGCAGCCACTGGCCCACCCCGCCGGTGCGCACCGCGGTGGCCATCGAGGACGCCGCGAGCGCGTCCCGGGCGAGGACCGTGCGCTTGGCCCGGCCCGTGGACCCGGAGGTCCGCACGACGACGGCGGGGCCCTCCCGGCCCAGCGCGCGGGTCAGCGGGGACAGCAGCCGCAGGGGGTCGCCGGGCACCGGCCCGTCGAGGACCACGGCGTCGCCGGGGACGATCAGCTCGGCCATCGCGGGCCTCCTCCTCGCGCCGCCGGTCGGCTCCCGACCCGGGAACGGGTCGTGCACCGGCGGCAGCCGGCCTAGAAGTAGTAGGGGAAGCCGGACCAGTCCGGGTCGCGCTTGCCCAGGAACGCGTCCCGGCCCTCGACGGCCTCGTCGGTCATGTACGCCATGCGGGTCGCCTCGCCGGCGAAGACCTGCTGGCCCACCATCCCGTCGTCGGGCAGGTTGAACGCGAACTTCAGCATCCGGATCGCCTGCGGGGACTGGGCCGCCACGTCCCGGGCGGCGGCGATCGCCGCGTCCTCCAGCTCCGCGTGCGGGACGACCTCGTTGACCGCGCCCATCTCGAGCATCCGCTGCGCGTCGTACTCCCGGGCGAGGAAGAAGATCTCGCGGGCCGCCTTCTGCCCCACCTGCCGGGCGAGCAGCGCGGAGCCGTAGCCGGCGTCGAAGGAGCCGACGGTGGCGTCCGTCTGCTTGAACCTCCCGTGCTCCCGGGACGCGATCGTGAGGTCGCAGACCACGTGCAGGGAGTGCCCGCCGCCCGCGGCCCACCCGGGGACGGCGGCGATGACCACCTTAGGCATGGTGCGGATCAGGCGCTGCACCTCAAGGATGTGCAGCCGCCCGGCGCGGGCCGGGTCGATGCTCTCGGCGGTCTCGCCCCCGGCGTAGCGGTAGCCGTCGCGGCCGCGGATGCGCTGGTCCCCGCCGGAGCAGAACGCCCAGCCGCCGTCCTTGGCGGAGGGCCCGTTGCCGGTGAGGACCACGGCGCCCACGTCCGAGCTCATCCGCGCGTGGTCGAGCGCGCGGTAGAGCTCGTCGACCGTGCCCGGCCGGAAGGCGTTGCGCACCTCCGGGCGGTCGAAGGCGATCCGCACCCACGGCAGGTCCCGGAGCACCGCGCCGTCCGCGTCCCGCTCCACACCTCGGTGGTAGGTGAGGTCCTGCAGGTCCTGGAAGCCCTCGACCGTCCGCCACTGCACGGGGTCGAAGAGCTCCGAGACCTGCTCGGGGAGGTGGCTGCTGGCGGGGGTCGGGGTCGTGTCGGTCACGGGTCCGAGTCTACGGGGACTTCTCCGCCGGCCTCGAGCCCGGCCCCCGGACCGTCGACAACGGTGCCGTGGAGGGCGGGAGGAGATCGCCCCACGACAGCCACCGCCCGTCAGCTCGGGATCGCGCTCGCAGCGCCCGCCAGCAGCGCCCGCACCTCCGCGGCGGACCCGCACGCCAGGGCCCGCCGCGCGAGGTCCTGCGCACCGGCCAGCGTCACGTCCCGCAGCCGCGCCTTGACGAGGGCCACCTGGGTGGGCACCACGCTGAGCTCCTCGACGCCCAGCCCGGCGAGCACCACCGCCGCGGCCGGGTCACCGGCGAGGTCGCCGCACACCGCGACGTGCGTACCCTCGGGCACCTCGGCGCACACCCGGGACACCAGGTCGAGCACGGCGGGCTGCCGGGCGTCCGCCAGCGCCGAGACCGCGGTGTTGCCCCGCTCGGCGGCCATCGTGTACTGCGCGAGGTCGTTGGTGCCGATGCTCACGAAGTCGAGCCCCTGCGCCACGCGGCGGACGGCCAGGGCCGCGGCCGGGACCTCGATCATGACGCCGACCCTCATGCCCGCCGGGCGGCCGCCGATCGCCGAGGAGGCCTCGTCGAGCCGCTCCAGCGCCCACGCCACCTCCTCGGCGGTGCTGACCATGGGGAACATGACGTGCACCGGGTGGTCCCGGGCCACCAGACAGATCGCGGTCAGCTGGTCGCGGAGCACCTCCGGTGCCCGCCGCATGAGCCGGAGCCCGCGCTCGCCGAGGAACGGGTTCGCCTCGTCGGGCGCCGGCAGGAAGGACAGCGGCTTGTCGCCGCCGACGTCCCAGGTGCGGATGGTCACCGGCCGCCCGGCGAACGCCTCGGCGATCCCGGCGAACGCGGCCGCCTGCGCCTCGACCGACGGGGCGTCGTCCAGGTGGCCGAACAGGACCTCGGTGCGCAGCAGCCCGCACCCCTGCGCGCCGAACGCGACGGCCCGGTCGGCGTCGGCAGGCGTCGTGACGTTGGCGAGCACGGGCACCGGGTGGCCGTCCGCCGTCGCCCCCGGTTCGCGGGCGGTGGCCAGGACGCGCTCGGCCTCGACGGCCCGGGCGGCCGACAGCTCGCGAAGGGAGCGCCGGGTGCTCTCGTCGGGGTCGACGACGAACCGCCGGTCCCGCGCGTCGAAGCCGACGACGGTGCCGGGTGCCACAGCGGCCGCGACCGGCTCGGCGTCGTGGTACACCGGGATGCCGCGTGAGCGGGCGACGAGGACGCCGTGACCGGTGTCCCCGCCCGCCAGCGTGACCACGCCCGCGACCCGGTGCGGGTCCAGCGTCGCCGCCGTCGCGGCGTCGAGCTCCCGCACGACGAGGACCGAGGGCGGACCCTCGGCCGGGACGGAGTCCTCGGGCGCGCCGGCTCCGGCCAGTGCGGCGAGCACCCGCTGCCGCACGCTGCGGACGTCCTCGGCGCGCGCCCGCAGGTAGGGGTCGTCCATCGCCTCGAGCTCTCCGCCCAGCGCGGAGAGCCGGTCCTCCCACGCCGTGGGCGCGGGCGCGCCGGCGGCGATGCCGGCGGAGACGGCCTCGGTCAGCCCGGGGTCGACGAGCAGGGCCTCGTGGGCCTCGAGGACGGCGCCCACCGGGCCGGGGCCTCCGGTGGCGGAACGGCGCAGCGCGGCCAGCTCGGCGAGGGCGCGGGCGACGGCCGCGTCCGAGCGCCGCTGCTCCTCGGCAGGCTCCCCCGGTCGGTAACCGGAGAGGTCGATCGCGCCGCCCCGCACGACCGCCGGGCCGAGGGCGACGTCGACGCCCGGTCCGGCGGCGGGCGGCGCGGTCACGACCGTCGGACTGGCCGACCCCGGGGCCGCCGGGGGCGCCTGGCCGGAGGGCCGGTCGCCCCAGGAGTCCGCGGCCAGCGCCCGCACCGCCTCGGTCAACGACTCGGCGCCGGGTCCGGACGCCTCGAAGCGCAGCCGGTCGCCCTGCCGGACGGCGAGCGTCACGAGCCCAGAGAGGCTGCGGGCGTCGACCGGACCGCGGCTCGTGCGCAGGTTCGTGACCACGGCGGCCGCGTCGGCGGCCCGCACGAGCCCGACCAGCCGGGCGGCCGGGCGCGCGTGCAGGCCGTGCGGGGTGTCCACGGGCAGCTCGGCGACAACCTCGGGTGCCTCGGGCGGCGCCGTCGTGCCCGCCGCCGACGGGCCCGCCGCCTCCCCCAGGTGATCCAGCTTGGCGGCCAGTCCGCGGCCGGCCTCCTCGAGCACCGCGTCCAGCGGCGCGCCGGTCGCGGCCGTCACGACGGCAGCGACCAGCCCTTCGACGAGCGGAGCGGGCGACAGGCGCACCCGCTCGGCGACGTCGGGCGGCACGAGCTCCCGCGCCATCTCCGCGCTGAGCACGGCGCTGCCGAGGTCGAGGAGCACCAGCACACCGTCCGGTGAGTCGACGGCGGTGATGGCGTCGGCGACCGCGACGGCGTCCGTGCCGAACCCGGCGCCGGCACCCGCCGCCACGGCGATCGGCGGGCGCTCCGCGACCATCTCGCAGGCCAGCTCGACGGCCGCCCCGGCCAGCGCGCGGCTGTGCGAGACGACGACGATGCCGATCACGGCAGGCTGTCGACGGCGGACCGCAGCAGCAGCGCCGTGCTGGTGGCGCCCGGGTCCTGGTGCCCGGCGCTGCGCTGGCCCAGGTAGCTGGCCCGGCCCTTGCGGGCCACGAGCGGGATCGTCGCGGCGCAGCCCGCCTCCGCCGCATCGGCCGCGGCGGACAGCGCGTCGGCGATGCCGGCGCCCCCGGCCACCGCCACGTCGTAGGCGTCGAGTGCCGGCACCAGGGCGTCCACCATCGTCTTGTCGCCCTGCTGGGCCTTGCCCCGGGCGACCACGCCCTCCAGCCCGGCCCGCAGCGCCCCGCCCAGCGCGGCGGCGTCGACGGCCTGCCCACCGGCCAGCCCGCCGCCGAGCCGCAAGAAGAACGTGCCGTACAGCGGGCCGCTGGCCCCGCCGACGGTGCTGACCAGGGTCATGCCGGCCTTCTTCAGCATCGCGCCGGCGTCCCCGGCGTCGCCCGCGTCCAGCGCGCCGACGACCGCCCGCATGCCACGGTCCATGTTGCTCCCGTGGTCGGCGTCGCCGATGGCGGAGTCGAGCTCCGTGAGCTCGGCGGCGTGGTCGTGGACGACCTCCGCGAACCTCCGCAGCCAGCGGTCGAGACCCTCGGCGGTGACCTCCGGCATCACGTGCCCCAGCGCAGGCCGGGGGTGTTGACCGGCGCGTCCCACAGGCGGACGATCTCGTCGTCCGCGCGCAGCAGGGTCACGGAGCAGCCGGCCATGTCCAGCGAGGTGATGTAGTTGCCGACCAGGCCGCGGGCGACCGGGATGCCGGCCTTCTGCAGCAGCTGCTGCACCTCGGAGTACATGATGTACAGCTCGATCAGCGGCGTGCCGCCCATGCCGTTGAGGAGCGCGATCACCGGGGCGCCGTCGGCCGCGGGCAGGTCGGCCAGGACCGGCTCGACGAGCATGGCCGCGACCTCCCGCGCGGGAGCGATCGGGCGCCGTTCGCGTCCGGGCTCGCCGTGGATGCCGATGCCGACCTCGATCTCGTTCTCGCCGAGCTCGAACGTCGGCCTGCCCGCGGCCGGGACCGTGCACGAGGTGAGCGCCATGCCCATGCTGCGCCCCTGCTCGTCGACCCGCCGCGCGATGTCGGCGACCTCGGCGAGCGGACGGCCCTCCTCGGCGGCCGCACCGGCGATCTTCTCCAGCAGCACGGTGACTCCCACGCCGCGACGTCCGGCGGTGTACAGGCTGTCCTGCACGGCGACGTCGTCGTCGGTGACGACCGAGACCACCTCGACACCGTTCTCGGCGGCGAGCTCGGCGGCCATCTCGAAGTTCATGACGTCGCCGGTGTAGTTCTTCACGATGTGCAGGACGCCGGCGCCGCCGTCGACGCCGAGGGTCGCGGCGAGCATCTGGTCCGGCACCGGGGAGGTGAACACCTCGCCGGCGCAGGCCGCGTCCAGCATCCCCGGGCCCACGAACCCGCCGTGCATCGGCTCGTGTCCGGAGCCGCCGCCGGACACCAGGCCCACCTTGCCGCGCCGGGGCGCGTCGGCGCGGAAGACGACGCGGTTGGAGTGGTCGACGCGCAGGCGGTCCCCGTGCGCCGCCTGCATGCCGAGCAGGGCCTCCCCGACGACGTCGGCCGGGTCGTTGATGAGCTTCTTCATGTGCCCTATCCGACCACTCCGCCGGTGGTCGTGACAACAGTTCCGGACGACTGTGGGGCATTGAGTCCTCGGCGCACGACGAGAGCGCCGTCCCACGGCGGCCGGCCCCGCGCCCCCGCCGCCGGGACTGCTCCAGGACGCCGCGCTGACCTCCCGCAGTGCCGGCCTGCGGCGGCCGAGACCCTAAGCTCGGAGGATGGCTGAGATCGGGACGAGCATCCTGCACACCACCGCTGTCGGGGACGACGGCGACCGCGTCGTCTTCCTGCACGGTCTGTTCGGCCGGGGCAAGAACTTCACCCGGATCGCCAAGGACCTCCAGCCGGACTTCCGGAGCCTGCTCGTGGACCTGCCCAACCACGGCGGGTCCGCGTGGACGGACCGGGTGGACTACGAGCAGATGGCGGACTCCGTGGCCGAGACCCTGCGCGACGACTTCGCCGCGGCGGGGCCGGTCGCCGTCGTCGGGCACTCCCTCGGCGGCAAGGTGGCGATGGTGCTGGCGCTGCGGCACCCGGGCCTCGTCTCCCGGCTCGTCGTGGTGGACATCGCCCCCGCCCGGGCCGGGGGCGGCGAGGGCGAGTTCGCCCACCTGCTGGACAGCCTCGCGGCCGTGGACCTCACGGCCGTCGAGCGCCGCTCGGACGCGGACGTGGCCCTCCGGGGGCCCATCCCGTGGGACACCACCCGGAGCTTCCTGCTGCAGAACCTGCGCCGCGGTCCGGAGGGCCTCTCCTGGGAGCCGAACCTCGAGCTGCTGCGGTCGAGCCTGGACACCATCGGCGGCTTCCCGGACACCGGGGACGCCGTCTACGAGGGGCCGGTGCTCTGGGTCGCCGGCGGGCGCTCGGACTACGTCCGCGACGAGCACGCGCCGGTCATGCGCCGGCTGTTCCCCCGGGCACACCGGGTGACGATCCGCGAGGCCGGCCACTGGGTCCACTCGCAGGAGCCGGAGAAGTTCGCCGCGGTGCTGCGCGGGTTCCTGGCCCGCACCGAGCCCTGACCTCCCTCCCCGTCCGGGTCGCGGCCGCCCCGGACGGTGCGCGCCGGGTGCGGCGGCCGCCGTCCGCCGCGGCCGTCCCCCGCGGCGGTGGGAGACTGGGACGATGAGCCCCGTCCCCTTCGACCTCGCCCGGATCGGCGCCGGCCTGCCGGTCGCCGGGGTGCTCGGCGAGCTCCGCGCGGCCCTCGCCGGCGGCGTCGCCGTGGTGCAGGCGCCGCCCGGCACCGGCAAGACCACCCTGGTGCCCCCGCTGGTCGCCGACCTGCTGCACGAGCGCGCCACGGACCTCGGGCCCGGTCGGGTGGTCGTCACCCAGCCCCGCCGGGTCGCCGCCCGCGCGGCAGCCCGGCGGCTGGCGCACCTGGCCGGGACCCGGGTGGGCGAGCTCGTGGGCCACACGGTGCGCGGCGACCGGCGCACCGGGGCCGGCACCCTCGTCGAGTTCGTCACGCCCGGCGTGCTCCTGCGCCGGCTGCTGCAGGACCCCGGGCTGCCCGGGGTGGGCGCCGTGGTCCTCGACGAGGTCCACGAGCGCGGTCTCGAGTCCGACCTGCTCGTCGGCATGCTGGCCGAGGTCCGGCAGCTGCGCGAGGACCTGGTGCTCGTCGCGATGTCCGCGACCCTCGACGCCCCGCGCTTCGCCGGGCTGCTGGGCGAGGGCGCCCAGGCCCCCGTGGTCGACTGCCCGGCGGCCCTCCACCCGCTCACGGTCCGGTGGGCCCCGGCCCCCGGCCGGCGCACCGACGAGCGCGGGGTCACCCGCCCGTTCCTCGACCACGTCGCCCGGACCGCGGCCGACGCCCACGCGCGGGCCCTGGCCCGGGACGGCGCCACGGACGCGCTCGTGTTCGTCCCCGGGGCGTGGGAGGTCGCCCAGGTCGCCCGGCGGCTGCGGGAGACCTGCCGCGGGACCGAGGTGCTCGAGCTGCACGGCCGGGTCGGGTCCGCCGAGCAGGACCGGGCGACCTCGGGACGCCGGCCCGGGGACCCGCCCCGCGTGGTGGTCTCCACATCCCTGGCCGAGTCCTCCCTGACGGTGCCGGGCGTGCGCCTCGTGGTCGACTCCGGGCTCTCCCGCGAGCCCCGGCGGGACGCCGGCCGCGGCATGACGGGCCTGGTCACGGTGGCGGCCTCCCGGGCCTCGGCCGAGCAGCGGGCGGGCCGTGCCGCCCGGCTCGGGCCCGGGGAGGTCGTGCGCTGCTACGACGAGCGGACCTGGGCCGCGATGCCCCGCCACCTCACCCCGGAGCTCGCGGCCGCCGACCTCACGGGCGCCGCGCTGCTGCTCGCCTGCTGGGGCGCCCCCGGCGGACGGGGCCTGCCCCTGCCGGACCCCCTGCCCGCACCGGCCCTGGCCGACGCCGTCGCCGTGCTGCACGGGCTCGGCGCGCTCGACGAGGACGGCCGGGCCACCGCCACCGGCCGGCTGCTCGCGGCGGTGCCCGTGGACCCGCGCCTGGCCCGCGGCCTGCTCGACGGCGCCCGCGCGGTGGGCGCCCGGCCGGCGGCCGAGGTCGTCGCGATGGTCTCGGACGACCACCGCCCGCCCGGCGGGGACCTGTCCCGCCTGCTCGTCGAGCTGCGCGCCGGGCGGGCCCCGGAGGCCCGCCGCTGGGCCGACGAGGCCCGCCGGCTGGAGCGGATCGCCACGGACCCGCCGTTCTCCGCAGTGCCCGCCCCGCCGGCGGCCGGGGACGTCCCGGCCGATGTCTTGACCGGTGCCGTCGTGGCGCTGGCCCTGCCGGAGCGGGTCGCCCGGAAGGTGGGGGACACCTACCTGCTCGCCTCCGGGACCCGCGCGGGACTGGCCCCGGGGAGCGGCCTGGCGGGCCACGAGTGGCTCGCCGTCGCGGACGTCACCCGGGCGTCCGGCCAGGCCGCCGCCGGGACCGGGGCGGTCGTGCGCGCCGCGGCCGCGCTCGACCGGCCCCTCGCCGAGCGCTGCGCCGAGCACCTGCTCACCGACGAGGTCCGCACCCGCTTCGAGGACGGGCGGGCGAGCGCCCGCCGGGTCCGCGCGCTCGGGGCGATCGAGCTGTCCTCGACACCCGTGCGGCCCGCCCCGGGGGAGGCCCGCGGGGCGGTGCGCGCCGCCCTGGCCGAGCAGGGACTCGGCCTGCTCGGCTGGTCGGACGGCGCCGACCGGCTGAGGCGCCGGCTCGCGCTGCTCCACCACCGGCTCGGGGGCCCGTGGCCCGACGTGTCCGACGCCGCCCTGCTCGACCGGCTCGACGAGTGGCTCGCCCCCGAGCTCGACGCCCTCGCCGCCGGCCGCCGGGCCGACCTCGTCGCGCCCCTGCGGCGGCTGCTCCCGTGGCCGGAGGCCGCCCGCCTCGACGAGCTCGCGCCCGAGCGGCTGACCGTGGCCAGCGGCTCCCGGGCCCGGATCGACTACCCGGCCGCCGACGACCCCGCCGGCCGTCCCGTGGTCAGCGTCAAGCTCCAGGAGTGCTTCGGGTGGGCGGCGTCCCCGGCCGTGGCCGGCGGCCGGGTCCCGGTCCTCTTCCACCTGCTCTCCCCGGCGGGGCGGCCGCTGGCCGTGACCGACGACCTCGCCTCCTTCTGGTCCGGCCCCTACGCCCAGGTGCGCGCCGAGATGCGCGGCCGCTACCCCCGGCACCCCTGGCCCGAGGACCCCTGGACCGCGCCCGCGACCGCCCGCACCGCGCGCCGCTCCTGAGCCCGGCCCGTGCCCGGGCACGGCGGGTGGCGTCGCCGTGTGATCTGGGTTACGGTGGAGTCACCGCACCTGCCGAGCGCGTTGATCCAGCGCGCACGGACCGGCTCGCCCACCTCGCGATCCCCGGTCCGGGGCACGCACCGGCCGGACCCCCGCGACGCGATCGTTCCCGCGGGCCCGGTACCGGTCACGGTTCCGCCGGGCAGCACCTGCCCTCCCAGCACGGGTGCCCCGGCACATCTGTCACACCGCAGCTCGCTGCACCTCACGGAGAACGGGTACGCCCTCATGACTGCCACCTCGATCGAGACCTCGCCGACGACCCCGACCACCTCGTCCCTGCCGCTGGTTCCCCAGGTCGCCGCTCCCGCGGTCGGCCCGGAGCTCGCCCGTTCCTGGTTGCTCGTCAACGGCGCCCAGGCCGAGCGGTTCGCGGCGGCCCGGGCGAGCGCGGCCGACGTCGTCGTCCTGGACATCGAGGACTCCGTGGCGCCCAAGGACAAGGAGCGCGCCCGCCGCAACGTCATCAGCTGGCTGGACGCCCGGGACGAGCACGGCGAGCAGCACCACGCTTGGGTGCGCGTCAACGGCTTCGGCACCCAGTGGTGGGAGGAGGACCTCCGGGCCCTCGCCGGCGTCCGCGGCCTGGACGGTGTCATGCTGGCCATGGTCGAGTCCCCGGAGCACGTCACCCGCACCGCGGAGCTGCTCAAGGACACGCGGATCGTGGCGCTCGTCGAGACGGCCCGCGGCGTGCAGCACCTGCAGGCCATCGCCGGCGCCCGCTCCACGTACCGCCTCGGCTTCGGCCTGGGCGACTTCCGGCGCGACACGGGCTTCGGGGAGAACCCCATGACGCTGGCCTACACGCGCTCGCAGTTCACCATCGCCTCCCGGGCGGCCAACCTGCCCGGCCCCATCGACGGGCCCGCCGTCGGCGCGCTCGGCCCCAAGCTGGCCGAGGCCACGTCCGTGACCCTGGAGTTCGGCATGACGGGCAAGCTGTGCCTGATGCCGGAGCAGACCGCCACGGTCAACGAGGGCCTGAGCCCGTCCCTGTCCGAGCTGTCCTGGGCCACCGAGTTCCTCCAGGAGTTCGACGCCGACGGCGGGGAGATCCGCAACGGCTCCGACCTGCCGCGCCTCGCCCGCGCCAAGAAGATCCTGGGCCTGGCCGGCGCCTTCGGCCTGAGCATCCCCGAGGGCTACGACGTCCACTTCGAGGCGCCGACCGACACGTACCACTGCTGATCCGGTGGTGAGGGGCCGGCACCCGGCCCCGCCCCCGCGCGGGAGCGCACCCCCTCCCCGCGCGTCCGACGGACCGGTGGGCGCCGTGCAGACACGGCGCCCACCGGTTCTTCCGTGTCCGGATCCCTCCGCCCCGGCCTGTCCTGTCCGGGGCGGGACGGACTAGATTCGACACCGTGCAGACTCCCCGCCCCGCCCCGCAGCCCCCGGCGTCCCGGCCCCGCCCCCGGCGGCCGAGGACGGCCCTCCCGGTCGCCCTCTCCGCGGCCCTCCTCGCCACCGGCTGCTCGGCGCTCGCCCCCGACGGCGGGCGGGCGACCGCCGACCGGGTCGCCGCGGCCCTGGGCGCGGGCAGCGTCCAGGAGCTGTCCTTCGGCGACGTCGAGGGTCCCTCCGCCCAGGAGCAGTACGAGCGGATCACCGCGCCGCTCGGGGAGGCCGCCCCGGCCGTCGAGGTCTCCGCGGTCGAGGACACCGGACAGGAGGACCGCCGCGAGGCCACCCTGTCCTGGTCGTGGGACCTCCCGGGCGTGGCGCAGGACTGGGCGTACGACTCGGTCCTCCCGCTGGTCCGGACCGGGGCCGGCGATTGGGCCGCCGAGTGGTCCCCGGCCGTGGTGCACCCGGGCCTGGCGGAGGGGGAGGCCCTGCGCGCCCGGACGGTGGCCGCGGACCGCGGGGACATCCTCGGGGCGGACGGCGAGACGCTGGTGACGGAGCGCCCGATCCGGCGGGTGGGCATCGACCGGTCGCAGCTCGACGGGGCGGACCCCGAGGAAGCGGCCCGCCGGCTCGCCGAGGCCGTGGACATCGACGCCGACGCCTACGCCGAGGCCGTCGGACAGGCCGGGCCCGAGGCGTTCGTCGAGGCCGTCCCGCTGCGGCTGGAGGACTTCCGGGAGCTGGACGCGGCGGAGATGGAGGCGGTCCCGGGCCTGCTCGTGGTCGAGGACGAGCTGCCGCTGGCACCCTCCCGCGGCTTCGCCGCCGACCTGCTGGGCGGGGTGGCCGAGGCGACGGCCGAGGACGTGGCGGACTCCGGCGGGGAGCTCGCCCCGGGGACGACGATCGGCCGCGGGGGAGTGCAGGAGCGCTTCGACGACCGGCTGCGCGGCACACCCGGCGTCGTCGTCGAGGAGATCGGGGACGAGCCCGCGGCCGGCGAGCCGCTGTTCGAGGTCCCGGCGGCGGCCGGCGAGCCGGTCGCCGTGACCCTGGACCGCGGGCTCCAGGCCACCGCCGAGGAGCTGCTGGCCGGGGTCGAGTCCCCCTCTGCGGTCGTGGCCGTCCGGCCCTCCACGGGCGAGCTCGTCGCCTCGGCCAACGGGCCCGGCTCCGAGGGCTACTCCACCGCGCTGCTGGGCCGGTACGCGCCCGGCTCCACCTTCAAGGTGGTCACGGCCCTCGGGATGCTCCGGCAGGGCGACACCCCCGGGACGGTCGTGCAGTGCCCGCCGTCCACGACCGCCGCGGGCGTGCGGATCGACAACGTCGAGTCCTATCCGGCCGAGTTCACCGGCTCGATCACCCTCACCGAGGCGCTCGCCCACTCCTGCAACACCACCTTCGTGGACCAGCACGACCGGATCGACCAGGCGGAGCTGGCCGAGGCCGCGGCCGCGCTCGGGATCGGGGTGCCCGCGGAGCTGTCCGTGCCCGCGTTCTGGGGTGAGCTCCCGCAGGAGGAGCCGCCGGCCCAGCACGCCGCCGCGATGTTCGGGCAGGGCCGCACGCTCGTGTCCCCGCTGAGCATGGCCGGGCTCACCGCCTCGGTCGCCGCCGGAGAGCTGGTCACCCCCCGGCTGGTCAGCACCGAGGGCCTGCTCGACGAGGGCGCCGCGACCGGGCCCGGACCGGAGGAGCCCCTGACCGCCGAGGAGGCGGAGCAGCTGCGCACCATGATGCGGGCCGTCGTCTCGTCCGGGCACCTGGGCGTGCTGCAGGGGCTCGAGCCGGACACCGCGATCGGCAAGACCGGCACGGCCGAGTTCGGCGACGAGGACCCGCCCCGCACCCACTCGTGGGTGATCGCCGAGCACGAGGACCTCGCCGTGGCGGTCTTCGTGGAGGACGGCGGCCTGGGCTCGGTCACCGGCGGGCCCGTCATGCGGGACTTCCTGGCCGCGGCCTCCGCGTCCACCGCCGGCTGAGCCGCGACACGGTGGCCC
Organism: Kocuria sp. CPCC 205263; assembly: GCF_040981075.1. NCBI lineage: Bacteria > Bacillati > Actinomycetota > Actinomycetes > Micrococcales > Micrococcaceae > Kocuria > Kocuria sp. CPCC 205263. The sequence continues at coordinate 72,488 of NZ_JAVKPV010000001.1, read as the reverse complement.
GGGCCCTTCCGCGACCCGCGCCGCTGGCCCAGGATGGGAGCACACCGTCCGCAGCCGCGGACCACCGGACCCCCGAGGAGTTCCTCGTGCCCGAGACCGTGCCCACCACTCCCGCGAGAACCAAGATCGGCGTGGTCGGCGCCGGCTCCGTCGGCTCGTCCCTGGCCTACGCGGTCCTCATCAAGGGCGTCGCCCAGGAGGTGGCCCTCTACGACCTGGCCGGGGACCGGGTCCGCGCCGAGGGCCTGGACCTCGCCCACGGGGCCATGTTCACCACCAGCTCCCGGGTGACCGGCTCCGACGACGTCGCCGTGCTGGCGGGCTCGGACGTCGTCTTCGTGACCGCCGGGGCCAAGCAGCGGCCCGGCCAGACCCGGATGGAGCTGGCGGGCGCCAACGCCGCGATCCTCGAGCAGCTGATGCCGCGGCTGGTGGAGCAGGCGCCCGAGGCCGTGTACGTGCTGGTGACCAATCCGTGCGACGTGCTCACGGTCATCGCGCAGAAGCTCACCGGCCTGCCCACGGAGCGGGTGATGTCCTCCGGGACCGTGCTGGACACGTCGCGGCTGCGGTGGCTGCTGGCCGAGGAGGGCGGGGTGTCCACCACGAGCGTGCACGCCACGATCGTCGGCGAGCACGGGGACACCGAGTTCCCCCTGTGGTCGAACGCGAACATCGGGCAGATCCCGCTGCGGGACTGGACCGTCGAGGGCCGGCGGCCCTTCACCGACGAGCGGCTGGACGAAATCACGCACCGGACGATCAACGCGGCGTACACGGTGATCCAGGGCAAGGGCGCCACCAACTACGCGATCGGCCTGGCCGGGGCGCGCGTGGCCGAGGCGGTGCTGCGGGACGAGCACGCCGTGCTGCCCGTCTCCACGGTCCTCGACGACTACCGGGGGATCAGCGGGGTCGCCCTGTCCGTGCCGTCGATCGTCGCGCGGCGGGGCGTCGTCGCGCGGCTGGTCGTGCCCATGGACGAGCAGGAGCTGGCCATGCTGCACCGCTCCGCCGAGGCGATCCGGGCCACCCTGGCCACGATCGGGTACTGAGCCCGGACGGCGACGGGGCCCGTTCCGGCGTGCGGAACGGGCCCCGGCGGAGCGGTGCGAGAGGTCAGCGGGCGGCCATCTCGTCCTCCGCCGCGTGGGCGAGGCGCACGGCGTCGTCGAACTCGCGCTCGACCTCCTCGTCGCGCCGGTAGGTGGCCTTCGAGACCAGCACGGCGGAGAGGAGGCTCACGAGGAAGCCGGGGATGATCTCGTAGAGGTCGGCCCACGGGGTCACGGTCCACACGAACACGGTGACCGCGCCCAGGACCATGCCGGTGATCGCGCCCAGGTTCGTGAGCTTGCGCCAGAACAGGGACAGGATCACGATCGGGCCGAACGAGGCGCCGAAGCCGGCCCACGCGAACGCCACGAGGCCGAGGATCGTGTTGTTCTGCTCCCAGGCCAGGAACGTGGCCACGAGGGCGACGAGGGCCACGCCCGCGCGGCCCATCCACACCTGCTTGCGCTCGGACGGGGACTCCTTGACCGTCAGCTTGTACAGGTCCTCCACCAGGGCGGAGGAGGAGACGATGAGCTGGGAGGAGACCGTGGACATGATCGCCGCGAGCACGGCCGCCAGCACGAAGCCGGCGATCACGGGGTGGAAGAAGACCTGCGCGAGGTCCAGGAACACGGACTCCGGGTCGGTCGGGCTCTCGTCCGGGCGGTTGCCGTAGTAGGCGACGCCGACGAGGGCGGTGGCGATGGCCCCGATGACGCTGAGCACCATCCAGGTCAGGCCGATCCGGCGGCCGGTCTTGGCGTCGGAGGGAGAGCGCATGGCCATGAAGCGGACGATGATGTGCGGCTGGCCGAAGTAGCCGAGGCCCCACGCCAAGGCCGAGATGACACCGATGGCCGTGGCCCCGGACACCATGGAGAGGGCGTCGGGCTGGACGGCGCGGATGTTCTCCGCCATCTGGCCGAAGCCGCCCACGTTGATCACGCCCACGACGGGGACGAGGAGCAGGGCCGCGAACATCAGGAGGCCCTGGGCCACGTCCGTGTAGGTCGCGCCGAGGAAGCCGCCGAAGAGCGTGTAGGCGATGGTGACGCCGACGACGAGGAGCAGCCCGGCGTGGTACGTCGAGCCGAAGGACGACTGGAAGAACAGCCCGCCGGCCACCATGCCGGAGGAGACGTAGAACGTGAAGAACACCAGGATGATGAGCCCGGAGACGATGCGCAGCAGCCGGCTGCCGCCCTTGAGCCGGTTGTCCAGGAAGGACGGGATCGTGATCGAGTTGTGCGAGACCTCGGTGTAGGAGCGCAGCCGGGGCGCGATGAACTTCCAGTTGACCCATGCGCCGACGATCAGGCCGACGGCGATCCACGCCTCGACCAGACCGGAGAGGAACACCGCGCCGGGCAGACCGAGCAGCAGCCAGCCGGACATGTCCGAGGCACCGGCGCTGAGGGCGGCGGTCCCGGGCTTGAGGTTGCGCCCGCCGAGCATGTAGTCGTCGAGGTTCTTCGTCCTGCTGTTGGCGTAGAGGCCGATCCCGATCATGGCGGCGAAGTAGATGACGATCGCGATCGTCTGGGCTATCTCTTGGGGCATGGTGTCCTTTCCGCCCGGAGCCGGCCCGGTGGAGCGCAGCGTCCAGGGGGGTGGGTGGAGCAGAGGTCCCACAGAACTTTACGCCCGCTCCCGGGCAGTGGCCAGCCATTACGGGTACAGGGAGGCGGTCCCGGGGGTGCGGGGAGACCGCGCCGGCGGCCCGCGGGGCCGGCTCAGGCGTCGTCGTGCGCCTGCAGGAACTCGTAGACCTCCCGCTCGTCGACGCCGGGGAAGGCCCCCTCCGGGAGGGCGGCGAGCACGTGCGAGTGGGCCCGGGTGTTGGGCCAGGCGTGGCCCGCCCACACCCGGCTGAGCTCCTCGGGCGGGCGCCGGCAGCACGAGGGGTCCGGGCAGGTCGACACCGTGCGGTGCGGGGTGTCGCGGCCGCGGAACCAGCGGGCGTCGGTGAACGCGACGCCCACGCCGATGGAGAACACGCCCTGGCTGGAGAGCTCCGTGCGCGTGGAGCACCAGTACGTGCCGGAGGGGGTGTCCGTGTACTGGGCGAACGCCGTGAACTGGTTGGGCTGGTCGAAGACGGTGCGCCCGGACCACTTGCGGCAGGAGATCTGGCCCTCGATCGCCCCGGTGTGGTCCGTCGGGAACGCCAGCCCGTTGTTCTCGTAGGCCTTGTGGATCACCCCGGACGAGTGCACCTTGTGGAAGTGGGTGCGGATCCCCAGGTGCCGGGTGGCCAGGTTCGTGAAGCGGTGGCCCGCCGTCTCGTGGGAGACGGCGAAGCGGTCCTTGAGGTCCTCCAGGAAGAGGTCCCGGTCCTTCTTCGCCTCGAGCAGGAACGGGACGGTCTTGTTCTCCGGCAGCATCACCGCGGCGGCGAAGTAGTTGGTCTGCACGCGCTGGGCGAGGAACTCGGCGTAGTCCTTCGGCGGCTCGTGGCCCAGCACCTGGTGCCCCACGGCCTGGAGCAGCACCGCGCGGGGGTCGTGGTCCGCCCGGGGGCTCTGCACCAGGTAGATCCGCCGGTTGAGCAGGTCGGTCACCGAGCGGGTCGAGTGCGGGAGGTCGGTGACGTGGTGGATGCTGTAGCCGAGCCTGCCCACCATCTCGGAGATCACGGAGTTGGACACGGGCCCCGAGGAGTAGCCGCCCAGGGTCAGCAGCTCCTTGGCGGCCTGCTCCAGGTCCGGGAAGTAGTTGTCCTGCGCCCGCATGAGCCGGCGCAGCTGCACGTTGGCCCGGCGGGCCTCCTCCGGGGTGGCCGAGTTCTTCTCGAGGGCCTCGGCCAGCCGCTCCTGCAGGGCCACGAGCGCCTCGAGCACCTCGGTGGACAGCGCGGAGCTGACCCGGACGGTCGGCAGCCCCAGCTGCTCGTAGAACGGGGAGCGCTGGGCGCGCTCGAGCTGGATCTCGAGCGCCTCCCGCCGGGTGCCGGGCTCGGCCCCGAGCAGGGCGTCCACGCTCGTGCCCAGGACCTCGGCGAGGCGCCGCAGCAGGCTGAGCCGGGGCTCGCGGCGCCCGTTCTCGATCACGGACAGCTGCGAGGTGGCGGTGCCCGCCCGGTCGGCGAGCTCCGCGAGCGTCATGCCGCGGTCCTTGCGCAGCGAGCGGATGCGCCGGCCGAGACCGATCAGATCGGTGCTGCCGGCCGGCTCCGCCGTCGTCGGTTCCTCGGTGCCCCAAGCGCTGGTCGTCATTTCTTCACGATAGACGAAAAACACCGAAAGTTCGACGAGAAATGTGGGGTTGATCCGGGTTGAACTGGGGCAAAGTGGGATGTGTCACCACGGAAGAGCGAACTTCCTGGTAACCCCGAAACCGAAGCACCCGTTCTCGGACCACTCAACGAGGAGCCGACATGTCCTACCCCAACGCCCCCAAGACCGCCGACGAGATCCGCCAGGAGTGGGACGCCGATCCCCGCTGGGCGCAGATCACCCGCGACTACACGGCGGAGGAGGTCGTCCGCCTGCGCGGCACGGTGCAGGAGGAGATGACCCTGGCCCGCCGCGGCGCGGAGCAGCTGTGGGAGAAGCTGCACACCGAGGACTTCGTCAACTCCCTGGGCGCCCTGACCGGCAACCAGGCGGTCCAGCAGGTGAAGGCCGGTCTCAAGGCCATCTACCTCTCCGGCTGGCAGGTCGCCGGCGACGCGAACCTCGCGGGCCAGACCTACCCCGACCAGTCGATCTACCCCGCGAACTCCGTCCCGGCGGTCGTGCGGCGGATCAACAACGCGCTGATGCGCGCCGACCAGATCGAGCACTCCGAGGGCACGAGCACGGTCGACGACTGGCTGGTCCCGATCGTGGCCGACGCCGAGGCCGGCTTCGGCGGCCCGCTCAACGCCTACGAGCTCATGAAGTCCATGATCGCCGCCGGCGCGGCCGGCGTGCACTGGGAGGACCAGCTGGCCTCCGAGAAGAAGTGCGGCCACCTGGGCGGCAAGGTGCTCATCCCCACCCAGCAGCACGTCCGCACCCTGAGCGCGGCCCGGCTCGCGGCCGACGTCGCCGACGTCCCCTCGCTGATCATCGCCCGCACCGACGCGGAGGCGGCCACCCTGATCACCTCGGACGTGGACGACCGCGACAAGCCGTTCGTCACCGGCGAGCGCACCGCGGAGGGCTACTACAAGGTCCGCAACGGCCTCGAGGCCTGCATCGCCCGCGGCAACGCGTACGCCCCGTACGCCGACCTGCTGTGGATGGAGACGGGCACCCCGGACCTCGAGCTGGCCAAGAAGTTCGCCGACGGCATCCACGCGGAGCACCCCGACCAGATGCTCGCCTACAACTGCTCGCCGTCCTTCAACTGGAAGAAGCACCTGGACGACGCCACGATCGCCAAGTTCCAGCGCGAGCTGGGCGCGATGGGCTTCAAGTTCCAGTTCATCACCCTGGCCGGCTTCCACGCCCTGAACTACTCGATGTTCGACCTCGCCCACGGCTACGCCCGCAACCAGATGACGGCCTACGTGGAGCTGCAGGAGCGGGAGTTCGCGGCCGAGGAGCGCGGCTACACCGCCACCCGCCACCAGCGCGAGGTCGGCACCGGCTACTTCGACCTGGTCTCCACCGTCCTCAACCCGCAGTCCTCCACCACGGCGCTGGCCGGGTCCACCGAGACCGCCCAGTTCTGAGCCGAACGGCCCTGAGCCGAACGGCCGTGACCGGCCGGGGGCCCGACAGGGTCCCCGGCCGCGCCGCATCCGACGACGACCCGCTCCGGTGCCCTCCGGAGCCGCCCCACCCGAACTCCCCAGGACACTCTTCAGGCGAGGACCCAGCCATGATGACCATGACCAGCAACCCCGTGACGATCAACGGCGTGACCCTCACCGGTCACCACGTGCCCCGGCAGAACAGTGTGCTCACCCCCGACGCGCTCGGCTTCCTCGCGGCGCTGCACCGCGAGTTCGAGCCCCGCCGGCGCGAGCTGCTGGCCGCCCGCGAGGAGCGGCGCAAGGCGATCGCCCGCGGCACCGACCCCACGTTCCTGCCCGAGACGCGGAGGATCCGGGAGGACGACTCCTGGCGCGTGCCCCCGCCCCCGCCCGGGCTCGTGGACCGCCGGGTGGAGATCACCGGTCCCACCGAGCGGAAGATGACCATCAACGCCCTCAACTCCGGGGCGAAGGTGTGGCTCGCGGACATGGAGGACGCCAACACCCCGCACTGGACGAACGTGGTCACCAACCAGCTCAACCTCATCGACGCGCTCGAGGGGACCATCGAGTTCACCAACCCGGACGGCAAGAAGTACGCGCTGAAGAACAGGGACGCCCGGGCCAACCCGACCATCGTGGTGCGGCCCCGCGGGTGGCACTTCGAGGAGAGGCACCTGTCCGTGCGGGACGAGCCCATCGCGGGCGCCATCGTGGACTTCGGCCTGTACTTCTTCCACAACGCGCGCCGGCTCAAGAAGCTCGGCCTGGGCCCCTACTTCTACCTGCCCAAGACCGAGTCCCACCAGGAGGCGCGGCTGTGGCACGACATCTTCAGCCGGGCGGAGTCCATGCTGGGGACGGACCGCGGCACCATCCGCGCCACCGTGCTGATCGAGACGATCACCGCGGCCCTCGAGATGGAGGAGATCCTCCACGAGCTGGGGGAGCACGCCGCGGGGCTCAACGCCGGCCGCTGGGACTACATCTTCTCCATCATCAAGAACTTCCGGACCCGAGGGCCCCGCTTCATCCTCCCGGACCGCAACGCGGTGACCATGACGCAGCCGTTCATGCGGGCCTACACCGAGCAGCTCGTGCGGGCCTGCCACCGCCGCGGGGCGATGGCCATCGGCGGGATGGCCGCGTTCATCCCCTCCCGCCGGGACGAGGAGGTCAACCGCACCGCGATCGAGAAGGTGCAGGCCGACAAGACCCGCGAGGCCGAGGACGGGTTCGACGGGTCCTGGGTGGCCCACCCCGACCTGGTCCCCGTGTGCCGCGAGGTCTTCGACGCGGTGCTCGGCGACCGGCCGAACCAGCTGGACCGGCTCCGCGAGGACGTGGTGCCCGACGACAAGGCGCTCATCGACATCGCCTCGGCCGAGGGGAGGATCACCGAGGTGGGGATCCGCAACAACGTGGAGGTGGGGATCCGCTACATCGAGGCGTGGCTGCGCGGCAACGGCGCCGTGGGCATCCACAACCTGATGGAGGACGCCGCGACCGCGGAGATCTCCCGCTCCCAGATCTGGCAGTGGGTGAACACCCGCGCCATCACGGACGAGGGCGAGGAGATCACCCGGGACTGGGTGCAGGAGCTGCTGGAGGAGGAGTTCGCGAAGATCGAGCGCGCCGAGGGCGACCGCTTCGACGACGCCCGCGCCATCTTCGAGGAGGTGGCCCTGGGCGACGACTACCCCGCGTTCCTGACCACCCCCGCCTACGAGCGGTTCCTGGCCGAGCCCGAGGACCCGCACGCCCCGGAGGAGGCCGGCACCTCCGCGTCCACGCGCGCCTGAGCGGCCCACCGGTCCGGGTCCACGGCCCAGGGCTCCCGGGGCAGGACGTCCTCGTCGAACACGGCGAGGACGTCCTGCGCCGACCGGACCGGGCCGGGGAGGCCTAGCGACGCGGCCATCCAGCCCAGCACCGCCTCGGCGCCGTGCCCCGCCGCGGCGAGCTCGGCGAGGGTCACGGCGCCGTCCCGCTTGGCGAGGCGCTGCCCGTGCGCGTTGAGCACGAGGGGCACGTGCACCCACTCCGGCTCGTCCAGACCGAGCACCGAGGCCAGGTACGCCTGCCGGGGGGTCGAGGGCAGCAGGTCGTCGCCCCGGACCACCTGGTCCACGCCCTGGTGGGCGTCGTCGAGGACCACCGCGAGGTTGTAGGCGGGGCGGCCGTCGTTGCGCAGCAGCACGAAGTCGTCGACGAGCCCCGTGAACGCCCCGGCCCAGCGGTCCACGACCGTGCGGGAGCGCACGTCCGCGCGCAGCCGCACCGCCGGGGGCCGCTCCCGGCGGCGCCGCGCCCGCTCGGCGTCGCCGAGGTCCCGGCACGTGCCCGGATAGGCGCCCGGGGCCCCGTGCGGCGCGCTCGCGGCCGCCTGCACCTCCCGGCGCGTGCAGTAGCACTCGTAGGTGCCCCCCGCCGCGGTGAGACGCTCCACCACGGCCCGGTGCTCGGCCTCCCGCGAGGACTGCAGCAGGGGCGGGCCGTCCCAGTCGAGGCCCAGCCGGGCGAGGTCCGCGAGCTGCCGCTCGGCCGCCCCCGGCCGCACCCGGTCGATGTCCTCGACGCGCAGGACGAAGCCCCGGCCCGTGGAGCGCGCGAGGGCCCACGCGAGCAGCGCCGTGCGGAGGTTGCCGAGGTGGAGGTCCCCCGAGGGGGACGGAGCATAGCGGCCGGCGCCTCCGGCCGCACGGCCCGAGGACGGAGCGGTCATGGTTGCCAGGATAGCCAGCGGCGGTCGGTACCCTGGTCGGGTGGCGCGCATCAACGAAATCCGCGACGGCGTCTTCGCCGTGAGCACGGACAACTGGAGGCTGAACTCCGGGGTCGTGCTCGGGTCCCGTCGCGCCCTCGTGATCGACACGGGCGCGGGCCCGCGCCAGGCCCGCGAGATCCTGGAGGCCGTCCGCTCGCTCACGGGCCTGCCGCTGACGGTGGTGAACACCCACGCCCACTACGACCACTTCCTGGGCAACGCCGTGTTCCAGCGCGCCGGGGCCGAGGACTTCTGGGCCCACCGCGGCTGCGCGGCGGCGATCCAGGCGCACGGCGACTTCCAGCGCTCCTTCGTGGGCACCCACGAGCCCGAGATGGCCGCCGCCGAGGGGCCGGACACCCGTCTCGTCGTGCCCAACCGGCACCTGCCGGGCACGGGCCGGCGCCCCGCCCTGACCCGGGTGGACCTGGGGGAGCGGGCGGCGGTGCTCTTCTCCTTAGGCCCGGGCCACACCGACAACGACCTCTGCGTGGGCGTCGACGACGTCGTGTTCACCGGGGACCTCGTGGAGCAGGGCGCCGACCCCAGCTTCGACGACTCCTACCCGCGAGGCTGGGCCACGGCCCTCGAAAGCCTGGCCGCCCTCGACCGGTACCAGGTCTTCGTCCCCGGCCACGGCAACCCGGTGGAGCGCGGCTTCGTGCTCCAGCAGGCCCGGCTCATGCGCACCGCGATAGAGCGGGTGGACGCGAGCGAGGCCGCCGCGGCGCAGCCGGACGGCATGCGGCCCGTGACCGCCTCGATGTTCCGCCTGCCCTACAACCCGGGGGCGGCGCGGATCCTCCTGGACCGGCTCGAGCGGATCAGGGCCGAGGACGCCGCGACCGAGGAGCTTGCAGCGCTGTCAGCGCCGCTGCCGCCAGGAGACTGACCCCGAGGATCGCCGCGCACGCCGCGACCGCAGCCCAGCCCCCGCCCGGCACGCGCAGGGCCGCCCACAGCGGCAGCAGGCCGACCAGCAGGGCCCCCGCGCCGGAGACGGCCAGCAGGGCGGTCAGGCCCCCGCCGGGCACGGGGCGCTCCACGGGCCCGGTCAGGCGCAGCACGAGCCCGCCGAGGGCGGCCCAGCCCGCCACGACCAGCAGGGACGCCACGACGTCCGAGGGCCGGTGCCAGCCGTTCAGCAGCGTGGCCACCCCGGTCGCGGTCGTGGCGCCGGCCCCCAGCAGCGCGACCACCGGCCGGGAGGGGGCGGGGGCCGCGAGCAGCACCACCGCCACGGCGGCGGCCGCGGCGGCCGTGTGCCCGGACGGGAAGGAGTTGACGGCGGCCTCCTGGATCCCGAGGTCCGGCTTCTCCAGCAGCACCCGCTTGAGCAGCTGGACCGTGAGGTTGGAGAGCACGACCACCGCCGCCCCGACCACCGCCGGGGCGAGGCGCCGGGAGCGCACGGCCAGGACCGCCAGGCACAGGGCGGAGACGGCGCCCACCACCCACGGGACCGAGTCGAGCAGCTGGGCGGCGCGGTCGGAGAGGTCGGGGAAGGCGCCGCTCGCCTGGCGCAGGGCCAGTTCGTCGAGCCACTGCCCGGTCGCGGTGGTGAGGGCCACGATCCCGACCAGCGCGGCCGACGCCCACAGGGCGGCGGCGCCGAGCAGGTGGCCCAGGACCTGCAGGACGGTGGGGGCGGGGCGGCGGGCGGTCGTGGTCATCGAGCTCCTGGGCGGTGGTGCGGATCGTCGGGGCGCGGGCACGGCCGCGGCCGTGCGGGCACCCGCGGAGCCCTCATCATTCCACGCACGGATCGGAGCGGACTGAGAGGCGCCGCCTAGGCTGGGGAGCATGCTCCCCGCCGTGGTCCTGCCCCCGCTCGACGACCTGCTCGCGCACGCGCACGTCGTCGCCCTGCCGATGCGGGTGCGCTTCCGCGGCGTCGACGTGCGCGAGTCGGTGCTCCTGCGCGGCCCGGCGGGGTGGGGGGAGTTCGGCCCGTTCCCCGAGTACGGGGACGCCGAGGCCGGCGCCTGGCTCCGCGCCGCGGTCGACGCCGCATGGCACGGCTTCCCGGCGCCCCGGCGCACGCGCATCCCCGTCAACGCCACCGTGCCCGCCGTGCCGGCGGCCCGGGTCCAGGAGGTCCTCGCCGGGTTCGGGGGCGGGGTGCGTGCCGTGAAGATCAAGGTCGCCGAGCGCGGCCAGGGGCAGGGGGACGACGACGCCCGGGTCGCGGCCGTGCGGGCCCTACTGCCGGAGGCCGAGCTGCGGGTGGACGCCAACGGCGGGTGGGACGTGCCCACGGCCCTCGCGGCCCTGGAGCGGCTCGGGCGGCACGGGCTCGCGTACGCGGAGCAGCCCGTGCCCACGATCGTGGGCCTCGCCGCCGTCCGGGAGGGCCTCGCCCACCGGGGCGTGCCGGTGCTGGTGGCCGCGGACGAGTCCGTGCGCAAGGAGGACGACCCCCTGGCGGTGACCCGGGCGGGCGCCGCCGACCTGCTCGTGGTCAAGGCGGCGCCGCTGGGCGGGGTGCGCCGAGCCCTGGACGTGGTCGCGCAGGCCGGCCTGCCGGCGGTGGTCAGCTCCGCCCTGGACACCTCCGTGGGCATCCGGGCGGGTCTCGCGCTCGCCGCCGCCCTGCCCGAGCTCCCGTACGCCTGCGGGCTCGGGACGGTGTCCCTCATGCGGGCGGACGTCCTGCGGGAGCCGCTGCGGCCGGTGGGCGGGATGCTCGAGCTGCGGGACGCGGTCCCGGACCCCGAGCTGCTGGCGCGCCACGCCGTGACCGCCGACCGTCGCCGGTGGTGGCTGGAGCGGCTGCGCCGCGTGCACGCCCTGGCCGGGGCCGCGCCTCAACCCTGACCCACGACCCCCAGGACCTCGGCCCGGAGCCGGTCCAGGTCCACCGGCTCGCCCTCGTGCAGCCCGTGGCCCCGGACCCAGGCCCGGGCGGCGCGCCACACGTCGTCGCAGCCGAGCTCCATGTCGGGGTGGGCGGCGCCGATCCGGGTCTGGGCCGTGTGCTCGGGGTCGTCGCCCGTGAAGGAGAAGACCGCCACGGGGCTGCAGGCGAGCCCCACCACCCCGCGGACGGAGGCGATGATCCGTCCGTGCAGGCAGTCCCCCGGGTGGAGGTCCCACGCGCGGTGGACGCTCAGGCAGTCCACGGCCGCACGCCGGTACCCGCGCGCGCCGTGCTCGTGCGGAACGTTCCCCCCGTGCTCCCGCGGGGACAGCAGTCCCCCCTCTGGTTCGGTGTGCATCGCGCGCCTCCTCCGCCGGTGTCCCGGCCGGCTCCGCCGCCGCGGCGGCACGGCCCGTGAGCGGATCGAGCAGAAGGAGGGGGGTCTTCCGTAAGTTCCCGGTCACGGCCCGGGGCGCTGGACGGATGGGACGGCCTGACGCCACGAGCATCCCAGAGCCGGGGCGGCCGCGGAATCCGCCGGCGCATTGTTTCTTTGAGTGAACTCGGCCCGGGACGGACCCGCTGATCAGGGGCGGATGGGTCCCCGGCCGGTCACTGCCCGTTCACCTGCGGTTCACACGGCCGCCCCCGGGGCCTCACCGGGCGGTGGTGCAGTGGCGGAGCACCCGTTCCCCGACCGCGGTCCGCCGCGGGCCCCGTCCCCTGGGAGAGCCATGACCGAAACCGCCAAGCGCACCGTCCTGCCCCTGCTCGGCCACACGCGCGGCAAGCGCAGCCCCGTCACGTGCCAGCTCAAGTGCGGCAGCGCCTGCGCAGGACCGGAGTGCAACACCTCCGGCAACGGCTACTTCCGCGACATCGCGAGCGCCGCGCTGTCCCGCCGCTCCGCCCTGGGCCTGGGCGCCGCGGCGGCCGTGACCGTCGGCGTCGTCGGCGCCACCCCGGAGACCGCCCAGGCCCACGGCCGCGGACGCTCCGGGCTGTCCTTCGCGCCCATCGCCCCCGTCCCGAACACCGTGGACGACCTCACGGTCCCCGAGGGCTTCGACTGGTCCCCGATCATCCGCTGGGGCGACCCCCTGTTCGCGGACTCCCCGGAGTTCGACCCCCTCCGGCAGACCCCGGAGTCCCAGGCGCGCCAGTTCGGCTACAACAGCGACTACCTGGACATCCTCCAGGACCGCGGCGGGCGCAGCGGCGTGCTCGTGAACAACCACGAGTACACGAACGAGAACCTCATGTTCCCCGCCGAGCAGCAGGACGACCTCCAGCGCGTGGCCCGGGTGGCCATGGCCGCCCACGGCATGTCCGTCGTGGAGATCGCCCGCACCGGCCCCGGCCGGCCCTGGTCCTACGTGCGCGGCGGCGCCCGCAACCGGCGCATCACCCTGAGCACACCCTTCGCCGTGGACGGCCCGGCCGCCGGCTCCGCGCTGCTGAGGACGCAGGACGACCCGACCGGCACCGTGGTCCTCGGCACGCAGAACAACTGCGCCGGCGGCACCACCCCGTGGGGCACCGTCCTGTCCGGCGAGGAGAACTTCAACCAGTACTTCAAGGGCAACGGCTCCGCCGAGCAGAAGCGCTACGGGATCTCCACCGAGGCCCCGAGCCGGCGCTGGCACGAGGTGGACCCCCGCTTCGACTCGACCCTGCCGGGCTACGCGAACGAGCCGAACCGGTTCGGCTGGATCGTGGAGCTCGACCCCCAGGACCCCGCCTCCACCCCGGTCAAGCACACCGCCCTGGGCCGCTTCAAGCACGAGGGCGCCAACGTGCGCGTGGCCGAGGACGGCACCGTGGTGGCCTACTCCGGCGACGACGAGCGCTTCGACTACCTCTACAAGTTCGTCTCCGCCCAGAAGTACGTGGAGGGCGACCGCGCCCACAACATGACGCTGCTCTCCGAGGGCAACCTGTACGTCGCGAAGTTCACCGGGGACACCGCGGCCGAGATCGACGGCTCCGGCCGGCTGCCCTCCGACGGCGCGTTCGACGGCTCCGGCGAGTGGTTGCCCCTGGTGGTGGACGGGGAGTCGGCCGTGGCCGGCATGTCCGTGGAGGAGGTCCTCGTCTTCACCCGCCTGGCCGCGGACCAGGTCGGTGCCACCAAGATGGACCGCCCCGAGGACGTCGAGCCCTCCCCGCACACCGGCAAGGTCTACGTGGCGCTGACCAACAACACCGACCGCGGCACCCCGGGCAAGGCCGGCCCGGACGAGGCCAACCCGCGCACCCAGAACCGCGACGGGCACGTCCTCGAGATCACGGAGCGCCACCACCGTGCCGACGCCACCGAGTTCGGCTGGAACATCCTCCTCGTCGCCGGCGACCCGGCGAAGAACGCCTCCACCTATTTCTCCGGCTACCCGGTGGAGAAGGTCTCCCCGATCTCCTGCCCGGACAACCTGGCCTTCGACTCGGAGGGCAACCTGTGGATCTCCACGGACGGCGCCCCGGGGACCATCGGCTACAACGACGGCCTGTTCAAGGTGGGACTGTCCGGGCGCAAGCGCGGCAACGTCGAGCAGTTCCTCGCCGTGCCGCAGGACGCCGAGACCTGCGGGCCCGTGATCCACGACCGCGAGCGCATGGTCTACGTGGCCGTGCAGCACCCGGGCGAGGACGGCTCCTTCGAGGAGCCCCGCTCCTACTTCCCGGACTACGTGGTGGAGACCCGCCAGGGCGAGGGCGAGTGGTCCCTGCCGCGGCCGTCCGTGGCCCAGGTCTTCGCCGTGGACCGGGCCGGGGAGCCCGAGTTCCCCGGCGCGATCCACGACCGGCCGGGCCAGGGCCGCAACCAGCACAAGCGGCGAAAGAACGGCGAGCGCGGGCCCCGCTACCGCGGCTACAAGGGCAAGGCCACCGCGGAGACGAAGGCGGCGGCGAGGACCGCGTCCCGCGCCTACTGAGCCCCGCCTCCGGAGGCGTCCGGCGCCCCCCCCGGTCCCCGGCCCGCCCCGCGGCGGGCCGGGGACCGGGGCGTTCCCGGACTACCCTGGTCTCCTGTGACCACCCCCTCTCTCGACACCGCCCGCACCGTCCTGGAAGAGCTCGTCGCCGCCGGGATGCGGCACCTCGTCGTGGCCCCCGGCTCCCGGTCCGCGCCGCTGGCCTACGCCGCGGCGGCCGCCCAGGCCGCCGGGGCCCTCGAGGTCCACGTGCGGGTGGACGAGCGGGGCGCGGCGTTCACCGCCCTCGGCATCGCACGGGCCACCGGCCGGCCGGCCGGGGTGCTCACCACCTCGGGCACGGCCGTGGGCAACCTGCTCCCCGCGGTGCTGGAGGCCGACCACGCCGAGGTGCCCCTGGTCGTGCTCTCCGCCGACCGCCCGCCGGAGCTTCGGGGCACCGGCGCCAACCAGACCACCCGCCAGCCGGGGATCTTCGGCGACCACGTGCGCGCCGCCGTGGACCTCCTCCCGGACGACGACGTGCCCGCCCGTCTCGAGGAGGTCCTCGCCGCCCTGGCCGGCCGTGCACGGCAGGGGCCACGGCCGGCAGGACCGGTCCAGCTCAACGTGGCCCTGCGAGAGCCGCTGCACCCCGCGCCGGAGGACGGCCCGGTGCTCGAGGCCCGGGCCCGGCTGCTGGCCGCCCGGACGGGAGCACGGCCGGACCCGGGGCCGGCCGCGGTGGCGGCCGGACCCGTCGCGGTCCCGCCGCCGGACGCCGGGACGGCGCGCTCCGTCGTCGTCGCAGGGGACGGCGCCGGACCGGACGCGGCACGCTTCGCCGAGGCGTGCGGACTGCCGCTGCTCGCGGAGCCCTCCTCGAACGCGCGGAGCGGTCCGCACGCCGTGGGGGCCTACCGGCTGCTGCTGGACTCCCCGCTGGGCCGGCGGATCGAGCGGGTCCTGCTCGTGGGCCGGCCCACGCTCTCCCGCCCGGTCGGGGCCCTGCTCGCCCGGGAGGACGTCGCCACCGCGGCCGTGCGGCCGGCACCCGTGGCCTGGTACGAGCCCGGGCGGCGCCGTGAGCGGGTGCTCATGAGCTGGGCCGAGGCGGCCGCCTTCACCGGCCGCGGCGCCCCCGGTTGGGCGCAGACCTGGCGGGAGGCGGGCGCCGCCGCGGACGGCGCCGTCGCCGGGCTGCTCGCCGCCGAGCCGCCGGAGCGGGCCACGGGCCCGGCCGTGGCCGCCGCGGTGTGGGAGGCCTGCCGGCGGGACGGGGCCGTGCTGCTGGCGGGCTCCTCCAACCCGGTGCGCGACCTCGACCTGGCCGCCCGGCCCGGCCCCGGCTCCCCGCTCGTGCTCGCCAACCGGGGGCTCGCCGGGATCGACGGAACGGTGGCCACGGCCACCGGCGCGGCGCTCGGCGGGGGCCGGCCGGTCCGCGCCCTCCTGGGCGACCTGACGTTCCTGTACGACGTCTCGTCCCTGCTGCTGGGCCCGGGCGAGCGCGAGCCCGACCTCCAGCTCGTGGTCCTCAACGACGGCGGCGGGGGGATCTTCACGACCCTGGAGCACGGCGCGCTGGGGGAGCAGGAGGAGTACCGGGCGGTCGTGGAGCGGTTCTTCGGCACCCCGCACGAGGCCCGGCTCGACGCGCTGTGCGCCGGCTACGGCGTGGCCCACCGGCGTGCGGCCGGCGTCGCCGAACTCGAGCAGTCGCTCGCCGCGCCCGTGCGGGGGCGCTCGGTCCTGGAGGTCGTGGTGGACCGGCGCGGGCTGCGTGACCTCCACGCGCGGATCCGGGCCGCCGTCGCCCGGGCCGCCGCGGAGGCCGCCGCGCAGGACATGGCGCAGGACACGGCTGCGGACAACGGTGCAGGAGACCGCGCCGGCCCCTGAGGGGCGTCGAGGTGCGCCGGGTGCCCTGCGCCGGCCGGCGCCCCGGGGCCGGGGACGCGGACGGGCCCCGCCCCCTGGCGAGGGGGACGGGGCCCGGAGGCGGTGCCGCGGGGGTCAGCCGCGCACGGTGGGCCCCTCGCGCTCGGCGGGCGCCTGCGGGTGCCCGGCGAGCTCCTCCACCCGGTGCTCGGCCTCCTCCAGCCTACGCTGGTGGGGCACCACGAGGGTGACCAGTGCGCCGAGCAGGGCCACGCCGGCGAAGACGTAGAACGCCTGGGGGCCGCCGAAGCCGGCCGCGGCGAGCCAGCCGCCGATGATCGGGCCGAAGATGCCGCCGAACCGGCCCATGCTGGCGCAGAACGCCACGCCGGCGGCCCGGGCGTTGGTGGTGTAGTAGTTCGACTGGAACCCGTAGACCAGGACCTGGGTGCCGATGGTGCCCACGCCGGCCACGGCGATGAAGAGGAACAGCAGCGGCAGCGGGAAGCTGAAGGTCATCAGGACCAGGGCGATCGCGGCCAGCGCGAAGGTGGTGGCGATCATCCGTTGCGGGCCGGTGCGGTCCGCGAGGCGGGAGGCCAGCAGACCGCCGACCAGGGCGGAGCCATTGAGCACGAGGACGAAGTACAGCGGGCTGATGCTGTGGCCGTAGCCGTTCATGATGACGGCGAGCCAGGTGTTCAGTCCGTAGGTGAGCAGCAGGCCGCAGAAGGACATGAAGCCCAGCAGGATCGAGGCCAGGGCGAACTGCCTGGAGAACACGGCCGCGTAGCCGGTCCTGCGCGGTGCGGCCCCCGCCTTCTGGATGACCTGCTCCTCGATTAGCGGGACGCCGGTCCGGAGGGCGACGGCCTCGGCCCGCTCGGTCTCGCCGCGGGTGAGCAGCCAGCGCGGGGACTCGGGGAGCTTCCACAGCATGAGCGGGACGAGCAGGAGGAGGGGGAGGGCCCCGATCATGAAGAGCCCGCGCCAGCTCAGGTCGGTGAGGAAGGCGATGCCCATGAGGGCGGCGAAGACGCCACCGGCGGGGATGCCGGAGTAGACGATGCCGTTGTAGAACTGGCGGCGGCCGGCGGGGGCGAACTCGGCCATGGTGGCGCCGGCGGTGGCGATCACGAGGCCGAGGCCGATGCCGGTGAGGAAGCGCATCGCGCCGAAGGCCAGCACGCTGGTGGTCAGCGCAGTGACGAACATGCCCACGGAGAACCAGGCGACACCGGTGATCAGCAGCCGGCGGCGGCCGAAGAAGTCGCCGATGGCCCCGCAGACGAGCGAGCCGATGAGCACGCCGATGAGGGCGTAAGAACCCACCAGGCCGGCGACGGCCGGCTCCAGGGCCCCGATCTGGGTGGGGTCGGCGAGCAGGCCCGGCAGGACCACCCCGTAGATGACGAGGTCGTAGCCGTCGAAGAGCAGGG
Organism: Kocuria sp. CPCC 205263; assembly: GCF_040981075.1. Lineage (NCBI taxonomy): Bacteria > Bacillati > Actinomycetota > Actinomycetes > Micrococcales > Micrococcaceae > Kocuria > Kocuria sp. CPCC 205263. Next base: position 54,889 of record NZ_JAVKPV010000001.1, on the reverse strand, counting down.
CGAGGCAGATGATGAACGCCACGAAGCGGGCGGTCCTCTGCTCGAGCAGCGGATTCTCCGCGATGATGGTGTGTGGTTGGGTCATGTTCCCCGGGACCTCTCTGGGCAGCGCGTGGACAAGGCAGGAAGCGGGGGAGACCGGCGGTGCGTCCCCTGGCTGCGTCCAGCCTGGCAGAGCTGTGATCCGGGTCATATGAGGCAAAGACCCAGGGATCCACCAGGGGGGGATTCACATGGATGGAATATTGATGTCCTCGATCGAGACTGTCCTGGATATGAGTCCGGGCCCGTCGTCCGTAGACGACGGGCCCGGACCGCACCGGGTCACTGCTCCGGGGCCTGCACCTGCGTGGGGTTGAGCACGCGGGAGAGGAACGCCTGGGTGCGGGGCTCGCGGGGGTGGCGGATCACCTCGGCGGCGGGGCCCTCCTCGACGACCACCCCGCCGTCCATGAACACCACCTTGTCGGCGACGTCGCGGGCGAACTCCATCTCGTGGGTGACCACCAGCATGGTCATGCCCTCGGCGGCGAGGTTGCGCATGATGGCCAGGACGTCGCCCACCGTCTCGGGGTCGAGGGCGGAGGTCGGCTCGTCGAAGAGCATGAGGGACGGGTCCATCGACAGGGCCCGGGCGATCGCCACGCGCTGCTGCTGCCCGCCGGAGAGCTGGTCGGGGTACTTGTCCGCCTTCTCGGCCAGGCCCACGCGCTCCAGGTTGCCGCGGGCGATCCGCTCGGCCTCGGCCCGGTCCCGCTTGAGCACCTTGAGCTGGGCCACGGTGCAGTTCTCGAGCACGTTCAGGTGCGGGAACAGGTTGAACTGCTGGAAGACCATGCCCACGTGCCGGCGCATCCGGTCGACGTCGGCCTCGGGGTCGGTCACGTCGAAGTCGCCGATCGTGATCCGCCCCTGCTGGGGGGTCTCGAGCAGGTTGACGCAGCGCAGCAGCGTGGACTTGCCGGAGCCGGAGGGACCGATGAGGCAGACCACCTGGCCGGCGCCGACGCTGAGGGAGATGCCCTTGAGGACCTCGAGGGAGCCGTAGGACTTGTGCAGGCCCTCGACGACGACGGAGGCCGCGTCCGCGAGGCCGTCGGCGCCGCCGGGCCCGGACCGGGGAGTGGGGGAGGATGCAGTGCTCACAGTCAGGCTCCTAGGACTTCTTCATGCGGTCGGTCTTGGACTCGAAGCGGCGGGTCAGGATGCCCAGGGGCACCGTGATGATGAGGTAGCAGACACCCGCCACCACCAGCGGCGTGAGCCCCGCCCCGGCACCGGAGATGGCCTCGCGGCCGTACTTGGTGAGCTCGTACTGGCCCACGCCCATGCCCAGCAGGTAGACCAGCGACGAGTCCTTGGTCAGCAGGATCACCTCGTTGGTCAGCGGGGGCAGCACGATCCGCAGCGCCTGCGGGATGACGATCGTGACCATGGCCCGGGCGTGGGACATGCCCAGGGAGCGCGCGGCCTCGTACTGGCCCTTCGGCACGGCCTGCAGACCTGCCCGCAGGGACTCCGCGATGTAGGCGGCGGCCACGAGGCCCAGGGCGATCATCACCGTGACGTAGTGGTTGAAGCGGAAGCCGAAGGCCAGCGGGATGCCGTAGCCGAAGGCGAGGAAGACCAGCAGGGCGGGCACGCCGCGGAAGAACTCGATGTAGATCGTGGCCAGCCACCGGTAGGGCGCCACGGACGAGAGCTTCATGAGCGCGAGCACCACACCGCCGGTGAGGCCGACCACGAAGCCGAGGAGCGTGTAGATGAGCGTGTTCTTCAGCGCGACCACGATGATGCCGGGGAACTGCTGGGCCGCGATGGCCGGGTTGAACACCTTCTCGACCAGCAGCGGCCAGTCGGCGACCGCGATGAGGGCGAGGACGACGAGGATCAGGACGGCGTACTGGACGCCGCGGGAGAGCCGTGCTCTCTGGTGCATGGTCATGGCCATGGGTTGGTCCGTTCTGGGTGGTACGGGTGGGACGGTGACGGGGCCGGCGTCCCGGGTGCGGGTCGCCGGCCCCGGGTCAGTTCTCCTGGACGGGGATCCACGTCTCGACGATCCGCTCGAGCGTGCCGTCCTCCTCGATGCGGTCCAGGGTGGCGTCGACCGCCGCGAGCATCGCCTCGTCGCCCTTAGCCACGGCCACGCCGAGCTGGTCGTCGAGGTCGGCGGTCTCCTGCACCACGAAGTCCGGGTCGTCCTGGGCGTGCTGGGCGATCGCCGTGACGTCGTCGAGCACCGCGTCCACGCTCCCGGTGCTGAGGCCGGTGAACAGCGTGGTGGCGTCCTCGAACTGGACGGCGTTGAGGCCGAGCTCCCGGGCCTGGGTCTCGCCGACCGTGCCCTGCATGACCCCGACCCGCACCTGCTCCTCGCGGGCGGCGTCGATCGAGTCGACCCCGTCCTCCCCGTCGGTCACGAGGCCGACCTCGTTGTCGTAGTAGGGGTCGGAGAAGTCCATGACCGTCCGCCGCTCCTCGGTGATGGACAGGGCGGAGATCGCGACGTCGCACTGGTCGGTCTCGAGGGCCGCGCCGGACTGAATCGACTCGAAGGCGAGCGTGACGTTCTTCATCTCCACGCCGAGGTCCTCGGCGATCTCCCGGCCGAGGTCCATGTCGAGGCCGACCATCTCGCCGCCCTCCTCCATCTCGAACGGCGGGTAGTTGGACTCCGAGCACACGGTGAGGAACCCGGGCTCCACCAGGGCCACGGCCGAGGACGCGGCGGCCCCCGCGGTCTCCCCGCCGCCGTCCGCGGCCTCCCCGGAGGGGCTCTCGGACGTGCAGGCGGTCAGGGCGAGGGCGGCGATCGCGGACAGCGCCGCCAGGGCGTGCGCGCGGGACGGGCGGGTCGTCGGACGGGGCATGCGGGGTTCCTCCGGTGGGAGCAGTGGTCATCGGCGCGGTCGGGCCGGGCGCGGGGCCGGCCCTGCGGGGCGGTGGCCCCGCGCGTGTTCGGGCACCAGGATACGGTGCGGGCCCGGGTCCGGCTCAGCCGGCGAACAGGCCCGGGGCGGGCACGAGGCGCTCCCGGGCCCCGGCGGCCCGCTGCCCCAGGGCCTGGAGCATCGGCCGCAGCTTCGCCCAGGTCTCGGCCAGCTCGGCCTCGGGGTCGGAGGCGGCCACGATGCCGCACCCGGCGTAGAGCCGCACCGTGCGCTCGTCCTCCTGCACCGCCCCGCGCAGAGCGATGCCCCAGTCCCCGTTGCCGGCCGCGTCGAGCCAGCCGACCGGGCCCGCGTAGAGTCCCCGGTCCATCTGCTCCAGCTCCGGGATCGCGGCGGCGGCCACCGCCGTGGGCGTCCCGCACACCGCGGCGGTGGGGTGCAGGGCCTCGGCGAGCTCGAGGGAGGACGGCGGGTCCCCGGCCGGACCCGGGCGCAGCGCGGCGGTGACGTCCGAGGCGAGGTGCCACACGTTGGGCAGCTCGAGGATGAACGGCTCCGGGGAGGTCGTGACGGCGTCGGTGTAGGGGGCCAGCGACGCCTCGAGGGAGTCGATCGCGAACCCGTGCTCGTGCTGCTGCTTCTCGGACTCGCCGAGCACCCGCGCGGCGTACTCGTGCGGGTCCTCATCCGGGGGCGCGGCGTCCCGGTCCAGGGTGCCGGCGAGGACCCGGGCGTGAGCCACGCCGTCGAGGACCCGCACCAGCATCTCGGGGGTGGCCCCCATGAGCCGGCCCGCGCCCGCAGGGTCCCCGCCGAGGCCCACGCAGTACGTCCAGCACTGCTCGTAGCGCCGGGCGAGGTCCCGCACCACGGCCACGGCGTCCAGCGGGGCGTCCGTGCGCGCCACGACGTCCCGGGCCAGGACCAGCTTCTCCATCCGGCCGGAGCGGATGCGCTCGACGCCCTCGCGCACCGCCTCCGTCCACTCGTGCTCGCCCAGGGTCCCCGAGGACAGCCGGACCACGGCCGGCGCCGCGGGCGGCCCGCCCGCGGCGGGCGGACGCCCCGGGGCGGAGCCGATCCGGCGCAGCCAGGCGGCTGCGACGTCGTCGGCGCCCAGCGCGAAGGGGGTCCCGGGGGCCACGGCCACCACGAGGGTCACCCACGCGACGTCGCCCCGGCGGCCCACGAGCAGCTCCGGGACCACGAGCCCGGAGTCCACGGCGGAGGCGGTCGCGAACGTGAACGCGCCGAAGGCGGCCAGCCCGGTCCCGGGCACTCCCACGCGGTCCTCGACCACGGCCGCGCCGACCAGGTCGTCCCACCACACGCGGGCCGCCGTGAACCGGTCCGCGCCGCGCACCGTGTGCTCGGCGACCCGGCCCCAGGCCACGAGTCCGCGCCCGTCCACCGTCCAGGTGAGCAGCTCCGGTCCGACGAGCAGGTCCCGCAGGTCCGGGGCGGGCGCGGGATCCGCGCCCAGCGCGGACAGCGGCACCGTCAGGGCGTGCAGCACGGGGACCGGCGGGGCGGCTGCGGGGTCGGCGGCGGGGGCGGTGGGAGACATCGCCCCCCAGTCTAGGCCGACCGCCGGACAGCCCCTGGCCCCGCTCCCGCGGGCGAGGCCGCCTGGAGTGCGTCCGGGGTGGGCGCCGGGGGAGGAGCCCGGGCGGGGGCGTCGGAGCGAGGTGCGACAATGACCGGGTGAACCGAGCAGACCTGTCCAAGCAGCCGCACGAAGTCTCCGCCATGTTCGACGACGTGGCGCCCCGCTACGACCTCGTCAACGACGTCCTCTCGCTGGGGCGGACCCGCGGCTGGCGCAGGGTCGTCGCGGAGGCCGTCGGCGCCGTCCCGGGGGAGAAGGTCCTCGACCTCGCCGCCGGGACCGGGACCTCGTCCGAGCCGTACGCGGACGCGGGCGTCGACGTCGTGGCCGCGGACCTCTCGCTCGGGATGCTCGAGGTGGGCCGCGCCCGCCGCCCCGACATCGAGTTCGTCCAGGCCGACGCCACCCGGCTTCCGTTCGCGGACGCGTCCTTCGACGCCGTGACCATCTCCTTCGGGCTGCGCAACATCCAGGACTACCGCCGCGCGCTCGCCGAGATGCTGCGGGTCGCCCGGCCGGGCGGCCGGCTCGTGATCTGCGAGTTCTCGACCCCCACGGCCGCCCCGCTGCGCACCGTCTACACGGAGTACCTCATGAAGGCGCTGCCCGGGATCGCCGCGCGCGCGGCGTCCAACCCGGAGGCCTACCGGTACCTCGCCGAATCCATCGCGGCGTGGCCCGACCAGGAGGACCTCGCCGCCGAGATCCTCGCGGCCGGCTGGACCGGTGTGCAGTACCGCAACCTCACCGGCGGCATCGTCGCCGTGCACCGGGCCGTCAAGCCCGCCGCGGACGCCCCCGCCCGATGAGGGCCCTCGTCCTCGGCGGCGGCCCCGCCGGCGCCACGGCCGGGTACTGGCTCGCGGCGCACGGGATCGAGGTCACCGTCCTGGAGAAGACCGCGTTCCCGCGGGAGAAGGTCTGCGGCGACGGGCTGACCCCGCGCGCCGTGCGCGAGATGCGGCTCATGGACCTCCCGCACGGGCCCGAGCTCGGCTACGCCCGCAACCGGGGGCTGCGGCTCGTGGCCCGCGAGCGCACCGTCGAGGTGCCGTGGCCCGAGCTGAGCGACTTCCCGCCCTACGGGCTCGTGCGCACCCGGCTGGGCTTCGACGAGCACCTGGCCGGGCACGCCCGCGCCGCCGGGGCCCGGGTGCTCGAGCGCCGGGCCGTGACCGGGGTGTTCCGCGACGGCTCCGGCCAGGTCGTCGGCGCCCGCGCCAACGTTCTCGACGCCGCCGGGCGGCGCACCGGCGAGACCGAGGAGCACCGGGCGGACGTCGTGCTCGCCGCCGACGGCAACTCCTCCCGCACCGCGGTGTCCGCCGGGCTGCACAAGCGGGACGACCGCCCGATGGGGGTGGCGGTGCGCGCCTACTTCGAGTCCCCGCGCTCGGACCTGGACTGGATGGAGGGATGGCTCGAGCTCACCGACGGCACCGACCCGCAGCGGGCGCTGCTGCCGGGCTACGGCTGGGTCTTCGGCGTCGGGGACGGCACCGCCAACGTGGGACTCGGGATCCTGGACACCTCCCCGGCGTTCGGGGCCCTGGACTACCGGAAGGTGCTCGCGGACTGGACCGCGTCCATGCCCGCCGAGTGGACGTTCGACGAGGAGCACCGCCGCGGCCGCGTGCTCGGCGCGGCCCTACCGATGGCCTTCAACCGCACGCCGCACCACGTCCCGGGGATGCTGCTGCTGGGCGACGCCGCGGGCCTGGTGTCCCCGTTCAACGGGGAGGGCATCTCCAACGCGATGGAGTCCGCCCGCTACGCCGCCGAGCACGTTGTGGCGGCCGCGGCCGCCAACGGCCCCGCCCAGCGGGAGCTCGTGCTCGCCGGCTACCCCGACCGGGTCCGGCAGGAGTGGGGCGCCCACTTCACCCAGGGCCGGGTCCTGGCCCAGCTCATCGGCAGCCCTGCCGTGATGAAGGCGGCCGTGCGCACCGGCATGGCCGTGCCCGCGCTGATGCGCTTCGTGGTCCGGGTCATGGCGGAGCTCTCCGACCGCCCCGCCGCCACGTGGGAGGACCGGGTGGTCTCCCTCCTGGACGCCCTGACGCCCGCGACCGGCAACACCCGCCCCCCGAAAACTCGCTAGAGTGGTGGACCGTGACTGAATCCTCCTCCCCGAGCGCCGACGGCCCCGCCGCAGGCCTCGGCACCGATCAGGTGAAGCTGCCCGCAGGCTTCGACCTCATCGCGTCCGACGACCGGTTGGGCCCGGTCGTGCTCGGGTCGCTGGCCCGGATCGAGGAGCGGCTCGACGAGGCGGTGCGCAGCGCCGACCACCTGGCCGACGTCACCTCCCGCCACCTGCTCCAGGCCGGGGGCAAGCGCGTGCGGCCCCTGCTGACCGTGCTGGCCGGGGAGATCGGCGGCGGAATCAACGACGCCGTCCTCGAGTCCGCGGCCGTCGTGGAGCTCACGCACCTGGCGACCCTCTACCACGACGACGTCATGGACTCCGCGCCGCTGCGCCGCGGCGTCGCGACCGCGCAGACCGTGTGGGGCAACTCGGTGGCCATCCTCACCGGCGACCTCATCTTCGCCCGCGCCTCCTCGATGGTCTCCGAGCTCGGCCAGCGGGCCCTCAAGATCCAGGCGGACACGTTCGAGCGGCTCGTGCTCGGCCAGCTGCACGAGACGGTCGGCCCCCGCGAGGGGCAGGACCCGCTGGAGCACTACCTCGACGTCCTCTCGGGCAAGACCGGCTCCCTCATCGCGGCGTGCGGGCACTTCGGCGCGGTCCTGGCCGGGGCCGACCAGGACGTCGTGGACGTCATGGTCGAGTACGGGGAGAAGGTCGGCATCGCCTTCCAGCTCGCCGACGACGTGATCGACGTGACCGGCGAGGACGAGGTCTCCGGGAAGTCCCCCGGCACCGACCTGCGCGAGGGGGTGCCCACCCTGCCGGTGCTCATCCTGCGCCGGATGGCGGGAGAGGGCGACGTCGCCGCGGTGCGCGCCCTCGAGCACCTCGACTCCGACCTCGCCTCGGACGAGGCCCTGGCCCGGGCCGTGACCGCGGTCTCGGGGCACCGGGCCACCGAGGAGGCGTGGCGGATCGCCCGGCACTGGGCCGACGAGGCCATCGCGTCGCTGGAGCCGCTGCCGGACACGGTGGCCAAGCGCGCGCTCGTGGCGTTCGCGCACGCCGTCGTCCACCGCGAGGCCTGAGCCGGCCCCGCACCGTGCGTCCCGGGCCGTGGCGCCGGGTGTGGTTCCCGCGGTCCCACGGGCTAGCCTGTAGCCGTCCGCAGACCACTTCCCGCACCCGAGGACGACCATGACCCCTCAGTCCCCACCCGGCGGTGCCGCCGCGCCACGCGAGGCGTTCTCCAGCCGCACCGTCTTCATCCTGGCCGCGATCGGCTCCGCCGTCGGCCTCGGCAACATCTGGCGCTTCCCCTACATCGCCTACGAGAACGGCGGCGGGGCGTTCCTGATCCCGTACCTCGTCGCGCTGCTGACGGCCGGTCTGCCGCTGCTGATGCTCGAGTACGGCATCGGCCACCGCTTCCGCGCCTCGGCGCCGCTGGCCTACCGCCGCCTGCACCCCAAGACGGAGTGGATCGGCTGGTGGCAGATGGGCATCAGCTTCGTGATCGCCGTATACTACGCCGTCATCCTCGGCTGGGCGATGCTGTACACCTACTTCTCGTTCGGCAAGGCCTGGGGGGACGACCCCGCCGCGTTCTTCCTCTCGGACGTCCTGCAGACCTCCGAGGAGGTCGGTGTGGGCCTCGACTTCGTCCCCAACGTGCTGGCCGTCACGACCGTCGCGTGGATCGCGCTGCTCGTGGTGCTGCTGCTGGGCGTGCAGAAGGGCATCGGCCGGGTCAACCTCGTGCTCATCCCGCTGCTCGTGCTGATGTTCCTCACCATCGTGGTCATCGCCCTGACGCTGCCGGGCGCCACCGACGGCCTCAACGCCTTCTTCACCCCGGACTGGGCGGCGCTCACCGACAGCGCCGTGTGGGTCGCCGCCTACGGCCAGATCTTCTTCTCGCTCTCGGTCGGGTTCGGCATCATGATCACCTACTCCTCCTACCTCAAGCCCAAGACGGACCTCACCGGCTCGGGGCTCGTGGTCGGCTTCGGCAACTCCAGCTTCGAGATCCTCGCCGGCATCGGCGTCTTCGCGGCGCTGGGCTTCATGGCCGGGGTCTCCGGCGTGGGCGTGGACGAGGTCGCCACCTCGGGCATCGGCCTCGCGTTCATCGCGTTCCCGACGATCATCTCCCAGGCGCCGCTCGGCACGCTCATCGGCGTCCTCTTCTTCGCGACCCTCACCTTCGCGGGCTTCACGTCGCTCGTGTCGATCGTCGAGGTCGTCGTGGCGGCCGCCCAGGACAAGCTCGGCCTGCGCCGGCGCACCGCCGTGGTGGCCGTCGTGGTGCCCATGGCGCTGATCTCCCTGGCCCTGTTCACGACCACCACGGGGCTGAACCTGCTCGACGTCACGGACAACTTCGTCAACCAGTTCGGCATCGTCGCCGCGGCGCTGGTGTCCATCATGCTGCTCACGGCCGGCTTCTCCGCGCTGCCCACCCTGCGGGACCACCTGAACTCGGTGTCCTCCTTCAAGCTGGGGCGCACCTGGATGGTCGTGGTCGGCGGGATCACCCCGATCATGCTGGGCTACATCCTCATCAACACGCTCACCACCACCCTGGCGGAGGGCTACGGCGAGATGCCCGCGTGGTTCGTCAACACGTTCGGCTGGGGCACGGCGCTCGCGATCGTCGTCGTCGCGCTGCTGCTCTCCCGGCTGCCGTGGCCCGCCGGCTCGGCGGCCTCGGACCTCAGCCCGTCCCCGGCGATCGTCGACGCCTCCGTGGACCGGCGCCGACTGCAGGGCGGCCAGCCGCTCTCGCGCTGGTCGGACACCGCCCTGCGCACCCCGGCCCTCGACCAGGACTTCTCCTACCGCACCCTCGCCGAGGGCACGGCCGGGTCCACGGGCCGGCACGCGGAGGCCCCCGCCGAGGGGACCGGCACGGCGCCCTGGAGCTCCGGCACCCCGTCCAGCACCACCGGATCCCAGGAGGACCCCCGATGACCACTCCCGCCATCATCATGCTCATCGTGGCCGTGTGCACGGTGTGGGGCGGCTTCATCGCCGCCGTGCTCCACCTGCGGCGCACGCCGGAGGTGGACGAGAACGACCAGGGCTTCGGCGGCGACGACTACGTCCGCACCACCTGACCCCGTCCCGGACCCCCGGGACCAGCAGGAGGGCTTCCGGCGCCGCGCGGCGCCGGGAGCCCTCCTGCACGTGGTGACCCGGGTCCGCGCCCCCCGGCCCGGAGCCCGGGTGCGGCGAACCCGGAACGGGCCGCCGCCACGCGCCGGACCCGGGGCGAGGTGCTCAGGCGCGGCGCGCCCGCGGGGCGCGCACCGCATCCAGCACGAGGAGCAGCACCGCGAGCCACACGAAGCAGAAGCTGACCCAGCGCTCCAGGGGCATCTGCTCGCCGAACACGAGCACGGCCAGCAGGAACTGCCCGATGGGCGCCACGTACTGGATCATGCCCACGGTGCTCAGCGGCAGGCGGGTCGCGGCGATCCCGAACAGGATCAGCGGCACGGCCGTGATCACGCCCGAGGACAGCATCAGCAGGAGGTGGCCGGTGCCCTCGCTGCCCAGGGTCAGCCGGCCGTCCGCCCCGAGCAGCGCCACGACGATCGCGGCCACCGGGGTCAGCGCCATCGTCTCCACGGTCAGCGTCACGATCGCCGGGTAGGACCCGCCCATCCGGTTCTTCACGAGGCCGTAGAAGCCGAAGGAGAAGGCCAGGCCCAGCGAGAGCCACGGCACCCGCCCGTAGAAGACGGCCATGACCACGACCGCCACGAACCCGATCCCCACGGCCGTCCACTGCAGGGCCCGCATCCGCTCCCGCAGCACCAGCACGCCGAGCAGGATGGCCACGAGGGGGTTGATGAAGTAGCCGAGAGAGGCCTCCAAGGTGTTCCCCGTGGTCGTGGCGACCGTGTAGAGCCACCAGTTGACCCCGATCAGCAGGCCGGCCACGGCCAGGGTCCCGAGGGCGCGCGGAGCGCGCAGCGCCCGGCCCAGGGGGTGCAGCTGCCCGGTGAGCGCCAGCAGCGCCAGGCAGAAGACCAGGGAGAAGAGCACGCGCATCGCCACGATCTCCACCGGCGTGGCCGGCTCCAGGGCCACGAAGTACAGCGGGAGCAGGCCCCAGATCCCGTAGGCGGCGAATCCGGAGAGCACACCGGCCCGGGTCCTGGACTGCTCGTCGGGATCCGGGCCGGGTGCGGTGTTGTAGGCGGTCACGCTCGAGGGTACCGCCGGGGGTCAGAGGCCGAAGAATCGGCTGAAGAAGCCCTTCTTCCGCTCGCCCTGCTCCTCCTCGGCGGTCTCCTCGCCCTCCACCACGGGCTCCGTCCCGGCGCTGCCCGGGACACCGGGGCCGGCCACGACCTCGCGCTCCACCTGCGGCTCCGCAACAGGCTCCCGGTGCTGCGCGGCGGCGGGCTCGGGCACCTCCTCGCGGGCCGGGCGGACGGGCTCGGGGCCGGGCACCACCGTGGTGCTCACACGGCCCGGGCGCACCTCCCGGTCCGAGGGCTCCTGGTCGAACGGGAGGTCGGTCTCGGCGGCACCGGCGTGCGCGGCGGCCGGCTCCTCGGCCGGCCGGGGCTCCTCGGCCGGCTCGAGCCGGACGTGCTCCGTCTCGACGAAGTCGGGCACCTCGATCGGCTCGGGATGCTCCCGCGGGGCCTCCTCGGGCACCGGGGTCTCCGCGGGAGCCGCCGGGGCCGCGGCGCGGTGCGGCTCGGCCTCCTGCCGGGCGGCCGTGGCCTCGGCGGCGGCACGGTCCTCGCGCAGGGTGGCAGCGCGCTCCCGGGCGTCGGCGGCCAGGTCCACCAGGATCTCGGGGCCGACGGACGGCTCAGCAGGCTCCACACCGGAGATCTGGTGGTCGTCGAACCAGAACCGCTGCGCGCCGTCCCGCACGGTCACCACGCACGTGGCCTCGGTGTCCCACTCGATGTGGGCGCCGCGCAGCTTGGCGTAGGAGTCCACGGCGAGGTTGTGGTCCACCGCGGTGTCCGTGGTCAGCGCCTCGGCGATGACCCGCATCATCCGCTCCACGGTGAGCTCGGGGAGCTCGAACTCGGGTCCGTCCAGCAGCAGCCACGCGGTGACGCCGCCGCCCGCTCCCGCGGGGTAGTGCGCGTACACGCCCGTCACGGCCTTGGCCGCCAGCGTCAGCCGGCGGGCGAGGCCCTCCGCCACGGGCAGCTCGTCGGTGGACAGCTCGTCCACTCCCAGCCGTTCCCCGGCCTCGCGGGCCTGGACCGCGGCGGAGACCACTGCGGCCGGGAAGTGGCCCAGCTCCTGCCAGGACCAGATCCAGGAGCCGCGGGAGGCGGAATCGGTGCCCAGCAGATAGGGCGTCAGGGTCACGGGGGGCTCGGTCTGCAGGGTGAACGCCGGCGCGGAGAAGTCGACGTCCCACCCGGCGCCCTGGGTCAGCTCGGCCAGCCTGGCCTGGTACTCGGTGGAGATGAAGATCGACTCGTCGATCAGTTCCTGCAGCGTTTTCGTCATGCGTCCAGGCTAGCAACCCTCGCGGGTGCGGGAGCGTCATGGCGGGCGCCGCCCGGTGCGTCGGCGGGGGCGCCGGACGGCCGCTCCGCCCGCGGCGGCCGGGGACCGCTTGGGTAGGGTGGGGCGAGACCCCCGGGGCCCAGCGGGTGCCGCGCCCGTCCCGTGACCACACGATCCGAGCAGGCCCCCTCGCGGGCCGGGAACGAGCCACCGCATGAGCGAGACCCCCGCCACCCCGACCCCCGGACCGGCCCGGCAGGAGCTGCTGAACACGATCGGCTCGTGGGTGCTCTCCGTGCTGCGCACGGAGCCGGGATGGGACCGGATGGTCGTGGACCTCAAGGTTCAGGACGGGCGCGTGCACCTGCGCGTGCGCGAGCAGCGGGGCGACGAGGTGGTGCCCGGCACCGCCGGGCCCATCAAGGAGGACAGCGCCGTCATCCCCGCCGTCGAGCAGCTGCGGGAGAACGTCCACGTCCCCGGGCGCGGGACGTGGTTCACGGCCACGGTCGTGATCCTCGCCGAGGGCTGGCCCGAGCCGACCCACCGGATCGGAGGCACCTACGACCTCGACGGCGAGCCCAGCCAGTGGGGGACCGAGGGGCCGTTCACGGCCCAGGACGTCCTGGCGCACCTCGAGCGCTTCCCCCGCACCCGCGCCCGGATCCCCGCGTGGGCCCTCGAGCTCGCCCGACGGGACGGCGTCGAGCTGCCCGCCCTCGCCCCGGGCGCCGAGCAGCAGGCCGACCCCGAGGGAGTCGTCAACCCCCTCGTGCGGGCGGCCGTCGACCGGTTCGTGAGCGCCCCCGACAACAAGGCGATGATCGAGGTCGTCCGGCAGTGCATGGCGGGCTCCCTGCTGCTGGACGTCACGGCCAGCGACCTCGTGGCGGGCCCGGGCGGGGAGGCCGTGGGACCGGAGTCCACCCTGCGCGTCCAGACCCTGGGAGAGCCGGACGGCACGCGATCCCTCGCCGCCTACACCTCGGCGGCGGAGGCCCAGGCCATGTTCGACCGCCACCACCCGGACGGCGGCAAGCCCGTGCTGCTGCGCGAGTCCGCCGTGAAGGTCCTGAAGATGCTCGCCGACGACCCGCAGCACGACCACCTGGTCATCGACCCGGCCCACAGCGGCTGCCGGATCAGCCGCCCCCAGGTGGAGTGGGCGATGCGGGCGCCGCGCAACGACGCCGTGAAGGCCGCGATGCTCGAGAACAACATGTCGCAGCTGCTCGCCGGGCTCCTGGCCCCGGACGCGGTGCTGCTGCTCGGCGCGCGCGTGCAGGACGGGCGCGCCGTGCCGGTCTACGCGAAGCCGCAGGAGGAGGGCGCCGCACCGGACACCCTCCTGCTGTTCACGTCCGCGCCCGAGGTCGCCGTGCTGGACACCACCCTGGAGGTCCGCTCCGCGCCGGCCCGCCAGGCGCTGCGCTTCGCCCTCGACGCCGGGGCGCGGAAGGTCAGCATCAACGCGCACCCCCCGGTGGCCACGCTGACCGCCGACCAGCTCCGGGAGCTCCTGGCCCTCGTGGAGAAGGAGCCGGGGCAGGCAGGGGGCGCCGAGGCCGGGCCGGGTCCGGCCGGGGACGGCACCGGGCGGAGCTGAGTCCCGGCGGGTGGCTCAGCCCGCGGCGGGGAGGGGCTGCTCTGCGGAGGGCTGCTCCGGGGCGGCCTGCTCGCGGGAGGCGCCGGCCGCGAGGCAGTCGGCGCAGATGCCCTGGTAGACGACGTCGGCGGTGAGCAGCTGCATGCCGTGGTGCTCGGAGGGCGTGAGGCACGGGGCGTGGCCGACGGCGCAGTCGACGTCGGCCACCGTTCCGCAGCGCACGCAGTACGCGTGGTGGTGGTTGTCCCCGGTGCGGGTCTCGTACCGGGCCGGGGACGCTGGCGGCTCGAACTTGCGGAGCATGCCGACGGCCGTGAGGTCGGAGAGGACCACGTAGACGGACTGCAGGGTGATCGCCGGCAGCACCGTGCGGACGTCCGCGAGGACCTCGTCTGCGGTGGAGTGCGGGCGGCGGTCCACCGCGTCGAGGACGGCCAGCCGCTGCTTGGTGACCCGGCGGCCGTGGGAGCGCAACAGGTCCGACCACGCGGCGGCCCGGGCGGTGTCCGGTGCGGGGCGTTCCGTTGTCTGCATCCTTCTACCGTAGCGTTATCACGATGGACTCACAATAGCGGTGCGCATCCGCCCCGCCCGTGTCCGACAAGGTCGATCCCTCGTGACAGTTCTGGTCGCACCGGCGGGCACCGGCTTTCACCCGCCTCTGACCTGCGCTTACGATGTGCGCGGGGGATGGGGGTCCGGCACCGTCGTCGTGGCGTGCGCGCCCGCGGGTCGGACGGGACGTTCCCGGAGCACTTTCTTCCCGAACGACCGCGACCACCACGGAGACAGACATGACGCGTCCTGCCCACGCCCGTCCGAACGGCCCCACCGGCGACCCGGGGGCGCTCCGTGACGACGTCCTCCTCGATGCCGCCCACTCCGGGGACGCCGACGCCTTCGGGGTGCTGCGGGAGCGGTACCACGGCACGGCCCTCGCCGTGGCGCGGTCGCGGACCGGCAGCACGGAGGATGCGGAGGGCGTCGCCGCGGCGGCTCTCGGACGGATCGAGCAGATCGTCGGCGAGGGCGGCGGACCCCGCGCCTTCCTCGGCGCCTTCGTCGTGTGGATGGTCGGACGGGAGGCCGACGGCGGCACTCGGCCGGTCGCGCTGCCGGACGATCCCGCCGACCCCGCGTCCCTGGTCCGCGTCTTCAGCGGCCTGCCCGCCGAGTGGCAGGGCTTCCTCTGGCGCACCGAGGTCCTGGGCCAGAGCGCCCGCCGGGCCTCGGCGGCGCTGGGGCTCGGCGCGGTCGCGGCCGCCGGTCTGCACCGTGACATGGTCCGGGGTCTCCGCGGGCTCTACGGCCAGGCAGCGGCGGACCGGGCGGCCGGACCGGACTGCGCGGAGTTCTCCGCCGAGCTGCCCCACTTCGTCCGGGGCACCCGCGGGCAGCGGAGCCGGCGGGACGTCAAGGCGCACCTGGACGGGTGCGCCCGCTGCACCGCCGAGTACCTGAGCCGACAGGACGTCGGGACGGGCCTGCGCACGTGGACGCTGCCCGTGCTGGCCGGTCTGCCGCTGTGGGGCACCGAGTCCCTCGAGCTCGCCAACCTCATCGCCGCCGCGGGTGCGGGGACCGGCGCGGCCGCCGGAGCAGGAGCCGGAACGAGCGCCGCCGCGGCCGGTGCGGATGCCCCGGCCGGTGCCGCCGCCGTCGGTGCGGGGGCCTCCCGTTCCCGTCCGGAGGACGCGCCGGGGACCTCGCCGTGGTCGAGCCGCAGGACGAAGGTCCTCCTGGGCGCCGGGGCCCTGGCGACCGCCGTGGTGGTCGCCGCGGTGGGCGTGTCCGGCGGGGGCGACCCGGTGCCGGCCGCCGACAGCCTCGCCGCCGAGCGGGCGCCGCGCACCGCCGAGGACCTGGAGAAGCCGCGCGCGGACGCTCCTGCGGCCGGGGAGGAGCAAGAGGACGACGAGTCCGGTGCCGGGGTTTCCGCGGCGGAGAGGGACGGGAGCCCGTCCGGGTCGGACGAGGCCGCGGCCGGGCAGGCGCCGGGCGACGCCCCGGCCGGCGTGTCCCGAGACGGTGCCGGGCCGGAGGCCGCGGCCCTCGTGGCCGACGCCGGTGGCGGCGGTGACGACGTGGCCGGTGCCGGCCGCAGCGGTGACGACGCGGGCGTTGCGGCGGCCGGCGGCGCCGGCGGCGTGCAAGGTCCGTCCGCGGACGAGGGTGCAACCCTGCCGCGGTCCGGTGCGGAGCGGCCGGCGTCCGTGCCGGGCGGGGCCCCCGCCCCGGAGACCGGGGCGCCCGGCGCGGCGTCGAGCGATGGAGCTGGAGCTGCCCGGGACGCGTCGTCCGGGGACGCGCCGACGAGCGCGCCGCCGGCCCGCAGGGCCGACGCGCCCGCGACCGCTCCCACACCGGCGCGAGAGGCGGGCATCCCCGCGCCCGTCCCGTCGGTGCTGATCCCGCGGCCGGCCGTGGACGCGAGCCCCGCGCCGTTCAAGGCGCCGGCGCCCCCGGCCCGGACGGCCGGACCGCCGAGCGACCCCACGAGCTCGGACGCCGCTCCCGGACGCCGGCACGCGCAGCAGGGGACCGGCGCCCCCGGGGTGCGGTACGCCGAGCGCGGGCCCCGACACCGTGGGACGAGCTGGGACGACGACGGGTCCCGCGAGCGGAAGCACTCGGGGCGCCACAGCCGCGAGCACCAGCGGGGGTCGGACGGGGCGCCCGGCCGCTCCGGCGGCCACGCCGACCAGGGGGAGGGCCGCTCCCACCGCTGAGCGCACCGCCCCGCCCGCGGCTCCCGGAGACCGGGCGTCGCCCGGCGGCCCCGCTACCCTCGGCGGCACTGTGTTACGAACGGGAACAGCTCGTGACAGGGGCGGCGTGCCGCCCTCCGCCGGGGCGCTCTACCATGGGCTCGGGGGACCGGGGGGTCCACAGTTCTGGAACCGCGCGCCGTCGGCGTGCGCCGTCATCGTCTTCGCCGGGGGCACGGCCCTGCGGCACCGCTCCCGGGTCGCCCGCACCGCAAGGTGACCGAGCGTTCCCGAGACCGACGGAGACCCCATGACGCGCACGACCGAGCCGCTCGCCCAGGGGCGCACCCCGCGCACCGACGAGGAGCTGCTCGCCGCGGTGCGGGCGCAGCAGCCCGACGCCTTCCCGGACCTGCGGGACCGGCACTGGCACACCGCCGTGGTCGTGGCCCGGCTCCACACGCCGAGCCGCCAGGACGCGGAGCAGCTGGCCGGCACGGCCTTCGACCAGGTCCTCGCGGAGCTCGGCGAGGAGGCGCGGGACGAGGACGGGCCGGGAGTCTTCCTGCGGGCACGGCTGGTCGCCGTCGTAGGCCGGGCCGGCGTGGAGCGGGCGAGCGCGGCCGGGACGGTCACCGGCATCTATCTCGGCCTTCCCGCCTCGTGGCAGGCCGTGCTGTGGCACCTGGAGGTCGAGGCCCTCGGGCTCGAGCGGACGGCCGCGGTGCTCGGGCTGAGCCCCGCCGCCACCACCGCGCTGCACCTCGAGGCGCGCGCCGGGCTGCGGGCCGCCTACCGCCGGGCCAGGCAGGAGCTGCCGACCCTCCCCGGGTGCTGGGACTGCGCGGCCGATCTCGGCGCCTTCGCCGACGGCGGCCTGTCCGCCGAGCGGACGCAGGCCGTGCAGGACCACCTCGACGAGTGCCCGCGCTGCACCGCCGACCACCTGTATCTGCAGGACACCGAAGCAGGCCTGCGCGGCTGGCTGCTGCCCGTGCTCGCCGGGGTGCCGCTGTGGGACGTCCGGACCGACGAGCTCGTGGAGCTGGTCCGGGCCGCGGGACGGATGAGCGCCGGACGACTCGGCGCGGCCCCGGGCACCGACGTCGCCGGCGGGGCCCTCGCCGCCGTCCACGTCACCCGACGGGGCCGGAAGGTGCTGCTCGGCGCCGGGGCCCTGGCGGCCGCGGCGGCGCTGGCCGGGGTCGCCGTGACCGGCTCCGGCGGTCCCGGCGACGGGACGACACAGGCCACAGGGCGTCTCGGAGGCTCCGGCGCGACGGCCCCCTCCGTCTCCGCGCCCGCAGCCTCCGCCGGGGACGACGGTTCGGCGGCCATGGCCCGCGGCGCCGGTGGCGCGGTGCCCGGTGGTGCCGGCGGGGTGCTGTCGCTGCCGACCTCCGAGCCGTCCCCCGGCCCCCTGACCGAGGCCGCGGCCGAGGCACGGACCGCCGGGGCGGACGGCGGAACGATCACCACCGCGGCCACGACGGACGGACCGGCCGACGGCTCACAGGAGGCCGCGGCCGATGCCGGCGCGTCGACCGGTGGTCGCACCGAGGCGGCGCCCTCCACCCGGGGGAGCGTCCAGGGCGACGGCCGAGCGACCCGGCCCGCGGCGCCGGGTGGGCAGGCCTCGGGCAGCGGCACCTCCGGCGGCTCCTCGTCGGCCGTGGGCGGTGCTCCTGCGCCGCCGCCCGCGGCCGACGACGACGGCAGCCCTGCTGGAGGCGCCCCTGTCGAGCAGCCTCCGGGCGCCGGGCCGACCGAGCCCAGGACGCCGGTGACCGAGAGCCCGGACACCGAGCCCCCCGCGGAGGAGGTCCCGGTTCCGGAGACCCCGGGCGCGGAACAGCCCCCGGTCGGGGCCCCGTCGCCGGTGGACCCTGGGGCTCCCGAGTCCGAGCCCCCGGCAACGGTGCCTCCGGCCGAGGAGCTCCCGTCGACCGGAGCAACCGGGCCGGGGACCCCGTCCCCGGAGCCCGGTCCCGGCAGTGCCACTCCTCCCACCCCCGGCGGGTGACCGCGGCGCTCCTTCCGGCGCCGGGCGACGAGGACGCCCGGCGCTGGCTGGGAGATTTCTGGGCGTCGCTGGGCCCGGGAAGACCGGCGCCGCCGGCGCAGTTGTGCCCAACGAAAGACCCCGTTCCCGATGAAGGAGCCGCACCCGCGATGCACAGCCACAACAACGGGCTCAAGACCGTCCTGCTGCTCGGCGGCCTGTGGGCGGTGCTGCTGGCCATCGGGTGGGTCGTGGCGAGCGGGACGGGCAGCAGCGTCTTCATCTGGGTCTTCGCGCTGATCGGCCTGGCGTCCACGGCGTACAGCTACTGGAACAGCGACAAGCTCGCCCTGCGCTCCATGCGCGCCATCCCGATCACCGAGCAGCAGGCGCCGGGCTACTACCGCATCGTGCGGGAGCTCTCGCAGCGGGCGAACCAGCCGATGCCCCGTCTGTTCATCGCCCCGACGATGAGCCCCAACGCGTTCGCCACCGGGCGGAACCCGGAGAACTCGGCGGTGTGCGTGACCGAGGGCATCCTCCAGCTGCTCGACGAGCGCGAGCTGCGGGGCGTGCTGGGCCACGAGCTGATGCACGTCTACAACCGGGACATCCTCACGTCCTCGATCGCCGCGGCCGTGGCCGGCATCATCACCTCGGCCGCGCAGTTCCTCCAGTTCTCGGCCATCTTCGGCGGGGGGCGGGGCGGTGACCGCGGCAACCCCCTCGTGGGGCTGCTCCTGGCCTTCCTGGCACCGCTCGCCGCGACCGTCATCCAGCTCGCGGTCTCCCGCACCCGCGAGTACGACGCCGACGAGGACGGCGCGCAGCTCACGGGCGATCCGCTCGCGCTGGCCTCGGCCCTGCGCAAGATCGAGATGGGCACGAACGCCCGGCCGCTGAACCCCGCCGACCAGAAGCTCGTCAACACCTCGCACCTGATGATCGCCAACCCGTTCCGTGGCGGGGGCGCCTCGAGCCTGTTCCGGACCCACCCGCCGACCGCGGACCGCGTGGCCCGGCTCGAGGGCATGGCGGGGATCGGCCGCCGCTGAGCCCGCCCGCCGACGACGGAGCCGCCCACCTCGCGAGGTGGGCGGCTCCGTCGTCGCACCGGGGGAGCGGCACGAGCCGCGCCCCGGGACGAGCTCAGCGGTAGTTGATGAACTGCAGGTCCACCTCGAGATCCGAGCCCTTGAGCAGCGTGATGACGTCCTGGAGATCGTCGCGGGACTTCGACGACACCCGGAGCTCGTCGCCCTGGATGGTGGCCTTCACGCCCTTGGGGCCCTCGTCGCGGATGAGCTTGGTGATCTTCTTAGCCTGGTCCTGGGCGATGCCCTCCTTCACGGAGGCCTCGATCCGGTACTCCTTGCCGGAGGCGAAGGGCTCCCCGGCGTCGAGGGACTTCAGGGAGATGCCGCGCTTGACCAGCTTCGACTGGAAGACGTCGAGGACGGCGTTGACGCGCTCCTCGGAGTTCGCCTTCATGAGGATCTTCTCGCCGGAGAAGTCGATCTCGGCGCCCACGCCCTTGAAGTCGTAGCGCTGCGCGATCTCCTTCTGGGCCTGGTTCAGGGCGTTGGACACCTCCTGCTTGTCGACCTTGCTGACGACGTCGAACGAGGAATCGCTGGCCATGCTGCCTCCTGGGCTGGGACGGTGGACGGGCGGCGTGCGGCCCGCAGGACTGTGTCCCAGCCTACCGGGGAGGGCCCCGTCACCGTTTCGTGACCTGCGCCCAAGGATCCGTCCAGGTCGATCTCCCAGGATGGCGGCATGAGCACATCCGAGGGTCACGACGACGTGACGCCCGGCCCGGGGCGGACCCGGCGCGGAAGCGCCGTGGCGGCCACCGCGTTGGCGGCGGTCCTGCTGATGGGCATCGGGCTGGGACCGGCGGCCGCGACCGCCGACGGGACGGCGCCGCCGGCCCGACCGGGCACGGGGGCCTCGGCCACCGAACGGCTCGACCCCCAGGCGGCGCAGCGGCTGATCGGCGTCGCCGAGGACCTCGCGGACGCCGTGACCCACGGCGAGATCACCGCGGAGCAGGCGGAGAAGTTCCTCCAGCAGGTGTGCGAGCGGCTCGCCGCCTGAGCCGTCCCCGGCAATTTCGCATCGCGCCGGATCTTCTGTACTGTTGAACTGCTCCCGCACGCGGGGGCGGCCACCACCGGTCCGGAAGAGCCGGCGGGAGCACCCCGGCAGATTACCCGAGCGGCCAAAGGGGGCTGACTGTAAATCAGCTGGCAATGCCTACGGGGGTTCGAATCCCTCATCTGCCACGAGTTCCACCACGAAGGCCCCGGTCCGCGGACCGGGGCCTTCGTCGTCCCCGGTCACGGCGGAGTCGCCGCGTCCCCCGCCGCCGGGACGCACTCGCCGCTCCCTGGCCGCCCGGAGAGCGCCGGGGCGGTGCCCGGGCCGGTGCCGGAAGCCCCCCGGCTCGTGCGGAATTCCGTGCCTGAGTCCCCCGATCCGGGGACACGCCGAAGGGGCCGCCGCGCCGTTCCAGCCTTAACAATTGCTAAGAGCATGAATATCCTTGTAGCTTGAGGCGACAGCATCATCCGGCCACGTGCCAGCACACCCCGAGCCGGCACGTCGGGACCCCCCACTCCGGATGACCAGCAGCACGACCGACCCCGCAGCGCTCCCGCCGGTGTGCCACGCCGAGGACGCTGGGAAGGACTGTGCCGCGCGCTGGTACCCCAGGGGCAGGCCCGGGGTTCTGATTGATTGAGGAGACAGACCGATATGACTGCTGTGAAGAAGTGGGTGGCCGCGGGTTCGTCGGCTGCCGTCCTGGCCGGAGGCCTGTTCCTGGGCGCCCCCGCCGCCCACGCCGACACCTGTGTGGCCCCCGCCGCCAGCACCGCGGTGACCAACCTGGTCACCGCCGCCGACCACCTCTACGACGCGGGCACGCACTTCAACTCCCTCGTCACCGACCAGGCGGTCCTGGGGCAGCTCCAGACCCAGCAGGCCGTGCTGGAGGATGCCATCGTGAACGACGACACCGTCGACCGCGCGCAGGCTGCCTGGACCGAGATCCTGCGCCTGCAGGAGTCCTACGCCGCCTCGAGCAGCGACCCTGCCGTGGACGAGGCCTACGCGGCGAGCTCCGCCGCCGCGGCCGACTTCCAGACCGCCGCCCTGGAGGCCCGCGCGCAGGGCGAGGTCTTCATGGAGGACGGCGCCGATCTCGTGGCGCTCTTCCAGGGCAACTGCGACGTCCTGGGCGTCGGGGGCGACTCCGACGACTGGAGCGACTCGGAGGACGGAGCCGGCACCGGCACCGACTCCGGCGTGAACCAGGGCATCAACATGCAGACCGCCGAGGAGGGCGGGCTCAGCACCGGCGTGCTGGCCGGTCTGCTGGCCGCCGGTGCGGCCGTGTCCGGGGCCGTGGCCTTCCGGGTGCGCCGCGCACGCGCCTGATCCCGATCCGCTGACCGCCCTGGTGCCGCGCTCGCGCGGCACCAGGGCGCAGCCATTTCCCGAGCCGACCCCCGGAGGACCAGAGCATGGACGCACCCGAGCAGCAGACCGCGCCGCGCCGTCGTTCGGGCACGCGCTGGGCCGCCGTCGGCGGTCTCGGCGCCGTGGCCGCCCTGTCCGCGGTCCTGCTGACGGACCCCTGGGGCGCGGAGGACACCGGCTCCCCGGCCGCGACGGCGACCGCCCCGGTGGAGGCCGTCTCGGCGGCACCCCCCACCGCGGCGCCCACGGGCACCCCCTCGGCCGCGGCCACCTCCGAGCGGCCGGCGGCGGCGGCCCCCGTGCGGCTGACCGTCGAGGACGCCCGGTTCGACGTGACCGTCCTGCCGCTGACGCCGAGCGAGCAGGAGCTGGCCACGGAGCTGCTGGTCCCGCCGGACACCCTGGACGGCTACTGGCTCACCCCGTACGGCATGCCGGGCGAGGGCTCGGAGAACACCACGTACATCACCGGCCACAGCTGGGAGGACCGGGACGCCCCGTTCAACCGGCTGAGCGATCCCGGGCTCGTGGGCAGCGAGATCGAGCTGGAGACCGGGTCCGGGACCCTGGAGTACGTGGTGGACTCGGTGGTCACCCACGACAAGAACACCCTGAAGGACAGCGACATCTGGCGCATCGTCCCGGACCGGCTGGTCATCGTCAGCTGCTATACCGAGGACCTCTGGGGGAAGAACGTGGTGCTCACGGCGTCCCCCGCGCAGGCCTGAGCCGAAGCCCGGGCCCCGAGCGCCGGGTCCCGGCACCGGGCGTCAGCCCAGGGCGGCGCGGACCCGCGGCACCACCTCGGCGCCGAGCAGCGTGGTCGACTCGAGCACCAGGTGGTGCGGGACGCCCCCCGCGTCCATCCGGAGCAGGAGGCGCTGGTGGCCGAGCGCGCGCTGCTGCGCCACGATCTTGGCGACCACCTCGTCCACGTCCCCCACCACGAGGGTCCCGTCCGGGCCGCACTCCCGGCCGTACTCCTCCCGGGACCAGCGGGGATCCGCCGGCTCGACGGGCCCGTGGCTGCGGGCCCCCGCCGCGAAGTAGGGGTGGCTGAGCTCCCGGGCCTGCGCCGGGGTGCGCGCGACGAAGCCCGGCACGTTCAGGCCCACCGGGGTGCCGACGTCCCGGCCGGACGCCTCGAGGGCCCGCCGGTAGGCCGCGACGACGGGCACCGCCCCGGCGAAGGGGCCGTGGGTGCGCAGCAGGGCGAGGGGCAGCCCCAGGGCGCCGGCGCGGGCCACGGAGGCCGGCGTGCCGGAGCTGCCCAGCCAGATCGGCAGGCACGGCTGCAGCGGTCGCGGCTCGAGCTCGAGCTCGACGCCGTCCTGGGCGAGCGGACCGGCGAAGGCCGGGGGACTGGTCTCCCGCAGCGCGAGGAGCCGGCGCAGCTTCTCCTCGAACAGGGCGTCGTGGTCCTGCTGCTCCAGCCCGAGGGCGCGCAGCACGCGCTGCGAGGCGCCGCGGCCCACGATCATCTCGGCCCGGCCGCCGGAGATGTTGTCCAGCATGGCGATCTGCTCGTAGAGCCGCACCGGGTCCCCGGCCGTGAGCACGGAGACGGCCGTGGTGAGCCGCAGGAGGTGGGTGCGGCCGGCGATGGCGGAGAGCAGCACCACGGGGGAGGCCGCCACCACGTCCGTCCCGTGGTTCTCCCCGACGCCGATCACGGTGAGCCCGGCGCGCTCCGCGGCCTCGGCCTGCTCGATGATGTCCCGCAGGCGCTGGCGGCTGTCGGGCCGGGTGCCCGTGACGGGGTCCGGGACCACCTCGCCCAGCGAGAAGATGCCGATCTCGAAGTTCATGGCGCACCTCGGCGTGCACGGGGTCCGCCCCGGACCGGCGTCCCGGTCCCGGAGCCCGCGCCGGAGGCCCGGCCCGGACGCCCAGTCTAGTGTGCGCCCGCGGTGCGGTCTTGAGCCGGCAGTGAAATCCTGTGCCCTCGGACGGCTCTGCCTCTACGCTGGAGGGCATGGCTACTGTTGACATCACCCAGGACACCCTGGGCCAGACCATCGCCGAGAACGACATCGTCCTGCTCGACTGGTGGGCCGAGTGGTGCGGACCCTGCAAGCAGTTCGCACCGACCTACGAGGCCGCCTCGGAGAAGCACGAGGACATCGTCTTCGGGAAGGTCGACACCGAGGAGCAGCAGATGCTCGCCGCGTCGGCCCAGATCTCGTCGATCCCCACGCTCATGGCCTTCCGCGAGGGCATCCTGGTCTTCTCCCAGCCGGGCGCCCTGCCCGCCTCCGCCCTCGACCAGGTCATCGACGCCGTCAAGGGCCTCGACATGGAAGAGGTCCGCGCCGAGGTCGCCAAGCAGTCCCAGGACGCGCCCAACGCCTGACCCTTCCCGCACCACCGCGCCGGGCCCCGCCTCTCCGAGAGGCGGGGCCCGGCGTCGTCGTGCCCGGCACCCCCGGTGCCCCCGTGCCCCGGGCGCAGGGGCACCGGAGCAGCTCAGACGAGGCCTGTGACGCCGAGCAGGGAGCCCACGGCGAACGTCGCGACGAGGGCGAGGGCGCCGCCGACGACGACGCGCAGGGCCGCGCGACCCGTCTGCGGCGTGCCCCCGAGACGGGCCCCGAGCCAGCCGGTCAGGGCGAGCGCCGCGAGCACGGCGACGAACGTCACGGGGAGCCGCCAGTCCTCCGGCGGCAGCAGGATCGCCAGGAGCGGCAGCAGGGCGCCGAGCAGGAAGGACAGCGCGGAGGCGACCGCCGCGTTCCAGGGGCTGACGATGTCCTCCGCGTCGATGTTGAGCTCGGCGTCGAGGTGCGCGGCCAGGGCGTCGTGCTCGGTCAGCTCCTCCGCGACCCGCCGTGCGGTGGCCTCGGAGAGTCCCTTGGCCTGGTAGATCTCGGCGAGCTCCTGCAGCTCCGCCTCGGGCATCTCGGCGAGCTCCCGCTCCTCCTTCTCGATCAGGGCCCGGTGGGAGTCCGACTGGCTGGACACGGAGACGTACTCGCCCAGGGCCATGGACAGGGCCCCGCCCACGAGCGCGGCGGCGCCCGCGGTGAGGATCGCGCTCGAGCTGGCGGTGGCGCCCGCGACGCCGACGACCGTCGCGGCGACCGAGACGATGCCGTCGTTGGCGCCCAGCACCCCGGCCCGCAGCTTGTTCATCCGCTCGGTGTAGCCCACGCCGTGGGGCTCCTGGATCACGTGTTCGGTGGTCATGGCTCCATTGAACGCCCGCCGGTGCGGCCCTGCCAGCAAGGACAGGGTGTCCTCACCGGCGCCGGTGGTCCTCCGGGTGCAGCCGCGGAGCGAACGAGGGCTTGCGGAAGCCGGAGGCCCGCAGCAGGCGCACCACCCGCTGCCGGTCACCCCGCCACGGCTCCAGCAGCTCCAGCATCCGGCGGTCGTCGCCGGGACGCCGGTCGAAGAACCAGCACACCGTGTCCGCGAGATGGAAGTCGAAGACGCTGACCGAGTCCGGGTCCCCGTGCGTGCACTGGACGATCTCCGCGACCGTCCAGGGCCCGAGGCCGGGGATCGAGCGCAGCCCCCGGTGCAGCTCGGCGTCCAGCGGGGCCCGGCCCAGGCGCTCCAGGGCGGCGGCCCGTCCGGCCACGCGGCGGACGGTGGCGGCCCGGGCGCCGTCGACCCCCGCCCGGTGCCACTCCCACACGGGCACCCGGCACCACGCCTCGGCGGTCGGGGCGATCCGCATCCCCTCCGGCGCCGGGCCGGGGGCGGGCTCGCCGTGGCGCCGGACGAGCTGCCGGTGGGCCGCCACGGCCTCGCGCACGGTGACGCGCTGCTCGAGCACCGAGAGCACGGCGCGGTCCAGCACCCGACCGGTCGAGGGCAGCCGCAGCCCCGGGTGGTGGTGCCGGGCGGCGCGCAGCCGGTGTGGGAGGGCGCCGAAGGCGTCCGAGGCCTCGAACCGCTCCCACGCGTCCTCCGCGCCCGCCCAGCGTGGGGCCTCCGGCAGGAACTGCTCGGCGCCAGGTCCCCACGCGCGCACGCGCACGGGCCGCTGCAGGGGCCGGCCGGCGCCGGTGCGGGAGAAGAGCGCCGTGACCGGGCCCGCCGGGGTCCGGGCGGTGACCCACACGGCGTCGGGCGCCGCGACCCGGACCAGGGGATCGGCGCTGCCCCGGCCCAGCACGCCGAGCGTCTGGCCCAGGTGCAGCGCGCCCTCGGGGTCCCACACGAGCTCGGCGTCCGGGGCCACCGGGAGCCAGCGGGCGGGCGGGGGAGCGGTGACGGCCATGAGACCATGATGGCAGTCCTGTCCGACGGCGCCCCCCCCCGCCACCGAGGAGGCCATGCCCGCCACCGCGCTCCGTCGTGCCGCCCCGCCGGTCCGTCCCGCGCCGCTCACCGGGCGGGCGCGGCTGGTGCCGGTGGGCGTGGGGCTCCTCGTGCTCGTCCTGTACGTGTGGTGGTCCCTGCTCCAGTGGCACCGCTGGGAGGTCCCGTCCTGGGACCTGGGGATCTTCACCCAGCTCGCCAAGTCCTACGCCGCCGGGGACGGCCCGGTCGTGCACATCAAGGGCCACGGCGCGAACCTGCTGGGCGACCACTTCCACCCGATCCTGGTGCTGCTGGGACCGGTCTACGCGCTGTTCCCGTCCGCGCTGACCCTCCTCGTGGTCCAGGACGTCCTCGTGGCCGTCTCCGCGGGGGCACTGACGGGCTTCGCGGTCCGGGCGCTGGGCCCGGGCCCGGGCGCGGCCCTAGGGCTCGCCTACGGGATCAGCTTCGGGCTGCAGGCCGCCGTCGCGGTGCAGTTCCACGAGGTGGCCTTCGCCCTGCCGCTGCTGGTCCTCGCCCTCGGCTGCCTGGTGGAGCGGCGGTGGACGGCGGCCGCGCTGTGGGCCGCCCCCGTCGCGTTCGTCAAGGAGGACCTGGGCGTCACGGTCGCGGTGCTCGGCCTAGTGCTCGCCTGGCGGGCGCACCGCGAGGCGGACGGGGACCGGCGCCCGGTGGCGCTGGGGCTCGCCCTCGCCGCGTGGGGCGCGGCCTGGTCGGCGCTCGCGGTGACCGTGGTGCTGCCCGCCCTGAACCCGGACGGCCGGTTCGCGTACGCGGACCGGCTGGACCTCGCGGCGGTGGCGGCCGACCCCGCCGGGGCCCTGGTCTCCCTGGTGCTGCCGGGCCAGAAGGCGCTCACCTGGCTGGCCGTGCTGGCGGTGGGAGTGGTGGTCGCCGTGCGCTCGCCGCTGGCGCTCGTGGCGCTGCCCACGCTGCTCTGGCGGATGCTCTCGCCGAACCACGGCTACTGGGGCACGGGCTGGCACTACAGCGCCGTCCTCATGCCCATTGTCCTCGTCGCCCTGCTCGACGCCGTGCTGCGGCTGCGCGGCGGACGCCTCCGGCGGCTCGCCCGGGCCGCGCCGGCACTGGCGCTCGTCGTCGCGCTCCTGCTGGTCCCGGGGCGCCCGCTGGCCGACCTCGTGGACCCCGCCGCCTACCGTCCGGACCCCCGGGCGGACGCCAAGGCCGCGGTCGTCGCGGCCGTCCCCGAGGGGGCGAGCGTGGCCACGGACCTGTCCCTCCTGCACCACCTCGTGCCCGGCGCGCAGGTGCACTGGCTGGGGTCCGAGGGCGATCCCGCCCCCGACTACGTGGTGGTCGACCGGCTCGGGGCCGCGTGGGGCGGGAGCCCGCCGGGGGACGTCGCCGACTGGGCCCGGCAGCGCTACGGCGCCGGCTACACCGAGGTGCGTGACGAGAAGCACCTCGTGCTGGTGCGCCGCCGGGGCTGACCGCGCCGCCGCGTGCGCTAGACTGGACGGACCGAATCCGGTCACTCCCTCACTTTCTCGTGCAACGCGATGCCGTCCGCGCATCGTGTTCGGCCGCGGCCCGCGCCGCGCCGAGTCCGACGCTCCCGCCCCGTGCGGGGCTCCAAGTGGTTGGCAGGGACGTCCGGACACCACGACCGTGGCCGACGCCCCTGGGCATGCTCCCGGGCCGCCACCCGCACAGATAACGAGGCACTTCTCCATGACCGTCGACACCCCCGGCACCGCCGAGGAGCACACCATTACCTTCGCCGAGCTCGGCATCGACTCCCGGGTGCTCGCCACCCTCGACGAGGTCGGCTACGAGAACCCCACGCCCATCCAGGCCGCCACCATCCCGGTGCTGCTGCAGGGCAAGGACGTGGTGGGCCTGGCCCAGACCGGCACCGGCAAGACCGCGGCCTTCGCCGTGCCCGCGCTGTCCCGGCTCGCCGAGCTCTCCGACGTCAACGGCGTCTCCCGCGACACCCAGGTCCTGGTGCTCGCCCCGACCCGCGAGCTCGCCCTCCAGGTCGGCGAGGCGTTCTCCTCCTACGCGACCCACCTCGAGGACTTCACCGTCCTGCCGGTCTACGGCGGCTCCCCCTACGGCCCGCAGCTGGCCGGGCTGCGCCGCGGCGCCCAGGTGGTCGTCGGCACGCCCGGCCGCGTGATCGACCACCTCAAGAAGGGGTCCTTGGACCTGTCCCACCTGCAGTACGTGGTCCTCGACGAGGCCGACGAGATGCTGCGCATGGGCTTCGCCGAGGACGTCGAGCAGATCCTCTCGCAGACGCCCGTCGAGAAGCAGGTCGCGCTGTTCTCGGCGACCATGCCCCCCGCGATCCGCAAGATCGCCAAGCAGTACCTGCGGGACCCGCAGGAGATCGCCGTCAAGGGCAAGACCACCACGGGCACCAACACCCGCCAGCGGTACCTGCAGGTCATGGGCTCCCACAAGATGGAGGCCATGACCCGCATCCTCGAGGTGGGGGACTACGACGGCGTCATCGTCTTCGTGCGCACCAAGGCCGCCACCGAGGAGGTCGCCGACCGGCTCAAGGCCCGCGGCTACGCGGCCGCCGCGATCAACGGCGACATCCCGCAGAACATGCGCGAGCGCACGGTCGAGGCCCTGCGCGAGGGCAAGATCGACGTCCTCGTGGCCACGGACGTCGCGGCCCGCGGGCTCGACGTCGAGCGCATCTCGCTCGTGGTCAACTACGACATCCCGCACGACACCGAGTCCTACGTGCACCGGATCGGGCGCACCGGCCGCGCCGGGCGCTCCGGCGAGGCGATCCTGTTCATGACCCCGCGGGAGAAGTACCTGCTGCGGGCGATCGAGAAGGCCACCCGCCAGCCGGTGGAGCTCATGCGCATGCCCTCCACGGAGGACGTGAACCAGACCCGCAAGGACAAGTTCGCCCAGCAGATCACGGACACCATGGAGTCCGAGGACCTCGGCCAGTTCCGCGAGCTCGTCGAGCAGTACCAGGCCGAGCACGACGTCGACGCCGTGGAGATCGCCGCCGCGATCGCCGTGATGGCCCAGGACGGGCGGCCCTTCTTCGTGGAGGAGCTGCCCGAGCCGGTGCAGCGCACCCGCGACCGGGACCGTCCGGGGCGGGACGGCGACGACCGTCCGCGGCGCGAGCCGCGTACCGAGAAGGGCATGGCCACCTACCGGATGTCCGTCGGCCACCGGCACCGCGTCTCGCCAGGCTCCGTGGTGGGGGCCCTCACCAACGAGGGCGGGCTGAGCGGCGAGCAGATCGGGGCGATCGACATCCGCTCGACCCACACCCTCGTGGGCCTGCCCGAGAACCTGCCCGCCTCCACCCTGGACCGGCTCTCCCGCACGCGCATCAACGGTGAGCTTATCCAGCTCGAGGCCGACCGCGGCCCGGGTGCCGGCGCCCGGACCCGGCCCCGCAGCACCTCGTCCTCCTACCAGGACCGCCCCCGCCGCGGCGGCGGCGCCCGGGGCGACGACTCCCGCGGCGGCTACCAGGGCAAGCGCTCCGGGTACTCCGCGGGCGACCGGGACGGCGAGAAGCCGTTCCGCAAGCCGCGCAGCAAGAAGTACTGAGCCCGGGGGCTGGACCCCGGACCGGAAGGAGGGGACGGGCCGCACGGCCCGTCCCCTCCTTCATCTGCCTCTCACGTGCCGTCGATAGGCTGGGGCGCATGTCGGGCGGGCGGTGGGAGAGGGCGCGGACGGAGCTGCGGTCCGTGCGCAGCCGGGTGCTCGCCACGACCATCGCCTTCCTGGCCGTCGCCCTCCTCGCCGTGGGCGGGATCACCCACTACCTGCGCCTGGTGGACCTCGACGAGTCCGTCCGCCAGGACATCGTCCAGGAGGCGGGGGAGCTGCAGCGGCTCGCGCAGCGCGGACCCCTCGGCCCGGACGCCTCCCTCTCGGAGGACCTGGACGCCACGGCCGAGGAGCCGTTCACGGACCTGCCGCAGCTCTTCTACACCTTCATGACCACCACGGTGCCCGGGGAGCACGAGAGCATCCTCGCGCTTGTCGGCGGCGAGCCGGCGTTCGAGCACGCCGACCGGTCACGCTTCCAGCTCGACGCCCCTGCCACGCTCGCCGCGGCCGTGGAGCGGGCCCGGCCCGGGCAGACCGTCGTCTTCGACCTCGAGCAGGGCGGCCGGACGCTCCGCCTCGGCGTCATCTCGGTGGTCCTGGACGAGGACCCGCGCCAGGGCTACCTGGTGGTCGGCTTCGACATGAGCGCCCAGCGCCGGATCGTGCTGGACTCGCTGTGGCGCTACCTCGGCATCGCCGCGCTCACGACGGTCGTGGCGGGGCTGGTGGCCTACGTCCTGGTGGGCCGGGTCACCGCCCCGATCACCCGCCTGCGCCGGGCCACGGAGCAGATCAGCCCGGACGACCTGGGACGGCGCGTTCCCGTCACGCAGGACGACTCGGACGTGGGCCAGCTCGCCGTGAACTTCAACGGCATGCTCAGCCGGATCGAGGCGGCCTTCGTCCAGCAGCGCCAGTTCCTCGACGACGCCGCGCACGAGCTGCGCACCCCCCTGACCATCCTGCACGGCAACCTCGAGCTGATGGACGAGCACGACCCCGCCGACGTCGAGGAGACCCGGGCCATGCTCCTCGACGAGATCGAGCGGATGAACCGCCTCGTGGAGGACCTGCTGCTGCTCGCCAAGGCCCAGCGCGCCGACTTCATCCGCCCCGGCCCCGTGGACGTCCCCGCCTGGCTCGACGACACGATGGACCGGCTGCGCGCGCTGGGGGACCGGCGCTGGGAGCTCGAGGCGCGGACCGAGGGGCAGGTCGTGGCCGACGCGCAGCGGCTCACCCAGGCGGTCGTGCAGCTCGCCGCCAACGCGGTGAAGTTCTCCGCCCCCGGGGACCTCGTGGCCCTCGGCGCCGCCTGGGCCACCGGGCCCGCCGCGCCCGGCGAGGACGCCCCCGCGCGCAGCCTCGAGGTGTGGGTCCGGGACACCGGCGTGGGCGTGGCCCCGGAGGACCAGCAGCGGATCTTCGAGCGCTTCGGCCGGGCCGAGACCGGGCGCACCGTGGAGGGCTCCGGGCTCGGCCTCGCGATCGTGGCGGCCATCGCCCACGGGCACGGCGGGACCGTGGGGCTGCGGTCGAGCCCCGGCCGCGGCGCCACGTTCACGCTCCGGCTGCCGGAGTCCCCGCCCGCCGCGGCCCCGGTCCCCCCGTCCGGTGCCGCCGGGCCCGGCGCCGCGGTGTCTCCGGCCCCCGTGCCCGGTCCCGACCTCAGCACCGCCCCCTCCAGGAAGTAGAGGCACCCCATGGCCAGCATCCTCATCGCCGAGGACGAGGAGCGCATCGCGCGCTTCATCCAGAAGGGCCTGCGCGCCGCGGGCTACACGACCACCGTGGTCGAGGACGGCACGAGCGCCCTCGACTACGCGAGCACCGGGGAGTTCGACCTGCTCGTCCTCGACGTGGGCCTGCCGGGCATGGACGGCTTCCAGGTGCTCTCGGTGCTGCGGTCCCTGGGCTTCTCGATCCCCGTGATCATGTGCACCGCCCGCGACTCGGTCGAGGACACCGTCGCGGGGCTGGAGCAGGGGGCCGACGACTACCTCGCGAAGCCGTTCCGGTTCCAGGAGCTGCTGGCCCGCGTCCGAGCCCGGCTCCGGGACCGCGCGGTGACCGAGCAGACCGCCGACGGGCTGCGCTACGGCGGGCTCGCCCTCGACGTCGGGACCCGGTGCGCGGTGCTCGAGGACCGGCAGGTCGAGCTCTCCGCCCGAGAGTTCGCCATGGCCAGGGCGTTCCTCGAGAGCCCCGGTCAGGTGCTCACGCGCGAGCAGCTGCTGAACAAGGTATGGGGCTACGACTTCGACGGCTCGTCCAACGTGGTGGACGTCTACGTCCGCTACCTGCGCAACAAGCTCGGCGCGGAGCGCATCGTCACCGTGCGCGGAGCCGGCTACCGCCTCGCCAAGCTCTGAGCGGCACCGGCCCGGTAGGGTGATCCGGTGCACAGCCGCGTCCGGCGTGCACCGGAGCCGGCCGGGCGGAGCACCGCACGATCCCGGCCGCCCCCGAGCGGTCCGGCACCCCTCCCCGACCCCGGACCCCGCGCTCCACGACGCCCCGGCCGCCGCCGGGCCGTGCCACGAACCCAGCCATCCGATCCACCGACCCTATGAGGAATCCTTATGAGCGAAGCGAACGAGAAGTCTTTCGCGGCCCATCGTGCCCGCACGGACGACGACGGCGGGGCACCCGCCAAGTGGAAGATCGTCGGCCCCGGCCTGGTGGTCGCCGCCACGGGCGTCGGCGCCGCCGACATGGTCGCCACCCTGGTCGCCGGGTCCCGGTACGGGTACGGACTGCTGTGGGCGGTGATCCTCGGCGTGATCCTCAAGATCATCCTCGTGGAGGGCGCCGGGCGCTTCACCCTGGCCACCGGCAGGACGATCTTCGAGGGCTGGCGGTCACTGGGCCGGTGGACCACCTGGTACTTCGGCCCGTACATCATGATCTGGGGCTTCGTCTACGGCGCCACCGCGATGTCCTCGGCGGCGCTGCCCCTCGCGGCGGTGTTCCCCGTCCTGCCCCTGTGGGCCTGGGCCGTCATCATGGGGCTGCTCGGGTTCGTCATGGTGTGGTTCGGCAAGTACTCCTTCTTCGAGAAGGTCACCGCAGCCCTGGTCGGCCTGATGTTCGTCACCGTGGTGGGGCTGGCGGTCATCGCCGCCCCCAACGTCCCCGAGATGCTGACGGGCCTGGTCCCCGTCATCCCGGAGGGCGGCGTGCTCTACACGCTGGCGCTCGCCGGGGGCGTGGGAGGCACCATCACGCTGGCCGCCTACGGGTACTGGCTGCGCGAGAAGGGGTGGTACACGCCCAAGTGGATGCGCGTCATGCGGATCGACAACTCCATGGCCTACGTCGTGACGGGGGTCTTCGTCATCGCCATGCTCGTCGTGGGCGCCGAGGTGGTCCGCTCCGCCGGGGTGGCGCTCAGCTCCGGTGACGAGGGCCTGCTCGACCTCTACGCCGTGCTGCGCGCGGAGTACGGCGACGTGGTCGGCACCGGCTTCCTCATCGGCTTCTGGGCCGCGTCCTTCTCCTCGATCATCGGCGTCTGGAACGGCGTCTCCCTCATGTTCGCGGACTTCTGGGGCAACATCCGCGGCAAGGAGTCCGGCCACCCCGACACCCGAGTGGGCGGCAAGTACTTCCGCTTCTACGTGCTGTGGCTGACGTTCCCGCCCATGGTCCTCTTCGCCCTGGGGCAGCCGATCGGCCTGATCCTGGCCTACGGCGTCCTCGGCTCGCTTTTCATGCCGTTCCTCGCCCTCACGCTGCTGGGACTGCTCAACGGCAGCCGGATCCCGAAGGAGTGGGCCAACAAGCTCCACACCAACATCGCCCTGGGCATCACGGCCCTGCTCTTCGCCGTCCTGGGCGGCCAGCAGCTGGTCAAGGCGGTCGCGCCGGTCTTCGGCGGCTGAGCCGGCCCGCGGCAGATCCACCCGGGCGAACCGGTCCGCCGGGGCCTCCGGGCCGGTCCCGGCGGACCGGGCGTCCTCAGATGAGAACCTTTTCATCGACGGCTCATGTTCTCATCATGTCCCTCGGCCACAGTGGGCGGCAGCCGCACCGGCGCCGGACCCACCGGCGCTGATCCCCCGAGGAGGACACGATGAGCGACGACGAGCTGCGGGTGGTGCTGTACTCGCACGACTCCCAGGGCCTGGGCCACACCCGCCGGAACCTGGCCCTCGCCCGGTCCCTCGCCCAGCACCTGCCGGCGCTGACGGGGCGCCCGGTGACGGGCATGCTGCTGACCGGCATCGACGCCGCCACCTCCTACGGGCGCCCCGACGGGTTCGACTGGGTGGTGCTGCCCGGGATCCGCAAGGGCGCGGGCGGCTACGCGCCCCGCAACCTCTCCGTGGACATGCGCCACCTGACCGCCCTGCGCTCCGGGATGGTGGACGCCGCGCTCACGGCCTTCCGCCCGCACCTCGTCGTCGTCGACCGCCACGCCTGGGGGGTGGACCGGGAGCTGCTGGAGCCGCTGCGGAGGCTGCGGGACCGGAGCCCCGGCACAGCGGTGGTCCTCGGCCTGCGCGAGGTCCTCGACGAGCCCGCGGCCGCGACCCGCGAGTGGGCCGCGCTCGGGGACCTGGACCCCGTGCGGGAGGTCTACGACCAGGTCTGGGTCTACGGCGACCGCGCGGTGCACGACCCGGTGGCCTCCGGCGAGATCCCCGCCGAGCTCGCCGACCTGGTCCGCCACACCGGCTACCTCGCCACCGGCCGGGCCGCCGGACGGCGCACGAGCGGCGTGGACCGCCCCTACGTCCTCACCATGGCCGGCGGGGGCTCCGACGGCCACCGCCTGACCCTCGCGGCGGCGCGCGCCCGGGTGCCCCACGGCCACCGGCACGTGGTGATCACGGGTCCGCAGATGCCGGAGGAGCACGCCGAGCAGGTGCGCGCCGCCGCCGTGCCGGGCACCCTCGTCCTGCCGTCCGTGCCCGACGCGCTCGCGGAGGTGGTCGACGCGAGCGCGGTGGTGTCGATGGGCGGCTACAACTCGGTCGCCGAGATCCTCACCACGAACACCCCCGCGCTCCTGGTGCCGCGAGACCGGCCCCGGCAGGAGCAGCTGATCCGGGCCCGCGCCCTCCAGGCCCACGGCGCGGTGGACGTGCTGACCGCCGACGCCCTCACCAGCGCCGCGCTCAGCGGCTGGCTGCACCGCGTGGTCGGCACCGTGCGGCTGCGCCGGCACCTGGCGCTCGACGGGCTGCACGCCGTGCCCGTCCTCGCGGCGCGGCTCCTGCCCGCGGGCCCGCCGCCGGTGCCCGCGCAGGCCGTGCCGGCCCGTGCCGGGGGCCTCCGGTGAGCGGCCACCGCATCGGCTACGTGCTGAAGGTCTACCCCCGCTTCTCGGAGACCTTCGTGGTCACCGAGGTCCTGGCCCGGGAGGCCCAGGGCGAGGACCTCACGATCTTCGCCCTCCGGCACAGCACCGACCCGCGCTTCCACCCCGAGCTGGCCCGCGTCCAGGCACCGGTCCACCAGGTGGAGCGTCCCGAGCGGGCCTCCGCCGGCTGGGCCGTCCTGGCCCGCGCGGCGGAGGTGGTCCCCGGCTTCGGCCCCCGTTTCGCCGCCCTCCTCCCGGAGCTGGCCGGCACGGAGGCCTCCGAGGTCCACCAGGGGGTGGCGCTGGCCACCCAAGTCGTGGAGCAGGGCATCACGCACCTGCACGCGCACTTCGCGACCCTCGCCGCGCACGTCGCCGAGATCGCCTCCCGGCTCACGGGGGTGCCGTTCTCCGTGACGACCCACGCGAAGGACATCTTCCACGAGTCCGTGGACCCCGCCCGGCTGCGCCGCACCCTCGAGCGGGCGGAGCACGTAGTGGCGATCTCCGAGTACAACCGGCGGCACCTGGCCTCCGCGTTCCCCGCGCACGCGCACCGGCTGCGGCTCGTGCGCAACGGCCTGGAGCTCGCCCGCTTCCCTTACCGGGACCCCGCGCCCGTGGGGGAGACCCTGCGGGTCGTGGCCGTGGGGCGGCTCGTGGAGAAGAAGGGCTTCGACCGCCTCGTGCGGGCGGCCGCCCGGTACCGGGAGCAGGGCGGACGGCTGTCCGTCACCGTCGCCGGCGGCGGCGAGCTGGAGCAGCCGCTGCGCGCCCTGGTCGCGGAGCTCGGCGCCGGGGACGTCGTCGACCTGGTCGGGCCCCGCACCCAGGCCGAGGTCGGCCGGCTGCTGCGCGCCGCGGACGTCTTCGCGGCCCCGTGCACGGTGGGCGCCGACGGCAACGCCGACGGCCTGCCCACCGTGCTGCTCGAGGCGATGGCCATGGGCGTGCCCGTGATCGCGAGCGACGTCACCGGCATCCCCGAGGTGGTCCGCAACGCGGCCCCGCGCACCGGGGTCCTCGTCCCCGCCGACGACGACGAGGCCCTGCTCGGCGCGCTCGCCGCGGTCGCCGACCCCGCGTTCGACCGGGTGGGCGCCGCCCGCGCCGCCCGCGCGCTCGTCGCCCGGAACCACGACTCCACCGGCCGGGCCGCCGCCCTGCGGGCGCTGCTGCCGCCGGCGCCCGCCCAGCGCCCCGCCCCGGTCCCGGGGCCCGCCACCGCCCAAGCCGCCGATCCCGTCCCGGGCCTCGACCCGGTCCCCGAAGGAGCCGACCGCTGATGCGCCTCGCCTACGTCTGCGCCGACCCCGGCGTCCCCGTGTTCGGCACCAAGGGCGCCTCCGTCCACGTCCAGGAGATCCTGCGCGCCTGGCGCGCCCGCGGCGCCGAGGTCCGTCTCTACGCCACCCGGGTCGGCGACGACGTCCCCGCCGACCTCGCCGACGTCCCGGTCGTCCACGTCCCGGTCCCGGAGGCCCCCGCGTCCACCGCCCCCGGCCGCGCCGCGCGCGTCGCCGCCCGGGAGCGGGCCCAGGCCGACGCCGCCCGCCGGATCACGGAGCGCGTCGTCGCCGACGGCGCCGACGCGGTGCACGAGCGGCACTCCCTGTTCTCGACCGCCCTGGCCGGGATCACGGGCGCGCTCGGCGTCCCGGGCGTCCTCGAGGTGAACTCGCCCCTGATCGACGAGCAGCGGACCCACCGCGACCTCGTGGACGGGACGGCCGCCCGCGCCGCGCTCGCCGCGCAGGTCGCCGCCGCCGAGCGCACGGCCTGCGTCTCCGAGCCGGTCGCCCGCTGGGTGGAGCGGACCGTGGCCGCCACCGGCGGGCGGGCCGGCCGTGTCCTGGTCGCCCCCAACGGCGTGAACCTGGAGCGCATCCGTCCGTGCCGCGACTCCGCCGCCAGGGGACCGGACCGCGTGCCGCCGGTCGTCGTGTTCGTCGGCACGCTCAAGCCCTGGCACGGCGTGGAGCACCTGCTCCGGGCCCGCGCGGAGGCCGCCGCCGACTGGCGCCTGCGCGTGGTGGGGGACGGCCCCCAGCGGGCGTCCCTCGAGGAGCTGGCCGCCGAGCTGGGTGTCGAGGCCGAGTTCGCGGGCGCGGTGACCCCCGCCGCGGTGCCCGGGCTGCTGGCCGACTGCGCCGTGGCCGTCGCGCCCTATCCCGCCACGGAGGACGCCGCGGACCAGTACTTCTCGCCGCTGAAGATCTACGAGTACGCCGCCGCGGCCCTGCCGGTCGTCGCGTCCCGCGTGGGCCAGGTGCCGGCCGCGGTCGAGGACGGGGTGACCGGGCTGCTCGTGGCGCCCTCGGACCCCACCGCCCTGGCCGGCGCCGTCGACGCGCTGGTGGCCGATCCCGGCCGGCGGCGTGCCCTGGGACGCGCCGGCCGCCGCGACGCGGTCGCCCGGCGCTCCTGGACCGCGGTGCTCGACGGCATCCTCGCCGGCACGGACCTCGCCCGTCCGGATCCCACCGGCACACAGCCCCGCGGCGCCGCCGCCCCGCCGCGCCCGGCCGCCCCGGGAGCACTACAGGAAGTGCCGCGGTGAGCGGGGACAGGCGGCTCGACCGCCGGGCCCTCCGGCGCACCCTCGGGCTGCTCACCCCGCACCTGCGCGAGCACCGGCTGCTCGCCGCGGGCGGCGTCGTGGTGCTCCTGGCCGAGGTGGCCTTCCGCGTGCTCGAGCCGTGGCCGCTGAAGATCGTCGTCGACGCCGTGTCCCTCTCCCTCGGCGCCGACAACGTCGACCCGTGGATCCCGGAGGCCTCGTGGCAGCTGCTCGCGGCCGCCGGGCTGGCCACGGTCGCGGTGGTGGGGTTCCGCGCGCTCGCCAACTACCTCGCCACGGTCGCGTTCGCCCTCGTCGGCGCCCGGGTCTCCACCGCCCTGCGCGAACGGGTGTTCGCGCACGTCCAGGCGCTGTCGGACCGCTACCACTCGGTCTCCCGTGCCGGGGACACGGTCCAGCGCCTCGTCTCGGACATCGGCAAGCTCCAGGAGGTGGCCGTCACCGCGGGCCTGCCGCTGCTGGCCAACGTCATCACCCTCGTGGTCATGTGCACGGTGATGCTCTTCCTCGACTGGCTCCTGGCCCTCGTGGTGGTCGTCGCGATCCTCGCCTTCCTGCTGGTGGGCCGAGGGTCCTCCGGGCGGATCACCGAGGCCTCGCGCCGGACCCGGCAGGGGGAGGGCGCGCTGGCGAACACCGCCCACGAGTCCCTCGGCGCGATCCGCACCGTCCAGGCCTACGGGCTGGAGGAGCACATGGCCGGCTCCTTCGGCCGCGCCAACCGGCAGGCCCTCACCCAGGGCGTGCAGTCCCGCCGTCTGGCCGCCGCGCTCGAGCGGGCCACGGACGTGATCGTGGGGGTGGCCACCGCGGCCGTGATCTTCGGCGGCGGCCTGCGGGTGCTCGAGGGCGCCATGAGCCTGGGCGACCTGGTCCTGTTCACGACCTATCTCAAGACGTGCATGAAGCCCCTGCGGGACATGGCCAAGTACACCGGGCGCATCGCCCGCGCCGCGGCCTCCGGGGAGCGGGTGGCCGACCTCGTGGCGGAGCCCGTGGACGTGCGGGAGGCCCCGGGCGCCCTGGTCCTGCCCGGGGTGCGCGGGGAGATCGCACTCCACCACGTGGACGCCGCGTACGGGGACCCGGAGCACGGCGGGCGCACCGTGCTGCGCGACGTCGACCTCGTGATCCCGGCGGGCCAGCACGTCGCCGTCGTCGGCCCGTCCGGCTCCGGGAAGTCGACCCTCGTCTCCCTGCTGGTGCGGATGATGGATCCGGTCGCCGGGTCCGTGACCCTCGACGGCCACGACCTGCGCGCCCTGAGCCTCGGCACGGTGCGCGGCAGCACCGCCCTCCTGCTGCAGGACTCCGTCCTCTTCCACGGCACCGTGCGGGAGAACATCCGGCTCGGCCGCCCGGGGGCCACCGACGCCGAGGTCGAGGCCGCCGCGTCCGCCGCCCAGGCCCACGAGTTCGTGACGGCGTTCCCGCAGGGCTACGACACCCCGGTGGGGGAGCGCGGTTCGACCGTCTCGGGCGGGCAGCGCCAGCGGCTGGCCATCGCGCGCGCCCTGCTGCGCGACGCGCCGGTCGTGCTGCTCGACGAGGCCACCACCGGACTCGACCCCCGGTCCACCCGGGACGTGCTGGACGCCCTCGGCCGCCTGGTCCGCGGCCGCACGTCCCTGGCGGTGACCCACGACGCCGCGCTCGCGCTCGCCGCCGACCGCGTGCTGTGGGTCGAGGACGGGCGCGTCCTGCTCGACGGCGCCCCCGAGGAGCTGCTCGCCCGGCCGGACGGCGTGTTCGCCGCGTGGGTCGAGCAGCAGCGGGCGCAGGACCGCCGGGAGGTCCGCTCGTGACGCGGCACCTGCCCGACTCCTGGGAGAGCCTGCCCGCGCTCGCCGCGGTCCTCGACCCCGGCCGGCTCACCGAGCTCTTCGGCCACCAGCTCGGCGGTCCGCTGCGCACCAGCCACCTGCGCTACAAGCCCGGCGTCTCGGTCGTGGCCCGCGTGGACGCCGGGACCACGGGCGCGGTGCACTGGGTCGCGGCCTACGCCCCCGCCGGGGACGGGCGGGACAAGCTCGAGAAGGTCCTGGCCCGCGCCGGCCGAGCCGCGCGGCACGGCCGGCCGGCACCCGTGCTGGTCGCGGACGTGCCGGGACGCACCGGTCACCGCCTGGCCGTGGGGACGATCGGCACGGACCCCGAGCTGCGGCGCGCGCTCGCCGTGCTCGGCCCGGCCCGGGCCCGGCGGCTCGGGCAGCCGGGGGACCCCGCCCGGCTGCTGCGCTACAACCCCCGCCGCCGCGCGGTCCTCACAGGCGCCGACGACGACGGGGCCGGCCGGGTCACGAAGCTCACCGCCGGCGCCGCGCCGGCGGACCCGGTGCTGCTGACCCGGCTCGCCGCCGCCGGGCTCCCGGTGCTCGCCCCGGTGCCCGTCCCCGGCCTCCCCGTGTCGCCGCACGTGCTGCACTACCCCTGGTTCGAGGCCGGCGACCTCGCGGCCCGGGCCGCGGCCCCGGACGGCCCAGGCCCCGGCACCGGACCCGGAGGGCCCGTGCTCGAGTCCGCCGCCGTCGCGGGCGCCGCACTGGCGCAGCTGCACGGGCGCGGACCGGCGCTCCTCGGCCCCGCACGGGTCGGCGCCCCCCTGGAAGCGGGCCGGAAGCTGCGCTCGCTGGCCGCCGACCTGTCCGCCCTCGACCGGCGGTCGGGCGCGCGCTGCGCCTGGACCGGCCGGGCCGTCGCGGAGGCCCTGGCGGACCGCACCGGGGCCCCCGAGCGGCTGCTGCACGGGGACTTCTCCGCGGACCAGGTGCTCGTGCGCGGCGACGGGGGCCCGGGGGCGCCGGAGCTCCGGCTCGCCGACCTCGACCGGATCCGCACCGGCACGGCGGCCGACGACCTCGGCAGCTTCCTCGCCGTGGAGCTCCTCGGCCCGGGCGCCGGACAGGCCCCTGCCGCACCCGAGGAGCTCCCCCTGACGGGCGCCCTGCTGCGCGGGTACGGGACCGGGGTGGCGCTGCCGCCGTGGCCCGAGATCCTGGCCTGGGCCGCGTTCCACGTCCTCGCCCGGAGCATGGAGCCCTTCCGCTCGGCCGCCGCCGACTGGCGGGAGCGCACGGACCGGCGGATCGCGCTCGCGCAGCGGCTGGTGGAGCAGGCGCGCCGGGCGCCGGTGACCGCGACTCCCGCGCCGGGGCCCGTGCCGTCCGCGCCGGTCGCCCCGCCGTCCGTGCCGCTCGGCGCCGTCCCCACCGGCCCTGTGCCCGCCGGCCCCGTGCCTGCCGGCGCGGACCCGGTGCACGGCGTGCACACCGACGGGGCGCGCATCCCGCGGACCCGCCCCGTGCGCGTGCCGGAGACCGTGCCGGACGCCGACGGGCGGCCGCTGCGGGTGCGCCGCGCCTGGCCGGCGGACGGCACCCGGCTCGTGCTCGAGCTCGAGGACGAGCACGGACGCGTCCGCGCGGGCGAGGCGGCCCCCGGCGCGGGACGGCCGTGGGCCGTCCGCGTCCTGCCCCACGGCGAGGACCCCCGCCTCCCCGGACTCGCCGCGGCGGCCGCGGCCGGCGGCCGGGTGGTCGTGCACCGGCACCGCCGGCGGGCGGTGGTCGGCACCCCGGACCGCTTCGTCAAGTTCCTGGCCCGCGGCCGGGCCGTCCGGGTCGCCGAGCTGTCCGACCGGCTGCACGGACTGGGCACGGCGACGGGCTTCGCCGTGCCGGCGGTCCTGACCCGAGCCGAGGACCGGGTCGAGTTCTCCGTGCTGCCCGGCCGGAGCCTGCACGAGCTGGGGGCCGCGGGACGGAACGACGCCTACCGTGCCGCCTGGACGGAGTGGGCGCGGTGCTGGCCGGCACTGGCCACCGCCGCGCCGGGCACGGAGCCGCTGCCCGCGCACACGGCCGAGGACGAGGCCCGCACGCTGGCCCGCTGGGCAGGCCACCTCGAGGCGTTCCCGGGTCTGCTCGAGGCCCCGCCGGGGGCGGTCGCCGCACGGGCACGGCGGATCGGGGCGGAGCTCTCGGCCCTGCCCGCCGACCGGCGGGGCCGGGTCGTGCTGCACCGGGACCTGCACGACCAGCAGCTGCTCTTCGACGGCGCACGGCTGGGGCTCCTGGACTTCGACACCGCGGCCCTCGGCGAGCCCGAGCTCGACCTCGCGAACCTCTCCGTGCACCTGGAGCTGCGTGCGGCGCAGGGTCTGCTCGACCCCGCGCTCCGGGCGGCGGGACAGGAGGCCGTGACCGCGGTGGCCCGGGTGCTGGGCGCCGACCCCGGCCGTCTCGCCGTGCACGCCGAGGCGACCCGGCTGCGGCTCGCCTGCGTCTACGCGTTCCGCCCGCGGTGGCGCGGTGTGGGGCAGGACCTGCTCGACGGGCTGCGTTCCTGAGAGGGCTCTCATGTTCTCATGCCTCCCTCAACCGGTTCCGGGACACTGGTGGGCATGAGGATCCTCTGGTCGGCAGTCTCCCTCCTGGTCGTCGCGGGCCTGGCGCTCCTGCTGTGGAACGCGGCGAGCGGCTCGGACCGCGTGGAGGTCGTGCGCGGCGGCGTCTCCGTGAGCGGCGGCCCCGTTCCGGGGCCGTCGGCCGGCACGGCGCCGCCGGCCGGGGACCCGTCGTCGTCGCCGTCCCCCACCGGCCCCGCGCAGGACGGGAGAGACGCCCCGGGACCGGACACCGGGGACGCGGGGGGCTCCGCGGCGCCGTTCCCTCCGGTCGAGCCGCCGCCGGCCCCGCCCGCTCCGCCGGCCGCCCCCGATCCTGCCCCGCCGGCCGCCCCCGTCCCCGCCCCGCCGGCCCAGGTCCCGCTGCCCGTGCAGCCCGCCCCGCTCGACGACGACTGGGACGACGACTGGGACGACGATCGGGACGACGACGTGGACGACTGAGCACCGGGTCCGGGGCGCCTGCCGGGCCGGGCCGGGGGGCCCCGGCCCGGACGGGCTGGACGGCGCCGACGGGCCGGAGAACCCTGTCCGGTCCGGGGCCGGCAGTACGGTTCCGGAGGTGCTGGAGAGGGCTGCCCGGCGATTTTGGTTCTCCCGAAACGTGCTGGTAGAGTCTTCGTCGTTGCCCCGATAGCTCAGTGGTAGAGCGCCATCTTGGTAAGATGGAGGTCCCGGGATCGATTCCCGGTCGGGGCTCTCGTGATGAGATCCCGTGGCCCGGCCGTCAAGGCCGTCAGCCGCGGTGTCCCATCCCTCTGGCGGTGTAGCTCAGCTGGTTAGAGCGCACGACTCATAATCGTGAGGTCGACGGATCGAGCCCGTCCACCGCTACGGCGAAAAGCCCGTGACCCCTCCGGTCACGGGCTTTTGTCGTCCCCTGGCGGGCCGGTCACGGCGAGCGCAGCGGATCCCGGCGGCCCCGGCGCAGGCCGATCTCGTAGGCGGTGAAGACGGCGAGCGTCAGCGCGACCAGCGGCAGGACGAACCACGCCATGGTCCACGTGAACCCCTCCAGGGCGTCGTGCTCGGTGGCCGCGAGCACCACGTAGCCGGTGTAGGCGGCGTACAGGGCCACGAACAGGGCGCCCTCCCAGCGGGCCACCGCGAACCCGGTGAACGCGATGGGGAGCAGGGCGACCGCGGCGGCCAGCATCACCGGGATGTCGAGGGCCACCGCGGCACCGGACACCG
This sequence comes from Kocuria sp. CPCC 205263, assembly GCF_040981075.1. Taxonomy (NCBI): domain Bacteria; kingdom Bacillati; phylum Actinomycetota; class Actinomycetes; order Micrococcales; family Micrococcaceae; genus Kocuria; species Kocuria sp. CPCC 205263. The sequence continues at coordinate 11,663 of NZ_JAVKPV010000001.1, read as the reverse complement.
GGATGCCCCCGGGGGAGATCAGCGCCGGCAGGCCGAGCACCACCCCGATGTTGAAGATGTTGCTGCCCACCACGTTGCCCACGGCCAGGTCGCGCTCACCGCGGCGCACCGCGATGACGGAGGTCGCCAGCTCGGGCAGCGATGTCCCGACGGCCACCACGGTCAGCCCGACCACCAGGCTGCTGACCCCCAGCGACGTGGCGATGCTCACCGCCCCGTCGACGAGCAGGGTCGCGCCGGCGACCAGCAGGGCGATCCCCAGCACCACGAGCAGCACGGACCGGGGGACCGAGGCCGGGGGAGGCTCCCCCTCGGTCCTGACGTCCTCGGCACCGCCGATGCCGCCGCCGGCTTCGCGGTCCCCGGACGATGCCGCCGCGGGGACGTGGGCACCGCGCCGGCCGATCACGACGGTCAGCACCGTGTGCAGCACCACGGCGGAGAGGAGGACCACTCCGTCCACCGCGCCGATCCGCCCGTCGAAGGCCACGAGCAGCAGCCCGATCGACAGCACGACCATCCAGGGGAGGTCGAAGCGCACCAGCCGCTGCTTCACCGCGAGGGGAACGACGAGGGCGGAGAGCCCGAGGATGAGCAGGACGTTGACGATGTTGCTGCCGACCACGTTCCCGACGGCCAGGCCCGGCTCGTCGCGCAGCACGGCGCCGACGGTGACGGCGAGCTCCGGCGCCGAGGTGGCGGCCGAGACCACGGTGAGCCCGACCACGAGGGAGGAGATCCCCACCCGCCGGGCGAGCGCGGACGCCCCCCGCACCAGGAGTTCTCCGCCGAGGACCAGCAGAGCCAGTCCTGCGACGATCCGGCCGACGTCCAGGAGATCCATGGGCAGGAGTGTACGTGCCCCGGGCGGCGCCCGGCGGGGCGGGGCGCCGCCGTAGACTGGACGGGTCCCGCCGCCCGCGCGCGGCCCGTCCAGCGAGGAGCTGCCATGCCCGTGAACCCCGATCTCGTCGGGCGGACCTACCCGCCGGCCGAGCCCTACAGCGTCGGCCGGGAGGCGATCCGCGACTTCGCCCGCGCCGTCCAGGCCGCCCACCCCGCCCACCACGACGTCGAGGCGGCCCGGTCCCTCGGCCACCCCGACCTCGTGGCGCCCCCCACCTTCGCGATCGTGGTGGCCCAGCGCGCCGACGCCGCCCTGATCGCCGACCCCGAGGCCGGCATCGACTTCTCCCGCGTGGTCCACGCCGACCAGCGCTTCACCCACCACCGCCCGATCGTCGCCGGGGACGAGCTCGTGGCCGAGCTGCACGTCGACCAGGTCCGGGCCATGGGCTCCGGGGCGATGGTGACGTCCCGCGCCGAGATCCGCGCCGCGGGCGGCGAGCACGTCGCCACCACCGTCTCGTCCCTGCTCGTGCGCGGAGAGGACCAGTGACCGTGAGCATCGCCTTCGACAGCCTCGAGAAGGGCCAGGAGATCGGGCAGCGCCGGATCGAGCTCTCCCGCGCGGACCTGGTCCGGTACGCGGGGGCGTCCGGGGACCTCAACCCGATCCACTGGAACGAGGAGTTCGCCCGCTCCGTGGACCTGCCCGACGTCATCGCGCACGGGATGCTCACGATGGGCGCCGCCGTGCAGCTCGTGACCGACTGGGTGGGCGACCCCGGCGCCGTGGTCGACTACCAGACGCGCTTCACCAAGCCGGTGGTCGTCCCCAACCGGTTCGGGACCGCGGTCGAGGCCTCCACGGCCCTCACGGTGTCCGGGAAAATCGGCGCCCTCGACGACGCTGCCCGCACCGTGCGCGTCGACCTCACCGTGACCGCCCCCGACCTCTCCGCGGCGGGAGCCGACCCGGCGACCGCCGCGGCGCTGAAGGTGCTGGTCAAGGCCCAGGCCGTGGTGCGGCTGGCGTGAGTCCGGGCCGGGGCACCGCGGGCCGCCCGATAGGGTGGTCGCCATGACGTCCCCTCGCATCGCAGACCTCACGACCGCCGCCGTGGGCGGGCCCGCCCGCGACTACGTGCGGGCGGAGTCCGAGCAGGCGGTCGTCGACGCCGTGGCGGCGGCCGACGCCGCCGGTCGGGACGTGCTCGTGGTCGGCGGCGGCTCCAACCTCATCGCGGCCGACGCCGGGTTCGCGGGCACCGTGGTGCACGTGCTCTCGCGCGGCGTCGAGGTCCTCGCCGACGACCCCGCCGGCGCCCTCCTCGAGGTCCAGGCCGGCCACCCGTGGGACGAGCTCGTGGCGCAGGCCGTGGCCGAGGGGCTGGTCGGCATCGAGGCCCTGTCCGGGATCCCCGGCACCACGGGCGCCACCCCGGTGCAGAACGTGGGGGCCTACGGCCAGGAGGTGGCCCAGACCGTCGAGCTGGTGCGGGTCTGGGACCGCCGGGAGCGGCGCGTGCGGGACTTCGCCCCGGCCGACCTGGCGTTCTCCTACCGGGACTCGGCCCTCAAGCGCAGCACGGTGGCCGGCTCCCCGCGCCACGTGGTGCTCGCCGTGCGGTTCCGGCTCGAGCGCGGCGCCGAGAGCGCCCCGGTGCGCTACGGCGAGCTCGCCCGCCGGCTCGGCGTCCAGGTGGGGGAGCGCGCCCCGCTGGAGCGGGTGCGGGAGACGGTCCTAGCCCTGCGCGCGGGCAAGGGCATGGTCCTCGACCCGGAGGACCGCGACACCTACAGCACCGGGTCGTTCTTCACCAACCCCATCCTCCCGGCCGACGCCCTGGGGGAGCGGCTGCCCGCCGACGCCCCCCGCTTCCCCGTGGTGGACGCCGCGGGGCGCCCGCTCGAGGACCGGGTCAAGCTCTCCGCCGCGTGGCTCATCGACCACGCCGGCTTCGGCAAGGGCTTCGGCCTGCCCGGGACCCGCAACGAGCTCCTGGACCTCGACGGCGCCGCCGTCGCCGGGGGCCGCGCCTCCCTGTCCACCAAACACACGCTCGCCCTCACCAACCGCGGCGGCGCCTCCGCCCAGGACCTCATGGCGCTGGCCCGGACGGTGCGCGACGGCGTCGCGTCCGTCTACGGGGTGGACCTCGTCGCCGAGCCCGTCATCGTGGGCACGGCGGTCTGAGGCGGCGGCCGTGAGCAGCCTCGAGGAGGAGATCGCCCAGGGGGAGAGCTCCGACAGCCGCGTGCGGCAGGCCCTCGGCCGGCTGCGCCGCTGGTCCCGCGGCCACCCCTTGCTGTTCGTGGCCTACCGGACGCTCGTGACGGTCCTCGGGGGCGTCTTCGTGCTGGCGGGCCTGATCATGCTCGTGACGCCGGGCCCGGGGTGGCTCGCCATCTTCCTGGGACTCGGCATCTGGGGCACCGAGTTCCACTGGGCGCACCGGCTCAACCAGTGGGCGAAGGGCCAGGTGGTGCGCGGCTGGCGGTGGTGGCTGGGGCGCACCGCCGAGGGGCGGCACCGCCGGGCCCTCGCCGGGACGGGCAACCTCGTGCCGGGCCCCCGGCACCTGCGGTCCCCGGGAGCCTGAGCCGGGACGGCCTCCTGCCGGGGAGCCCCGCGGCCGCGGTCGCACGGGCCCGCGCCGGTGCGCGCATTGAGCCCTCCGGACGGGTCCTCCCGGTCAGCGGGCGCGGCCGAGCTGCGCGGCCACCAGCTCCAGCGCGTGCTCGGCCGGGATCCCGAGGTCCGCGATCTCGTCGGCGAAGCGCCGGGCGGCCTGCACCGCCAGGTCCTCGGTCCGGTCGGCGGCGCGCACGAAGCTGCCCCGGCGGCCCCGGGTCTCGATCACGCCGGCGGCCTCGAGCTCGCGGTAGGCCTTGGCCACGGTCCCGGCCGCGAGGCCGAGCGCCTCGGCGAGCCGGCGCACCGGTGGGAGCCGGGTGCCCGCCGGCAGGGTGCCGTCCGCGCGGCCCTGCTGCACCCGGTGCCTGAGCTGCTCGGAGGGCGGGCGGTCGTCGCCCGCGTCGAGCGACAGCCCCGGCGGGATCGAGGTCTCCTCCACCGGCTACAGGGTGCCGGTGGCGATGCGCAGCATGCGGCGCAGCGGCTCGGCCGCGCCCCACAGCAGCTGGTCGCCGATCGTGAAGGCGCTGATGTAGCCCGGCCCCATGGCGAGCTTGCGGATCCGGCCCACGGGGATGTCCAGGGTGCCGGAGGTCGCCACGGGGGTGAGGTCCCGCATCGAGTCCTCCTTGGTGTTGGGCACCACGGTGGCCCACTCGTTGTCGGCGTCGACGATCCGCTCGATCTCCTCCACGGGCAGGTCCTCCCGCAGCTTGATCGTGAGGGCCTGGGAGTGCGAGCGCATCGTGGCGATCCGCACGCACAGCCCGTCCATGGGCACCCAGTCCTGGGCGTACCGGTCCGTGCGGCCGAGGATCTTGTTGGTCTCGGCCGCGGACTTCCACTCCTCGCGGGACTGCCCGTTGCCGAGGTCAGCGTCGATCCAGGGGATGAGGGAGCCGGACAGGGGCGCACCGAACATCGAGGTGTCGAGGGCGTCGCCGCGCTGGGCGGCGAGCACCTTGCGGTCGATGTCCAGGATCGCCGAGGCGGGATCGGCAAGCTCGTCCGCGACGACGCCGTGGAGGGCGCCGAACTGGGCCAGCACCTCGCGCATGTGCCGGGCCCCGCCGCCCGAGGCGGCCTGGTAGGTCATCGACGTGGCCCACTCCACGAGGTCGTTGCGGAACAGCCCGCCGAGACCCACGAGCAGGCAGGAGACCGTGCAGTTGCCGCCCACGAAGTCCTTCACGCCGCTCGCGAGACCGCGGTCGATGACGTCCCGGTTGACGGGGTCGAGGACGATGATCGCGTCGTCGTTCATCCGCAGGGTCGACGCGGCGTCGATCCACAGCCCGTCCCAGCCGGCGGCGCGCAGCCTCCCGTGCACGTCCTTGGTGTAGTCCCCGCCCTGCGCGGTGACGACGATCGGGAGCTTCGCCAGGGTCTCGAGGTCGTAGCCGTCCTGCAGCGTGCCGGCGTCCCCGGCGAAGGACGGGGCGGGCCGGCCGGCGCTGGAGGTGGAGAAGAACACCGGGGTGATGCCCCCGAAGTCCCCCTCCTCCTGCATGCGCTGCATGAGCACGGAACCCACCATGCCCCGCCAGCCGACGAACCCTACCGAATCACCCGAGCGAAAAGTCATGGCCCCCAGTCTAGTGGGCGCGGTGCAGGGCCCAGCGCCGGCGCTTCTCCTTCACCTTCTGCGCCGGCGGGAGCTCGAGGCCGGGCACCACCAGGTCCCCGTACTGCGGGAAGCGGTGGAGGTAGTCCTGGACGTAGGTGCACGTGGGGCGCACCGCGACGCCCTGCTCCCGGAAGCCGTCCAGCAGGAGCGTGACGAGGGTGCGCGCGTAGCCCTGCCGGCCGAACTGCTCGCCGATGATGGTGTGCTGGAGCTCGACCGTGCCGTCCTCGTGGTCCTGGAAGCCCTCGAAGCCGATGAACTGCTCCCCCCGCCACAGCTCGTAGCGGTCGAGGTCCGTGTTCTTCACGACGCGCAGCTGCTCGTCGTCCCGGATCGCGGGGTCGGGGTGCCGGTCGGTCACGGTGTTCCTCCTGGTCGTGGTGCAGCTCACGCTACCGGAGCCGCCGGGCTACCGGAACCGGGCGTCCTTCCGCCCGGTCCCCGCCGGTCGCGCGTGCGCCGCTCGATCCGGTAGCCCACGCCCGTGCGGGACACCGACGGGCCGAGGACCGGCTCCGTGGCCCAGCCGTCGTCGAGCACCGGGGCATGCGTGTCCCCGTCCGTGTCGAGGTCGATGACGGTCACGAGCGCCTCCGTCACGGGGTGCTCGGCGTCGGCCAGGGCCTGCCGGTAGACCTCCCCGCCGCCGATCACCCAGATGCGCTCCGCGCCGGGGCTCGTCCGGGCCAGGCGCACGGCCTCGGCGTACGAGGACGCCGTCAGCACCGCGCCGGGAGCCTCGCCCCGGTCCACCCGGCCGGGGGAGGAGGTGATGACGATGTTGGTCCGTCCGGGCAGGGGCCGGAAGCGCTCCGGGAAGGACTCCCACGTGCGCCGGCCCATGATCACGGGGTGGCCGGTCGTCGTGCGCCGGAAGAACGCCATGTCCTCCGGCAGCGACCAGGGCATCGCCCCGGCGCGGCCGATGACGCCGTCGGCGGTCTGCGCCCAGATCGCCCCGATCACCCCGGCCGTCCCGGCAGGGCCGGACGCGCGGGCCCGTCCCGGCGCGGCGGTCATACGGCCACCGGGGCCTTGATCGCGGGGTGGTGGCGGTAGTCGAGGACCTCGAAGTCCTCGAGCTCGTAGTCGAAGACGGTGGCGGGCCGCCGGGCGAGCCGCAGCCGCGGATAGGGGTAGGGGTCCCGGGAGAGCTGCTCGCGGACCTGCGCCACGTGGTTGTCGTAGACGTGGCAGTCCCCGCCGGTCCAGACGAACTCCCCGGGCTCCAGACCGGTCTGCTGGGCGATCATGACGGTGAGCAGCGCGTATGAGGCGATGTTGAAGGGCACGCCCAGGAACATGTCCGCGGAGCGCTGGTAGAGCTGGCAGGACAGCCGCCCCGGCCCGTCCTCCCGGGGCTCGACGTAGAACTGGAACAGGGCGTGGCACGGCGGCAGGGCCATCTCGTCCACCTCGGCGGGGTTCCACGCGGTCACCACGTGGCGCCGCGAGTCGGGGTTCGTGCGGATCTGCTCCACGACCTTGGCGATCTGGTCGATCGACCCGCCGCCGGCGGTGGGCCAGGACCTCCACTGCACGCCGTAGACGGGTCCGAGCTCCCCGTCCCGGTCCGCCCACTCGTCCCAGATGGTCACGCCGCGCTCCTGCAGCCACCGCACGTTCGAGTCCCCGCGCAGGAACCACAGCAGCTCGAGGGCCACCGACCGGAAGTGCACCCGCTTGGTGGTCAGCAGCGGGAAGGACTCCGCCAGGTCGAAGCGGATCTGGCGCCCGAAGACGCTGCGCGTCCCGGTGCCCGTGCGGTCGGACTTGTGCACCCCCTGCTCGAGGACCTCGCGCAGGAGGTCTTCGTAGGGCGTCGGCACCGGGGCGGGCACGGGGTCGGGGGAGGTCATGCGGGTCTCCTCGGGGGAAGTCGGGGCGGGCCGGTCGGGGCCGGGCGGTCCGTAGCGGGTGGCTCGTGGCGGGTGGTGCGTTGCGGTCCCGGCGGTTGCGGGACGGTGCGCCGCGGGTCCTGCGGCGCCGGGCCGGAGGTCAGTCGTCGAAGGGCTTCACGAGCTCCACGGAGACCACCCGCCGGCGGTGCCGGCGGGAGACCTGCAGCACGATCATCTCGCCGGGGGAGAGGTAGGGGTCCTTGGCCGGCAGCTGGGCGGCGAGCTCGGGGCTCGCGTGCCGGGCGATGACCTTGAGGACCGTGGGCAGCACCGGGCGGTGGGTGCACAGCGCCACCGGCGTGTCCTTGTCGAACATGGTCTGGGCCACGGCGGCCGCCTTCTTGGGGTGGCGCTTGTGCGAGGCCTCCGTGAGCTGCGGGCGCTCCCGCACGGAGACCCCGGCCTTGCGCGCGTACGGCACCACGGTGGACAGGCAGCGCAGCCAGGGGGACGTGAGGACCCGCTCGGGGGACCACGCCCGGAGCAGTCGGGTCACGGCGAGGGCCTGGCGCTTGCCGGTCGCGGCCAGCGGCCTGTCGCCCTCGGCCCGGGACCAGGCCGAGCGCGGCTTCGCCTTGGCGTGGCGCACCACGATCGCCGGGCGCGTGGCGAGGTCCCCGCGCTGGTGCAGGTCCACCAGGGCCGCCAGCGGCTCCCGGTCGGAGGGGTTGGTCAGCATCCGGTGCGCGTCCTCGGGCGAGACCCAGCGGACGGCGTCCACCTCCTTGCCGTCGGGCTCGGGCCGTGCGCCGGGGCCGAACTCCGCGGCCCAGTAGTGCACGTCCTTGCACCCGTCCTTGACGTCGTAGCGGATCGTGGGCAGGGGCACGCCCAGGCGCGGGAGCAGGCCGATCTCCTCGCTGACCTCCCGGTGGGCGGTCTCGGGCAGCGTCTCGCCGTCGTCCTGCTTGCCCTTAGGGAAGGACCAGTCGTCGTAGCGCGGCCGGTGGATGACCAGCACCTCGAGCCCGCCGCCCGTCCGGCGCCAGCACAGGCACCCGGCCGCGAGCACGTCGGCGGGCCGCCCGCTCCCGGCCGCACCGCTCGTGCCGGTCCTGCCGCTCGCCCGGCCGGGGCTCTCGGCCGTGCGCTGCTCGGCGGTCTTCTCTGCGGTCCTGGGCATGGCCCCTCTTTCGTCCCCTGTCCGTGGTGCACGGGCGTGCCGGGGCCCGCGGTCCGGACCGTCGGGCGGCACCCCCACGATGCTACCGCTGACCGGTTCCACCGCCGACTAGATCGTCGGCCGGCCGAGGGCCCTGCTGCGCAGCAGGTGCTCCTGGACGTCCACGAGCGGGTTCCCCTCGGCGTCCCGGTGGTGGCGGGTCCACACGCCCTCGGCGTCCAGGTGCCAGCTGGCCGTGGTGTCCGAGACGTAGCGGGTCAGCAGCCGCACGAGAGCCGCCGCCTGCTGGGGGTCCGTGATCCGCACCAGGGTCTCCACCCGGCGGTCGAGGTTGCGGTGCATCATGTCCGCCGAGCCGATGTAGACGAGGGGCTCGCCGGCGTTGCAGAACGCGAAAACCCGGGAGTGCTCCAGGAACCGGCCCAGCACCGAGCGGACCCGGATGTTCTCGCTCAGCCCCGGCACCCCGGGGCGCAGGGCGCAGATCCCGCGGACCACCACGTCCACGGGCACCCCGGCCTGCGAGGCCCGGTAGAGGGCGTCGATCACGGCCTCGTCCACGATCGAGTTGCACTTGACCTGGATCCGGGCCGGGCGGCCGGCCCGGTGGTGGCGGATCTCGGCCTCCACGAGGTCGACGAGCCCGGAGCGCACGGAGCGGGGCGCCACGAGCAGGCGCTGGAAGGTGGTCTTGGGCGCGTAGCCGGAGAGCTGGTTGAAGAGCCGGGAGACGTCCTCCCCGACCTCCGGGTCGCACGTGAGCAATCCCAGGTCCTCGTAGAAGCGCGCGGTGGAGGGGTGGTAGTTGCCGGTGCCGATGTGCACGTACCGGCGCAGCCCGTGCTCCTCCTGACGGACCACGAGGGAGAGCTTGCAGTGGGTCTTCAGCCCCACGATGCCGTAGACCACGTGCACCCCGGCCTGCTCGAGCTTGCGGGCCCAGGAGATGTTGGCCTGCTCGTCGAAGCGGGCCTTGATCTCCACGAGGGCGAGCACCTGCTTGCCGGCCTCGGCGGCGTCGATGAGCGCGTCCACGATGGGGGAGTCGCCCGAGGTCCGGTACAGGGTCTGCTTGATGGCCTGGACCTTCGGGTCCGCGGCGGCCTGCTCCAGGAAGGCCTGGACGCTCGTGGCGAACGAGTCGTAGGGGTGGTGTAGCAGCACGTCCCGGGCCCGGGTCGCGGCGAAGACGTCCGCCGCCTTGGCGGTCTCCGCGGCGTTGAGGTAGCGGGAGGTGTGGGCCACGTGGCGGGCGTAGTGCAGCTCGGGGCGGTCGATGCCGGCGATGACCCCCAGCCCGCGCAGGTCCAGCGGGGCGGGCAGCCGGTAGATCTCGGACTCGTCGATGCCCAGCTCGGAGACGAGCAGCTCGAGCACCTCCGTGCTGATGCTGTCCGTGACCTCCAGGCGCACCGCGGGACCGAAGCGGCGGCGCAGCAGCTCCTTCTCCAGGGCCTGCAGGAGGTTCTCGGCGTCGTCCTCCTCGACCTCCAGGTCCTCGTTGCGGGTCACGCGGAACACCTGGTGCTCCTCGACCTCCATCCCGGGGAACAGGTCGTCCAGGTGCTGGGCGATGACGTCCTCGAGCGGGATGAACCGGGCCTGGCCGTTCGGCAGGCGCGAGGCCCGGGACCCGTCCACCGACAGCAGCCGGGGCAGCTGGTCCGGGACCTTCACGCGGGCGAACAGCCGCTTGCCCGACTGCGGGTTGCGGACCATCACGGCCAGGTTGAGGCTCAGCCCGGAGATGTAGGGGAACGGGTGGGCCGGGTCCACGGCCAGCGGCGTGAGGATGGGGAACACCTGACGGTGGAAGTCCCCGGTGAGCCGCTCCCGGGTGGCGGCGTCCAGGTCCTCCCAGCCGACCAGGTGGATGTTCTGCCGGGTCAGCTCGGGCCGCACCAGGTCGTGGAAGGCCCGCGCGTGCCGCTCCTGGAGCTCGTGGGCGCGCGCGGCGATGGTGGCCATCTGCTCCGCGGGGGAGTGCCCGGAGGCGGCCGGCCGGGCGATGCCCGTGGCGATGCGCCGCTTGAGCCCGGCCACCCGGACCATGAAGAACTCGTCCAGGTTGGAGGCCACGATGGACAGGAAGTGCACCCGCTCCAGGAGGAAGAGGTCCGGGTCCTCCGCGAGCTCCAGGACCCGGGAGTTGAACGCCACCCAGCTGGCCTCGCGGTCCAGGAAGCGCTCGGGCCCGTGCCGGCCCTCCAGCACCTGCCGGGCCGCTGGCACGGGGTCGTCGATCCGGTCCCGGTCCCCGTGGCTCCGGGCGGAGTCGGGGAGCTCGTCGGGGCCCCCGAGGGGTGCGGTGCCGGGCTCGGCGGCCGGGGCCCCGGGGGCGCCCGGGGCCGGCGCGGACTGCGGGCTGTCCTGCTGGTGGGTGGTCATCACGGTCCTGTCTCGTCGTGCCCGCCCCGGCGGTCCGGGCGCGGGAGGATCGGGTGGCGGGTCAGCCGGGGAGGGTGCCGGCGTACATCACGTCGAGGTGCCAGGGCCGGAACCCCAGCGCCTCGTACAGCCGCATCGCGGCGGCGTTGTCCCCGTCCACGTAGAGCATGACCTCGTCGAGCCCCTGCCGGGCGAGGTGGTTGACGCCGGCGGCGGTCAGCGCCCGGCCCAGCCCCGTGCCCTGGTGCCCGGGGGCCACGCCCACGGCGTACACCTCGCCGAGGGGACCGCGCTCGGCGTCGGCCGCGTGCACCTTGGTCCAGTGGAAGCCGGCCACGGTCCCGGGCTCGTCCTCCCGGACGGCGAGCAGGAAGCCGGCGGCGTCGAACCACGGCTCGGCCTCCCGCTGCCGGAGGTCGTCGAGGGTCATCCTGCCCTGCTCCGGGTGCTCGGCGAACGCGGCCGCGTTGACCCGCAGCCACTCCTGCTCGTCGCGGCCGGGCTCGAACGCGCGCAGGCGGAAGCCCTCGGGCATCGTCTCCGGGAGGGGCAGGTCCGCCGCGCCGCGCAGCGGGCGCAGCAGCCGGTGCAGGTCCCGCACGGGGGCCAGGCCGTGCCGGGCGGCGAGCGCGGCGGCGACGGGGTGCCCGCCGTGCGCCCAGGCGCGCACCGTGCCGGTGGTCCCGGCGGCCACGGCGCCGGCCAGCGCCGCGCCGATCCCGGCGCCGCGGTGGGCGGGGTCGACCACGAGCTCCACGAGGTGGGCGCCGTCGGGCTCGGGCACGCGCACGGCGGCGCCGAGGAGCTCCCCCTCGCGCGAGCGCGCCAGGACGGCGCGGACCCGGCCGTCGCGCGCCGAGCGCAGGTCCACCAGGGTCTGGTCGGAGAACGGCGGGTCGCCGTCCGCGGCGGCGGCGCGGGACGCGAGCGCCACGATCTCCTCGGCCGGCGGGACGTCCGGGCGGTCGAGGTCGTACGGCACGGAACGGGACATGGGGGCCTCCTGCGGAACGGGGTGGGGCGCGCGGACCGGGTCGGGAGGTGCTCAGCCCTCCCGGGCCCGCGTCGTGGCGAAGCTGTAGCCCACGTTACGCACCGTGGTGATCAGGTGCTCGTGGTCGGCGCCCAGCTTGGCGCGCAGGC